>NZ_RPSJ01000003.1:0-454083 GCF_003946765.1 Bacillus sp. 2D03 | reverse complement strand
TTAATGCAGATGTAAATGCTGCGGCTAACATTTTACGAAAAGTAATCCCAAATGCATGGACAAATGGGATAGAGGGGTTAGGCGTGAAACAGCTCGCTAATGTGTTAACTCCCCTGACGTTAATCGTTCGTTAGGTCGAAACGTTAGAAACCCCCACTTCAAGCTTTGTTAAGTGGGGGAGTGTTCATATGCTATAATGTAGAAACATATAGGTATAAGGAGAGGTACGAAATGATTCCAGTAACAATATTAACTGGTTTTCTTGGATCAGGGAAAACGACTTTATTAAATCGTATTTTATCAGAAAATCACGGTAAGAAATTAGCGGTGATTGTAAATGAAATAGGGCAAATTGGCATTGATAATCAGTTGATTATGAATGTGGAAGAAGAAATTATGGAAATGACAAATGGCTGTTTATGTTGTACTGTACGTGAAGATTTACTCGTCGCTTTAAAACAATTACTGGACGTAAAAGCAGAAGGGAAAATGGATTTTGATGGTTTAGTAATTGAAACGACTGGCCTTGCAAATCCAGGGCCGATTATTCAAACATTCTTTTTAGATCCAGTCATCCAATCTGCTTACCAAATTAACGGTGTTGTAACGGTGGTAGATAGTTATCATATACATAAACATTTTGAAAAAGGATTAGAAGCAAAAGAGCAAATTGCGTTTGCTGATGTCGTTTTAGTAAATAAATTAGATTTAATTGAAGAGAATGAGAAAGAACATCTCTTGCATGAAATTCAAGGGATTAACCCGACTGCAAAGTTAATTGAGGCGACTAACTGTGAGGTAGATATACCATCTTTATTACAAATCCAAACATTTAAAACGAAAGATACGTTGCAAATTTACCCTCATAAAGAACATAACCACTTAGAAGGTGTGAAATCATTTGTATTACGTGAAGAACGTCCGCTGGATTTACAAAAGCTTAATGAGTGGATGTCAGCTGTCGTTCAAGAGCTAGGGGAATATTTATATCGTTACAAAGGAATTTTATCAATAGATGGAGTAGATAAACGTATCGTTTTCCAAGGTGTACATACGTTATTTGCTGCTTCGTACGATAGAGAGTGGCAAGAGGGCGAAGAGCGAGTAAGTGAAGTAGTTTTTATCGGAAGAGATATTAATAAAGAGTGGTTCCAAGAACATTTCGAGGAGTGTGTGAAATAAGTCTGCGTAAATTGCAGGCTTATTTTTTATGAGCATTCTATTAGATTGCAAAACAGAATTAAATAAGGGGGAGAAACTAAAAATTGATAAATGTATAATAAAAAGCCTGTTTTCACAGGCTTGTATTTTCGTCTATTAGTAACTCCATTACAACACCTACAACTGGACCTTCATCATCAATATCCCCATTTAAGCGGAAACCAAATGATTCATACAGTCCCATTGCAAGTTTGTTGTCTGGATGTAAACTTAAGTAAATTATTTTGCATTCAAATTTTTCTTGTAATAATTGAATGAGTAAGCGAAGGAAACGTTTTGCGTATCCTTTTCCTTGATATTGTTGGTCAATCATAAAGCGATCGAGCCATACACTTTTATGTTTTACTGAATACCATCCATACATTGCGTATCCTACAAGTGTTTCTCCATCATATAAACCTACTGACGTTCCGTTTCCTTCATATAATGATTCTGCTAAAGAAAACGCGTTACTTTCAATAAATTGTTGCTGATCTTTTGCGACGTCTAAAGCAACTACTGAACGCCAATTTTTTGCTGTTACTTCACAAATGTGAAGATTCATAATTCCAACTCACCTTCTAAATTAATATAGCTTTAAAGCTAATATGGATAATTTTACTTGTTATTTTGGTCAAGTCAAGGATAAATACATAAAAAGGCAGCTGAATAACAGATTCAGCTGCCTAGAAAGTATAATGGATTAGTTTGTTGCTTCTTTCAATGTATTTACGTTTTCTTCCATTAAAGTGAAGTAATCTTTATTATTTTTTGCATCATCTTCAGAAATAGTAGCTAAGTGATTTAAGCGTAAAACTTTTGTACCAGTTTCTTTTTGAATTACGGATGCTACTTTTGGAGTAGAGAATGTTTCGAATAAAATATATTTTAGATTATGTTCTTTTACTGTTTTTGTAATGTCAGCAAGCTGCTTTTGAGATGGTTCATCAGAAGCTGAAATTCCAGCGATAGGAATTTGTTTTAGGCCGTATCGTTGTTCCCAGTAACCATAGGCAGCATGAGAAACTAAAATTTCTTTCGTTTTTGCGTTCGCTACAGCTGCCTTAAATCCATCGTCTAAATCAGTAAATTTAGTTTGAAGTGCTGCAAAGTTTTTTTCGAATTCTTGTTTATGTTCAGGTTGTAATTCTACAAGTGCATTTTTAATTTTTTCTGCCTGTTTCATCGCTAGAGTAGGATCTAACCAAACATGCGGGTCTTTATCGTGATGATGTTCATCTTCTTTATGGCCATCTCCATGATCATGATGCTCTTCTTCAGTAGAAGCACGAAGCTCAATACCTTTAGATGCATTTACAATTTTAACATTTTCTTTTTGTAATGTTTTTTCCATTTTTTCAGCAAATGGTTCTAATTCAGCGCCGTTATAAACAAATAAATCGGCTTTTGCAACTTGTACTGTTTGTTTTTGACTTGGTTCAAATGTATGTGAATCTGCACCAGGTGGGTAAATCGCTTCAACATTTACATAGTCGCCACCGATTTTCTTTGCGAAATCAGCAAGTGGGAAAATCGTTGTATAAACTGTTAGCTTTCCATCTTTCTTGGCATTACTTTCTTTTTTATTTGAGCAGCCAGCGAAAATTAAGGTAAAAATAAGTAAGAATGAAAATATAGTCAATCTTTTAGGCATGAAGTTCTCCTCTTTTCTTTTTTACGGATATATTTTCCCCAATAATAGAAGAAAAATATCATTTTAATGCAAAACGGAATAATTACGTTTTAGTTTGCGAACTTAGTATAATACATCTTTAATAAAGTTGCAATAAATAATAATCATTCCGATTTGTTTTTGTTATAAAGTTGTCAAATATAGGTGTATTATTTTTGCAAATGCATGCATATGTGACAACGCTGTTTTCATATATTGAAAAGGAGGTAAAGAGGGGGATGAGCGCTTGGGTTACTTAATGGAAGCTATTTTATTAATATTAGCGGTAGTATTGCCATTATCTTTCGTATTAATTTTTTTAAGAAGATTAATAAGTAATTTAGGGGACGCTACAACAATAACGAAATTACAAGAGAGAGATGAGAAAAAAGAGTGAGTAAAGCACTATGCGTACGCATAGTGTTTTACTTGTGGTAAAATAAGAGCAGGAAACTCCTAAAGGTTGTATTTTACTGAAGGAGAGAAAAGTAAAATAAGAGGTATATGCATATATGAATAAGCGAACAGCGTTAATACTCGGTGCAAGTGGTTTAGTTGGACAAGAGATAACGCGTCTATTACTTGAATCAGATTACTACGATTCGGTTACTATTTTTGTAAGAGAGCCAATGCAAATGCAACATGAGAAGTTACAGCAGAAACAAGTTAATTTTTCGGTATTAGAGGAATATAAAGAGTTCTTTGCTGTGGATGATGTTTTTAGTTGCTTAGGAACAACAATAAAAAAAGCAAAAACAAAAGCAAATTTTAAAAAAGTAGATTATGAATATACGTTACGAGCTGCGTGTTTAGCTGAAAAACAAGGGGTACAAAATTTCCTTGTCGTGTCTTCTATGGGAGCGGATCCTAAATCATTCTTCTTTTATTCACAAGTGAAAGGAAAAATGGAAGAAGAATTGCAAAAGTTAGTGATTGGTGGTATTCACATTTTTAGACCATCATTATTAGTAGGAAATCGACAAGAATTTCGTTTCGGCGAACGAATGGCTGAAAAGTTATCTCGTATTATTCCGTTTATCTTTAAAGGAGCTTTTAAAAAATATAAACCAATTTCAGCTAAAGATGTGGCGAAAGGGATGTATATAACCGCGCTGCGAGAAGAATCAGGTATCCATACTTATAATTCAAATGAAATTACAACGATAGAATAAATAAAACCGAGAAGAATGACTTCTCGGTTTTATTTATTCGTATGAATTTTTCCTGGTGCTCGCTTATATTGGTGAGGTTCTTGCAATTCAAAGCCAAGTTCATTGGCCGCTATTCTCGGAAAATACGGATTGCGAAGTAATTCACGTCCGATAAAAATTAAATCTGCTTCGTTATTATTTAAAATTTGCTCTGCTTGTGGCCCAGTCGTAATCAATCCAACTGCACCAGTTGCAATCTTAGTATGCTCTTTAATATGTTTAGCATATTGTACTTGATACCCAGGATAAACATCGATGCGTGCAGGGACAACAGCTCCAGAGCTACAATCGATTAAATCTACTCCTTGTTCTTGCATCCATTTTGTATACTGAACATAATCTTGAACTGTTAACCCGTCAGGATGATAATCATTTGCTGAAATACGGACAAATAACGGTCCGTTCCAAACTTCATTTATCGAGTCAATGATTTCGCGTAAGAAACGATAGCGGTTTTCAGGTGAACCACCATATTCATCAGTCCGCTCATTGGAAAGCGGAGAAAGAAATTCATTAATAAGATAACCGTGAGCACCGTGTATTTCAATAACATCAAATCCAGCTTGTTTTGATCGTACTGCAGCTTGCTGAAAAGCTAATACAGTATCTTTAATTTGGTGTTTGCTCATTTCTATTGGCATTTTCATTGTTTCATTAAATGGAATGGCTGAAGGAGCTAACGCATCTGTTTCTAATTCTGCTTTTCTTCCGGCGTGAGCGAGTTGAATGGCAGCTTTTGCACCATTATCATGTATAAAAGTAGTCGTTTTATGTAAGCCTTCAATTAGGTTGTCATCCCAAATGCCTAAGTCTTTATTTGAAATTCGACCTTCAGGTAACACGGCTGTTGCTTCAATCATAACTAAACCAACTTGACCGGCAGCTCTTGTTCCATAATGAATGAGATGGAAATTCGTTACTTGGCCATCCCCGTTTTCCGATGAATACATGCACATAGGTGACATAACAATCCGGTTTTTTAATGTAACGTCCTTAATTGTATAAGGTGAAAAAAGTTCGGAATTCATCCAATAGCCTCCTAAATTGAATTTTCTTACATTGTATCATTCTCTTTTTTGTTTCTCTAATAAAACGCTTATACGAAAAATTTTGTATATTCGTGTTACAATGACTAATATGAACTGAATTGGAGGATGGCATATGTACCAGGCTTATTATGAAAGCGAAGTAGGTTTGCTTGAAATTACAGCGAATCAAGAAGGAATTACGTCTGTTATATTTGTTGATGAACGACAAGAAGAAAATAAAAATGAAATGATAGAACAATGTATAAATGAGTTAGATGAATATTTTAAAGGGAAAAGAAAAGAGTTTACGGTCCCGCTGTCTGCGGAGGGAACAGCATTTCAAAAAAATGTATGGGATGCACTTTATACTATTCCATACGGCGTAAGTGCTTCATATTTAGATATTGCAGAGAAAGTTGGAAATACAAAAGCTGTACGGGCAATAGGAGGGGCAAATAGTCGGAATCCAATTTCAATAATTGTTCCATGTCACCGTGTAATAAGAAAGAGTGGAAAGCTTGTTGGATATGCTGGTGGTTTATGGAGGAAAGAGTGGTTATTAAAACACGAAGGTATTTTGAAATGACGTATGAATGGGAAGAGGGATTGTTTTGAAATGTATAAATTGTGGGCAATCTTGCGAGGAGGAACAGTTAAATTGTGCAAGTTGTCAGCGAAACTTGGATAATGAACAAGAGGAAGGTAGCTCGTTAATAGATAAAGAACTAGAAGTATATGTAGGGAGACAATATCCGTATTACAAAAGGAAATGGGAACTTGAGAATAAGCGGATTGCTAGGTGGAGTTGGAATGGTTGGGCTGCTATTTTCAATATAGGCTGGCTAGGATATCGTAAGTATTATGTACCAGCTGCTTTATTTATGTTGTTATTAGTAGCGTGTGATGCATTTTCGTATTATATGGGATTTAATGTAGCGTTGCCAATCATTAATATGGTGCCTCTTACGTTTTTATTACTCATTTTTATTCTGTTTGGAATGGGGATTTTTGCAAATGGATTATACTATCAATTTGCGGAAAGACGTATATACCGAATAAAAGCAAGAGAAATAAAAGATAAATCAGTTGAAAACTATCTAATCAATGATAGCGGCGGAACGAGCAAAATGGGAGCGACAATTGTTACTATTTTAGCAGTTGCTAGCATATTTTTTAGTCATTTCTTTTTTCCAACTGATCGAGACGTTATTCAAAAGGTTCGTACAAGCTCGCTTTATGAATATCCTTTCTTTTCAATAGGTGAATCTTTCGAAAATTATTTTCAAAATTCAGGTTGGATATATTATCGTGGAACGGAAGGGTTAGAATTAGTAGAATTCCAAGGATATAACACCGGAACGCCAAGACAAAAGGTGAAGATTCAATTTGTTGTCGATTATAAATTAGGTGAAGTGGAACCATACTCACTTATGGTTAATGGTGAATCTAAAACTGAAGAAGAGTTTTTGAAGCTGATGGAAGAAATATTTAAAGTTCAAAATCCATTTGATATAGAGGATGGATTACAAGTAAATGCTATTCAAGAAAGCGGCTGGAAAGAAATTTCCGATCGCTTTTTTCTATGTTTGTTAAAATAAATATTTAAAATAATCAGAATCTTTTGTATAATAAAATATATTATATAGGATTTAACTTATACATATAGATTGGGGGAAGGAAGAATGAAGAGAAAGACAACAACAATTGCTGCACTTGCGTTAACGACGAGTGTATTGGTTGCAGGGTGTGGGAATGGTGAGAAGGCTTCGACAACGAAGAAAGAATCGAATAAGGGAATGGCAGATAAACAAGTTTTAAATTTGCTAGAAACAGCTGAAATTCCTTCAATGGATACGTCTAAATCAACGGATTCTGTATCTTTCCGTGTATTTGTAAATGCAATGGAAGGTTTATATCGTCTAGATAAAGATAATAAACCAACACCAGGTATGGCAAAAGATGTGAAGATTAGTGAAGATAAAAAGACATATACATTTGAATTACGTGATGCGAAATGGTCAAATGGTGATCCAGTTCGAGCACAAGATTTTGTATATGCATGGCAACGTACATTAGATAAAGCAACAGCGGCAGAATATGCATTCATTTTATTTGATGTGAAAAATGCACAGAAAGTAAATAAAGGTGAATTACCAGCAGATCAATTGGGTGTTAAAGCGAAGGATGATAAAACGTTGGTAGTAGAATTAGAGCAACCAGCACCTTATTTTCTTGAGCTTACGTCGTTCCCTACATTTTTCCCATTAAATGAAAAATATGTGAAAGAGCAAGGAGATAAATACGGATTAGAAGCAGATAAATTAGTATATAATGGACCATTTACAATGAGTCAATGGAAACATGAACAAAATTATCAGTTAAAGAAAAATCCTAATTATTGGGATAAAGATACTGTAAAGTTAGACGAAATTAATGTAAGTATTGTGAAGGAAACAAGCACGGGAGTAAATTTATATGATAGTGATCAAGCAGATCGAGTTATTTTAACTTCTGAATTTGTTGATAAATATAAAAAGAATAAGCCAGATGAATTTAAAACGAAGTTAGATCCACGCATATATTTCTTACGTTTTAACCAAAAAAATGCAACATTTAAAAACCAAAAAGTACGTGAAGCGATTGATTTAGCATACGATAAAAAAGGAATTGCTGATGTCATTTTAAATGACGGTTCATTGCCAGCATATTTCTTAGTACCTGAAAAATTCACGACAGGTCCGGATGGAAAAGATTTCCGCTCTGTAAATAAAAACTTCCGTGATAGTAAAGATAACGCAGAGAAAGCAAAAAAATTATGGGAAGAAGCGAAGAAAGAGCTTGGTCAAGATACAATTACGGTTGAATTACTAAACGATGATAACGGTAGCCGTAAAAAAGTAGGCGACTTTATTAAGGAAGAACTAGAGAAAAACTTGCCTGGTATTAAAGTGAATTTGAAACAGCAACCATACAAGCAGAAGCTAGATTTAGAAAAGAAATTCCAATATGAATTCTCATTATCTGCATGGAGCCCTGATTATCCGGATCCAATGACTTATATTGATATGTTTGTTACTGGAAGCTCATTTAATGAAATGGATTATTCTAATCCGAAGTATGATGATTTAGTAGCGAAATCAAAAGGAGAGCTATTAAAAGATGATAAAGCACGCTGGAATGCACTTGCGGAAGCTGAAAAAATCTTAATTGGTCAAGACGCAGCAATTTCTCCTACGTACCAACAAAGTACAGCTTATTTAGAGAAGCCATTTGTAAAAGGCATTGCTAACCATACGTTTGGCGGGGACTTCAGTTATAAATGGGCATATATTACAAAAAAATAGTATAATAAAAGATGAGTGAATTTTCGCTCATCTTTTATTTGTATAAGGAGGAATTATAGTTGTTAAGAGGAATCAATCATATTTGTTTTTCGGTATCTAATTTAGAAAACTCTATTATGTTTTATGAAAAAGTATTAGAAGGAGAATTATTAGTTAAAGGAAGAAAATTAGCTTATTTTAACATATGTGGAGTATGGATAGCGCTTAATGAAGAGACGCATATTCCGAGAAATGAGATTCATCAATCTTATACGCACATTGCATTTTCTGTTGAACAAGAAGACTTTAAATGTCTAATACAGCGATTAGAAGAAAATGATGTTCATATTTTACAAGGAAGAGAACGTGATGTAAGAGATTGCGAATCTATATACTTTGTTGATCCTGACGGTCATAAATTTGAGTTTCACTCAGGGACACTGCAAGACCGTTTAAATTATTATAGAGATGAGAAATCTCATATGACATTTTATTAGGGAGGGATAGCATTTGCATGCACTTGTAATTGGTGGAACAGGAATGCTAAAGAAAGTTTCTATGTGGCTTTGTGAGAAAGGATTTTATGTTTCTATTATCGGGCGAGATGAAGTGAAATTAGAAAATGTTAAGCGAATGAGTTCTGCACCAGAAAATATTACATGCCTTTCGTTAGATTATCATAATGATGAAGATGTAAAGCTAGCTATTAAAAGTACAATTAAGAAAAATGGCCCAATCACATTAGTTGTTGCATGGGTACACACAAGTGCAAAGCATGCACTATCAAATATTTGTAAAGAACTAGATTTGTCGTCTAAAACATATAGTTTATTTCATATTTTAGGCTTTATTTTAGAAGATACATATGGAAGATGGCTTACTCATGAAGAGATAGCTGATGGAATTATAAAAGGGATTGAAAGTAAACGAGCGGAGTGGATTGTAGGGAGAGTTGAACCGTGGGAATTACGACCAACATGGTGAGGGGGAGTAAGAAATGAAAACAACTATATATGTAACAAGGCATGGTGAAACAGAGTGGAATGTAGCGAAGCGAATGCAGGGACGGAAAAATTCTGCTTTAACTGAAAATGGTATAGTTCAGGCGAAACAATTAGGGAATCGAATGAAAGATTTACCAATCCATGCGATCTATAGTAGTCCGAGCGAAAGAACACTTCATACGGCAGAGTTAATAAAGGGGGAACGTGATATACCCATTATAGCGGATGAGCATTTCTATGAAATCAACATGGGTATATGGGAAGGACAAACAATCGCGGATATAGAAAAGCAATTTCCAGAAGAAGTACATCTGTTTTGGAATGAGCCACATCTTTTTCAGTCAACATCAGGCGAAAATTTTGAGGCTGTTTATGAAAGAGTAATTGAAGGGATGCAGCTTCTTTTAGAGAAGCATAAAGGACAAAACATATTGATTGTGTCTCATGCGGCAGCAGCAAAATTACTTGTAGGGCATTTCGCGGGAATTGAAATAGAAAATGTGTGGGATGATCCATTTATGCATAGTGCCAGTTTGAGCATAATAGAATTTGAAGAGGGTATCGGTAAAGTGAAACAATTTGCAGATATAAGTCACTTTCAATAAATGTAAAAAAGGCCGCAAAACGGCCTTTTTTTGGTGGTATAAAAACTAGCAGTTACGTTTTTTATACCAGAAGTGATCGAATTTCTTATTTTTGCAAGATGGGAATTTATGTCCGCCTTTGCAATCATTCCATTTGTGTCCGCTATCGTGACAGTCTTTACCATGATCACATGAATCATCGCAAGAGCCACCGTGTCTGTTAGGGAAGAATTCGCATTTTTTACAGAAACTTCGTTTTGTCCAGAAAAATTTCTTTTCAAAGCGTATGCATTTTGTAATGAATGTACAATGTTTTCTGCGAGTACGTTTCGTAACTAATACGCATTCTTTTCTACGCGTTACTTTCGTAACGAACGTCCATTTTTGAACACGTACACGAGTACATTTCGTAACAAATGTCCATTTTTTCACATGCGTACATTTTGTAACGAACGTACAATGTTTCACGCGAGTACATCTTGTTCTTGGACATTTACCCCCAGTTGTACATTTACATCCAGTTGTACAATGATGATGAGTGAATTTATCATCATCGCATTCAAAAGTACTTGGATCTTGGTGTAAGAAATCCTCCATCCCAGCACTTTTGATTTCTTCGACAGCTTTTCTAATATCACGTTTCATAGAAATCCTCCTTATCATGTATTAAAGTGAAAAGGTATTCTTTTTCCTTAACATGATATGTATGTAGGCATCTTTCTGAACAGGACAAGAGTGTAATTTTATATAAATAGATGATTGCGGATGTATGGACAAGAAAAGGCGCATACATTGAAGGAAGAGAACTGAGAAGGGATGAGAAAACATGCTGCCTTCATATGATTTTTTTGTTCATCCAATGTACTTAGTGGAATTGAAAAAGGACATTTGGTCAGATAGTCCAGTGCCAGCAAAATTAACTTATGGAAAAAAGAAGTATGATATTGATATCGTATACCGAGGAGCTCATATTCGCGAATTTGAGAAAAAGTCTTATCATGTTATGTTTTATAAGCCTAAAAAATTTCAAGGTGCGAAAGAATTTCATTTGAATTCGGAGTTTATGGATCCGTCTCTCATACGAAATAAATTATCTTTAGATTTTTTTCATGATATTGGTGTACTTTCGCCAAAATCACAACATGTATTTATAAAAATTAATGGTCAAATTCAAGGTGTGTACTTACAGTTAGAATCGGTTGATGAAAATTTTTTGAAAAATAGAGGATTACCGAGTGGTTCTATTTATTATGCGATAGATGATGATGCGAATTTTTCATTAATGAGTGAACGAGATAAAGATGTTAAGACAGAGCTCTTTGCGGGTTATGAATTTAAATATTCGAATAAAAATAGTGAAGAACAACTGAGTGAATTTGTATTTCAAGCGAATACTTTGACGAGGGAAGCCTATGAAAAAGAAATTGGGAAGTTTCTACATGTAGATAAATATTTACGATGGTTAGCAGGAGTTATTTTTACGCAAAACTTTGATGGTTTTGTTCATAACTATGCACTATATCATAACGATGAAACAAATTTATTTGAAGTTATACCGTGGGATTATGATGCGACTTGGGGGCGAGATGTACAAGGGAGACCGCTTAATCATGAATATATTCGTATTCAAGGTTATAATACGTTGAGTGCAAGATTGCTAGACATACCTGTATTTAGAAAGCGGTATCGAAGTATTTTAGAAGAAATATTAGAAGATCAATTTACAGTTTCGTTTATGAGGCCGAAAGTAGAAGGGTTGTGTGAATTGATTCGTCCATATTTACTACAAGATCCATACATGAAAGAAAAATTAGAAACATTTGATCAAGAGGCTGATATGATTTATGAATATATAAATAAAAGAAGAAAGTATATACAAGACCACTTACATGAATTGGATTAATTTTGAAAGAGATTGAGACGTTATCAATCTCTTTTTTTTGTATAATAAAGATGTATCAATAAAAATGAAGTAATATATTTGATAGAGAATGGGGATGCGGATATATGACGATTAAATGGATTGATTGGGTAAAACAAATACAATCTATAGCTCAAGCGGGTTTAACGTATTCTAAGGATGTGTATGATATTGAGCGTTTCCAGCAATTACGAGATATTTCTATTTCAATGATGTCACATTACACGAAAACAGATTGGGAAGTCGTAGAGAAATTATTTGCAAGTGAGACAGGCTATCAAACACCTAAAGTTGATATAAGAGCTGTTGTTTTTCAAAATGAAAAGCTATTATTTGTGAAAGAAAAAAGCGATGGGAAATGGGCATTGCCAGGTGGATGGGCTGATGTCGGTTATACGCCAACCGAAGTTGCAGCAAAAGAGGTTTTCGAAGAGACTGGTTATGAGGTAGATCATTTTAAGTTACTAGCTATATTTGATAAAGAAAAACATCAACCATCTCCATCGGCGACGCATGTATATAAGATTTTCATTGGATGTGAGATTATTGGTGGAGAAAAGAAAACTAGCATTGAAACAGAAGAGGTGGAGTTTTTTGGTGAAAATGAATTGCCTAATTTATCAATTGCTAGAAATACAGAAGACCAAATTAAAGAGATGTTTGCCTACATGAAAGATCCGCAGAAAGAGAAATTAATAGATTAATCCTGCTTGAATTGTACATATTGTTAAAATGAAGATATTGGCAGATTGCAGCCTTTATGTAATAATGGGATGGTATGTGAAGAAAAAAGGAGATAAAAAAGAACATGTTAGCAAACATAATAGATCAGTTATTGCAATTTTTTGCAAGCTTAGGTTACTTTGGAGTAGCTCTTGCTTTAATGATTGAAGTAATCCCGAGTGAAATTGTACTTTCGTATGCTGGCTTTTTAGTAGCGAATGGTAAAATTAGTTTTGTGGGTGCAGTTATCGCCGGAACGATTGGTGGTACTTTAGCGCAAATCTTTTTATACTGGCTTGGATACTACGGAGGGCGTCCGGTTGTAGAGAAATATGGGAAATATCTACTTATTAATAAACATCATTTAGACATAGCGGAAGGTTGGTTTAAGCGTTATGGAGCAGGCGTAATATTTTCTGCGCGCTTTATCCCAGTAGTACGTCATGCGATCTCTATTCCAGCAGGACTAGCTAAGATGCCATTAAAACTATTTACACTTTATACGGTTGTAGCGATCATTCCATGGTCAATTCTATTTATATACTTAGGTGAAAAACTTGGTGGGAATTGGCGACAAATTAAAGAGTATGCATCTGATTACACACATTACATAATTATAGGAGCTGTTCTTTTTATTGCTCTATACTTTGGTTTAAAGTATTTCAAAAAGAAAAAAGCAGCGCGTTAAAGTCAATGATTTTTCATTGGCTTTTTTATTTGTTTCGGTTCTAAAGAAAAGGAGTTGTCCATAATGTGTAATATAATAAAGCGTAGCGGAGGAATGTGATGAAAGGGTCACCGTTTATACGTGGAACGATATTTTTAACGATGGCAACGATGATATCAAAAATGTTAGGGTTTATATATGTTATACCATTTACAGCGATGGTCGGTACGAGTGGTTACGTTCTATACACATATGCATATCGTCCTTATACCATCATGCTCAGCATAGCAACAATGGGATTACCGCTAGCTGTTTCAAAGATGGTATCAAAATATGATCAACTGAATGATTATCATACGGTTAAGAGAGTGTTGAAAAGTGGAATCGTGTTTATGTTTATAATGGGAGTCATTTCGTGTTTTACGTTATATATGCTAGCTCCGCATTTAGCTAAACTTGTCATCGATGGGAATGATCAAACGGGGAATAGTGTAGGAGCGGTTACTACTAATATTCGAATTGTAAGTTTTGCGTTAATACTTGTGCCAGTAATGAGTTTATTAAGGGGCTTCTTTCAAGGATTCCAATCGATGGGGCCTTCTGCATTAAGTGTAGTTGTAGAGCAATTTTTTCGGGTTTTAACCATTTTAATAGGAAGCTTTGTCGTTTTATATGTTTTAAAAGCTTCTGTTTCGCTAGCAGTTGGTATTTCAACGTTTGGTGCCTTTATGGGAGCTGTAGGTGGATTAACTGTTTTAAGTGCGTATTATATGAGAAGGAGAAGGCACTTAAAGAAAAAAGAAATGGCAAGTATACCACAAACAACGAAATCTTTTTTCTCGCTTTATAAGGAGCTCTTTACATATTCTATTCCTTTTGTTGTAGTGGGCTTAGCAATTCCGTTGTATCAGACGATTGATACATTTACAATTAATAAACTACTTATACAGATAGGGTATATGCAAGGCGAAGCGGAAAAAATTAATGCGATAATTGGTCTTGTTCAAATGGTTGTGCTTATCCCGGTATCCGTTGCGACAGCTTTTAGTATGTCTCTCGTACCAGAGATGACGAAAGCTTATACAGCAGGAAATACGAAGCTATTGTACAAACATTTTACGAGAACAAATGTATTAGTAGTAGCGATTACGGTACCGGCGGCAATTGGAATGATGGTGTTAGCCAAGCCTGTATATACCCTTTTATTTGGTGCTGGAAATGATCCAGAGATGGGGAGAATCATTTTACAGTATTATGCTCCTGCTTGCATACTATTTTCTCTTTTTACAGTAACGGCTGCTATGCTACAAGGAATCAATCAACAGCAGAAGACGGTGCTAGGACTAGTGATTGGAATTATTGTGAAGATAGTTTTAAATATTGTATTGCTTCCGTATTTCGATTATGTAAGTTTTATCATTTCAACATACGCGGGCTATACGATTTCAGTTGGGTTTAACTTGTGGATGCTTTCTAAATATGTTATAAAGGCAACATAAGCTTTTAAGGCAGAGAGCACTCTGTCTTTTTCTATGTTTATCCCGCTCTAACGGGCAGTAAGATCCTCATCTCAAAATTCAGCGAAAGAAAAGAAGTTTGGTTGGGGGCGGGCAGCCCGTAAAAGCCCGATTGGTGAGGGCTGAAAATCAGTGGGGGGATGAAGCCCCCACTGATTAAAGTTTCACTTTATAATATTTTTCTTATAAAAACGTTTTCAAAATAATTTTTCTATTGAAATTTAAACGTATGTTTCATATGCTGAGAATGGCGGTTTAAAAACTGTGATTTAAGAGAGGTAGATTCCTACATGTAAAAAGAATCGGGGTGATAGTATGTTAAATATATATTTAACAGACCGAAACGGAAAACTACAAGAGATTGAGGAAATGCAAAAGGGGTGCTGGATTAATGTACTTCATCCAACAGAAGAAGAAATTCAATATCTAGTACAAACTTTAAATGTAGACTTAGATTTCATTAAAGACCCTTTGGATGATGAAGAACGCTCTCGTATTGAAAAGGAAGACAATAATACTTTAATTATCGTCGATATTCCGACAGTTAGACATGACGAAGAAGGAAATTCGATTTATGACACGATTCCAATAGGTATGATTGTGATGCCGGATTGTTTTGTTACAATCTGCTTAGAAGAGAATCCAATTTTTGAACGTTTTATTAATCAACGTATTAAAGAATTTTATACGTTTAAGAAGACGCGCTTTGCACTTCAGCTCTTATATACAATTTCTACTTATTATTTAAGATACTTAAAGCAAATAAATCGAAAAACAATTGATTTAGAGCATCAATTAAATCAGTCAATGAAAAATAAAGAGATTTTCACATTGTTAGGCCTTGAGAAAAGTTTAGTATACTTTACAACGTCATTAAAGGCTAATAAAATTGTAATTCAAAAGTTAATGCGTAATAGTACATTTTTAAAAATGTATGAAGACGATCAAGATTTATTAGAAGATGTATTAATTGAAAATAAACAGGCTATTGAAATGGCGGAAATATATAGTCACATTTTAAGTGGAATGATGAATACTTTTAGCTCCGTTATATCAAATAATTTAAATAGTGTTATGAAACTGTTAACGTCAATTACGATCATTTTATCTTTACCGACGATGGTTTCTAGTTTCTTTGGAATGAACGTAAAGGTTCCGTTTGAAGGGGAAGCCCACGGTTTTGTAATTGTACTCATCATATGTGTAACACTATCTTTCACGTTAGCTTTTGTTTTTTGGAAGAAACGTTACTTTTAACGATAAGAAAGCTGCTCTAGCATAGTTATACAACTACGCTAGAGCAGCTTTTTTGCTATGAAATCTCAAATTTTGAATAGAATATAACTTGTACAATGTAATGTATATAAAGGGTATGTATTCCATATAAGCCTTGTTCAATTAATGAAATGGGGTTAAAATTACATATTGTTAATGAAAAGTTGGAGGAAATACATCATGGAATTGTTTCAATTACCGAAAGCATTCCTGCAAATGAATACAATTTTTATCTCCATATTGATCGAAGCACTTCCTTTCGTGCTCATTGGTGTATTTATTTCAGGATTCATTCAAATGTTCGTGACAGAAGATATGGTGGCAAAATGGATGCCGAAGAACCGATTTCTGTCTGTTTTATTAGCTACTTTTTTAGGTATGTTGTTTCCGGGCTGTGAATGTGGAATTGTTCCGATTGTAAGACGATTAATTGGAAAAGGTGTTCCACCATACGCAGGGATTGCATTTATGTTAACTGGACCTATTATTAATCCAGTTGTATTATTTGCTACTTATGTTGCCTTTGGGAGTAGTATGCACATGGTATGGTATCGTTCTATTGTAGCGATTATCGTAGCCATTATCGTTGGAATTATATTATCCTTTATGTTTAAAGAACATCAATTAAGAGATGATCACTTCCCAGAAGTGAATAATAAGCGTCCACTGCGTAAAAAAATGTGGGATGTATGTACACACGCTGTTGAGGAGTTCTTCTCAATGGGAAAATATTTAGTACTAGGTGCGTTAATTGCAGCAGCGGTACAAACGTTTGTACAAACTTCAACACTTCTTGCTATTGGACAAGGTCCGTTTTCTTCATCAGCTGTTATGATGGGACTTGCTTACATTTTATCACTTTGTTCAGAGGCAGATGCATTTATCGCTTCTTCGTTCCAAAGTACGTTTTCAACAGCTTCACTTGTCGCGTTCCTCGTTTACGGACCGATGGTGGATATTAAAAATATGTTTATGATGCTTGCGACATTTAAAACGAAATTTGTAATTGTTGTTATAGTTACAGTTACTCTTGTTGTTTATGCAAGCTCACTACTCATTTATGCGATGGGGTGGTAGGTTATGTTTCGAGCATATATATTATTAGGTTTTACAATATTAATTGCGCAACTTCATATTTCCGGTAACATTACGAAGTATATCAATATGAAGTATGCCTATTTATCAACAACAGCAGCAATTATTTTAGGTTTCTTAACGATTGTACAAATTATCGTCGTTTTCCAAAAAGAGCACCAAAAGGAAAAAGAGAGAAATGATTGCAGTTGTGACCATAGCCATTGCGGGCATGATCATTCAAAAGATGAGAATACATGGTGGAAAAAAGCATTTTCGTACTCATTGTTTTGTTTTCCAATTATCTCAGGATTATTTTTCCCAATTGCGACGCTAGATTCGGATATTGTTAAAGCGAAAGGATTTCACTTTCCTGTTGCACAAGCAGAAAGTAAGGATCCATTTATGACAAGACAATTTCTAAGACCTGATACGAGCATTTATTACGGGAAAGAAGGATACCGCGGTGTAATGGAAAAAGGGAAGAAAGAGTTTGTTACGAAAGATAATATTAATTTGAAAGATGAAGACTTCCTAAAGGGTATGGAAACAATTTATAATTATCCTGGCGAGTTTACTGGGAAAAAATTATCTTTTAAAGGGTTTGTTTTTAGAGATGATTCTTCTAAAAAAGAACAATACTTCTTATTCCGTTTCGGTATTATACATTGCGTAGCAGATTCTGGTGTGTATGGTATGTTAGTGAAAAAGCCAGAAGGCGTAGAGTGGAATAATGATGACTGGATTCAAGTAGAAGGAGAGATAACTACTGAGTTTTATCAGCCGTTTCATGCGAATATTCCTGTATTAGAAGTAACAAAATGGAATAAAGTTGAACAGCCGAAAGAACAATATGTATTTAGAGGAGCCGATTGATAAAATCGGTTCTTTTTTGTGGACTAAAAGTTCTGAATGTTGTTAATATTAAACGTGTAGTTCATTTAGTATAGTGATTATTGAAATATTAGGGATAGTTCATTAAAGGGGTGATAACAATGACAGAAGTAAAGGGGAAAACAGCCAATGAGTCAAGGGTGTTCAAAACGAGCCGAGTATTCCCAACAGATTTAAATGATCATAACACGCTATTTGGTGGGAAGATATTAGCGGAGATGGATATGGTTGCTTCTATTTCAGCATCCAGACATTCAAGAAAGGAATGTGTCACAGCATCTATGGACTGGGTCGATTTCTTACATCCTGTTCGTTCTTCAGATTGTGTTAGTTATGAATCTTTTGTAATTTGGACAGGAAGAACTTCGATGGAAGTGTTTGTGAAGGTAGTGGCTGAAGATTTAATTTCAGGTGAGAAGCGTATAGCGGCAACGTCATTCGTTACTTTTGTGGCACTTAGTAAGGAAAATAATCCAGTTCCAGTACCGCGTGTTATCCCTGAAACAGAAGAAGAGAAAGAATTACATCGTATTGCTGTGTTACGTGCAGAACAGCGTCATATACGTAAGGCAGAGAGTAAGAAAGTAGCCACATTGTTAACCTTTTGAGATGAATATTTAGCCATTTAAGTTACTATAGCAGTCGGAAATGGTTTTAAAATGAAAAGCGGACACCTAAAAATAGGTGTCCGCTTTTATAGTTTTTTCATCCACATATCATATGACAGTAGCTACTTAGCAGAAGCAAGCAGCACCGACGATGATTAAGAGGATAAATAATACGACTAATAGCGCAAATCCATTACCATGTGCGAAGCCCATTGTTATTTCCTCCTTTTATTTTAAGATACAACATACAATATGCAAATGAGCTATTGTTTGATATGGACATATATCATGCAATGACATATTTTCTTGAATGATAATGTAATAAAAAAGGGAAGATATAGAAATAACAGTAAGTGGAGAAAGGAATTTATCCATGAAGCACTTTTTCGCTATAATCCTTTGTTTAATAGGTGTATTCATTTGGATGAACATCGATGTGGAAATGGGGAAGGAAATGGCTAGTGAATATGAATTAGGACAAGTTCGATTAGGTGAATTTCAACTATATACGAACGGTGAAGAGTTATATAGAAAATTATTTGACGATATAAACGATGCAGAAAAGTATATATATATCCATTTTTATATTGTAGGAAAAGACGAAATAAGCCAAGAGTTTTTACAGTTATTAGAGAAAAAAGCATCTAGCGGAGTAGAAGTGAAATTGTCAGTCGATCGGGTAGGCGGATATAAGCTGAAGAAAAAGGTAATTAGCCGATTAAAAGAAAACGGTGTGAAGTTTACATTTAGTAAAAAACCGAAACTGAAAAATATGTTCTATTCTTTGCATCAACGAAATCATAGACGTATTGTTACGATAGATGGAAAGGTATCATACGTCGGTGGCTTTAATATCGGAAAGGAGTACCTTGGACAAAATCCAAAGTTTGGGCCATGGCGTGATTATCACGTGCGCATCCATGGTGAGGGTGCAGCGGATATGGAAAGAAAGTTTGCCGAAGATTGGAAAGAAGATACAGGAGAAAAAATGCCTATACATGAAAGTATACCTACATTAGGGAATATAAAATATCAATATTTATTTTCAAATGGAAAAGGCTTATGGGAAAAGTATGGGGCACTTTTAAAAAAAGCTAAAAAGTCTTTAATTATAGCTACACCATATTTTGTACCAAGTAAAGAAATGGTGAAAGAGTTAAAAGCTGCATTAAATCGTGGTGTTAATGTAAAAATTCTCGTGCCATTTAAAAGTGATGCCATATTGTTAAAACAAGCTGCCTATCCATATTTGAAAGATATGTTACATGCTGGAGCGGAGATTTATCAATATCGAAATGGATTTTTTCATGGGAAAGTAACAATCATAGATGGAGAAATTGTTGATATTGGGACAGCGAATTTTGATAATAGAAGTTTTTATTTAAATTACGAGTCTAACTGTATCATATATGATAAAACAGTTGTTGATGAAGTATGGAGTCGATTACAGGTAGACTTTCATAAATCAAAACGATTTTCTGAAGAAGATTTTGAGGAAATTAGTAGATGGGATTGGTTTTTAGCAAGAATAGCGAATGTTTTAGCATCATATTTATAGTATATGGACAAAAGAGAAGGGAGGCGCTTTAATGGACTGTATGAAAGAATTAATGAGATATAGTTATATGCTAATATACAAGGTTGGAGAGTATGCTGGAAAGGTCAGAGACGAAGAATTAAAAAATCTATTACAGCACCATTTACCATATATGTTACAAGCATATAATGAACAAGTAAATTTTCAAGAAGGAGAGAATGTGCAGCATATAACCTGTGAAACAACGGAGTTTGATTTGCATGAAATGGAAAAGGAAACAGTTAGTAAATATACAGGGGATATTCATATTGCAATCAGTTATATTGCGCACTTGAAACGATTAGCTTTAAAGTTTGCTCAAGTTGCAGTGGAAGTTGCTAATCCAGAGTTTCGCTCATTTTTGGAAAATTGTTTCCTGAAAATGAACCGTTACGCTTATAGTGTGTGGCAATATGTTATGAAGAAGGAATATAAGATTACACATCTATATGAAAATGAAAAGTTTGCATGAGAAACTAAGGCGAAATGGTATGCGCCTTAGTTTTTTTACGTCCATTGAGAGAAAAAACTAGTTTTATTGTGTATCGATTGGAAATGAAATAAAATCAGGTTTTGTTATCAGAAAATTTACAAAAATTTACCGTATATTTACTGTTTTTCAATCTCTCCTTTAAAAATAGAGAGTAATATGAGGTTGTACATATTCTATCACAAGGAGGAAACGCAAATGAATAAATGGGTTAAATCATTAACTGCTATGGCACTTGCAAGTTCTTTATTAATGGTAGGTTGTAGTAAAGGTGAGGACAAGAAGAAAGAAGACGACACAACAACACAACAAGAGGATAAAAAGGATAAAGAAACAAGCGGAACCGAGAAGTCTACTGATTCTAAAGAAAAGAAATAAAGTAATAATAAAGCTTCCTCTCATATATGAGGAAGCTTTTTTGTTGTAAATTTATTGAGATTATTGAAAAATAGAAAGAGAATGAAAGAGGGGGAAAACAAATGAAAGTATGTATATTGGGAGCAACAGGACGAGTAGGTTCAAACATAATTAATTTAGCATTAAAGGATTCAGCTGAAGTGAATGCATTAGCGCGTGATTTAAATAGAATAGAAATACAACATGAAAGGCTACGAGTGATAGAAGGTAATGTATTGAACGAAAATGATATAAAGAAAGTGATAGAAGGAAGCGATATAGTAATTAGTGCACTTGGAACGGATCAAAATGGAACATTAGGGAAGAGTATGCCACAAATCATTAAGCAAATGGAAGAAGAAGGGGTTCGTAGAATCATAACAATAGGAACAGCTGGTATTTTACAAGCAAGAACAAATCTAAATTTATATCGTTTTCAATCAACGGAATCAAAAAGGAAAACGACAACGGCAGCGGAAGATCATTTGGCTGCATATAAAGTACTAAGTAATAGTAATAATTTATGTTGGACAGTTGTTTGTCCGACACATTTAATAGATGGTGAGGCGACAGAGGTATATCGAACTGAAAAAGATATATTGCCAGAGGGTGGATCAAAAATTACAGTGGGTGATACAGCACACTTTGCATGGGATCTATGTAAGAAAAACATATATGAAAATAGTCGAGTAGGTATTGCATATTAAAAAACCATCCCGAAGTCGGGATGGTTAAAAGATGATATAACACAAGAAGATGATAATCATAATGATTTGGAGAATTGCTTTCGCTACTGTACTGCTTAAAAAACCAACTACAGTAGCGACTCCAACTAGAAAGGCATCTTTTGGCGCTTTTTTATGCACTAGTTCTGTTATAAATACTGATAAGAACGGTATGATAATAAGTCCGAATGGCGGGAAGAAGAACGATCCGACAATGATAGAAATCATTCCGACACGTTCGCCCCATTTAGAACTACCGTATTTTTTTAAGAAATATCCATTTGCAATAAAATCAGCAACGAAAATGAAAAGAGTGAAAATGACTTGAATAATCCAAAAAGAAGTTGTTAATTCGCCTCCATTTATACCGAAATGGTAAATCAAATATCCAGCCCAGACAGCTAGTATGCCAGGGATAATTGGATAAATGAAGGCGAGAAATGAAACAATGAAACAGGCAATGATACAAATTGTTAATAAAACAGTCACTTTATAGCTCCTTTTTAATATCTAGTTTATGTACAGCAACTTTTTTGACTTGATGTCCATCAAGTTCTAATACTTTAAATTGAAAACCAGCATATTCAATGGAGTAGCCAGCTTCAATATTTAAGTCAACTGCTTGAGAAAGAAGCCATCCTCCGATTGTATCTAAATCACTATCATCAATATGTAGGCCAAACATATCATTTACTTCAGAAATAAGCACCTTTCCATCTAAAACAGTAAGCTTAGGTGTACGCTTTTCAATCATAGGTGATTCATCCGCATCGAATTCATCTTGAATTTCTCCAATGATTTCTTCAAGAATATCTTCCATCGTTAAAAGTCCAGCAGTACCACCATATTCATCCATAACGATTGCCATCTGAACGCGATTTTTTTGAAGGTGGACTAATGTTTTACGAATTGGAACTGTTTCAAATACAGTTAGAACAGGATGTATATAAGATTCAAGTGGTTTATAAATACCTTTCGTTTGATCATGGAATACTTCTTTCGTATTGATCATCCCAATGATATCATCTTTATCTTTTTCGATAATTGGATAGCGTGTATATTTTTCAGTAGCGACGATATCCATATTTTCTTCTAACGTATTTTCAGTAGATAAGCAAATCATTTCGGTACGAGGAACCATAATTTCTTTTGCAACTCGATCATCAAATTCAAAAATGTTATTTACATATTTATATTCGGTTTGGTTTATTTCACCGCTTTTAAAACTTTCACCTAAAATGAGTCGCAATTCCTCTTCAGAATGAGCAAGTTCACTTTCTTTCGCAGGTTCTAATCCGAGTAATTTTGTGAAAAATATAGCTGTACTATTGAGTAGCCAAATGAATGGGTACATAATTTTATCAAATAAAATAAGCGGTCTTGCAAATTTGAGTGTGATTGCTTCTGCTTTTTGAATTGCGAAAGACTTTGGAACTAATTCACCTAATACAACGTGGAAAAAGGTAATAACACTAAAGGCAATAACAAAAGATAAAGTGTTAGCCAGTGTTCCAGTAATATTAATTTTTTCAAAGAGCGGTCGTAGTATATGCTCCACAGTTGGTTCACCAAGCCAACCAAGCCCTAAAGAAGTGATTGTAATTCCGAGCTGACAAGCTGATAAATAAACATCTAAATTAGATAGGACGCTTCTTGCAGCTAAAGCTTGTTTATTACCTTCATTTGCAAGTTGGTCAATTCGACTTTTTCGTACTTTTACAACAGCGAATTCTGATGCAACGAAAAAGCCAGAAATAAGAATAAGTACAAAGATGAGAAAAATATTTAATATGTCCAAGCGTGTTCTCCATTCCAAGGTTTGGAATAAAGATGTCACCTCCTGCAATTATGTTATACTTTTATAATAAATCCAAATGAAAAGAATAGTCAAAGGAAAAGGGTAAATATTGGTATGTTTCTGTAATAGTTTTTGAATTTGCTGTTATTTTGTCCGCTATACAAAAGGAATAACCCCCTACTTTTAGATTATAGAGGGTTATTTTAAATTAAGGTTTTGGAACACTTCTCGTTAAAGTGTATGACTGTTGCTTGGAGTAGTTTGTGGTCCATAGTGTTTGAAGGAAAGAAAGTATGCTATATGGGATATAGAGTAGTAATAAGCCGATTGTAACAATTATGGGTGAATTTCCGCCAAATTGAACGATAAATTGTAACAGTCCATTTGCATGAAAAACGCATTCCATAAAAACGAATGAAAGAATAATGGAACCTAAAATTGATTTATGATTCGAAGTAAGCGCCAAAAACAATGTATCCACAAGAAAAGAATCATGTTTTATTTCATATTCATTTGTGTTTTTTAAGAAAGGAATCCATTTTTTTACTGCTTGCATAACGATAATCATGGAAGTACTACATACGATGATAAATGATGAGTAGTAAGGAAGGTTTATAAATTGTGCGATGTATAGAAGTAGTAATAAGACTGAACATTGTAATACTACAGTGCAAAAAGAGTAAGGTATCCATTTCAATACAGTAGTAAACTTTTTAAACGAGTTAGGTACTTTGAAAAATAAATGGCCGATACCCAAACTTATGAAAAATCCGATCGCAAGGGTAAAAGTAAAACGAACAATCGATATAAAATATATTTCCCATATGTAAGGGAATAATGGTGTTGAATGATTAGAAGTATGTATCATTTGGTTTGCTGAGAAAAAGATAGATTCATGCATCCAATCAACCTTTGGAATTGATATAGAAGAAAGCTGTGCGAAGTTTTGAAAAATGCTAATAAATCCATTTTGATAAGAATAATTGTGTGTAATAAAAAGAGCTGGAATAGGACTTATGGCAAAAATAACAATAATACCAATTATAAATTTACATATATGTGAGCGTAATAAGGACATATAACCACCTACTCTTATAATATTCAGAAAATTCTTATTATTATTTTAGCTTTTTTTGAAAGAAGTTACAATATATTTTTCATTCAGTAATTCAGAGAGAAGATTTGATAGCAAAAATATGCAAGTGAAGGATTCATGAATAAATTATGACAAGAAAATGAATAATTTTCAGAAAAATAAAATAAATTATTTATTTTTTTCTGAAAATATAATATAGTTATGGCACAGAAAGTATTTTAACATAAGGAGGCTATTTATGAGGATTAAAGGGAATTACGTACCGAAAAGGGAAGTTTTACTGTGCTCAAGTTCGATTACGATAGGGGAAGCGTTAGAGCATTTAAATAAAACGGGGTATCGTTGTGTACCAGTTTTAGATGAAAAAAAAGAGAAATTTTTAGGGAATATATATAAAGTAGATATTTTAGAATATAAAGGATCACTTGATGAGAGTGTAATACAATTATTAAACGATAAAGAAGGATTTGTGAGAGAAGATTCATCTTTCTTTAAAGTATTTTTTACAATAAAAAAATTGCCTTATTTATCAGTAGTTGACGAAAAAGGGGTTTTCCTTGGAATTTTAACGCATAAAAAAGTTTTTGAGTTATTAGAGGATGCATGGGGTGTTCACTCTAGTAAATACTCTGTCATGATTGGAACGCAAGACTATAATGGAGCAATCCAAAAGTTATCGACAGTTTTAAAGAAATACACTGGTATTCAAAGTTTGATGACTTTTGATAATGATGCCTTATTAGTTCGTAGAATTATGTTTACATTAGGAGAAGAGTTTAACGACGGTGAATTAGAGACATTATTGAAAGATTTAGAAGATCACGGATTTAGAGTTGTGTATGTGGAAGAGATGAAAAATCCACGTGAAGTTGAAACGATAGAGTAACATACAAAAGCCATCTAAATTATATTAGATGGCTTTTGTATGTTACGGGTATAAAGTTATTTGAAAATAACGATTGAATAATAGGTGAGATTATAACAATATTTGTGTAAGAGAATAAAAAATGTAGATAATTTCGATTTTCAAAAAAATCAATTTGAAAATATGTTTTTATTTTGCAACTAAATATGTTACTATATGTGTGATAAAAACAAAGAGGTCTGACAACTATACTCCACGTAATAACACTCTAATGATTTAAAAATTCAAAAAAATCAAAAATTAAAATAATAATTATATTAATGATTAGAGTAAAAATAAGGGGAATGGAGAAATTATGGAGAAAGACACTGCTTTGTAAGGGGCATATTTTATCATCTTGAGCAGAGAGGAGGATGCATAGCATATTGTAAAATATAGAGATAAACAATGAAAAAGTGCTATGCAAATGAAGAGCATGAAGGGACGTTTAAGGCCAGGTGATACGGTAGCAATTGGTTTAATGCTATTTGCATTATTTTTAGGAGCAGGAAATTTAATTTTTCCGCCAGTTTTAGGTCAACAAGCAGGAGAGAATGTTTGGATTGCTACAATAGGATTCCTTGTAACGGGAGTCGGATTACCCCTACTAGCTGTAACAGCTGTCGCGTTTGTAGAGGGGGACTTGAAAGCGCTATCTTCTAGAGTCCACCCTATATTTGCGTTTATTTTCCCATTGATTAGTTATTTAGCAATTGGACCATTTTTCGCGATTCCTCGTACTGGAGCTGTTTCGTTTGAAATGGGTATGAAGCCGTTTTTATCAGAGGCAATGGTTTCAGAGTGGTACATGCTATTTCTTTTCACGATAGTTTTCTTCGGAATAACGTGGTATTTATCATTAAATCCATCTAAATTAGTGGATTGGTTCGGAAAGTTTCTTACACCATTATTAGTATTAATTGTCGCTGTTATTGTCGGAAAGGCAATTATTGATCCAATTGGAGAGCCAGCTGCGCCGTTAGCTGCTTACAAAGAAAATGCTTTCTTTGGTGGATTTATTCAAGGATATTTAACGATGGATGCAATTAGCGCGCTCGTATTCGGAATTGTCGTTGTACAAGTTATCCGCTCTAAAGGGATAAAAGAGAGTAGTCAAATTGCAAAAATAACAGTAGTATCAGGTATTATCGCTGTACTTGGTTTAACGTTAATTTATTTATCGCTTGCTTATCTTGGTTCAACAAGCACATCACTTGGTATCTCAGAAAACGGTGGTCTTATTTTAACGAATGTTGTAAATGAGCTATATGGGACGAGTGGTAAAATTTTATTAGGGCTTGTTATTATACTCGCTTGTTTAACAACTTCTGTTGGGTTAACATCTGCGTGTGCGGGTTTCTTTACAAACTTATTCCCAAAACTTTCGCATAAAACGATTGTAACAATGGTATGTGTATTTAGTTTAATTGTATCTAACCTAGGTTTAACACAATTAATCGCAGTAACATTACCTGTGTTAATGATCATTTATCCAGTTGCAATTGTATTAATTGTACTTTCGTATTTCCATAAGTGGATTGGGAAGCGTAATACAATTTATATTGGAGCTATTTTAGGTGCATTGTTAATTAGTTTCTTTAACGGTTTAGAAAGTGCGAAAATTAAAATTGACGCGATTTCTAATGTACTACAAATGTTACCGTTATATAACGAAGGAATCGGATGGTTAATTCCATCATGTATTGGCGGGATTCTCGGTTTCTTCTTCTATAAATCAAATGAATCAAGTGAATTACAAAAGAAAGGTGCTTAGGCACCTTTCTTTTTTTTGAAGGGGATTTTTGTATTTTGTCTAAGTAATAATTGGGGGGGAATGATAAATGGCTAATTTTGAAGATTTTTTAAATTTGGATTTGAGAATTGGAACTGTAATACATGCAGAGGAATTTAAAGAAGCGAGAGTACCAGCGATTAAACTAGCAATAGATTTTGGAGAAATCGGGATAAAGCAGTCAAGTGCTCAAATTACGAA
This sequence comes from Bacillus sp. 2D03, assembly GCF_003946765.1. Taxonomy (NCBI): domain Bacteria; kingdom Bacillati; phylum Bacillota; class Bacilli; order Caryophanales; family Bacillaceae; genus Bacillus; species Bacillus sp. 2D03. Next base: position 426,404 of record NZ_RPSJ01000003.1, on the reverse strand, counting down.
AAGGTATAGTCCAGAAGATTTAATCGGTCAACAAATCGTTGCTGTTGTAAACTTTCCACCAAAGCGTGTAGCTGGATTCAAATCAGAAGTACTTGTGCTTGGTGGTGTTCCTGAAGCTGGTGATGTTGTGTTACTTCAGCCTAATATGGAATTGCCAAATGGAACAAAAATTAGCTAGGGTGAAGGTAGGGGCTAATATGGATATCGGACGAGAATATTTGCAATGTGCGATTTCGAACTTTAAAGCAACAAAGAAACAAGGGGAGCGGGCACTTTCTCAATTATCATATGAACAAATACAATGGTCTTCTCATGAAGAAACGAATAGTATAGCGATTATTATTAAGCATCTTCACGGTAATATGCGTTCTAGATGGACGGATTTTTTAACGTCTGATGGTGAAAAAACAGATCGTAATCGAGATGGTGAATTTGAAGGATGCTATCACTCAAAAGAAGAAACCCTTATAGCTTGGCAAGAAGGATGGAAATATGTTTTTAATACGATGAATACTTTAACGCCGGAACACTTATTGAAGACGGTATACATTCGCGGTGAAGCACATACTGTCATGCAAGCAATTGAAAGGCAAATTGCTCATTATGCATTGCATATTGGTCAGATTATATACATTGGGAAGATGTTAAAAGAAAATGAGTGGGAATGTTTAAGTATTCCGAGAGGTCAATCTGCGCGTTATGTAGAGAAAAAACGTTCAACATAATAATAAGAAAGAAACCGATAAAAAATGGGAAAAAAGAAAGTCAGCCAAATAATAGATGGTTCTGTAATCATAAGAATACTGCCAAAAATAAGTCCATATATAATAAGAAAGGAATTGAAAAGTGTATTCACAGGGAGAAATCGTGAGATGAACACTTGCTGTCGTTTAAAACAATCACTGTGAAATAAATAAAAGCGGAAGTACCATGTGGCTGTAATAAGATCTTTCTTTTTCATAATTCTTTTTTTGCATGTATGACAGATAAATGGTGGTTGCATTTCATTACGCTCCATTTTTTATTTTCATAATAATGTGAGACAAAAGTAGGTACAAAGTGTATGTTCCTATATACGCTCCTGCAATAAGGAAAAATGGATTCAGTAAAATTCCATGAATGCTCGTCATGAAAACTAAATCTTGTATTAAAACATCGTATATATTAATGGAAATAATTATACCGAGTACATACAGTGCCAAGTACGCAGAAATATGTAGCACAATAGAGATTTTTGGTTGCTTAGCGGACAAATAAAAAATGAATGATAGAGCGATTGGTAATATTCCTATTAATAGCTTCAATTCATTTCACCTCATTAACAATATAGCCGAAATTTTAACGGTCTATTCTCTAGGGCTTGTACATAACTTGAAATAGAGAGGTGATAGTATGAATCGGGGCTTTTTTTTTATGAAGTTTACAAGTATGCGTAAGTTAGTTTTATTTGTTATTACTACAATGCTAGCGACTTTTTTTCTTATTAGTATGATGGTAACCTCTATGAAAGAGACAAAGTCAACGTATTTATATAATTGGTTAAATGAGTTATCGATGAATGGTTACATGTATGTACTTGGAAAAGAGAATCATTATTTTACACAGGAGTATCGAAATTTGAATCAAGATTTTTCAATTTCTTCTTTTCTCTTTTCTATGGCTACAAATATTCGCTTTAATGATGTACGCAGTTTCGTCGGGAAAGAGCTCCCGGGGTTTGGTAAGTACGATACAGAAATTGTTATTGCGGGTGAGGGTACAAATTATTCTAACTTACCGATAGAGTCGAGTGTTCCTCTTGAAGAAGTGGTGAAGGAACGGACTAGTGGAACTGGACAAGTACCTAAACAAGATACGAGTAAAGAGAAAAAACAGCCGTCCCAAACGACTGGGAAGAGACAAGTTGCGTTTATTTATCATACACATAGCTGGGAATCTTATTTACCTTTACTTAACTTAACGAATGACCCGAATCCGAATAAAGCAACGAGTTCTGTATCGAATATTTCTATATTAGGAGATCGTTTCCGTGAACAACTAGAAGGTGAAGGGATTGGAGCTACTAACGATAAGAGTGATGTTGGTCAAAAGTTAATAAGTAAAGGTTTAAACAGTAATAGTTCGTATAAAATGTCACGGGAAATTGTGCAGCAAGCTATGGCTGGAAATAAAGATCTTCAATACTTTTTTGATTTGCATCGTGACAGTGCCCGAAAGAATGTAACGACAAAAACAATTGGAGATAAATCATATGCAAAGCTTGCATTTGTAGTAGGGAAAGGAAATAAAAACTATGAAAAAAACTTACAATTAGCGACAGCTTTACATGAGGCGATTAATAAGAAATATCCAGGAGTGAGCCGTGGGGTCATTCAAAAAGGGTTCCAGACAGGAAATGGAATCTATAATCAAGACCTATCAGGACAAGCGATATTAATAGAAGTTGGCGGTGTAGATAATACAGAGGAAGAATTGAATCGATCAATTGATGCACTTGCTAAAGCATTTGGTGAATATTTTTGGCAGGCAGAAAAAGTGAATGGATAAAGTGAATTTTAAATTGGTGAGAGACCTCACCTGATGAGGATGAGTTCACAGTATTTTTGAAAAAACGTAAGTGTAATGCTTGCGTTTTTTCTTTGTAATGATGAGACGTCACAGAATAGACATAATTTGTCGTTGTTATAGTAATATCGAAATTTGTCAATTTATAGTAGGAGATTTACAAAGGAATTTTCGGGAAAGTAGAGAAAATCTTTTTATAAGGAAAACTTTTTATTATGAAACTGGTAGGGTGATTGAAGTGATTAGGGAAATCGAAATAGAAGATGCAGCATCATTTTTGCAATTAAGTAAGCAATTAGATGAAGAAACGAAGTTTATGTTATATGAACCAGGAGAAAGGAAAACTACAGCTGAGCAACAAGCAAAAATGATCCATCGCTTTATAGAAAATGAATATGCAACAATATTTGTAGCAGTTGAAGATGAGAGGATAGTAGGTTTTATATTAGTGAATGGAAATAACATTCAAAGAAAGAGGCATGTGGCAACCATTGTAATTGGTATTTTGCAAGAGTATAACGGGCGAGGTATTGGGACTAGATTGTTTAAAGAGGTTGAGAAGTGGGCAAAATTACATGATGTATGGCGTTTAGAATTAACAGTAATGGCCCACAATACAAGAGCTCAGGCACTATATAAAAAAGCTGGATTTGAGAAAGAAGGTGTCAAAAAAGCTGCTCTTATTATCGATGGAAAGGACATCGATGAGTATGAAATGGCCAAATTATTAAAATAAGAGGTCGTTATATGAAAAAAAGATGGGCACTACTCGGTATCGTAGCTGCAATAATTATTGTTGGAGTAGCAGGAATCAATTATAAAATGTATAAGGATAAGCAGGCGCGGGAAGTAAGTGTAAATAGCGTATTTCCGAAAGCGAAAGAAACGATTGCTAATATGGATGGGGATATTGCGGTAATTAATAATCCGAATTCAATGCTTGTACTTGTGAATAAAAGTAGGCGTTTACCAGATGGGTATAGACCGCCAGATTTAGTTATTCCGAAAGTACGCTACTCTAGTGAAGGTGATCAAGAAAAGAAAAAGATGAGAAAAGAGGCAGCGAGGGCGCTTGAGGATATGTTTCAGCAGGCTGACAACGAGCGTATTTTCCTGTTTGCAGTTTCTGGATTTAGATCTTTTGATCGACAAAAAGCATTAAATACAATGTATAAAAAACAAGACGGGGTAGCAAAAACAGCAATGTCTAGCGCGGTTCCTGGCACAAGTGAACATCAAACTGGACTAGCTATGGATATTACGTCTCAATCTGCTAAATTTCAGTTAGAGACGGTTTTTGGGGAAACGAAAGAAGGTCAGTGGCTTTCTGAAAATGCCCATAAATTTGGTTTTGTTGTTCGATACACAAAAGCGAAAGAAAGGATTACGGGTTATCGGTATGAACCATGGCACGTAAGGTATGTGGGAAATCCACAAGCTACATATTTGTATGATAATCAACTGACGCTTGAAGAAGTAACAGAGTAAATGATTGAGGGGAGAGACGTATAATGACGATGTTATATAAGAAAAAAGTACATGCATATATTACAAGAGAAAAAGAGGGGGTTATGCAATTACTTGTTTTTAAACATCGTGATATACATGAAGCTGGTATTCAAGTGCCAGGAGGAACGGTTGATGAAGGTGAAACGTTAGAAGCGGCTATATTGCGTGAAGTACAGGAAGAATCCGGATTGCGTCATTTATGCATAGAACGTTTTTTAGCAGATTACATCATACATATGAAAGAAAAACAGGAATATGAAAAACGCCACTTTTTTCATGTAACTTTACTAACAGATGTAAAGGATACTTGGGAACATATTGTAAGTGCTGGTGAGGAAGATAAAGGATTAGTATTTTGCTACGAATGGGTTGATATTGCAAAATGCCCTGAATTAGCTGGGAAACAAGGTGAGTTTTTACATTTGTTAGATGAAGTATACGCACAGTAATGTAAGAGTCTGAAGCGAAGTTCAATCCGTTTCAGACTATTTTTATTTTTCGGGAAATTAAAGATGTTTAAATAAGGAAAGTGAATTTCTTTAAAGGGATATTAATTAAGCTAGCTTATGCTTTTGAACAAGCGACAAAGCATAGAAAAATCCCCAACTTATCATGAATAGAATAAACAAAGAGGACAGGAATCCCTGTCCTCTTTGTTTTAGTGATTAAAGTGAAATATCGTTCTGCTCTGTCTTATGATATTTTAATAAACTAAAAGATAAACAAGCGGAACATAAAATAAGAATAGAAGCGATGATATAAATTGTACGAACACCGAACATATCAGTAATAATGCCAATGCTAAGCATAGATAGTCCAGAGGCTGTTGAAAGAAGTGCACCATGTGCTGTATACATTTTGGATAATAAAGCAGGGGCGACACTTGATTGTAAAACAGTCGTTTGGGAAATATCTCTAATTTGATAACATGGTCCCATTAGAACACATAGAAAAAGCGCAATAAATCCGCTGCTTGTCATACCGTATAAAAATGTAAGAATACTAAACATAAGAGAGCCAATCGACATAGATCGTATTAAATTGTTTTGAATATAGGAACTCATTTTCCAGGCTAATAGACCACCGATTAACGTGCCAACATAATAACTTGTATTAATATATCCCCACCATTCTTCGCCCTTATGAAGGATAGTCGTAACGTATGCCATCGTAATAGCACCAATCCATATTGTCCCTGCGAAAGTTTCGATTAAGTCCATATATGTAACGGTACGGAGAGAAGGATTTTGAAATAGGAGTTTCCAATCTTCCAATAAAACAGTACTTTTGGAAGAGGGAGAATCTGCTATTCTTTCAGTATGTATGGAACGTAATGAAAAATGTAATGCAATGCATCCGAAAATCATTAAAATGTTATTAATCATGAGTGTAGAAGTAGCGCCAATGAGAAGAACGACAATACTCGTAAATGAATAAGCAACGGCTTGCACAATTTGTGTTGAAAAGGAAAAGATACTATTTACTTTTACTAATTTTTCTTTCGGTGTAAGGCGCGGGAGAATACCGTATAATAACGGAGCACTCCACCCACTACATAATGAAATGACAAAAATAAAAGTTAATAGAGCTATAATGTTTGTGGATAAGACTGGGAACAAAATCATTAATAATAGTAAAAAGACTGTTTTCAGCCATTGGAGCGTATATAACAGCGTATAAGATGGAAAACGATTTATTATAAGTGGTGCAGAGATGTTAGCAATTAGATTTGTGATAACTTGTAATAATGGAAAAAGAGCAGTAATAGTAGCTGATTTAGTTGCTATATAAATATGAGTTGTAATAATCATTACATATACGATGTCAGCGAGAGTAATGCATATTTTGGAACCTAAATAGTAGATTAGTGACAGGTTTCTCAATAAGATTATCACCTCTATAAAAAATAGTATTTAGTAATTAGAATAATTGTAATTTAAAAATTAAAATTTTTAAAGAATTTAATTTTTTGTCACTTTTTGAAAGGGATTTTCATGTATAATGAAGAATATATTGATATAGTATTATATTAATAATCATTGTAACAGCGAGTATGTACAATAGCTTGTAGCAAACGCCCAAGTGTAAGAAAGGGCGGATAAACCATTCTTTTCTTCATATACATATAGAAAATGAGAAAGAAAGTGAGGGTTGCATATGGCTGCTTGGGTAATTTGGTTTATAATAGCTGGTATTTTATTTATCGCAGAAATGTTGTCGATTACATTTTACATGCTTTGGCTTGGAATTGGAGCTGTTGTCGGAGGTCTTATTGCTTTGTTTGCTCCTGATGCACTACTGTTACAAGTTACTGTTGGTGCAATTGTAAGTTTAACTTTGACATTCTTTACGAAAAGAATTTCAAAAAACTTTCGAGAAGCAAAAGGTTTTACTGATACAGTAGATATGCTTGTTGGTAAAAAAGGGATTGTTATGCAAGCGATTACAAATGAAGCGAATGGTATTGTGAAAGTGGATGGAGATACTTGGACAGCTATTGCAGATTCTTCAATTGATGCTGGAGAAAAAGTCGTTGTTATAAAGAGGCATAGTACTATATTACAAGTGAAAAAGGAGAGTGAATAAATATGGTAGCATTAACGTTAACGATTATATTCGCACTAATTGTAGTTACATTTATCGCATTAACAATTAAAATTATTCCTCAGCAAAAAGTTGGGGTTGTTGAAAGATTTGGTAAGTTTCAACGTATCATGCACCCAGGGTTAAATATTTTAATACCAATTGTAGATCGTGTTCGTGTATATCATGACTTACGTATTCAACAAACGAATGTACCACCGCAAAAGGTAATTACGAAAGATAATGTTCAAGTAGAAATTGATACTATTATTTTCTATCAAATTGTTGAACCAGAACTTGCGACATATGGTATTTCAAACTATGAATATGGTGTTCGTAATATTACTTCAGCAACGATGCGTCAAATTATCGGTAAAATGGAACTGGATGAAACGTTATCTGGTCGTGAAAAAATTTCAACAGAAATCCGCTTAGCGCTTGATGAAGCAACAGAAAAATGGGGCGTACGTATTGAACGTGTCGAAGTTGTTGATATTAACCCGCCAAAAGATGTGCAAGCATCAATGGAAAAACAAATGAAGGCTGAGCGTAATAAACGTGCGATTATTTTAGAAGCTGAAGCAGCAAAACAAGATAAAGTCCTTCGTGCTGAAGGGGAAAAGCAAAGTAAAATCTTGATGGCTGAAGGGGATAAAGAAGCGCGTATTCGCGAAGCTGAAGGTATAAAAGAAGCAAAAGAATTAGAAGCGCAAGGGGAAGCAAGGGCAATTGAAGAAATCGCAAAAGCAGAACAAAATCGTATTGAATTGCTTCGTGAAGCGAATTTGGATGAGCGTATACTTGCTTACAAATCATTTGAATCATTAGCTGAAGTTGCAAAAGGACCAGCAAATAAAGTCTTTATTCCGTCTAATGCAATTGAAACACTTGGTACTCTTGGGGCAATTGGAGAAATATTTAAAGAAAAACAAGTGAAGAAACTACCTTCAAATGATACAGGAAAAGAACAATAAAAGTGAGGAAGAGAAATGGGATACCATTTCTCTTTTTTTTGCGTATATTCCGAAAAGCTTGTACATATCCATGTATAAAGAAGGTGATGCAGTGAAAAAGTATGCAACTCGAATACATGGGAAGAAACTGATTTCGTTACTCCTTTTATATGCGCTAATAGTAATTATGATAGCGTCGATTTTGACGTCATTTTTACATACAATGAAATCGAATTATGCAAATCAATGGTTTGGAAAAGTATCGATGCAAGGTTTTGTTCAAATGATAGAAAGTGAGAATCGCTATTACGGATTTGATTATTTTAAGAAGAATAAAAGAGAGTCAGTTGGGAATTTAATGTTCTCTATCGCGACAGATTTGAAAATTAAAGATTTAAGAACATTCGTCGGTAAAGAAGTACCTGGTATGTCAAAGTATTATTCTAATATTATCGTAGCTGGGGAAGGGACAAACTTGACGAATATCCCAAATGAATCTAGTGTACCGATTGAAGAAGTAACGAAAGAACGGGAAATAGCAAAAGATAAAGTTACAGAAGCGGAAAAGAATAATCCGGTTCAGAAAAAGAACGGAGCGAAAAAAGGTGAAAGTGCAGTATATATTTATCATACACATAGCTGGGAATCCTTCTTTCCATTATTACCAGGGGCAACTGATTCATCTAGCCCAGATGTAAATGTGTCTTTACTAGGGAAACGTATGAAAGAGCAACTTGAAGGACAAGGAATTCCGGTAGTTCATGATAAAACGAATATGGGTGATTTATTAGCGAGTAAAAAATGGAAATGGCCGCAATCATATAAAGCGTCTCATGAATATGTAAAAGAAGCATTAGCACAAAATAATAAAATTGGGTTTCCGATTGATATACACCGTGACGATCAGCGTAAGAAAGTAACAACAAAAGTAATTAACGGAAAATCGTATGCAAGATTATATTTTATAATTGGGATGGAAAATGAAGGCCATGCTGAAAATGAAAAAATTGCAAGAGCGATCAATAGTTATTTAGATGAAAACTATTACGGATTAAGTAGAGGGATTTTTCCAAAGTATAAAAAAGATGGAAATGGCGTTTATAATCAAGATTTATCGAAAAATGCGATGTTAATTGAAGTTGGTGGTGTTGATAATACGTTAGATGAATTATATAACACAATTGATGTGTTAACAGAAGCGTTTAGTAAATATTATTGGAATGATGCGGAAAAAGTGAATGGATGAGGGACGGGAGACCGTTCCTTTTTTATTTTGGAATCTTAAAATGTGATATAATGGAATTTTATGAATGTTAAATAAAGGGGGAGAGAAACATGCAAATACTACTAATACGCCACGGAGAATCAGAAGCTGATATTTTACATGTGCATGAAGGTCGAGCTGATTTCGAGTTAACTGAAAAAGGGAGACAACAAGTACAAAGACTTGTACAGAAAGTGAAAAAAGATTTTGCACCAGATTTCATTTGGGCAAGCACATTAAAACGCGCTCGCGAAACGGGTGAAATATTAGCAGAAGCAATTGGTTGTCCAATTCAATTAGAAGAGGAATTAATGGAGTTTAATAATGGAATACAAGCTGGCTTATCATTTGAAGAAGCAAAGAAATACCCAGAGCCAAAGTTTCTTCATGACCGTTTTGAAAACGGAGAGTCATTTATTGAGTTTCGAATGAGAATAGAAGGAATCTTTTCTAAAATTATGATAGAGAATACATATGATCGAATTGCAATTGTTGCCCATGGCGGCGTAATTAATAGTCTATTACGTGCATTTTTCAAAATGCCAATTTCAATGGACTACTATTTCAAAATGGGAGATACGGGAATAAGTTTAATTGAAATTGAGGGTGAACAAAAAACGGTGCATTTCATTAATGATACGAATCATTTGGACGGGATGTAAAGACTTATGTACAAAGTTGTATTTTTCGATGTTGACGGTACGTTATTAAGTGAGATTGATAGAAGCATGCACGAAAGTACAAAAGAAGCGGTACAAAGATTAATAGATAAAGGAATTCACGTAGTTGTTACAACTGGAAGACCATATAGTTTATGCTCACAATTTAAGGAACTAGGTATAAATACGTTTATTTCAGCAAATGGTGCACATATAAAATGTGGGGAAGAAGTTATACATAAATCAGTACTTTCAAGCGAAATCGTTCATGATATTTCAAATTTTGCTGAATTACATGGTCACAGTGTTTCTTACTTTACAGAAGAATTTGCAATGAATAATATTGCTTCCAAAGATGAACGTGTCATACGAGCGTTAAATGAAACTTTAAATTTAGAGCGGTATCCTGACAAAGTTAGAAACTTATCAGATGAGATGTATTGCATATGTCTGTATGCTGATGATACAGAAGCTCAAAAATTCATTGAAAGATATCCAGCACTTACGTTTGAGCGTTTTCATGGTTACGTTATAAATGTATTGGAAGATAGTAAAGTATCGAAGCTAACTGCAATTCAAAAAGTATTGGAACATTTAAACATTAGTAAATTAGAAGCCATTGCTTTTGGCGATGGTGGAAATGATATTGAGATGTTGCAGTATGTAGGATTAGGAGTTGCGATGGGAAATGGTGGAGAGGAGTTGAAGAGAAGGGCTGATTTCGTTACAACGAAGGCGAGTGAAGGCGGAATTTCTTATGCCTTAAAGAAGTTACGAATTATTTAAAACTAATAGTTAGTCAGTGTGAAAAATCCTTTTTTAATAATGGCTTTTGTTAATATGTATACTGTTTTAGGGAATTATTTGAGCTCTCCTACTTACAATTTAACTGCAGAACAAATCCTTTATTTTCGCTTAGCAGGGCTGTTTGGTATGTTGCTGTCACCACTTGCAGGTCGTTTAACAAAGAGGTTTGAAGTAAGAAAGGTTCTTCAAGGAGGATTGTTGATTGCTATTTTTAGTCTAAGTTCAATGGGCTTTGTTTCGGATCTATCTCTACTTGTAATGATGAGTGTCTGTTTTGTAATAGGTATTGCTATATCCGTTCCGTCTTTAGTTTCTCTTGTAGGTCAATTAGGAGGGAAAGCAAGGGGAATATACTTTTATTTTATTTTTAGGCACTAGTATAGGACCTATCATTTCTATTTATCTTATGAAAATAGGAGGTTATGCTCAAACATTTATTTTATTAGGAATGATACTTTTTATTGGTTTTGTAGCTTCTCTATTTATAATTAATGAATGAGTGGAAAATCACTCAAATAAAGGAATGCGAGGATCTTTCATATGCTCACATAATAAAATATGAATTTGTCCACGATGATGATAAAAGTGTGCAACGATTTCAAGTAACCATTCAAAGCGCGAATAAGAAATCCCCCAATAGGCAGTCATAACTTCTGCTAATTCTATTTGGGAGTAGGAAAGAAATGTTTTAGAGAGAAGGTTGTATCCTTCAATCATCGTTTGTTGCATGTGAGCAACTGTTACGGGCGTATGTTCTATATAAAAGGTATGTAATTCTTTTTCTGAAATACCATTTAAAATGAGTAAATCAGCATGACAAATAAGAGAAAGATGTGCACACATTTCAAATAATGATCGTTTTGAGTGAATCGGTTGTATTTTTAAATCGTTTTCACTATATTGGTTAAGCATATAAATAGAAGTATCAATAGCAACTTTTAGTTGATGCAATGCAGATTGAACAAACATTGTAATTCTCCTCGTCTCCGTATATAATAGTTTCTTGAGGATATTATATCATACTCAAAATTCCGAAAATTCTAGTAGTTTGACTAGCATAATGAAAAGTATTATATTGTAAAAGGTCATATGAAACGTGAAATAGAATGGAATGCAATTATTGAGTTAGGAGTTAGACCAATGAGTTTGAAATATGGAAGAGATACAATTGTAGAAATTGACTTAAACGCTGTAAAACATAATGTAAAAGAATTTAAAAAACATGTAAATGATGAAGAAATTAAGATGATGGCTGCTGTAAAAGCGAATGGGTATGGCCATGGGGCAGTTGAAGTTGCCAAAGCTGCAATTGAAGCGGGAATACATCAACTTGCAGTTGCATTTGTAGATGAAGCAATAGAATTAAGAGAAGCAGGAATTACTGTACCAATTTTAATTTTAGGATACACACCAGTAGCGGCTGTAGAAGATGTAATTCAATATGACGTTATGATGACTGTTTATAGAGTAGAAGATTTACATGGTATAAATGAAATTGCAAACCGTCTTCAAAAGAAAGTACAAATTCAAGTGAAAATTGATACAGGAATGAGTCGTATCGGTTTACAAGAAGAAGAAGTTAAACCATTTTTAGAAGAATTAAACCGTATGGAGTATGTAGAGGTAGTAGGGATATTTACGCATTACTCTACGGCAGATGAAATCGATAAATCATATACGAATATGCAAACAAGTTTATTTGAAAAGGCTGTTAATACAGCGAAAGAATTAGGAATTCAAATACCATATATTCATAGTTCAAATAGTGCGGGATCAATGGAATTAAGTAACACATTTCAAAATATGGTACGCGTTGGAATAGGAGTGTACGGTATGTATCCATCAAAAGAAGTGGATCATTCAGTCGTTTCTTTACAGCCTGCGTTGTCGTTAAAATCAAAAGTAGCTCATATTAAACATGCGAAGAAGAATCGTGGTGTAAGTTATGGGAATACGTATGTAACAACTGGTGAAGAATGGATTGCGACTGTACCAATTGGTTATGCTGATGGTTATAATCGTCAATTATCTAATAAAGGCTATGCGTTAATTAACGGGGTTCGAGTACCTGTTATTGGCCGTGTTTGTATGGATCAGTTAATGTTGGATGTTTCAAAAGCGATGCCAGTACAAGTAGGAGACGAAGTAGTATTCTACGGTAAACAAGGTGAAGAAAATATCGCAGTAGAAGAAATAGCGGATATGTTAGGTACAATAAACTATGAAGTTACATGTATGCTAGATAGAAGAATTCCGCGTGTCTATAAAGAAAATGACGAAACAACTGCAATTGTAAATATATTAAGAAAAAACTGAATCATTTCGATTCAGTTTTTTTATTTTTTTATTCATATCAAATGCGAATATACCCTCGTTATGTAATACGGAGTAAACTTTGCGAAACACACTTTTTAGTTCAACTAAATTAAACTATCACCGGCAGAGATGACCAGTCCCGCAACAAAGATCTAATATACGAGAGTAGGGAAGAGCATCTTGTAAAACGAGGCTGGATAGGAGTATTCAACAAAATGTCCCCAATGTTTATTATAGATGTCTGCTAAAATATCATAATTAGAATAAATTGTTTTTTTAACATATGTATTCACCTAAAAATTAATTAAATTATAATAGTCATGCCTCGTGTTAATTTCAAAACCACATTGTGTATATAGTTTTAAAGCGTGGATATTTTTCGTTTCGACGTCTAACTCAATTGTTGAAACTCCTTCTGTAATAAGAGTATGTACTATATTACAAAGAATATCTTTTCCGTATCCTTTACCTTGATAAGAAGGATGAACGGCGAATCCTGATAGTGTAGTAGATTGCTCTTGTTTAGAAACTGTAATTGTTCCTATCACTTTTCCAGCAATAAGGGCACTGTAAACTTGATGGGAAGATGAATTCATCATTTTTTGTAACCATGTAGCCGTATTTTCTACTGAATCACCAAAAGCTTTACCAGAAATTTCAATAAGATCAAGAAGTGATTCTGAAGGTGCAAGAGTAAGCTGTATATTATTATCTGTTGTTTTTTGAATTTCGTTTGTTTTGAACTCCATACTATATTCACTATATAAATATGGTAACTTCATATGTTTTACAAATTCATTCCCAGAAATAGAATCCCCATTAATAATAAGAAGAGCTTCATCTGTCTCTCTATTTTGTATTTCTTTCATTGCAGTTTGTAAAAGGATAGTTCCGAAACGTTGTTTTCTAAAATGAGGATGTACAAAGCCTATTAGTTCAAGCTTTGTTGGTCTTTCGAAATCATACATATTTAAAGCGCCAATTAATTGAGTACCGTTATAAAGAAGAAAATCGTTTATATAATCTTCATTTCGATTTTTTAAAAAGTTGATATGTAAATCTGAAGAGTAATCAAGATTGTCTTGTTGCCCACAAATATAAGCCAAATCCTTCATTTGCTGTATTTCACTTTCTGTTACAGAACGCTTTTTCTGAATATCCATTGTATACTCCCTCTCATTTGTATTTAAAAATAGGATGGGTGACTTAACCATTTCTTTAATTCCACATTACCTTGCACAGATAACAGTCGGTATAAATAACGATAAGGCTGTCTATATTCTTCTAATTGAGGAATAGACATAATTGTTTCGTAACCACTTTTAAAGGCATGTGCTTATTTTTCTGGAAATTCTATAAATTCATTATATAACAGATGATGAGTTATGAGGATAAAGATAAAAAGATTGAAAGCATACTTACATTTATAGTGAAAACTCATTAAAAATATTATATTTCTCTATTTTTGTATGAATTGTCTAAAAATAATGGTGGTAATACTTTAATGTAAGACTCGTATCTTTAAATCTATGAAGAGTAAAAGTAAAATTAAGCATTCATTTATAAGATTGTAAATCACAATAATGTAGACTATAGAAAATATTTCTCAATAATAAAATGAAGAGAAAAGCATGAAGAAGTAGAATGCATTCATTTATAATAGACTTAAATTAATTAATATAATTAATTGTTAATTTTATTATATTAATTGGATAGGAGAGAATGTTATGGCAAATGTACTCGTAATAAATTTTCCTGGGGAAGGTCATATTAATCCAACTTTAGCTGTTGTAAGTGAGTTAATTCAGCGGGGGGAAACAGTTGTTTCTTATTGTATTGAAGATTATAGAAAGAAGGTTGAAGCAACAGGTGCGGAATTCCGAGTGTTTGAGAATTTTCTCTCTCAAATTAATATTATGGAACGAGTAAATGAAGGTGGGAGCCCTTTGACGATGCTATCTCATATGATTGAAGCATCAGAGCGTATTGTTACTCAAATTGTAGAAGAAACAAAAGAGGAAAAATACGATTATTTAATATATGATAATCATTTTCCAGTAGGACGTATTATAGCGAATATTTTACAATTACCAAGCGTTTCATCCTGTACAACGTTTGCTGTTAATCAGTACATTAATTTTCATGATGAGCAAGAATCGAGACAAGTAGATGAAATGGATCCATTATATCAATCTTGTTTAACGGGAATGCAAAGATGGAATAAGCAGTATGGAATGAAATGTAATAGTATGTATGATATTATGAACCATCCTGGTGATATTACGATTGTATATACTTCAAAAGAATATCAGCCGCGTTCAGAGGTATTTGATGAATCGTATAAATTTGTAGGTCCATCAATTGCTACTCGAAAAGAAGTGGGGAGTTTTCCTACCGAAGATTTAAAAAATGAAAAAGTGATTTTCATTTCTATGGGAACAGTTTTTAATGAACAACCTGCTTTGTATGAAAAATGTTTTGAAGCGTTTAAAGATGTTGATGCGACAGTCGTATTAGTCGTTGGTAAGAAGATAAATATAAGTCAATTTGAAAATATCCCGAAAAACTTTAAGTTGTATAATTATGTCCCGCAATTAGAAGTTTTACAGCATGCTGATGTATTCGTGACACATGGTGGTATGAATAGTTCGAGTGAAGCGTTATATTACGGTGTTCCATTAGTTGTAATTCCGGTAACAGGAGATCAGCCATTCGTTGCAAAACGATTGACTGAAGTAGGGGCAGGAATAAGACTTAATCGCAACGAGTTAACTTCTGAATTATTACGTGAGACTGTAAAGAAAGTAATGGATGATGTGACGTTTAAGGAGAATAGTCGTAAAGTGGGAGAGTCGCTTAGAAATGCCGGTGGATATCAAAGGGCAGTTGAGGAAATATTCAAATTAAAAATGAAGCCGTACGTAAAGATTAAATAGATGTTAAAAACACACTTACTTTTAATTTGTAAGTGTGTTTTTAGTATTACGCGTTACATGTGTTACATAAAAATAGTGATAAAGGAGAAACTTTTGTGTATATAAATCGATACCTTTGAATTAGTAGTAAAATTACGTTAAAATAATACTAAGAAAATATATAAGTTTTGGGGGTAATGAATGAAGAAAGTATTTGAATACGTATTATTAACAATTGGCTCAATTATAGTAGCAGGTTCATTAGAGCTTATTTTAGCACCTAATGGATTAGTAGATGGCGGGGTAACGGCTATTGCTATTATGGCAAATAAAGTTGCAGGATTGCCGCTTTATGGTGTGTTCTTAGGAATTAATATCCCAATTTTATTATTTACTGCAAAAGTAATGGGAAAGAAATTTTTTATCCGTACATCTTATGCGAATGTAGTTACAACACTCGGATTAATTTATTTAAAACCATTTCCAGCAATTACGACTTCTGAGTTATTAATTGTACTTTATGGTGGAGTACTGTTTGGAATTGGTGTTGGGATTGTTGTTAAAATGGGTGGAGCAATTGACGGTTCGGAAATGTTAGCAGTTTGGATGAATAAACACTTTAATGTACCGATTAGTACATTTTTACTTGCAGTAAATGCAGTTATTTTCATCTTTGTTGCCATTTTATTTTCAATCGAACAAGCGATGTTCTCATTAGCAATTTTCTATATTGTTACGAAGATGATTGATTTTATATTAGATGGTATTAATCAAGGTAAGAGCGTTATGATTATTTCTGGTAAGAATAAAGAAATAGGCGATTTACTTATGAAAGAATTGCAACTATCTGTTACGTATCTACATGGAGAAGGTGGTTTTTTAGGGGAGCATAAGAGAATCATTTATTGCATTACAAACCGATTCATTTATCCGAAAATGAAAGATCTCGTTCTCTCTGTAGATCCAGCCGCTATAATCGAAGCTTCCTATTCAACAGAAACGACTGGTGTGAAACGTCCGGGAAGGAAAGCTAGGTCAGGTGAATAACTAGAAGAAGGCTGTCCAAAAAGTTATTTTGGACAGCCTTCTTTTTTATTTTGTTGAATTGTTAACATGTTACAAGTTAAATCCACTGTTAAAAAGTTTCCTTGCAACTAGGAAACCAAGCGTCTTTTAATAATGTAGCCAACGTTTCAATTTTATTTTCTGGAATACTACCAAAGCCGAGTAATACGTATGATTCCTTACGTAAATCATTCACGAAATCATATGGAGAAAGTGGGTATAATTTAACGCTTTGTTTTTTAGCGGATTCAATCAGTTCATTTTCATTCATACTGTTATGGACACATAAAACAATATGAAGTCCGGACTGTTCGCCAAGAATTTGAACATTAGCCCCCATTTCTTTCATAATGGATTTTACTAACGCATGATGTTTTCTTTTATATAGTGTACGACTCCGATTAAGGTGACGTTCCCAATTCCCGCTTTGTATAAAGTTAGCAAAAGCAAGTTGTTGTATTGTAGCGACTGTTTGTTTGAAAATTCCATGCAGTTCTTGATATGTTTTTAAAAGGTGTGGTGGTAAAACAACATATCCCATTCGTAAAGAAGGTAAAAAAGATTTTGAGAAAGTTCCCATATAAATAACGCGTTCATTTGAATCAAGACTTTGTAAAGAAGGAGTCGGCTTACCAGCGTAGCGAAACTCTCCGTCATAGTCATCTTCAATAATGTATCCGCTGCAATCATTAGCCCACTTTAACAATTCTAATCTTCTAGATAAAGGCATAATAATCCCGAGCGGAAATTGGTGTGATGGTGTAACGTATGCGACATTGGAATTTGTATTGTATAAACTAGAAATATCAATCCCTTTTTCATCCAATGGTATGGGATGAATTTGTCTATCACAGCTTTTAATGATTGCGTGTATACGGTGAAATCCAGGGTTTTCAATGCCGTATTCTTTTGTAGGGCCAAGCAGTTGAAGTAGTAGCCAGAGAAGTGGCTGCGTTCCGGCGCCAATCACAATTTGATCAGGTGAAGAATGGACACCGCGAGAATGATATAAATATGTTGATATATGCTCTCGAAGAGCGAATTCACCTTGAGGGTCTTCTTTGGCAAATAGTGCATTTTCGTATGTAAGTATGGATTCTTGTAATGCTCGTTTCCAATTTGTAATCGGAAATGTATTTTGATCAATAAGTCCTTGGCTACAATCATATTCAAATTTTTCGTCTATCAAATTGCTCGTCTTCTTTGCTGCATTTCGCTTTTTATTTGGGATAACGTCAATATCGAAATTTGCTACAAAAATACCACGTTTCGGTTTACTTTCTACATAACCTTCAGCTAATAATTGTTGATAAGCTGATTCAACAGTAATGCGGCTAATATTAAGTTGTGATGCTAAATTTCTGTGTGAGGGTAGACGTGTGCCGACAGAAATAGTCCCTTGTATAATTTCAGCTTTAATATATTCGTAAATTTGCAAGTAAATAGGTGTGTTACTTTGTAATTGCAATGGGATAGTAAAATCCATATAAAACTCTCCTTTAAAACTGGCCTTATAAAAAACACTTAAACTGTCACTTAAGTGAAGGGCAGTTACTTTCTATAATAATGATATAACATTTAGAAAATTAAATAAATAGTTAGAGGAGAGTTAAAAATGAATGTTAAAGAAGTAGTAACAGAAGAGCAATTACATGAAGTATTACCTGTTTTACAGCAATTACGAATGAAACTTTCAAAAGAGGAAACAAGCTCTTTATTTCGAAATATGAAAGAAGAAAATTATAAACTATTTTCGCTGCGTAATGAGAATGATGAAGTTGTTAGCCTTGCAGGTGTAGCGATTTGTACGAACTTTTATAATAAGAAACACGTTTTCGTATATGACCTTGTAACAGCAGAAGCACATCGTTCAAAAGGACATGGGAAAGTATTACTTTCGTATATAGAGAACTGGGGAAAGGAAAACGAATGTGAGTCTATCGTCCTCACGTCAGCATTTTCAAGAATTGATGCTCATCGTTTTTATGAAAGAGAAGGGTATGATAAGGTGAGTTATTCTTTTTATAAAGAACTATAAAAAATAAGAAGAAGCTGTCCTGCAAAAGTTGGGAACAGCTTCTTCTTATTTTTTAAGTTATTATTGAACCGTAAATAGGTTGTAAGTTATGGTATATGTATTTGAAAAGGTTATATAGTGTATTTTGTCGAATTGTTTTAATTTAATAAAGAGAATGATTGGAGCGCTTATACTTGAAAAAAATAAAGAAACTATCAATCCCTAATGATGCTAGAGTTATTGTCATATCTGATATTCATGGAGAATTAAATCTTTTAAAAGAAGCACTACATAAAGTTAACTTTAAAGATGAAGATTATTTAATTATTAATGGAGATCTTTGCGAGAAAGGACGAGATAGCGTAGGCGTAGTAAACTACGTTATGAATCTTGTAAAGAACAATTCAAAGGTTCACGTTGTTGAAGGGAATTGTGAAGTTTTAGTTGATGCTCTTCTAAATGAAAATCCTGGTCTTATTAATTATTTATGTACGAGGAAGCATTCAATTTTTAATGAATGGCTAGAGCAATTGGGTTTTTCAGTTCATGAGGGCACTTCAATTCGTGAAGTGAAAGAAGCATTGTTAAGTGAATTTTCACAAGAACTATATTGGCTAACAGAGTTGCCAACAGCGATTGAAACAGAAGATTATATTTTTGTGCATGCCGGTCTAGAAGATAGAGTAGATTGGAAAGAAACTGAGCGCAAAAATGCGATAGCAATGCCGGAGTTTTTCAATCAATCACATAAAGCAAATAAGTATGTAATAGTCGGTCATTGGCCTGTCGTGAACTATTCTGAAGAAGCACCGTCTAATAATCCAGTTATTGATAAGGAGAAAAAAATTATTGCAATTGATGGAGGAAATGCAATTAAAGAAGCAGGGCAGTTAAACGTATTTATTATTCAGAGGAAACAAACGGACGATACGTTTTCTTATACATATGTAGACTATTTTCCAGAGTACGAAGTAATAGCGGATTTTAATGCGAATTCAGAAATGCAGGGCGGAGTGACATATCCGTATTATTACATAGAGCCTATCGAGAAGGTGCAAGATTACACCGTATGTAAACAAAAGGAAACGAATAATGTGCTCACTGTAAAAAATGAATATATGAAACAACTTAAGTCAGGTGAATATACAGTGAAAACTGATATTTCTTGTGCGCAAATAAGCGTTAGGAAGGGAGATATCGTTTCTCTCATTGATGATAGCTGTTCAGGATATGATTTAATTAAAAAAGATGGCGTAGAGGGTTGGATAGAGAAAGGGATTTTAGTTGAGATAGAAAAAGTGAAAAATAAAACATTAAGCTGAAATAGGAGGGATATAACCTCCTATTTTTTTAAAGGAGTAGATTGCTTGCTGTCTTTAATAAGTAAATAAATCGTACTCGGCAGAATGATAAGCGTCATTCCTAAAAGAATTGCTAGTATAGCATAACCTCTATAGGGAGCAGAAACGATAAAAGGAAGTATCGCTAAAAAAATACCTGCTATCATCATTGAAATACTACTAATATTTGAAGCTCTTTTTTCAAGGTACTTATCATTCCATTCTAATGAAACGGTTGATTTAGTCGTATCAATTTTGGAACTGAAATAACCTATTAATATAAATAAAAGCCCTAATGCTAAAAATATGAAATGATCAAGAGGAAGTGAAAAGCCAAGAGCGATGAGGGCGATGACAATATCGACAAAAAATAAGAATAGTAACATTGTGTTGCCGATCCAATGGAGAAATTTCTGGTTACTCGCTGCTTTAGATAAAGCTAAAAATACAAAGAATAAGAAGGAACATATAATTATATTTACGATTACAAAAGTGCTTTTATCCATTGTTGATGTAGGCGTTCCATTAAAGTCCCATTTCGTAACAATATTTGATGGTAAGAAGAAATATAGAATAATATTTGTCGTAACAATAGTGAGAAATAAAGCAATACTAAATCGATTCTTCACTGAATCACCAGCTTTCTAAATCAATAATTGGTATCTAATAACAAAATTATACAATATAATAAATGATATTAGTTTTGATTTTTCTGAAAAAATATTATAATTATATATGAAATAAAGAGGAATGCAGGAGGGAATTATGCAAAACGTTGTATTAAAGGGGAAGAAAGTTACAATTCGTACAATAGAAGAATCGGATATAAAAACATTATGGAATATCATATTTAAAGAAGAAAGCCCAGAATGGAAGAAATGGGATGCGCCATATTTCCCGTTCTCAATGCAAGAATACTCTTCCTATAAAGAGAAGATGCAAACTCGTTTGCAAGAAGAACCACTGTCAAATTTAATTATAGAAAATAACGGTCAAATTATAGGGACGGTCGGATTTTATTGGGAGCATAAACCGACGCGTTGGTTGGAGATGGGAATTGTTATTTATAATCCAACTTACTGGAATGGTGGCTACGGTACAGAAGCGTTAACGTTATATCGAGATTTATTATTTGAAAAGATGGAAATTGGTAGAGTAGGGCTCACGACTTGGTCTGGTAATGAACGAATGATGAAAGTAGCGGAGAAAATAGGAATGAGCTTAGAAGGTAGAATGCGAAAGTGTCGTTATTATAACGGAACATACTATGATTCTATTCGAATGGGCATGATTCGTGAAGAATGGGAAGCGCTATGTGTAACGAAGGGGTGAGAAAGATTGTACGCTATTATTGCTACATTTGATCGTGTGTTTACTAATAAAATTACAGAATTGCAAAATGAATTAACAAATGTAATTGGAACAAATCAATTAGCTGGAGTAGAACCTCATATAACGATTGCGGATTATAATGAGTTAGATGTTCATTTGTATACTGAGAAACTAGGGGAGTTTGTAGCTATTCAAGAAAATATGGATGCAGTAACTTTTCCTTCTGTTGGAATTTTTCCTACTAATGGAACGGTCTTTCTAGCGCCGACCGTTACCGATGAATTGTTAAAACTTCATTATTCTTATCATGATTATTTTAAAACTTTTCATGACAACCCAAATTCATATTACGTACCGGGAAAATGGGTTCCGCATTGTACAATTGCAAATAGATTACATACAAAGCAGTTTTTAAGTGTAATGGAATATATTTATGGAAAGTTTGATTTTGCAACAGCTTCAATTGAGAAATTAAAATTAATTAAGGTGAATTATGAAAATGGTTTTGCCGTTTCTTCTAGTATATTAGCAGAATATAATTTAAAGAGAATGGAGACATCGAGATGACATATATAATTAGAGAAATGAAGCAAGAAGACATTCATGCTGTACAATCAGTAGCAAAAATAGCTTGGCATGATACATATGAAGGCATTATTCCGAGAGAAATTCAAGATAGTTTTTTAGACGAGGCATATTCTGATGAAAAAATGAAATATCGTCTTAAAAATACACATTTATTCGTTGCGGAAGAAGAGGGTGAAGTAATAGGGTTTGCGAACTTTTCACCTGTTAGACTACAAAACGAAGCGGAATTAGGTGCGATTTATTTGTTGCCAGATCAGCAAGGAAAAGGGATCGGAAGTGCTTTATTACAAAAAGGAATTAAAGCATTAAATGGGATACGGAAATTGTACATACATGTAGAAGCAGCAAATGAAAAAGGAAAACGCTTTTATGAAGCGAAAGGTTTTGCTGAATTAGAGCAATTTGAAGAAGACTTTGAAGGACATATGATGCAGACAGTAAGGATGGTTTTATACGTATAAGGAGGACTAGTAATGAAAATTTTTGATTTTAGTGAAAAAGTAGGAAAGCACCTATCAGTATTTCAATCTAATTTCATCATGTCGAAAATATTAAACCATCGAGGGAATATACATATCGGTGTTATGCATTTACACGAGAATGGAATCATCGGTAATCATGAAGCAGTTGTATCTCAACTGCTTCTTATTGTGAAAGGAGCAGGATATGTATGTGGGGTAAATAAAGAAAAGATAAATATAGAGGCGGGACAAGCTGTGTTTTGGGAAAAGGGAGAGCTCCATGAAACAAGTACAGAACACGGATTAACAGCAATTGTTATGGAAGCGGAGAATCTTGAACAAGCGATAGTAATGCCTATTATTCAAGGGGAGTTGTAAAAATGATAATTAAGGCGAATCAAGAAGATACCAATGAAATATTAAAATGTGCGGCTCAATCGCTTTTTGAAGGGACGAGAGGCAATTGTCAATTAAGTACCGAGAAAGCGATTGAAATTACAAAGCCGATTGTAGAAAAAGGAGCATACTATTTAATCGTTAAAGAAAAAAATAAAGTAATGGGATGGATATTAATTGGGGAAAATACAGACTATTTTTCTCGTGAAAAACTTGGATTTATATATGAATTGTACGTTTTCCCAGAATATCGCGGGAGAGGATTATCGCGAGAACTGATGGAAGCTGGTATTAAGGAATTAAAGGAGAAGTATTTAGAAATTCGGTTGAATGTATTTGCTGGGAATTTTGCAAAAGAGATGTACGAAGAGTTTGGGTTTGTTGAAAGGCAGGTAATTATGACTTTGAAGTGAGTAGAATAGTCTGAATGAGAGAAGAGAAAATAATGATTTAGTGGCTACTTTATCGCTGGAATTTAAAGCGAATAAGTATAAAATAGATGGTTTGCCTTTATTTTATAGTAGATTTATAGAGTGTGCTTAAAAAACAAATAAATTAGTATTATATAATATATCGTTATTATAGTAAAAGAGAAATTTTGGAAAAATATCATTTTTTTGTTTAGAAATTTTTAAATTATTGATATAATCAATTTGTAGAATTGATTATTGGTTAATTTTACTATTTTTTAATTTTAAGGGGGATTTAATAATGGCAGGACAAATTCGTATGTCACCAGAGGAGCTTAAATCGAAAGCGACTCGATATGGCCAAGGTGCAAATCAAATTGAGGACATTTTACGTCAACTACAAAACTTACAAAATGAATTAAGAGGAGAATGGGAAGGTCGTGCTTTCGAAGGTTTTGACCAACAGTTC
Organism: Bacillus sp. 2D03; assembly: GCF_003946765.1. Classification (NCBI taxonomy): domain Bacteria; kingdom Bacillati; phylum Bacillota; class Bacilli; order Caryophanales; family Bacillaceae; genus Bacillus; species Bacillus sp. 2D03. The sequence continues at coordinate 402,755 of NZ_RPSJ01000003.1, read as the reverse complement.
AATCAATTAAAGCCAAAAGTACAAAACTTCGCACAGCTATTACAAGAAATTAATATGCAGCTTAATAAAACTGCAGAAGCTGTTGCTAGACATGACGAAGATCTTTCTCGTAATTTCGGTCTACAATAAGACAGATAAAAAGAAATATATAATTTAGCCATGCAACCATACGTTGTATGGCTAAATTACTTTAAAACTAGAGTAAGATACGAAGTCTTTCATCAGATAGACTCGCAGTCGCAGGAGTGATAAGTAGTGAAAAAGTTCAAATGGAGCATCTTGTTGTTTATTATTTTAGCTCTTGTACTATCGACAGGGGTCTCCTATTTAGCATTAAATCAAAATGTTAAGAAAGCTAATGAGAATACTACACCAAAAATGACAGTTGCGTTGGTAAATGAAGATCAGGGCACTGTATTTGAGGGCAATAAAATAGCATTTGGAGATCAATTTGTTAAAAATGTAAATAAAAATACGAAACAAGAATGGTACGTAGTTAGTCGCGGGGTAGCAGAAAATGGATTGAAAAATAATAATTACAATATGATGATTGTTATTCCAAATGATTTTTCTAGGAAAGCAGTTGCGATTGATTCAGAGATTCCGGAGAAATTAACGTTAAACTACAAAGTAAATGCAACTGGGAATAAGGATTTGAAAGCTGAGGCAGAAAATACAGCTTCTGTTATTTTAGAAGATTTCAATAAGCAAATAATCGACGTTTATTTTGCGAGTATTATCGGTAAGCTACAAGGTGCACAAGATAATATAGGTAAAATAATTGAAAAAGGAAACGTTCAAACAACTATGTATAAAAAAGATATACATAGTCCGTTAGCAAATTACACAAATCAATTTAAAACAGTACAAGATTATACAGGTGTTTCTGTTAATAGTTTCAAAGGATTTCAGGATGTTTTAAAAGGTTTCGGTCAAGCGTTAGATGAAGGGAATAAATCTAACAGTACGTACTTAGATGGTTTTAATAACTTTCAAAAAATGCAAACTGATAACAATTTGTTAGCGAATAATTTCACAAATCAATTCAATCAATATATGAATGATATGAATACAGGCGATGCTTTAAAGCAATTAAGTGCATTGGAATCCGCTAATAAAAGTATTTCAAATCAATTTACGTTTTCAGAGAAAGAACCAAATATTTTAACTGATGCTGCAGCGATTCAAAAATATTTAGCAGATGTAAAAAAACAAGTATCTGAATATGATACAGAACTTGCAGGAAAGTTAGAAAGTGATATTCAAGAGACGGTAATTAAGAAGTTAAAGCAATCTATGTCGAATGATGGAAAGCAAGAAATCTTCATAAATACATTAATGAAACAACCAGATGCTCGAATAAAGAAACAAATCGAGAATTTAATTGCGAAATTACCTAGTTTAAACATGGAAGAAATCGGTCAAAGCGATTTACCAGATGCGACGAAATTACAACTGCAAAATGTAATTCAATTTACAAAAAAATATAATAAAGAAAATAATTTTTATTATGATCCTGTAAATAAAATATCTTTAGGAAACGCTATTAAAGAAGTAAAGGATAGACTTTATACAGAGGGAATTACATTTAGTGATACTGCGAAAGTAATTAAAATGGAATCTCCGCAAATTTTGAAGATAAAGATTCCAGAAGAATTTAAACTAGATGGAAGTACAGAAGCTTTATATATTGATGATGTGGATCGTACAAGTGATTTTCTTCAAAGCGAAGCAGGAGAAATTACAATAGCTCCTCGTAATGAAGGGGATATAAAGATTGATCTGCATGTGAAGTTAAAAGATCCAAACATCAATATAGATGTTTTCTCTCCTGTAATGTGGCAGTGGGAATTGAGTGGGACTCATACAAAAGAAACTAGTCCTGAAAAAGAAAAACCTAACAAAGAAGATAAAGGAACACAAACGGAAAATAGCAAGGTGGAAAATGTGGTTCATAAATCACAGTATGGCATAATGCCGTTAGTACACAGTGCTAAAAACCCTATTATTAAAAAAATGGAAAACACAACAGGGAAAGATAACGGAACTGGAGGAAACCCAGGAGGCGGAACGGGGAAAGATAACGGAACCGGAGGAAACCCAGGAGGCGGAACGGGAACAGACAACGGAACCGGAGGAAACCCAGGAGGCGGAACGGGGAAAGATAACGGAACCGGAGGAAACCCAGAAGGCGGAACGGGAACAGACAACGGAACCGGAGGAAACCCAGGAGGCGGAACGGGAACAGACAACGGAACCGGAGGAAACCCAGGAGGCGGAACGGGAACAGACAACGGAACCGGAGGAAATCCAGGAGGCGGAACGGGAACAGACAACGGAACCGGAGGAAACCCAGGAGGCGGAACGGGAACAGACAACGGGACCGGAGGAAATCCAGGAGGCGAAACGGGAACAGATAACGGTAAAGTTACTGAAAGTACAACGAATCAAGTAGTACATCAAAAAGCAGAAGTATTAACAAAAAATATATCTAGTGTATTAATAAAAGAAGCAGTAGATACAGTCGAAAGTTATCAAGGTTTAATGAGCCTTTACGAAATGTATTATGGGATTGATTTAAGAACGAAAGATGTAGGTCCTAAGTTAGAAGAGGGAAGTTTAGATGCAATTGCGACGGATCAATCTTTGTACTACGTATTAAATAAACAAAGTTTAATTGATTTAATTTCAAATCTTGTTTCATCAAGTATTACTACAGAAATAAAGCAAGATATGTCAGGTTTAAAACAAAAAATAAACTCTTATCAACAATCTATTACTAGTGCGGATCAAAATTCTATGCTACTAGCGGAGAAATTAAATGGAACGACGCAACAAGCAACTAGTATGAATGAAAATTTAGGAGAGTATGTAAAAGGTTTAGCGAAATGGCGTGAGAATAGCTTAAAGCTAGTTGAAGAGCAGCAAGTATTAACAACAAATCATGCTGGTGAGCAAACAGCTATTTTATCGTTAGATTCTGGTATTAAATCATTAATGATGCAAAGTCAGTCATTGGTCGAAAGTTCGAAGCATAGCTTAGCAACTTCAGACGATGTATATAAAACATTTGATCAAATTAATGGACAAGCAAAAGAAATTCAAGACAGCGGAACGACAATTGTTTCAAAAGCTGATCTATTATTAAATGACTTTACGAAGAAAATGGAAGATGATAAATCATTCTCCAAAAACTTTACGAAAATTTTAGCGAATAGCCGTATTGGAGATCGTCAAAATGAGATGCTATATGACTTTTTAGCTAGTCCAGTTCAAAAGCAAAATGATGGAGTAATTGTAGCAGGAAATGCTTTTACACCATACTTAATTGTATTAACTTGTTTCATTGTTGCATTATTTACAGCATACGCAATTGCGAATCAAGAAAAGAAACGAATGCAATCAGATCATTTTGAAGAGAAATTCTCATTAATTGATATGAATGTACCAACTACAGTAGTAGCTTTCGGTATATCAATTGTGGAAGGGATTAGTATAGGTATCATTTCTGGGCGTCTTTTAAAGTTCGGTCAGGATCAAAGTTTACTATGGATTGCGTTCATCACATTTATTATGATGGCGTTTGTATTAGTCTCAACCTACTTATTACGACAAATAAAAATGGTAGGAATGTTTATACTATTAGTATTTTTAAGCATGTACCTATTTTTAACTGAGGCAGTTGGAAGTAAAGTAGATCAAATGTCGTCTGTCGGAAAGATACGTCAATTCTCACCGCTTCAGTATATAGAAAGTTTTCTAAATGATTTTATTAGTGGTAAAGATACTGGGAAAGTTATTTTTGTCGTATTGTTTGTAATTGCCATTATTGGATTGGTTAGTAATCTATTTGTATGGCATAAGAAATGGGAGGAAAAAGAAGTAAATGATCAAACAATGGAGCATAGTGGCTAAGTTATCATTTCTCTCTATCCTTTTACTGTTTGTCGCGCTACCGATAAGGAGCGCGGCTGACAGTTATCTTGGTGATGATGGGAAGATTAAGTTTAAAGTGGATCGACTTGAAGAAAGCGACCAAGAAAAAAATAAAAAGGAACATAAGGAAACAGAATTAGATAAAGCATCGATTGAGTTATTTAACAAAGATATAGAAGAAGAAATTGAGAAAAAGAAAAAGAAAGAACAAAAAGATATGGAAGCTTTGCGAGATTCTCTTTTTACAAAACCAAAAGAGAATAATAGTGTTAAAGATACGAAAAATAGTTTGTTTAGCAGTGAATACATTGTCAGAAAAAGTGCAGATGAAGTAGCGAGTAATGAAACAATGAATGAAGAGCCAATTAGTATAACAATAATATTATTATTTGGCGGCGGCATTCTACTTATTTGCATCGGTATTTATACGGTTCTTCGTAAAAGTTGGAGGTAAAGCGATGGCAATACAAACACATATCAATGTGACAGTAGATTTTAGTAAATGGAATGGAAATACATATGATTTGCGTATTCCGAATCATCAATCTATTAAATATTTATTAAAAAACTTATTAGATACGCTAAAGATTGATAATCATGAAGGTTCACATTTTGTAATTAAAGTGAAAAATAAGTCAATTGTTTTAACAGATAATGATCGTTTAATTGATCACCAAATAACAGATGGAGATATTTTGCAAGTTTTATAAAGAATATTTTTTACTTTTAGTTATTTGAAAATAAGTTATTACGGGTTATAAAGAAAAGGAGAAGAGGATAAACATGACGGAAAAAATAATTCAAATTGATGCAATGAACTATCAATTTCAAATAGAAAAAGAAAATTGGAAATTGGAGATGACCAAATCTCAAACACGTATAAAAGACTTCCGTCAATTCGATATAATTACGGGCGAATCATCTGAATTTGTACCATTAACAATAGAAGAAACGGATGATATGTTTACGTTTCTATATCAAGTAGATAAAAAATTATATAAGTGGGACGATCTTAGCCGTTTTGGAAGAAATGAGAAATTAAGACTACTTCGGAATGTTGCGCAGTTTCGTAAATATTTAAATAAACGAATCACGTTCTTTTTACATCCAGACAATATAGTTTTTAATGCTAATTTAATACCAAGTATTATACATAGAGGAATTCGAGATATTGTTCCGCCAACCCCGTTATTAGAAGAGCAATTTTTAACACAATATAAGTGTCTAATTATTGCTTTATTCTCCCAAAAACATAACTTTGATGATTTGTATGCTGGGTTACTAAAAGATGCAAAAGAAACAACATTTGAACAGACCGTTGCTCAAATGGAAAGCTTAGATGCATTACTGCAGTTTCTTGATGACAGCTTTGAGAAGGAACAAACAAAAACAGAAAAAAATATGCAGTTAGTACCTAAAAAAAGCTACAAATCATTTAAATACTTAGCTTTTTCCTTCATAGCGGCGACAGTTATTTTAGCTGCTCCTTTAATATATTTCACTTTTATAAAATTTCCTTATCAAAATAAATTGTTAGAAGCAAATGCAAGTTTCATAGCAACTGATTATGACAAAGTCATTACGCAATTGAATGAAGAGGAGTTTGAATCATTACCGATTGCATCTAAGTATGAGTTAGCATTCGCATACATTACAGCTGAAAAACTAGGTGAAGCTCAAAAGAAATCGATTATGAAAAATATTAGTTTGAAAAGTGATGAAAAGTATTTGCTGTATTGGATGTATAACGGAAAAGGTAATTTTGATAAATCATTAGATTTAGCTAAGACACTTGATGATCCTCAGCTTATTATGTACGGCCTTGTTAAACAAATTGAATCACTGAAAAATAATCCAGATTTATCAGGGGAAGAACGTGATCAAAAGTTAAAAACATATGAGCAACAATTAGATGAATATAAAAAGAAATATGGCAATTCATCAAACGATAAAAATTTGTCGGACACAGAGAAAAAAGAGTAAGCACTTGATGAGACAGTTGAAAAGGAGCAGTGAACACGGATGGAGCAACTATTAGTATTGACTTATGGAGACAAAATATATAAGTGCACATTACATCCAAATGAGCAATCAATAGTGTCGATTGGAAAAGAGTGGACAAATGATATTACGAATCCAAGTTTAGAACAAGAGGTAGAGTTAAAGTGGAATAATGAAGCAAATGCTTGGATGGTACAGGATCAATTAATAGAATTCAATAAGGAAATTGAGATTGGGAAAACAAGAGATGTGAGCTTGAAAATCTTTATATCTATTGTTGGCACAACTAAAGTGTTTGATATTGGAACGAAACATTCTCTTACAGTGAGTCAAAACGATTACGATGATATTTCTATTACCGGGACTAGTGTCGATTTAATGCTATCTCGCGAAACGTTGTACGATTCTTTTAAAGTGAACGTGTATGGCGGGGATGTATTTCATAATTATACGAAGTTAAAAGATAGCGTTATGTTGGAATCAGGAGACGTATTATATTTTGATGGTATTTTATTGGAGATTGGTAGTGAAGACATTCAAGTACTTTCTTCAGAAAATAAAGTGAAATCTGCGTTACCTATTTTAGTAGAATCAGAAACAAATTATCAAAGTGGTTATCCAGACTATCATCGTTCACCACGTATTATTTACCGTGAACCAGAAGAGAAAATGACAATTGCAAAGCCTTCAAGTATGCCATCAAAACCAACGGAGCATTTAGCAAGAATCATTGCACCTTCACTTGTCATGATTGTGGTAACTGTATTACTTGCTATTTTCATGAAATATGGAATGTTTATTATCGCATCGATTGCGATGACATTAGTAACAATCATTGTTTCTGTCACATCGTATATTAAAAATTTGAAGCAATATAAAGTCGACATTGTTGAACGAGATAAAAGCTATAGAGAGTATATAAAACAAAAAACGAAAGATTTACATGCAGAAAGTGAAAAACAGCGTCACGCATTACATTATCACAATCCAAATGTAGAAGTAATACGTAATATGGCAGTTCAAGTAAATCCTAGAATTTATGAAAAAACAATGTTACATCATGATTTCTTAACATTTAGCGTTGGAACAGGACAAGCTAATACGAGTTTTGAAATTCAATTTAATGAAGAAGAGTTTAGTCAAACGAAAGATGAATTAATCGATATAGCACGTGAACTAAGACAGCGTTATCTATCATTGGAAGATGTACCAGTTGTAACAGATTTAATGAATGGACCAGTCGGTTATATTGGCCAACGCTCTTTAGTGTTAGAGCAATTACAATTATTAGTTGCACAAACGGCTTTATTCCATAGTTATTATGACTTGCAGTTTATTACTATTTTTCCGGAAGAAGAAAAAGAAAAATGGGATTGGATGCGCTGGTTACCTCATGGAAGTGTTCGCGATATAAATGTACGTGGATTTGTATACCATGATCGTAGCCGTGATCAAGTGTTAAATAGTTTGTATCAAATATTGAAAGAACGAAAATTAAAACTAGATGAAAAAAGTTCTACTAATGAAAAAATGTACTTTGCACCGCACTATGTCGTTCTCATTACAGATGAAAAACTAATATTAGACCATGTTGTTATGGAATTCTTTAATGATGATCCGAGTCAATTAGGTGTATCACTTGTATTTGTACAAGATGTTATGCAAAGTTTACCGGAGCATGTGAAAACGGTAATAGATATAAGAGATGCAAAACAAGGGAACATCATCTTAGAGCAAGGAGAGCTTGTTAACCGTCAATTTAAACTAAATCACGTACCGAAAGGGTTCAATTTAGAAGATATTTCACGGGCATTAGCACCATTAAATCATTTGCAAAACTTAAAAAATAGTATTCCAGAAAGCGTAACATTTTTAGAAATGTACGGCGTTGAAAAAGTAAAAGAACTGAATATCACAAGTCGTTGGGAGAAAAATGCAGCGCATAAATCTTTAGCTGTACCACTTGGATTACGTGGTAAAGAAGATATCGTAAACTTAAACTTACACGAAAAAGCACACGGACCACACGGATTAATAGCAGGTACAACAGGTTCAGGTAAATCGGAAATTATACAATCGTATATTTTATCTCTAGCAGTCAATTTTCACCCGTACGAAGTAGCCTTTTTACTAATTGACTATAAAGGCGGCGGAATGGCGAATTTATTCAAAAACTTACCGCATTTATTAGGAACAATTACGAACTTAGATGGAGCACAAAGTATGAGAGCGCTCGCATCAATTAAAGCTGAATTACAAAAAAGACAACGATTATTTGGCGAAAATGATGTAAACCATATTAATCAGTATCAAAAACTGTATAAAGAAGGCTTAGTAAGTGAACCGATGCCACATCTATTTTTAATTAGTGATGAATTCGCGGAACTGAAGTCAGAACAACCAGAATTTATGAAAGAGTTAGTTTCAACAGCGCGTATCGGTCGTTCACTCGGAATTCATTTAATATTAGCTACGCAAAAACCAAGTGGTGTTGTAGATGATCAAATTTGGAGTAACTCGAAATTCAAACTAGCACTAAAAGTTCAAAATACGTCAGATAGTAATGAAATCTTAAAAACGCCAGATGCCGCTGAAATTACATTACCAGGACGTGCTTACTTACAAGTTGGGAATAATGAAATTTATGAACTATTCCAATCAGCTTGGAGCGGAGCAGACTATGTAGAAAACAAAGAGGATAAAGAACATTTAGACGCAACAATCTATGCAATAAATGATCTAGGACAATATGAAATATTAAGTGAAGATTTAAGTGGACTTGGTAGCAGTAAAGAAGTAATAAGCGTACCATCTGAACTGGATGCTGTTATTGACTACATTCACGATTACGCAGAAATAAATGAAATTGAAGCATTAGCAAGACCGTGGTTACCACCACTTCCAGAAAGCGTATATTTACAAGACTTACATGCTATTCAGTTCAAAGAAGCATGGACGAAAGAAAAGAAACCATTACAAGCAACAATTGGCCTACTAGATCAGCCTGAATTACAATCACAAACACCATTAACACTAGATATTAGTAAAGACGGACACGTAGCGGTCTTCTCAAGTCCAGGCTACGGAAAATCAACATTCTTACAATCAGTCATTATGGATGTAGCTCGTCAGCATAGTCCGGAGCATTTGCATGTGTATTTATTAGACTTCGGAACAAATGGCTTAATGCCATTAAAATCTTTACCGCATGTGGCAGACATCATTACATTAGACCAAGTTGAAAAATGCGAGAAATTTCTTCGTCGCATAGAAGACCTATTAAAAGATAGAAAGCAATTGCTAAGTAAATATGGTGTTGCGAGTCTTGAAATGTATGAGAGAGCTAGTAAAGAAGTATTACCAACAATATTAATTACGTTAGATAACTATGATGCTGTTAGAGAAGCTGGATTTGTCGAAGACTTTGAACGCATTATTGCACAAATTGTACGTGAAGGGGCAGCAGTAGGAATTCATTTAATGCTTACGGCTACACGTCAAAATGCATTGAGAGTACAAGTAAATACAAATATTAAACTACAAATTGCTCTATATATGATAGATGAGGCAGAATCTAGAGCTATTGTAGGAAGAACAGACTTAAAAATTGAAGAATTAGCAGGCCGTGGTTTAGTTAAAATTGACGAACCAACAATCTTCCAAACAGCTTTACCGACAAATGGAGAAGATGTCCTTACTCGAATTGAAAATATACAAGCTGAAGGAAAAGAGATGGATTCCTTCTGGGATGGAAAAAGACCGAAAGCAATTCCTATGGTACCTGAAGTTCTGGAATACAAGGAATTCATTGCATGGCCAGAAACAAGAAAAATTATTGAAGCAGGCAAACTAACATTTGGTGTAGAGACAGAAAACGTTACGCCTCTCGAATTAGATTTAACGGAAGCGTCTAATATTGTTGTAGGGGGAATTAAGAAAGATGAAGTTGAAAATGTAGTTCATCAATTCCTTCAACAGTTAGCAGACAGTGGACACTTTGACCTAGGTTTAATTGATACAAGAACACGAAATTTCTCAAACTATAGAGAGAGCGCTGCTTTATATGTAGCTGAAAAAACAGGAATTGAGAAAACGATTAAACAAGTTACAAACGCTTATAAATCGAGAGAAGCGGCGTTTAAAGAGGAGCAGGAAGCATCAAGTGAAACAGTGAACCCGGCAGAATTTATTAAGAAATTTAAGCCGATTGTAATCGTAATTGCAGATGTAAATGATATTTTAAGTAATTTAGAAGATAGCGATATATATAGTTTAGCGGAATTAATAACAAATGGTGCATTTATGGGCATCCACTTCGTAATTGGCTGTGATGTTGATTCAATTGACAGTCGATACGACTTAGTTTCAAAAACAATAAAAACGCAATCTCATGTTATTTTACTTAGAAAATCATCAGGCCAAATGGTCTTCGATGTATCTAATAAAGATTTAAGTAGTACAAAATTAAATCCATTTGAAGGGTATTTTGTTGAAAATCGTTTTGCCACTAGAATTAAAGTGCCAACTATTTAAGGGGGGATTTGCATGGGGATAGAGGAATTAAATAGTCAAAAATCTGGTTTATTAAGTAGTATAAGTCATCAACAAGGGCAATTGGCTGAATTACAAATGAAACTACGAAGGCTAATAACTGCTAAGGGGAAATTTGTAAATAATCTTGAAGCAATTAAACAAAATCAAGAGCAATTTAAGTCTTTAGAAATAAACGAGAGTAGTTGGAAAGGGCAAAGAGCAACTACTTTTAAAGAAACGTATGAACAACAAGTCATTTCGAATTTGGGGAAGTTTATCGGAGAACTAGGGAGAGTGCAAGAAGACATCGATCAAGCTATACGGCGGCTTGAAAGAGAAATCGCTACATGTGAGTCTAGTATTCTTTCTCTAAGTAGAAGTGTTTCAATGGTTGACGCTAGTATTCAAGTAGAAGTACAGAAGGCGGGGAAATGATAAATGGGGGAAATTAAATTAAATAAAGGGGTATTTGATGCGAAAGTAAGTGATTTGAAAAGTGGTGCTAGTGATTTAGGTAAGACTAAATTTAATGGTATGCAGTTACATCGTACGAATTTAAGTAAACTGAAAAAATATTGTGAAGCGATTGAAAAGTTATCGAAAAAAGTGCAGCAATATGAACAAATACTACAAAAGGATATTAGTAGCATTCAGCAAACAGGACAAGAAATGGTTCAGCAAGATGAAAAGCTGGGAAAAGATTTGAAAGACAGTTCAGCTCACCGTGCTATGTAAAGGGATAGGAGGGAGAAAATATGAGCAAAATCATAGAGTTACAAGAAGTAAAAGAACTGCAAGAGCGGTTTAATTCAAGTGCTGAAGAGTTAAATCAACATTTGGAAACATTGCAACAAAAAATAGAGGACTTTACACAAATTAACTCTTTTCAAGGGAAAGCTGCTGATACTATTAAGAATCATTTATCTACAGTTCATGGAGCTGTTATCACGGGATTTACAGTTACAACGGAAATGTTAAAAAATCAATTTCAAAAAGCAATAGAGGAGTTTAACAGTGAGGTTGACAGTGATGCAGATGCAAAAATTCATGGAAGTTATTTGGATGATGTAAAGAAAAAAGTTAATCGATATAGTGAAGGGTTTAGCTACTCTAATGAAGAGGCGAAAAAAACAGTAGGTACGATTAGTGACATCGTCGCAATTCAATATCCATCATCATCAAGCATCACTGAAGGCGCTGTAAAAAGCCAAAAAGAAATTAGTGATACATTAGAAAAATTAGAGACTTATAACAGTAAGCAAAGTGACCTGCAAGAGTTTGATGAATTAATGCGTAAGATAGATGAGGGAATGAAGCAAATAAAAGTGAATAATGGGAATTTGTCTATCGCTTCAATAGGGAAACTTATATCTAGCGTGGCAATTGGAAATATCATTAAGGTAATGGCAGATACAATGACCAAATTCGACATTAGTGTTAAGGGAACTAAGGCTCTTTTAGCTTCCTATATACGCATGCATTATGTTAAAAAGAATTATGCTTTAGACGTCCTTTTTGATCCTAAAGGTCGAAAAGGGAAAGGAGTATATGAACTATCGACATTAAAGAAAGAAGATTTGGTTAAAGTAGCAAAAATCCTTACAATGGATAATAATGATGATGTTTTAGTTCGATTTATCAAGAATAAATTAGAATTTGAATTTGGTAATTTAAAAACAACAAATTCACAAATAAAAAAAGCAAGAAAAACTATTTTAAAATTACCAGAGTTTCAAAGTTATCAAGATTTCCACGTTGATTGGGAGAAGAAAGGATTGCCTACTGCAATTGGGGAGAGAGGATTGAGTGCATTTAAGACTGCTTATGCAGACGGTTTAAAGGATTTACATCCTGGGAAATGGAAAGAAATGTTTAAAGGTATGGGGAAACCGGCCACAGTATTAAAAGGAGCAGGTATTTTTGGGGCTGTTGTGTCAGTCGGAGGGAATGTTGTAGACGCTACTAAAGATGATGGTTGGCAGTTACATGATGTAGCTGATATAGCAACAGATTCAGCTGTAGATATTGGAGCAAATGCTGGAGCGATGGCAGCTGGAGCTGTAGCAGGATCGTTTTTCCTTCCGCCGCTTGGAACTGTGGTTGGAGCTGGTGTTGCCGTAGGACTTACATGGGCAATTAATAAAAAATGGTCTTTTTTAGGAGGAGAAGACAATGCAATTGATCTTGCTAAAAAAGGAGTTAAAAAAGTAACACACAAACTTGGATCTATATTTTGGTAATAAGACTACAAGAAAGGTGCATATAGGTAATGTGGAATATAAAAGAAGAAGATTTAGATAAATTTCGGATGACATGTAAACGTCGATTAAGTCCTGAAGGTGCTTTTGGATTTATGATAGGAACAATAGTGTTTGTTTCAATAATGATGTTTTTTCTTATTGGTACTTTAGTAACGTTTGGTTGGGACTATTATACTACTTTCTTTGAGAAAACAATCGTTAGAATGGAACTTGTGCTATATAGCTTGCAAATAATTTTTTTAATTCTATATTCATTTCCAAAAGCTCGATTTAAATTTCAAAAGTTACAAACATTTGTTGTATTATTATATGCATTTCAATTAGGTACGATATTATTCACGGCTCTAATTCTTCCTGGAATGTCTGATTATACAGTTGATCGAATTACATTAGTATATGTAGGTTTCTTATTTTTAGGAGCAGTGATTATTCATATTGTGACAACGATTGATACGTTTAAACAGGCAAGTGAAGGTGCGTTTAGTATGAATGAAAGATCCACTTCCTTTTTTAGTAAAACAAAAGGAACTATGATGAAAGTGGCTTCAATATACGCATTAATCCTACTTATTTTAATTTATTTTCATAATGATTATACGTTTGACACTTTTATTGGATATGTAATAGGTACTGTTTTAATGTATACAGTAGCTATAGGTGCAGCTGAATTTCAGCTATTAGCGTATTGTAGGTTTAAATTCCCTTCATTTAACATATCATGGGAGCAACATAAAAGAGAGACTCCAAGATATCAAAAGAAAAATAAAAAAGGTAAATCAAAACGTAAGGCGTAAAGGAAATGAGTATAGTAGATTTAAATGTTCGTCATTTACTATAATGTGGAAGGAATATGAAGGAGAGCGTAAGTGACATTTGAAGAAACATAAAAAATATAGCCAAGATATAGTAAAAGGAGTAGTTATTATGAAAATTCAATATAAAGCATTATCACTTTTAAATTTAATTAGTATTACTCAAATTGTAAAAAAAGAAGATTGGTTATTACCTGCTATCGCACTGAGAAATCAAGTTGTTCATAATGGAATATATGCAGTAGGTCCTGTTCTTTTTAAATATCAGCCATTGGAAAATGAACCAGAGTACGGTGAATATACGTATTCTGTTCCAGTAAATGAGCGTGTTAAATTGGGAGAGAATTCTGCATATGAATACGTTGATGGATTAATTATTGAAGAGGCATTAAGTGTTCGATTTACAGATGAAGATGGTGATATTGAGGAGGCTTATAATTTAATACATGAGTTTGCAGAACAGCATCATATTAAATTAGATAACGGTTTTTATCACGTATGTTTAGACGTATACGGTGACATGTGGCTAGATATTTATGCTCCTATTATAGAAGTAGGTGAAACAATAAAATGATAATTGAAGGACAAAGTATTGCATATACAAATGTTGTTTCGAAGGAGTACTATTTTCATTACGAAGATATGGAAGAAGCAATTGAACATTTTATGTCAGAAATTGCAACAGCGAATTTAACAGTAAAAGGTCCGATGTTTTATGCTTTGAAAAATATACCATCTGATGAAAATATGTACGTTGAATTATTCATGCCAGTAAATGAAGATAAAATTCCAGCATCAGAAACACTTCAATTTAGGAGCTATTATTATGTTGATGAGATGCTCATGAAACGATATACGGGAGATTATGAAAAATTAACAGAGCAGGTATATGGTGAAATGCTTCTGTATATGGAGGATAATAATCTGAATTTAGCCTCGCCAATTTATCATGTGTTTAGCGGTGATGAGTCTTTACAGTATGTTGAAGTGAAGATTGCTGTATTTAATGAAGAATAATATTTTAAGCTTGTGACTTTTAACATATGGAAACATCATGAAATATCATAAAAGAGATAGTTTTGAATAGGGTTTGGGGAAATATCATAAATAAAACCTTCTCTTCTCGTTAGAATGAGGAGGTTTTGCGTTCTCAAATTTATATGTAATTAACTTAATATTTCGACATATGATTTTCAACGGGCTCATTCTGTATTGGTAGTAGTTACGTGCTATAGTTCGCTTTGTTGCTAGTTTGAAGGGGAAAGTTTATTCAAAAGTCAATTTGTAAAGAGTGGAAGGTGTTATTTTGATTAAGGATCGGAATGTTTCAGAAACAGAGCAAAGTTTTTTTCAAAGGACAATAGTATCTATCTATCAAGCGTTAGAATTTATAATGAAATATACAATGATTCTAATAATAATAATGTCAATATTTGTGATAATTGCTGCTGTTTATTTTAAAATATATGAGGGTATAGGGGTGGGTGTATTCCTCTTAATTTCGTCATTATTTGCATATTTGGTGTTTTTTAAGAAAAGTAAAAATGCCTAAATTAATAGCAAAAATACAAAGATTAACAACTATAATACGTTATTTGAAGAGGGAAAGTTTTGAATATGGCATGAATGTATAACACTAAGAAAACCTTCTCTTTTCGTTAAAATGAGAAGGTTTTTATTTTTAATCTACATGATTTAAGTGAATGTAGTTAAGGGTGGGACAATTGGATGTGGAATATAAAAGAAAAAGATTTAGATGAATTTAAAATAACATGTAGAAATCGTTTAAGTCCTGAGGCTGCCGTAGGTTTTATGCTAGGTTCAATCATATACACCTCATTAATCATGTTAGGTGTAATTTATGGTTTGGTGAAATTTGGTTGGTCCGTATATCCTAGTTTACTAGAGGAAACAATTATTAAAATAGAGTTATGTTTGTATAGCTTACAAATCATTTTTCTTATTGTATATTTATTTCCCAAAGCCCGTTTTAAATTTCAAAAGTTACAAGCTATAGTTATATTGTTATATGCACTTCAACTTGCGACTATAGGATTTGTAACAGTAGTTGTTTCGAGTATTTTTGGTTATTCAAATGATCGTATTACATTGACTTATGTAGCCTTATTATTGTTAGGAGCTTTTATTATTCATATTTTTACAACGATTAATACCTTTAAGCAAGCTAGCGAAGGCGCATTTAGTAAGTGGGAAAATTCAGTTTCATTTTTTAGTAAGACAAAAGATTTTTTAATGATTGCCTCTATATTATGTGTATTAACTCTCTTAATCTTAATTTATATTAATAATGATTATACGATGGAGCAAATAGGTTGGTATTCTGTATTGACCCTTATACTATACACGGTAGCCATAGGTGCAGCTGAGTTCCAATTATTAGCCTATTGCAGATTTAAATTTCCATCATTTTATATTTCGTGGGAGGAACATGAAAGAGAGCGTCAGAAAAGACTAAAGCTTTATGAAGGGAAGGAAAAAAAGAAAACTAAAGAAATAAAATAAGTTTTGCGTCGAAATGGGGAAAGATGAATGCTTAAAATAAAGGAAGAAGATTTAGGTTTTTTTCAAATTACAAATAAAAACCGATTAAGTCCGGATTATATAAGAATCTTTTATGGGGGAGTTTTTGCATATACTTCTATACCAATGCTCATCATGTTTTTAGGTGTTTTGCTGAACGGTGATAAGATTTCTCTAACTCCTTTTGAAAAGATAGTTGTACAAACTGAGGTTAAGTTGTATGTTTTGGAGTTCGTTTTTTTAATATTATTCATGTCTAAAAAGATTGCTTTTAAATTACAGAAACTACAAACAATCGTAACTGTATTTTATGCTTTTCAGTTAGCGACATTACCTTTCCTAGTTATGGTTGTTGAAGGAATATATGATTTTCCATGTGACAATAAAACATTGGTTTATATCGGTTTAATACTATTAGGTGCAATCTGTACTCACATTGTAGTAACGATCGATGTTTTTAGAAAAGCAAAGCATGGAGGATATAAATTAGAAGGACCGGCTGTCTCATTTTTTACTAACACGAAATTATATTTATTGATTGGAATAACGATCGGTGTAATAGTTCTACTTGTATTAATTTTTTTAAACCTTAATTATACATTTGATGAAATGGCAATTTATGTGACACAAACAATAATATTATATATATTCGCTGTAGTATCAGCAGAATTCGTCCTATTGGTGTATTGTCGCTTTAAATTTCCATCATTTAACATTACGTGGGAACAACATGAAAAGGAACGCCAGGAATTTATAGCAAATAGAAAAAGAATAAGAGAGAAAGAGCAAAGGCGAAACAAAAGCTGAAATGAAAGTTATAAATGATACTTGTAAACTTATATTGAAGATAGAATGAATACATTATTCATAAATTAACTAGTAAAGGGAGGAATGTAAGATCTTGAATAAAGATTCTAAAGCCGTAAAAAAAGAAAAAGGTTTTTTTGAAGGTGTAATAGCACCTATTATTGCTGGGATTATGTTTATTTTTTTAATTCTATATAAAATAGCAGAGTTTCTGGGGAAGTGGCTCATTATTTTGTCAATACCGAGCTATATTGTTACTATGTTTATTTTTTTATACCAGAAAGAATATGGAGGTGTATTGGTTTGTGGAATAGGCTTAATACTAATGCTATCGCTGTATTTTGTGTTTGTTAAAAAAAGTAAAAAAGGCTAGTTTAATATGAAATATCAAAACATTTATTTATTTCTAGTTTGTTTACAAATATAGAGTTAATACATGATTTTAGAAAAGATGGTGTAATTATATGTGGAATATAAAAGAAGAAGATTTAAATGAATTTAAAAGTACTTGCAAGAATCGCTTAAGTCCCGATTGGGCTACAGGGTTTATGTTTGGAACGATGTTTTTTATTTCATTAATAATGTTTTTTCTTATTGTAGGGTTAATAAGGTTTGGTTGGAGTTATTACCCGACTCTCTTTGATAAAATAATTGTTAGTCTTGAGTTAGTGCTTTATAGTCTTCAAGTAATTTTTTTAATTATTTATTTGTTTCCTAAGATGCCATTTAAATTTCAGAAACTACAAACACTTGTGGTACTGTTATATGCGTTTCAGCTAGGTACTATTACATTTACAATGTTGATAATCCCGGGAATGTCAAATTATTCAATTGATCAAATTACATTAATGTATGTTGGGTTATTATTTTTAGGTGCAGTCATTTTACATGTTTTAGCGACTATTGATACTTTTAGACAGGCAAGTAAAGGGGCATTTAATACGGGAGAAGAATCCTCTTCATTTTTTAGTAAAACAAAGAGGATTGCAATTAAGTGTGCTCTAATTTATGTGTTAACGCTTCTCATTTTAATTTATGTGCATAATGATTATACACTAAATATTTTAGGATTGTATGCGGGAGGGACTCTAATCATGTACGCGGTAGCCATAGGTGCAGCAGAGTTCCAATTATTAGCCTATTGTAGATTCAAATTTCCATCATTTTATATTTCGTGGGAGGAGCATGAAAGAGAACGTCAGGAATTCTTAAAACGTTATAAAGAGAGGGAGGAAAAGAAAGCGAAAGAAATAAAATAAGTTTTGGTTTCTGAAAATTCGAATAGAATATATAAGCAATTAAGGATTGTATATAAATCAATGCTATTAAAAATTAAAGCATCTTCAATATAATCTGTACGAGTAAGTAAATATCAGTAAGTAAAGGTGAGATGTATTACTTTCCAAAAAGGAACATAATGAACTTAAAAATGCCTAGAGAAATCAACGGGGTGTCAGTATGAAGTTAAAGAAGAAAGCCAAGACGATGATAGTTCTGTCAATAATAGCAAATTTATTAAGTGGATGTGGTTTTGGGGAGACGAAGATAGAGTATGAGAGATTAGTAAAGGCATTGGATGAAGGTGATATGAAGACGGTTATGTCTGCGAGTGATGATGGATATGCATATGTGAAAGAAGAGACTAGCGACAGTACTTATGAAGAAAAAGAAGATGGTGAACATAGCAGGATAATATATCAAACAACCCATGGAGTATATAATGTGAAAGAAGACGACTTATATGGGAAAACAACTCAAAAGGTTGTTACTGATATAAAAAATGATAAAAACGTTGGTAGTAATCAAAATTACAAAAAAGAAACGGTCTATAGTACAAATTTAAAAAATGAAAAATCCCGTTCAGTAGCCCAGGATCAAGCTATGAATGTTTCATATGTAAAATTAATGTTTAGAGGATTAAATGAACTTAGTAAATTGAAACCGAGTGAAGATAAAAAAAGATCTAGTGAACCGAGCATAATAAGCTATGATTTAACTGAATTACAGTTTAAAAGCATAATGAATGATAAGTTAAATTTAAAATATGATAAATTTGATTCTGCAATATTGATGATTGAGTTTAATACGCCTAATGATACAAAAGAAAATCAAATGAGAATAACACAAATAACAATATCGGTAAATTATGAAGAAAAAAAAGAAGATAAGCTTATAAAATGCAATCAAGAGATTTCAACATATTATCATACCAGGGAAGATAATAATCAAAGTTCCAAAAAAGAATATGTAAATTATGAAAAAGAGTATATAAATCAAAAATAATATATTTTAATTGAATTTTGAGAACGATAAATGTTGTGAAGATATGAGTAAAGGGGTAGTGAAAAATAGTTACTGTGATAACAGTTATGTTTTACTGAGCGCGTATAGTTTTGGTAAATCAAAATAGAGTATGAGAGTCTAATAAAGGCATTGGATGAAGGTGACAAGAAGACGGTTATACTTAATTGAAAGAAGAATATTTGGAACTTTTGAGGAAAAAAGACACTACTTGAACCATCAAAAAGCATTCTGATTAGATGATTATGGTAATTAATATGGTAATGATATACCTAAAAGATTATCTGAATTTAGTTGTACAAAAATCTATGTACTTAAAAATATTAAGAATGGAATAGAATTTTAGTGGATGAAAATTATTTAAACTGTATAGAAGGTGAAATGTCAGGGTGTGGAAAATAAAAGAAGAAGATTTAGATAAATTTCGAATAACATGTCAAGGCCGTTTAAGTCCTGAAGGTGCTACGGGTTTTATGCTTGGAACAATATTTTATATTTCAATATTTATGTTTATTATTTTTGTAGGGAATTTGAATTACTACAACAATTTTTTTGATAGAACAATTGTTAAAACTGAAATTGTGTTATTTAGTATTCAAATTATATTTTTAATTATATATCTATTTCCGAAAGCATGTTTTAAATTTCAAAAGTTACAAACGCTCGTTATATTATTATATGCGTTTCAGCTTGGAACGATATTATTTGTAGTTTCGATTGTCTCTGAAATGGCTGACAATTCAACTGGTAGGATGTATACTGGGCTACTATTTGTAGGGGCAGTTATTATTCATATTGTAGCAACGCTAGATACATTTAAACAAGCAAGTGAAGGTGCGTTTAGTAGTGGTGAAAGATCCACCTCTTTTTTTAGTAAGACAAAAGGAGCTATGATTAAGGGGGCTATAATATATGTATTAATACTACTTATTTTGATGTATTTTCAAAATGATTATTCAATTGATTTTTTTGTTATGTATGGAGTGGGAACTGTATTAATGTATGCGGTTGCAATTGGAGCGGCAGAATTCCAACTATTGGCGTACTGTAGATTTAAATTCAAGTCATTTAATATGTCATGGGAAGAGAATGAGAGAATGGGTGGGAGAATTCGAAAACAAAATAAGAAATTCAAAACGAAAAATAAATAATATATTAATAGAATTTTAGTGTTCGAAAAATAATTGAAACGTATAGAAGGTGAAGAGCCAGGATGTGGAATATAAAAGAAGAAGATTTAGATAAGTTTAGGATGACATGTAATGATCGTTTAAGTCCTGAGGGGGCTACAGGATTTATGTTTGGAGGAATACTATTTAGTTCAATAACCATTTTTTCTATTGTTTTATCAGCCGGGTGGGATTACTGCATGCTTCTCTTTAATATAGGAATTGTTAAGTTAGAAGTATTCTTATATATTATACAAATAATTCTTTTCGTCATTTATTCATTTCCGATAGCTCAATTTAAATTTCAAAAACTACAAACCCTTGTCGTATTATTATGTTCATTCCAATTGGCAACAATAGCTCCTATTGCTTTGACTGTTACTAAAATGGCTAATAATTCAATTGATTGGATTACAATACTGTATGCGGGTTTATTGCTTTTAGGAGCAGTAATTTTTCATATCGTAACAACAATAGATACATTTAAATTGGCAAGTGAAGGTGCGTTTAGTATGGATGAGAGGTCTGCTTCTTTCTTTAGTAAAACAAAAGGAAAGATGATGAAGTGGGCTACACTATACGCAGTAACTATTCTTATTTTGATATATTTTCATAACGATTATGGGTTTGATGATTTATTTATGTATGTAGTAGGGACCTTTTTAATGTATACGATAGCAATCGGTGCAGCTGAATTTCAGCTATTAGCATATTGCAGATTTAAATTTCCATCATTTAATAAAACGTGGGAGCAACATAAAAGAGAGACTCCAAGATATCGAAAGAAAAATAAAAAAGGTAAATCGAAACGTAAGGCATAAAGAAAGTGCGTATTGTACGTTTTGATGATAGAAAAGTAATTATTTACAAGAGAGTATTTTAACTTCTAAAAGAAAATTTAATTATGTAAGGTGATTAAAGTGATTAGAAGGTTATCTGATCGAAAATGTAGAGTGGGTAGTGTGATGATGAAATGAACATAAAAAAGGTTTCTAAAATGATTACTATCATAATAACAATCAGCCTACTACAAGCATGCAGTTTTTTTGAAGAAAAGGTAGAGTATGAGCCATTTATTAAGGCATTGGATGAAGGTGACATGAAAAAGGTTATGTCTGCAAGTGATGATGGGTATGCTTTTGTGGAACAAAGAGGTATTTATAGTACGTTTGAGCAAAAAGAAGATGGAGAGTATAGTAAGACAATTCGTCAAACTACGGAAGGTGTATATAATACAAAAGATAAAAGTTTATATGGAGAGGCGATACAAACAGTTATGACTGATATAGAAAAAGACAAGGGAAAAAGGACAAATGAGAATTATAAAAAAGAAACTATTTATAGTACTCATGTTAAGTATGAAAATGGACAGGTGAAAAGTTCGGATTCAAATCTAGATGTTTCATACGTAAACTTAATTGTAGATCGTTTAAATGGGATAGGGAAACTAAAGATGAAGCCCGAAGGTGATATAAAAAAGTTTGATCAGCCTAATTCAGTGGGATATCGACTAACTGAATCTGAATTTAAAGATATTATTAATAATAAATTAAAGATACAATACGATGAATTTGATGGAGCAACAATCGTATTGCACCTGGATGCCTCAAAAAATCCAAAACAAATTTTGCAAATGAGGATAGATATAGATTTTAAAGAAAAGAATGAGGATGGAAAATTAGTAGAAAATATGTTCCAAATAATAACGTATTTTAATAGAAAACAGGATAATAACCAAGATGCGAGACAGGAATATTTAAAATACAAGGCGCAGTACAACAAAAGAGATAGTTAAGAGTGGTGATGAACATAAAAAGGTATAAAATCAGTGACTACGAAAATTGAATCTTTATTTTGGTAATATACTATAGTTCGGGGAAAGGTGGAGCTAACAAATGTGGAACATAAAAGAAGAAGATTTAGATGAATTTAGAATTACATGTAGAAATCGTTTAAGCCCAGAACGCTCCATGGTGTTTATACTTGGCGCAACTGTTTATAGTTCATTATTCATGCTTTTTATTTTTGGAGCATTAGTTAAATTTGGCTGGGGTTACTATCCAAATCTCTTTGACAAAATAATTGTTTGTATTGAATTAGTTTTATATACCTTGCAAGTAATCTTTTTAATTCTATATCTATTTCCAAAAGTTCGTTTTAAATGTCAAAGGTTGCAAGCGCTTGTGATATTATTATGTACATTTCAGCTGGGAACTATAGGATTCACATTGTTTATACTTCCAGCAATTTCAAATTATTCGATTGATCAAATTACATTATTGTATGTGGGTTTATTGTTTCTAGGAGCAGTTTTTGTTCATCTGGTGACAACAATTGATACCTTTAAACAAGCAGAGAGTGGAGCATTTAGTATGGATGAAAGGACAGCTTCATTTTTTAGTAAAACAAAAAACAACGTAATGATTGGTGTTACGGTATATGCACTAATCCTTCTTATTTTAATTTATTTTCATAATGATTATGAAATAGAGATATTAGCAGGGTATATAGCAGGAACTCTTGTAATGTACGCGGTAGCCATAGGTGCAGCTGAATTCCAATTATTAGCCTATTGTAGATTTAAGTTTCCGTCATTTTATATTTCGTGGGAAGAGCACGAAAAGGAACGTCAGAAAAGACTAAAGCTTTATGAAGAAAAGGAAAAAAAGCAAGCCAAAGAAATAAAATAAGTTTTGATTTCTGAAAATTCGAACGGAATATATAAACAATTAAGGATTGTATAAAAATCGATGCTATTAAAAATTAAAGTATCTTCAATATAATCTGTATGAGTTAATAAATACCGGTAAGTAAAGGTGAACTATATTACTATCAAAATGGGAATGTAATGAACCTAAAAATGCCTAGAGAAATCAAGGGGGTGTCAGTATGAAGTTAAAGAAGAAAGCTAGGATGATGATAGTTCTGTTAATAGTATCAAGTTTATTAAGTGGATGTAGTTTTGGGGAGACGAAGATAGATTATAAGCCATTTGTCAAAGCTTTGGATGAAGGTGATATGAAAAAGGTTATGTCCGCTAGTGATGATGGATATGCCTATGTGAAACAAAGAGGTATATATAGTACATATGAGCAAAAGGAAGATGGAGAGCACAGTAAAACAATCTATCAAACTTCGAAAGGCATATATAATACGAAAGATAAAAGTTTATATGGAAATACAACACAAGAAATTACCTCGGAAGTAGATAATAAAAATTATAAAGAAGAAGTTAATTATAGTACAAATATTAGTTATGAGAATGGACAGGTACAAAGTACGGATTCAAGTCTGGATGTTTCATACGTGAACTTAATTGTAGATCGTTTAAAAGGGATAGGGAAACTAAAGATGAAGCCAGGAGGTGATATAAAAAAGTTTGGTCAGCCTAGTACTGTTGGATATACATTAACTGAATCAGAGTTTCAAAATATTATTAATGATAAGTTGAAAATACAATATGATGAATATGGTGGTGGATCGATCGCACTGCATATTGAGTTTACAAAGGGCTCAGAGCAGATATTGGAAGTGAGTATTGTAGTGAATTATAAAAAGAGAAATGAAGAAGGAAAGTCAGTAGAACACATATCACAAATACACACATACTTTGATAGTCAACAAGGTAATAATCAGGACGCGAGACAGGAATATATTGATTTTAAAGCACAGTATAATAAGAAGCAGTAATATTAAAAAGAGCATTTGCACGTAATGATAATAGCGACATAAGTGGAATAAATGTTTCATAAATATAGTGGAAAGAATTTGAGGGTAAACGCCCCAATTGCTGGAGTAGATGCAACTGGGGCATTTATCTGTCTAAATTTAGCTTGAATACATGACATGTTTTAGTTAGGGGCACGGCTTTACAAGTAGTTTCTCCATCTTCATAATAACGGTGTGAAATTTTTGTGTAATCGGCTTTTATTGCTAAGTTACAACTATTTCCTCTTATAGAGTACTTCTTATTATCGATACATCGTCCACATCCCGATGTCTTTAAACCCTAGACGTTTATAAATTCGTCCAGCAGCTGGATTGTTATAAAATAAACAAAGTGTTCGGCCTTCTTTCGTAAAGTCTTGAATCATTTTTTGTAATATGAGTGAAGCATATCCATTTCCACGATAATTCGGGTGTGTACATACACCAACTACCATAGCGGATAATGAATTTTCAGCGGAAGTAGAGGTGGATGCGATGATCACGCCGTCTTTTTCAATATAGTATGTGCGTCCTGTATTCGTTTCGATAGCCTGCCTTAATATCTTCTCTGATTCATTAGTAGTCGGAAATTCAGCAATGTCACTTCGTAATTTCATAATTCGTTCTATATCATCGAGTGACGCAAGTTTAATCGTTTCATGAATAGGCGTGTCAGGTAAGTTGTTGTCATTTAGACATTCACAAAAATACATTTCATTTTTGACGCCTAATTGTAGACTTGGAGCAGTTTCAAACTTTTCTACAATAGTTGACTTACCAGAGAGTTTAAGTGGCTTATATGCGGAAAGAAGTGCCTCATAATCAGTGGTAACAAAGTCTTCTTTACTATATGGTATAAATGAATCGTGGAATCGGAGTAAAATTGATTTTAATGTTCCATTCTCTTTAAATACTCCCCATAGTTCTTGAAAATCTGTGTCATAACCGAAAGCTTCAATATCTCCAATAATAAACAAGTTAAGGGCTGCTTCTTCTTTTAGGTAAGTGAATACTTGTTCATGATCTTTCTTTGTTAATTTTCGCATCATAACGAATCGACCTCTTTTTTTATTTTTCTAAATATTACAACTTAAGTTTTTTGAAATCAATATAAAATTTTATGTTTAGTTCACAAACTTTCGGAAAAACTAGGAAAGATATGACAAAGGAGGTTATGAACGGTGGATCATCCAATTCAAGGGTTAATGAAAGCAGCAATGGAAAATTTAAAAGAAATGGTTGATGTAAATACGATTGTTGGAGAGCCTGTTCAAACGGCTGACGGTGGTGTGGTGTTAACGGTTTCTAAAGTAGCGTTCGGTTTTGGAGCAGGAGGTTCTGATTTCCAAACGAATGATGGACAAAGAGCGAACGGTAACGCTGCATTTGGTGGCGGTAGCGCGGGTGGTGTTTCGATTACACCAGTAGCATTTCTTGTGGTGAATAAAGATGGAGTAAATATTCTTCATCTACAAAATGCGACACATTTAGCAGAAAAAATGATTGAATTAGCTCCACAAACAATTGATAAAATTCAATCGATGTTCCAAAAAGAAGAAAAGAAAGAGGGAAATCATCATCCTCAAAACCCAGATGAAATCCTTTAAAAACGCCTGCTTATGAGCAGGCGTTTTTTCTTGTAATCACTATGTAATAAAACACATGAAATTGTAAATAGTTTTTGAAGTTTTTTCTATGTTTCTAAAATTTTTCATGTTAAAATATGCTATAGAATTGAAACATATAAAACGAAGGTGGCTAGGTGCTTTGTCTGGAGGATCTGACCAAGTAAAGAATATGATATATATTAATGGTAATCGTCGAGGTCATTGTTTTATTACATCAGGAATTACGTTTAAAGAGTTTGCGAGTAACATCCCTTCACCGCTTCATCAAGTGTTGCTTTTGAAGCACAACTTTGAATGGACGGATTTTCATTATCATACTTTATTTGAATATGTTGAGGAAGAAAATATACATAAGTTAATTCAAGCAGAGATTGATGAATTTGATGAATTTTGTTGGGTAGATTTTGATGATGCAAGCGATTTAGATGAATTAGAGCCGAAAGAAATTGCAGAATTATTATATTTGGCTCACAAAAAAGAACCACTTGCAAGAACATTCTTTCCGCTGTTGAAAAATCGATTTGTTTATTTTTCACATGATGACGGATGGTACAACAAAGTGTATTATCGTAGAATTGCTGATTTTGTAGGAATGTTAAGTAAAGTCATTCCGTATAAACTCGGTGCTTTCGGTAAGAAACGTTTTTCTTTCTTCCAAAAATCAAAAATTTTCCCAGCAATTTCAAAAGAATTGATCATGGGACTGATTCCACTAATGGAAGATGGTCTTTACATAGATCTAGCAGGGAAGATTGAGTCAAGAAGAGGTCTTGAAATTCCGGTATATGTAGTTGGTTCGTATGAAAGTACGGATGAGGTGTTAGATAATATCGATGAATTGAAAGAGGAAGCAACAGAAACAGGTTGGCTCATTTTTGATAAGAAAGAACAAGAGTGGCAATGGGTTGTTGACTAAGAAAACTTGGCGTATGAAGTCAAGTTTTCTTGTCATTTGAAAGGAGTACAAATGAAGAAATATTATACAATTGTGGGTATTATAAGTATTATTCTCGTGGCAATATTACTTATAACTTGTCCGAAAGAATCAGATTTTAAAGTGTATGTAGAGGATAAGTATGCGTTGAATTGTAATGAGAGTAGTTTTGAATGCACGCAAAATGTAGATGGTAAAAAAGAAAAACTACAATTTGAAAGTACAGATGCACGAAATGGTGTATTCTTTATGACTGTAAAGCAAACATTTAAAACAGAAGCTGGTGTTTCAAAAGAATATAGCGGAGTAGGAATGTTTGGTACATTTCTTTTTGTTTCAGAGAAGACTTTCTAGTAATAGAAGGTCTTTTTTTTATGCTTATGTTCATATAGATGAAGTAAGACAAGCATAGGAGGGATAGCGATGAAGAACACATGTATCGTTTGCGGTGGTGAGGAGTTTTTTTCCTCAACGTTATATGCACGAACGAAACAAGATTGGGCATATGCACCAAACATGTATCGATTTGAAAAAGTATTTATTGAGCATCGAGATGAAGAAAATTATCCAGTGTTTCAAGAAATTACAGCGAAACATTGTTGTGGATGCGGTCATATTATGTTGTATCACGAATGAACACACCAAGTATAACTTGGTGTGTTTTTTTAAAACGCTGACAAAGCAAGCGGATAAAGTAAAGTAAATAAAACAGAAAAACTACCAAAACCAATTGCTGTATATCCAAGTGTTCTTGCTCCGAAATTGACAGCTAATAAGCCAACTAAAATTGCTAGGGAGCCGAGCGTAACGGGATAAAAAGCAATGGAGAATAACGAAAGAAATAAAGCGACATAGCCTACCATTGCGCCGGTATTTGTACCTTCTATCTCATTTGCAATTTCTTTACGCTTATGTCTAATTGGAATGCCAGCTGGTGATATTTCAGCAGCATACTCTTCGTTTTTTTCACCACTTTTAAAATGATGATTTCTCTTTCTTCGCATGTACATCCCTCTCTTTCAATTGGGTGTATCTATAGTATCTTTCAAAATGAGAAGAGCATGAGTATGAGTTAAACCCAAGTAAAGCAAAAATTGGAGAATACGCATTCCATCGTTAACATATCCATCTCCTAGTGAAGATAAAGTGTGGGATTTTTTTCACTAGGACTGATTATCAGCCAGCAACAATTGGATTTTTATGAGCAGTTCTCTCCCATTAACTGGTCCGCATCCATTGAATTTTGAGGTAGGTATCTTACTGCAAGCGGGATAAAACAGGAATTTTGGAAAATGATGTAGAATGAAATGAATGATAATACGTGAAGGTAGGGGAATGTATGACGAAATTTAATTGGCATGAATCAGCAGAAAAGAAATGGGATAGTAGTGCAGAGTTTTGGAATCAAAATAGTCAAGAGATGTGGGACAGCGGGAGTAGGAGCACAATTATTCCGTTTTTTGAACAATACGTGAAGAAAGAAGCACTAGTGCTCGATGTTGGTTGTGGTGATGGGTACGGTACATATAAATTAAGTCGCGCAGGCTATAAAGCAGTGGGAGTAGATTTATCGGAAGTGATGATTCAAAAAGGTAAGGAACGCGGGGAAGGACCGAATTTATCTTTTATAAAAGGAGATCTTTCTGCATTACCATTTGAAAATGAGCAATTTGAATCAATTATGGCAATTAATTCTTTAGAATGGACGGAAGAGCCATTACGAGCGTTAAATGAAATAAAGCGTGTGTTAAAGAAAGATGGATATGCATGTATTGCAATTTTAGGACCGACAGCAAAGCCACGAGAGAATAGTTATCCTCGCTTGTACGGAAAAGACGTTGTTTGTAATACAATGATGCCTTGGGAATTTGAACAGTTAGCGAAAGAACAAGGTTTTAAAGTTGTAGATGGCATCGGCGTATATAAGCGCGGAGTAAACGAGAAGATGTTAGGTCAACTACCTACAGAGTTGCAACAATCGTTAACATTCTTATGGGTATTTATGTTAAAAAACGTATAAAGAAATGAAAGAATTTTTAGGAGGTAAATAAGTGCAGAAAATACAAAAAACTGATACAATATCATCAGAACCAATTAAAGGGGGACTAGGGTATATGACAACTACTACAACAGTGAAATCCGATATTGAAATCGCACAAGAAGCGAGTATGAAGAAGATTCAAGAAATTGCAGCTGATTTAAATATTTTAGAAGATGAATTAGAGCCATACGGGCATTATAAAGGTAAGTTATCTCTTGATATTTTTAAGCGCTTACAAGATGAGAAAGACGGTAAAGTTGTTTTAGTAACAGCAATTAACCCAACTCCAGCTGGAGAAGGTAAATCAACAGTAACAGTTGGTTTAGGTCAAGCTTTTAACAAAATTGGTAAGAAAACAGTAATTGCACTTCGTGAACCATCTCTTGGACCGACGATGGGATTAAAAGGTGGAGCAGCAGGTGGCGGTTTTTCACAAGTCGTACCAATGGAAGACATTAACCTTCACTTTACTGGAGATATCCATGCGATCACAACTGCCAATAACGCATTAGCAGCGTTTATTGATAATCATATCCAACAAGGAAACACACTTGGAATTGATACGCGTAAAATCGTTTGGAAACGCTGCGTTGACTTAAATGATCGTGCCCTTCGTAACGTAGTAATTGGTCTTGGTGGACCTGTACAAGGTGTACCACGTGAAGACGGTTTTGACATTACAGTAGCATCTGAAATTATGGCCGTGTTCTGCCTTGCAACAGATATTCAAGACTTAAAAGCACGTTTATCTCGCATCGTAGTTGCCTATAACTTTGCAAATCAACCTGTAACGGTTAAAGATTTAGGTGTAGAAGGTGCGTTAACACTATTATTAAAAGACGCATTAAAGCCGAACTTAGTACAAACGTTAGAAAATACACCAGCTATCATTCATGGCGGACCATTTGCGAATATCGCTCACGGTTGTAACAGTGTTATCGCTACAACAATGGCAGCAAAATTAGGTGATTATGTTATTACAGAAGCTGGATTCGGTGCTGATTTAGGCGCTGAGAAGTTTTTAGATATTAAAGCTCGTGCAGCTGGCATTAAACCAGAAGCAGTTGTTATTGTTGCGACGATTCGTGCGCTTAAAATGCATGGCGGCGTTGCAAAAGATCAATTAAAAGAAGAAAATGTAGATGCATTAGCAAAAGGTATGGAAAACTTACAGAAGCATGTTGAAACAATTCAAAGCTTCGGTGTGCCTTTCGTAATTGCAATTAATAAATTCATTACAGATACAGATGCAGAAGTTACATACTTACAAGAGTGGTGTAATGAGCGTGGCTATGCAGTATCCTTAACAGAAGTTTGGGAGAAAGGTGGCCAAGGCGGAGTTGACCTTGCTGAAAAAGTACTAAAAGAAATCGAAAAAGGTGAAAACAACTACGCACCACTTTATGAATTAGAATTACCCTTAGAAGAAAAAATTCGTACAATTGCTCAAAAAGTATATGGCGCAAAAGATATTGAATTTGCTCCGAAAGCACGTAAGCAATTAGCTCAATATGAAGGAGAAGGTTGGAGTAACCTACCAGTTTGTATGGCGAAAACACAATACTCTCTTTCTGACGATGCAACAAAATTAGGTCGTCCATCTGACTTTATTGTTACAATTCGTGAGTTAAAACCATCTATCGGTGCAGGTTTTATCGTTGCGTTAACAGGTACAATGTTAACAATGCCAGGTCTTCCAAAACAACCAGCAGCACTTCAAATGGATGTAAATGAAGATGGAAAAGCAGTAGGTTTATTCTAAAAGGTTGTAATTCATCTCGTTTATCTGTAAACTATATATACATCAAGTGGCGCCTTTCCATCGAAAGGCGCCTGTTTTTTGGAGGAAATTATGTTTGATCCAACTGCTTTTGACAATTTAAAAGTAATCGTAGAAGGTGCTGTGTATGATTTTGATCTACATGGAGATATTCTTGTAACAGATCGAAAAGATATGATGGATCTTGCTTCATTAAGTCGTATATATCATATCTCATTTCAATTAACAGAACCGTTTGAACCATTAGTAGAAGCAACATTTTCATTATCTGTGGATGCAAAGAACTTGTCTGGTGAAATACTAGAAGTGCCTCAGTTTACACCAGGTTGTGAAATGAAGCTAGCATTTTCATTCCCGTTAGAACAACCAGAAGTAAAATGCGAAGAAATTGAAACATTAATGCGTTCTATATGGGGAAAAGAAAGAATGATTATGCAGAAAGTTTCATACGAATATAATAAGCGAGCGATTTCATATCATAATAAGGTAGAGGTTCTATTTCAAAAAGCGATTACAGAAGACCATGTTGATGATTTAATAGCTGTTATTTCACACATGATAGAAACGGTGCGAACAATACAGCATTTTCTTCAAAAATAGAGATAAAGGAGAAAAACAAATGATAAAAGATATGCAACCATTTTTACAACAAGCTTGGGAGAAGGCTGGTTTTAAAGAGTTAACTGAAATTCAAAAACAAGCGATTCCAACTATTTTAGAAGGACAAGACGTTATAGCTGAATCTCCAACTGGAACAGGAAAAACATTAGCGTACTTATTACCACTTTTACATAAAATTAATCCTGAAGTAAAACAGCCACAAGTTGTTGTTTTAGCGCCAACACGTGAACTTGTAATGCAAATTCATGAAGAGGTTCAAAAGTTTACAGCAGGAACTGAAATTTCAGGTGCATCTTTAATTGGTGGTGCAGATATTAAGCGCCAAGTTGAAAAATTAAAGAAACACCCAAGAGTAATTGTCGGTTCACCAGGCCGTATTTTAGAATTAATTCGTATGAAAAAGCTAAAAATGCATGAAGTAAAAACAATTGTATTTGATGAGTTTGATCAAATTGTAAAGCAAAAAATGATGGGCGCAGTGCAAGATGTAATTAAATCAACGATGCGCGATCGTCAATTAGTATTCTTCTCGGCGACAATGACAAAAGCGGCAGAAGATGCGGCACGTGATTTAGCAGTGGAACCACAATTAGTACGTGTAACACGTGCAGAATCAAAAAGCTTAGTTGAGCATACGTATATCATTTGTGAGCGACGCGAAAAAAATGATTACGTAAGAAGAATTATGCATATGGGCGATGTAAAAGCAGTTGCTTTCTTAAACGATCCATTCCGTTTAGATGAAATTACAGAGAAATTGAAATTCCGTAAAATGAAAGCGGCGGCTCTTCATGCAGAAGCAAGTAAACAAGAGCGCGAAGCGACAATGCGTGCTTTCCGCGGAGGGAAATTAGAAATTCTACTTGCTACTGATATTGCAGCGCGCGGTATCGATATTGACGATTTAACACATGTAATTCATCTAGAGTTACCAGACACAGTAGACCAATATATTCACCGCTCAGGACGTACTGGACGTATGGGTAAAGAAGGAACTGTCGTATCTCTTGTAACTCCACAAGAAGAGCGCAAATTACTGCAATTTGCGAAAAAACTAGGCATCGTATTTACGAAGCAAGAAATGTTCAAAGGATCATTCGTAGAAACGAAACCGAAAGCACCAAAGAAAAAGAAACCAGCATTTACTGGGAAGAAAAAGCCTAGATAAATGATGGAGAAGGCGTAACTATTTGTAGTTACGTCTTTTTTGTTTGTAAACAAGTGATAATGGGAATTGTATTAGTGTTTTTAATGTGCCTATCATATATATGCTTCTACTGGGAGTATCGAAAAAAGGGTAGTTTATTTATTTGGTTTATACGAGGAAATAATATAAAAAAGTCGAATATTAAAATGATGCGAAATAATAAAAAGAAGGTACATATATGGATAGGAAATTAGGAATGTTTTTGAATACAAAATATATTGAAGTAAACGAAGGAATAAAAAAGGCGAGAGAATGGGGGTTAGAATATATTCAATTATATGCTATGAATAAAAACTTTAACTTAGCTAATATTCCAATGGCAGAGTGGAATGCTTTAAAGAAAAGCGTATCTTTTAATGGAATAAAGATTCCATCATTAGCAATTAGTTTTGGAGAAAATGGAATTATGGGAATAGAAGCTGAGAGTGCAATAGATCAGTTTAAATATATTACTGACAGAGGTTTGGAGCTTGGGGCAAAGAACATAACAGCTCATATTGGGAAAGTTCCAGATGATGAAAAAAGTGCCTACTATGATAAAATGCTACGTGTTTGTAATGAAATAGGGGAATTAGCGTTCAAATTTGGGGGAGTCTTTGCTATTGAGACGGGATCTGAAAAAGCAATAGTATTAAAACGATTTTTAGAAACTGCAAACTCGAAAGGACTAGCTGTTAACTTTGACCCAGCAAATTTAATAAGTGATGTAAATGAAAATCCGGAAGAAGGTTTATTACTATTAAAAGATTATATAGTACAAACTCATATTAAAGATTGTAAAGAAGTGAAAAGTGATCGTTCAAGTAAGTATATTGAAGTCGCAGCAGGGAATGGTGAAGTAGATTTCGATATATTCTTCAAAGTATTAGATAAAATTGGATTCGACGGATATAACATGATTGAAAGAAATGATTATTTTGATGAACTGGATGGGATGAGTCAGTCGATAAATTTTGCAAAGAAGTACATACCAACTCAAAAGGAATAACGATAGTATTTGTAGAAAGCTACATAGAATATAAAAACCATTAGGGGGAAATGTAATGATCCATAAAGTAGGACAAATTATGTTATATGTAAATAATCAAGATGAGGCAGTAAATTTTTGGACGGAAAAGGTAGGGTTTTATGTAGTTGCAGAGGAAGATAATAAGCAAGGAATGAGATGGATTGAAATCGCTCCGAAAAGCGGTGCAGAAACGAGCATTATATTACATAATAAAGAAATTATTTCTAAAATGAGCCCAGAATTGAATCTTGGTACACCGTCCCTAATGTTCTTCTCAGAAAATCTTGATCAATTATATACAGATTTAACAAATAAAAATGTTACTGTTGGAGAAATGGTAACCATGCCTTCTGGTAAAGTGTTTAACTTTGCTGATAGCGAAGGGAATTATTTTGCGGTTATGGAGAAGAACCAATAATAATATTGCTATGTGAAAATCCCCCTCAAATATATTTGAGGGGGATTAAATTTTTGAAGTGGATTTTTCATTAGAGAGTTGTTTAATAAAAAATACTCCTTTTTTAATAGCTGTCTCAATATAGCCAACGATTTGGTCAAACGTAAATACTTGTAAGTCTTCATGCAAATGTTGCTTTGGATACAACATATCTTCAAAAAGATACTTTCGAAAAGCTAAAACGTTTTCTTTAGAAACCTCTTCAATATCCACAATGTGAGCCTCTTGATTGAGAAGAGAGAAAAGCTGTTGTTCTTGATCGTAATGATGAAGCAACTTTGCATTTAACAATTTAAAATCGTTATAGTACAGGGGTGCGATAGTTTCGTCATTCTCTATTCTATTTTTTAGCCAAGGTAGAAAAAATCCACTTAGCCAATTATCATCGGCAATGAGGTGGGTATAATAGCCTAAAATAAATGGGGAATCTATATGTGATTCATATTTATGAAAAAATGAATCATAATCTATTCTTCTCGTATAGTTCTTCGTTGTACCGGCATAAAAATGTGAGGTTCCTTTTTCTTTTTTTGAATGAACAGCATCAGGGGCTACAGCTCCAAGTAAGAAAGAAGTCTTATCGTGAATAGATAGTTTCTCAGCAATACCGTTAGCGATAATAACATGCATAATTCGTGATCCCATGAATGCCACCTCTGTTTCCAGTATTCATTTCAGGAAGAGGACTAAACAGTTAGTATTACTTTCCCTGTACTTTTTCTACTTTCGACCCATTCATGTGCTTTCCCTGCATTTTGAAGTAGAAAAGATTTCGTAGCCTTAATTTGTAAACGTCCGTCACGCAAATAACGGAAAACTTCATTTGCAGTTTCTTGGAGCAGTTCAGGACGCTTTTTTCGTGTGGTTCCAAAGCTAAAACCGAGTATAGAGCGACAACTTGCATGTAAATCTTTCGTTTGAAAGTTACCAATTTCACCGCTAGCATTACCGAAATGAACGAGGCGACCGTAATCAGCAAGGCAGTTTAAACTTCTTTCAGAAACAGTTCCAGAAATAGAGTCCAAAATGATATTCACTCCTTCTCCGTTTGTCAGCCCATTGACTTTCTCTACAAAATCTTCATCTTGATGACAAATAACATAATCAGCTCCAGCATCTAAAGCAATTTCTTTTTTTGCTTCACTTCCGACAGTGCCTATAACTGTTCCAGCCTCTAATAGTTTAGCAAGTTGAATAGCAGTAGTGCCAATTCCGCCAGCAGCCGCATGAATGAGTACAGATTCACCTTGTTGAAGCCTTGCAACATTTGCGAGTAAATTATAGCTTGTAAAAGATACGATTGGACAAGCGGCTGCAGTTTGAAAGTCAACTTCATGGGGTAATACGAAAGTAAGATTTTCATTTGCAACAACGTATTCTGCGTAAGATCCATTTTGAGGAAAAGCAATGACACGTTGTCCAGGGTGAATATTTTTCACATGAGAACCGACACGTTCTACAATACCAGTGGCATCTATACCTGGAATAAAAGGTAGTGCTTTATTTCCTTTTTTACCATAACGTAATTTAATATCAGCGAAATTTACACTAGTAGCAACAACGCGAATTAAAACTTGATCTTCTGAAATAGCCGGTATATCCAAATCTGTATATTTCATCACTTCAGGACCACCGAACGACGTTACAACGATAGCTTTCATCATATATCCTCCTAAATTTGACTATATAAATTATTTTAAATCTTTATCAGAAATTGGAAAAATATATAATAGTTATGTGTGGTTATAAGTGAAGCTTATGAACTCAATGAATCATAATATTAATTTATATAAAAAAACTTTAAAAAATCGAACGAAATATGAATTACCTGCCAATATATAGTGTAAGACAAAGGAGGGCTGGAATATGAAGGGTGAAATAGATTACGCACATTTAATCCAATTAACTTTATCAGGAAATAAAGAAGCATATAGCAAGTTGTATGATAAAACGATTCAAGAAATATATAAAACAGCACATTTTTTAATAGAGGATAAAACGGATGTAGATGATGTCGTTCAAGAAATATACATACAACTATATGAATCGCTTCGTAAGTATGATAGCGAGAAGCCATTTCGTCCTTGGCCAATTGGACTTGCGATTAAACAAATTCACTCTTATAGAAGAAAGAGGTGGATGCGACTACGAATTATAAAAAAAGCAGAAGAGCAAAGAAAGTCAGTGCAAATTGATTTTTCTAACGATGTTGTAAGTAAAATATCAAACCAAAAACTAATTGAACTCATTCATAAATTACCGTATAAATTGAAACAAGTTATTATCTTAAGATACTTACATGATTATTCACAAGAAGAAGTAGCACAAATATTACATATTCCAATTGGTACTGTGAAATCTAGAATTCATGCGGCATTAAAGAAACTACGTCAAAAAGAGCAAGTAGAAGAAATCTTTTTAGGAGAGGTAGGGAATGTGAAATGAGTTTAGATTGTAGAGTTAGGGAATCTATACAAGAAGAAGCAAAAGGTATTGTTGCCCCGCCGGATTTAAAAGAAAAAGTAATCGTACAAATAAAAATGAAGCACGGGCGGAGTAAGAGGAAGAAACGCCTTATCGCAGGAGTACTTGCAGCAGCTCTTTTAATCCCGACGACAGGTTTTGCGTATCAATCTATTATGGCGGACGGTATATACGGATCTTTCGAGAATTTAAAAAAACATGCCGGAACGATGACATTAGAGGCGTATATGCGTTTTAGTGCAAAATTATCAGAAGCAAAAAATGAAATGGGTGCGAAAGAATATGAAGAGTTTACAAAAGAACTAAAAAAATTAACAAATGCAAAGCTTGCATACGGAGATTCGAACGGTAATATTGATTATGATCAATTATCACCAGCAAAAAGAGAAGAAATGAAAAAGGTAAGTATGGGTCTTCAGCCATACTTTGATAAATTAAATGGTCATAAGTCTAGTAAAGAAGTATTAACACAAAAAGAGTTTGACCGTTATGTGGAAGCTTTAATGACATATGAAATCGTACAAGTGAAGACAAAATCAACTGGTGGGATGAAAGTAGAAGAAGTACCTGAGGCGTACAAAGAAAGATTTATTCAAGCGGAGCAGTTTATGGAGTATGTAGATGAAAAGGTGAGATAAGTAAAAAGCTCAATGCTTTAGCTTTGAGCTTTTTTATTAAAACAAAAAAAGAGTGTTCAATTATATTTTTTCATATTTGCAGTATCTTTTTGTATAAAACAATCTAAAAGGGAATAACCAGCTATTAAACTAATTATCGTAACAAAAGTTGTATTTATTAGAATAATATTAACTAAATAAGGTAGGTATTCTGCAAGTGGTGAAAAGAGTAGTGCTGGGGAAAAGGAAATGAATAGTGTAGGCACTGTAATAGCAATAAATTTATCCGGTTGAAAGCTCCAGTTTTGTTTACTTGTTTCGCGATTAATAGATTGAAGGAATCGTAATAAAATGCCAACTATAAGAGGGAAGAGTGTAAAGTAGAATAATCTTGGATAAACGTTAAAGTTCACTTGCGTGTCTGTATCTAAATAAAATTGAATTTTTACTCCTACAAATAATAATAAGACGATAAATAATGTAAAGCAGAGGTATAGCATCACTTTTTGCATTATATTCCACCATCCTTTACTCAAAATATATTCAAAAAAAGAAGAGATATACAATAACTACTGTTGTATATCTCTTCTTTTACTGTTAGTTAATAGTGGAGTTTGCTTTTTCTTGCTTCGTGAAATAATCAATAATGCCCATTGCACTAATTTCTATATCTAGATGTAAAATATTATAAACGGAATGATCTGATGGAACGTTTAACCTTGTAAGATGAGAAGAGATTTTATCCATTAACAAAGTTTGTAAAGCTTTAGTCGCTTCATCGAAATCATTATACTTTTCAAAGACTTCCTTACCAGTCTGAACGAAAATAGGTAGCCAATGTTCCAGTTGATTGTATACTTCTGTAACATGAGAGGATGCGCCGTAATGACCGAAATAAATAGTATCTACATCCATACTTTGAATATGATTTTTAGAAGCAATCATCGCATCTGGTTGAAATTGTGAAGGGGACGTTGATGGTAGATACAG
This sequence comes from Bacillus sp. 2D03, assembly GCF_003946765.1. Taxonomy (NCBI): domain Bacteria; kingdom Bacillati; phylum Bacillota; class Bacilli; order Caryophanales; family Bacillaceae; genus Bacillus; species Bacillus sp. 2D03. Next base: position 364,918 of record NZ_RPSJ01000003.1, on the reverse strand, counting down.
TTCTACACCAACGTTTGCGAGTTCTCTATAATAAATTCCAATTGTATCACCAGTGAAAATCCCGTTTGTTAATGAATCGTGAATGCTAATATGGTGCTTAGCATGCCCCGGTGTATCGTAAAATGTAAGGATACGTTCTTCGGCAATTTTTAACGTATCACCATGTTGTACAATACGAACACGTTCTTCTTCTATAGGAAGAATTGGATCAAATAGTTTATCAAAATCTTCTTTGTATACAGCTTTTGCACCTAAAATGAGTTTTGTTGGGTCAATCATATGACGAGCACCGCGAGAATGCACATATAAAGTAGCATTTGGGCACTTTTCCATCATTAAACCAGCAGCCCCTGCGTGATCTAAATGAACGTGTGTAACGATAATGTTTTTAACTGCGTTTAAATCAATATGTAATTGTTGTAAGCCTTCTAAAATATACGGAAGAGAAGGGGCTGCACAAGTTTCAATTAAAGTAATATCGTCACCTAATAAAACGTACGTACCAGTTCGTTCATTATGTTGTAAATCGAAATCATCAATCAGATATAGGTGAGAAGATAATTGCTCTACTTTTTTCATATTTACCACTCCTTATATACTGCATGTTTCTATTATACGCTAAAATAGAAAAAAGGCAGAAAACGAAGCTCGTCTTCTGCCTTTTTGTAATATTATTATTTCGTTTGTTGTTTATTAATAGACATAATGAACAGTCCAACAATCCCGCCTACTAATGGAAGCATAATTTCTCCTGCTAAATTAAAGTAGGAGCTTAAGAATAAACCATTTACATCGATTACCCAGCCAGTAACATACAATAACATCATATATAGTACGAAATAAAACTCGCGATTTGAAATCGTTTCATGTTGTGCAGTTTTCATAATGGACACCATCCTTTTCTTTTATAATGGAATATAAACTGTCACATTTTGTTCACATTTCAATTGTAAAACTTTCCATCATAAAAGTCTAGTAGTATGTGTCGAATTTTGAACGGAAATAAAGCGTTATCATTATATCTTATAAGTACGTAATAAGAGATGTATATTCACGAATGTAGTATAGTATAAACATAGAATGATAGTGAAGAGAGGGGCAAAGACAATGACAGTTTATGATTTTTCAGCTAAAACAATTACCGGTGAAGAAAAATCGTTAAAAGATTACGAAGGAAAAGCACTTCTTATTGTAAATGTAGCTAGTAAATGTGGTTTCACACCGCAATATAAAGGATTACAAGAGGTGTATGATAAATATAAAGACCAAGGACTTGAAATACTCGGATTCCCTTGTAACCAATTTGGAGGACAAGAACCAGGTACAGAAGCGGATATTACTAGTTTTTGTGAATTAAACTACGGTGTAAACTTCCCAATGTTTGCAAAGGTTGATGTGAAAGGTGATAAGGCTCATCCTTTATATACATACATGACAGAACAAGCACCAGGTTTACTCGGTATGAAAGCAGTGAAATGGAATTTTACGAAGTTTTTAATTGGAAAAGACGGGAAAGTAGTAGGGCGTTTTGCACCACAGACGAAGCCGGTAGATTTAGAGGTTGAGATTGAGAAGGTACTTGGAGAATAATTAGGAGTTTCACTTTATTAAAAAACGTCTCAAAGAACAATGTAGTTCTTTGAGACGTTTTCTTTAAACTTACATTTTCAAGATTAAATTACTGTATCAAAGCCATCTGATTTAGGTAGAGAAGCTGCTTTTTTCATAAGCACTTCCCATAAGTGTACGGATTTCTTCCATTCTGCTGCAGCCTGCCCCTGTTTATACATAGCGTTCTCATAACTGGCAGTAAGTTGTTGCATATCGGCCGAGTTGTAAAGTGTATCGATATGGAGAGCGTATTCTCGGAATGTTTGACTTTCACCCCGTGGTATGCCAATTCTTGCAAATTGTTTTAAAAGTGCACCGTAAGCTTTTTGATAAACAGCATCATTTTTTCGGTATTTATAGAAATGAATAATAAGAAATGTCCTCCATATCATTCTAGTGGTGAAGAGAATGTATCCCATAATACTAATTAGTATCGTAGAGAGGAATACGTACCACCAAGAAAAACTAGTTTGAGAATTTGTGACCTTTTTAGTAGAAGCTTCTTCTGTATTTTTTATTAAACTTTTAAGTTTTGCTTCATTATTTCGTTGTTGTATTTGCGTGTTATTAGAATTATTTGCTTCGCTATTTTGTGAAATAGGAGCAGGCGTATTATTTATAAAATTATAGGGATTAGTAAATCCTTTTGTTGGTTCGAATGGAATCCATCCGTATCCTGGGAAATATACTTCGACCCAAGAGTGTGCGTTATCGTTCGTGATTGTATAAACATCCTCACCTTCTGCAGAGGCAAGTGTATTGTCAAGAGTTCCTTCTGTATAGCCTTTTACCCAGCGAGCAGGAATCCCGGCAGAACGAAGTAGTACAATCATAGACGTCGAAAAATTATTACAGTAGCCGCTTTTTGTATCGAAAAGGAATTGATCTACATAATCTTGGCTTTTGGCAGGGAATAAGACATTCGTTGATTCGTATGTAAAAGAGTTGTCTGTAAAGTAATTTTCAATAGCTAATACTTTATCATATCGGTTGTCTTTATCATTTGTAAGATTGACAGCCAAGTCTTTTACGCGCTGTGGTAATGACTTGGGAAGTTGTGTGTACTTTGTCATAAAATAAGGATTTGTTTCTTGACCTTCATTTGTTTTTACAGCTTTCAAGTTTTCTATGGAAAACTCAGGGATCTCATATGTTACTTTATACGAATGTAAAGTAGTAGAAGAGTCTCCATTCATTGTATAAATTTTTTCTGAAAACGGGTCAACACTGTATGATACATCAGAAGCAGCCTCAACTGATACTAATCCTGCTGGATAGGTAAGGTGAGGATAACTTTTTTGCATGGTAATTGTTGCCTCAGTCGTTTTCATTTTTGTATTTTGTTCGTACCAGCTTACGACGTCGTTTTTATTTTTAAAAGAAATCTTTTTCGGATTTTCAGAAATTTCCCAGCCTTTTCCTGTATAAAAATCTTTTGTTTCTACTCTCCAATATTGTTTGTTTTGCGTTCGTGCTGTGAAAACAACTGTAGGATCCGCCTTAAAAGGACCGCCTAATCGCGAGTCATCTAAACCATACCCAATTGTAGAAATTTTTTGTTCTTTACTTGCTTCAGATGTGTTGAATTTTAAAAAATCCATTGGGTTTGGCCATTGAGGGCCAAATTTTGGAGCAAAGTATGCAATGGTTGCTAATAATACGATAAATATTGTAAGTGGTCTAAGTAATTTTGAGATTTCTCTAGCATAATTTTGTAAGTGTTCACGTTCTTTTATTCGTTCTACTTGAAGAAGACTAAGCATAAAAAAGCCGATGACAACAGTACGAATAATAGCGTAGTTTGCATTGTATAAATGTAAGTTATGAAAAGTTGCGATATAAATAATAGTCAATACAAGGAATAGAAACCCACGTTTTTTATGAATAATCCAAAATGAAGTGAAAGAACTCAAAAACCAAAATGAGAGAAAAAATAAAAACGTCGGAAAAACTGGAGAAATATCTAGTAAATTCCCTTGGAAAAACAGGGAGGAATTTCGAAACATATCAGAAAAGAATGTTGTTAGCCAAGATGGATTTATAAAAGCATTTTTATAATATAGGGAATGAATGATAAATAAGACTGTGACAATTTTTATAGGAATCTGCCACCTCGTTTGAAAAAAAGAGAGAGCGAAGCAAATTCCTATAAATGTTACGAAAATATCTAATCTACCTACATTTGTAATACCTATAAGAGGTCTTAGCCATTCTAGTAAAAGAAGAAATACACATGCATGCATGAAGAATCTGTTCGTATCCCACTTGTATTTTGCTTGTAATATCATCATTTGTTCACCTCAAAAAACACGTTTGTATACCGGTTTTCATAAACCGTGTTTACAAATATTTGTCGTTTTTTTAGAGTTTCTAGTATACTGAGTTCTCGGTGTGAAAGTTGATTCGCTTTTTCTTTCACGACAAAAACCATACATTTTCTATTTCTTATAGCAGCACAATCAGCCGCCTTTTGAATATCGGGAGAAAGATTACTGGTCACGAGTATAACCGTGACGGGCTCATAAATTTTTCTTAGTTCCATGTCTACACTCTGGGAGAGCGGGAATACACTGTCTGCTTGTACTTTTGCTAAATGACAAAGGATTTGTTGTAACTGCGTATCTCCATTGTCTAAAGGGAAAATAGTTTGTTCTTTTCCGATAGACACGAATGATGCTGGTGAATTTTGTTTCAAGACAGCCCTTACGATAGAGGCAGTAAATGTGACGACTGATTCGAATAGAGGAGACTCGGTTCTGTCTATGAATATCATGATATTATGGCTGCGCTGTTGTTCAAACTCTTTTGTCATAATATTGTTTGTTCGTGCAGTTGCTTTCCAATCGATCCATGAAAAGCGATCGCCAGGTTTATAGTCTCTGACACCGACCGAGATTGTAGAGTCTTTTGCTGAATTTATATTTGCTGAAAGCGCTCCTTGTTCGAAATGATTTTCCAATTGTCGATACGCTATATCTACATACTGGGGATAGACTAAAAATGTATTTGGAACTGAAAAAGTTACTTCTTTCTCCATCATGCCGAATAAATCGCCAGTTTTGACACGAACGCTTGAAAAAGTGTGCTCGCCTCTAGGGATTGTGTCAATAACATATTGAAACGAAATATTTCGTTTCAATCCTGGGAAGAGTACTACCTTATTCATCTTTATTTGTTTACAACTTATAAATTGTGGTGGCAGTTCATCTTCTATAACTAAATAAAGTAAGGGAAAAGGAAATTTTCTTTTTATTGTAATCGTGCTTACAAATTGTTCTCCTACTACATATCCATTTTGGTTTGTTATTCGCTTTACTTCAGCGTCCCGTAAAGCGTAGAAGGGGAGTAGTAGTGAATAAAGAGCAATGGGAATTATGCTGTAAAATAAAAACCAACTGACAAACCCTCCTTGAAACATAGCGTACACAAATGTTAAGACTAGGCATAAAGGGAGTAGCAATAACTTCATAACGTGATATAGCGCTCGCAGCATTCGTTTCATCAAGGGTTCATTGTCCTTTGAGTAGGCACGGTAGTTCGTGCAACGATTTTTGCGATAACTTGTTCGCCAGTTATTCCTTCAAATTTTGCTTCCATTTTTATAATGAGTCTATGTGCTAAAACGTAAGGGGCTAAAAGTTTAACATCGTCTGGAATAACATAATTCCTGCCATGGATAAATGCATAAGCTTGTGAAGCTTTCATTAAAGCAATCGAACCACGTGGACTTGCACCTAACTGTATAGAACTGTACGTACGAGTCTGATTAACAAGCTTTACAATGTAATGCTTAATTGCTTTGTCCATACTTACTACCCGTACGCTTTGTTGTAAATAAATTAATTCTTGTATTGTAGTAATGGTCTGTAATTGAGAGAGTGGATTTGTTTTTTCCATCCGGTTTAAAATTTCAAATTCTTCTTCTGGTGTAGGATATCCCATTTTTAGTTTCAATAAGAAACGATCGAGCTGAGCTTCTGGTAGAGAATATGTTCCTTCATATTCGACCGGATTTTGTGTAGCCATGACAAAGAACGGCTTTGGTAAAGGTCTTGTAATACCATCTATTGTAATATTTCCTTCTTCCATACATTCAAGTAAAGCAGATTGTGTCTTTGGAGATGTACGATTAATTTCATCAGCAAGTACAAAATTCCCCATAATTGGTCCAGGCTTGAACTCAAATTGGAGCTCTTTCGGATTATAAATAGAAACTCCTGTTACATCTGACGGCAATAAATCAGGTGTAAATTGAATTCGCTTATAATCAGCATCAATGGATTTAGAAAGAGCACGTACTAGCATTGTTTTTCCGACACCAGGAACATCTTCTAATAGCACATGACCTTCAGCTAAGAGAGCTGTCAAAGCTAAGATCGTTTCTTTTCGTTTTCCGACCATTATTTTTTCAATATTATTGATTATTTTTTCTACAGTGGGATGTAATGAATCAAGCTGGGGCATCGTAATCCTCCTAATGTTATTATCGTTTTCTAATCTATTTAGTGGACATATTTCTAATTCTATTTGTAGATAGTAAAACTTCCAACTTTAATTCTGAGAATATTCAGATTATTTATTTTGATTATATCTAGTATAATTGTTTCCGTAACTAAGGGCAATACAGTAAATAATGATTTGTAGTTTTATGTAAAATATATCTTGATATAAACTATTGTTGTGGGTAAAACATATAGGAAGGGAAGGAAAGATTGTCCTCAATGAGCAAAATAAATAGCGTAGGAAACCCTACGCGTAAAGTTTGGAACATATATTAATATGCCTTGTGATTAAAATGTATATGAATAAAAAATAAAGTCGACTTCACATGAAGAGGTCAGCTATTTAAATTATTACACTCTTTTATTTTTTATCTTTCTTATATTCTTTTCGTTTATTTAACCAAATATGAATTAATTCTACCAATTCCATTGTTTCAATCTCACAATATTCTCCTTTACCATCTTCGGCTAAATTGTCTAACACAGTAGTTGTGTCGTTCCGAATTTCTAAACCACAAATATTGCCATTTACTACTACATAATTTTTTTCTCCGTTTAAAACATTATGTATTTCTTCTAAAATCCAATCTCCAAAAGCTGTAACTTCAATTCCTAAAAAAGTTTCAACAAGTTTAATTTCTTGAGGAAGTCTCATAACTAAATCACTACTGTTAAGCACTTCAAAACTATATGGATATTTCATGACTATTTTACTCCTTTATTTCTGGCTTTAGTGACTCTATTTACTTCTCTATTAATCTCATAAGCTCTATTAAGGTAATAAATTCTTATACTATCATCACTATTTTCCTACTTAAATTATAGTAAAAGTAGATTATTATTAAACTTATCTATCCAATATTTCTCTGATGTAGGTATGAATTCAGTGAAATCTTCATATGTACCACTTCAATCTTTTGGTACATAGTTTTCGTAGGATGCCGGTTCTGGAAACATTGAATATAGTATTTTATTATCAAAGTTAATTAATAAGATTGGACTAAAATCTAATAGATCTTCTCCTGCATTTTTCCTTTTAATATTTTCAAGTAGTAAATAATTTAATTCTTCTTTAGTTGTTTTATATTGATTAATCCTTACTAAAAATACTTCTACATTTTCATGATCTAATACTTTTATTCCATTTCTTTCTTCCGTTTCGTCATTATCTTCAATGCTTATACCTAAATTTTTATATGCATTATCTAATTTATTATAATCTAAAAACCATAGTTCTTTATCTGTTACATACCATCTAAACTCATTTTTATATATGACGGCTACTATAATGTTTTCTGCGTAAAGCGGTTCTAATTTCATAATATACTCCTTGTATTATTATCTTAAAATCCTGCCATTCTTGTTGTATTCTTCTATTGATTCAATCCAAGTTGCTGACAATTCATATGGATTTCCTGGCGTTTTTTGTTCAACTATTTTCAGGATAGTTGCCCTTGATATGGTGGATTTAAAGTATTGTATTTTCATTTATTAACTCATTTAACGATTTAGGTATATTAAATTTAACTACTCCCAAATTACTGTCTCTATTATATAAGAAATTTTTTGCAAGCTCATTATTATCTGTACTTCATCTTAAACTTTGCTAGAAGCAAGGAAGTAATTTAACAGTCAGTGAAGGATGTGAGCCCTCCACACTGATTAGATGTTCACTTTTTTATATTTTTTCCGGAATTTTTGACAATCTCTTGAACTGTGCGAAATGTCACATCTGTATTTTACAACCTCTCTTATAGTAAGGGTATGTAAGAGAGACGTATTAAAGGAGTGAACAGTATGAAGAAAAAAACTTCAGCACTAATGAGACGTTTAAAATATTTTTCACCAATAGATCGTTATAACGATAATCATACACAAGAAACATATGAAGATCGCGAATGGGAAAATGTGTACAGAAAGCGTTGGCAGCATGATAAAGTAATTCGTTCTACACACGGCGTGAACTGTACTGGTTCATGTAGCTGGAATATATATGTGAAAGATGGAATTGTAACTTGGGAAGGGCAGGAGCTTAACTATCCGACTACAGGTCCTGATATGCCAGATTTTGAACCGCGAGGATGCCCACGTGGAGCAAGTTTTTCTTGGTACATTTATAGTCCACTTCGTGTGAAATACCCGTATGTACGTGGTGTTCTTTGGAATATGTGGCAAGAAGAATTGCAAAATAACGAGTCACCATTAGAGGCTTGGAAAAGCATTGTGGAAAACCGTGAAAAGGCACGTACGTATAAGCAGGCGCGTGGTAAAGGGGGATTCATTCGTACGAATTGGGATGAAGTGTTACAACTCGTTTCAGCTTCTTTACTGTACACAGTAATGAAATACGGTCCAGACCGAAATGTTGGCTTTTCACCAATTCCAGCTATGTCGATGTTAAGTCATGCTGCTGGTAGTCGCTTTATGCAACTTATGGGTGGACCGATGCTTAGCTTCTATGATTGGTATGCGGATTTACCACCAGCTTCTCCTCAAATTTGGGGCGATCAAACAGATGTACCAGAAAGTAGTGACTGGTATAACTCTGGTTACATTATGACATGGGGTTCAAATGTACCAATGACGAGAACACCAGATGCACACTTTTTAGCAGAGGTTCGATATAAAGGAACGAAAGTCGTTTCTGTCAGTCCTGATTTCGCTGAATCAACAAAGTTTGCGGATGATTGGATTAGTGTGAAACAAGGTACAGACGGTGCACTTGCGATGGCAATGGGGCACGTAATCTTACAAGAATTTTACGTAGATAATCAAGTGGAATATTTCACAAATTATGCGAAGCAATATACTGATTTTCCTTTCTTCGTCACATTGAAACAAAAAGGAGATCAATTCGTTGCTGATCGGTTCTTAAATGCTTCTGATATTGGACGAGAAACGAAGTTAGGGGAATGGAAACCTGTTCTTTGGAACGAGAATACGAATGATTTTGCAACACCTCACGGCACAATGGGATCACGTTGGGATAATGAAAAGAAATGGAACTTGCGTTTAGAAGATGAAGAAACAGGTGAAAAGATTGATCCACGTCTTTCTTTACTTGGAATGGAGGATAGTGTTCAAACTGTACAAATTCCGTACTTCTCTGATGATGGAAACAAAATATTAGAACGTACGATTCCAGTGAAAAAGGTTATGACAGAAGAGGGCGAATTGTTCGTTACAACTGTATACGACTTAACGTTAGCAAATTACGGTGTGAACCGAGGGCTTGGCGGACAAGGACCAAAAGACTTCAATGATGACATACCGTTTACACCTGCATGGCAAGAGAAAATGACAGGTGTAAAACGTGAGCTTATTATTCAAATCGCTCGTGAGTTCGCACAAAATGCTGTTGATACGAATGGTCGCTCAATGATAATTGTTGGAGCAGGTATTAACCATTGGTTTAACTCTGATACGATTTATCGCGCCGTTTTAAATCTTGTTCTTCTCGTTGGAGCACAAGGTGTAAACGGCGGTGGTTGGGCTCATTATGTTGGTCAAGAAAAATTAAGACCAGCAGAAGGATGGCAAACAATCGCGATGGCAAAAGATTGGCAAGGTCCACCGAAATTACAAAACGGTACATCCTTCTTCTATTTCGTAACAGATCAATGGCGTTATGAAGATACACCTGTTGGACATTTAGCATCACCAGTTGAAGGTAACTCTCGTTATCAACATCACGGTGATTACAACGTATTAGCTGCACGACTTGGCTGGTTACCTTCTTATCCAACATTCGAGAAAAATGGAATTGAATTATATAAAGAGGCTGTTGCTGCTGGTGCAACAACGCAAGAAGAAATCGGAAAATACGTTGCGCAAAAACTAAAAGAAAAAGAACTGAAATTCGCAATTGAAGATCCTGATAACAAAAACAACTTCCCGCGCAACTTATTCGTATGGCGTGCAAATTTAATTTCGAGTTCTGGTAAAGGACATGAATATTTCTTAAAACATTTATTAGGTACAACAAATGGGTTAATGAATGACGACAGTGATTCATTACGACCAGAAGAAATAAAGTGGCATGAAGAAGCGCCAGAAGGGAAGCTTGATTTACTCATTAATTTAGATTTCCGTATGGCTGGAACAGCACTGTATTCTGATATCGTCTTACCTGCTTCAACTTGGTACGAAAAACACGATTTAAGCAGTACAGATATGCATCCATTTGTACATCCATTTAATCCGGCAATCGGTTCACCGTGGGAAGCGCGCTCTGACTGGGATATTTTCACTTCACTTTCTAAAGCTGTGTCAGATTTAGCGAAGAAAATTGATCTTGAATCAATGAAAGAAGTTGTTGCAACACCACTTCTTCATGATACACCGCAAGAATTAGCGCAACCACTTGGCAAGATTAAAGATTGGAGTAAAGGTGAATGTGAACCAATCCCGGGTAAAACGATGCCACAAATTCACGTTGTTGAAAGGGATTATAAAACGATTTATGACAAAATGACTGCGCTTGGACCAAATGCCGGAAAACAACCGATTGGTACGAAAGGGATTTCTTGGTCAGCAGAAAAAGAGTATGAGCAATTAAAGAGCAAATTAGGAGTCGTTCGAACGGATTCTATCGCGAAAGGTTGTCCAGACATCAAAGAAGCAATCAATGCTGCTGAAGCGGTATTAACACTATCTTCTACAACAAACGGTCATATGGCAGTAAAAGCATGGGAAGCACTTGAAAAACAAACAGATTTAAAACTACGTGATTTAGCAGAAGAACGTGAAGAAGAATGCTTTACATTCGAACAAATTACAGCACAACCGAAAACAGTAATTACTTCTCCGGCCTTTACAGGTTCAGAAAAAGGTGGACGACGTTACTCACCGTTTACAACAAATGTGGAACGTCTCATCCCTTGGAGAACGATAACTGGTCGACAATCTTTCTACTTAGACCATGACATGATGAAAGAATTTGGTGAGACGATGGCAACATTTAAACCAATTCTGCAACATAAACCGTTCCGTAAATCACGACCTGAAGTAGAAGGGAAAGAAATTACATTAAACTATTTAACACCGCATAATAAGTGGTCGATTCATAGTATGTACTTCGATTCATTACCGATGTTAACGCTATTTAGAGGTGGTCCAACTGTTTGGATGAATAAAGAGGACGCTGCTGAAGCGGGTGTTGCAGATAATGATTGGATTGAGTGCTTTAATCGTAACGGTGTTGTTGTAGCGCGTGCTGTTGTAACGCACCGTATACCGAGAGGAATGGCATTTATGCATCATGCGCAAGATCGTCACATTAACGTACCTGGTACGAAATTAACAAGTAATCGCGGGGGAACGCATAATAGTCCAACTCGAATTCACGTAAAACCGACACATATGATTGGTGGATATGGTCAATTAAGTTATGGATTTAACTATTATGGTCCAACTGGGAACCAGCGTGATTTAAATGTTGTAATCCGTAAACTGAAGGAGGTAGATTGGCTTGAAGATTAAAGCACAAGTCGGAATGGTAATGAACCTAGATAAATGCATCGGCTGTCATACTTGTAGCGTAACATGCAAAAACACCTGGACAAATCGTCCAGGTGCTGAATATATGTATTTCAATAACGTAGAAACGAAACCAGGTATTGGTTATCCGAAACAATGGGAAGATCAGGAGAAATATAAAGGCGGCTGGGAATTGAAAAATGGTGAAATTCAGCTAAAATCCGGTTCGAAAATGAAACGTCTTATGAATATTTTCCACAATCCAGATCAACCAACGATTGATGATTACTTTGAACCTTGGAACTATGATTATGAAACGTTAACAAATAGTCCGCAGCGTAAGCATCAGCCAGTTGCTCGTCCGAAATCAGCAATTACAGGCGAATTTATCGACAAAATTGAATGGGGTCCAAACTGGGAAGATGACTTAGCAGGCGGACATATAACTGGATTGCAAGATCCAAACGTAAAGAAAATGGAAGAAGAAATTAAAACAGATTTTGAAAACGTCTTTATGATGTATTTACCACGCATATGTGAACATTGTATGAATCCATCTTGCGTATCATCTTGTCCATCTGGTGCGATGTATAAGCGTGAAGAAGATGGAATTGTTCTTGTAGATCAAAATGCATGTCGCGCATGGAGATTCTGCGTATCATCTTGTCCATATAAAAAAGTGTATTTTAACTGGCAAACGAATAAAGCTGAAAAATGTACAATGTGCTTCCCACGTATTGAAGCTGGTATGCCAACAATTTGTTCAGAAACATGTGTAGGACGTATCAGGTATATTGGAGTAATGCTATATGACGCTGATAAAGTAAAAGAAGCAGCTTCTGTTGAAGACGAAAAAGATTTATATGAATCTCAGCTTACTGTTTTCCTAGATCCAAATGATCCAGAAATAGCAGCTGAAGCGAAAAAACAAGGCATTCCTGAAGAATGGATTAAAGCAGCACAACATTCACCTATCTATAAAATGATTATCGATTGGAAAATTGCTCTGCCTCTTCACCCGGAGTATCGTACAATGCCGATGGTTTGGTATATCCCTCCGCTTAGCCCAATTATGAACATGGTGGAAGGGAAAGGTAGTAACTGGCAAGCAGAAGAGGTTTTCCCTGCAATTGATAATATGCGTATTCCAATTCAATATTTAGCGAATTTACTCACTGCAGGGGATGAATCACACATTCGTCTTACATTGAAAAAAATGGCTGTTATGCGAACATATATGAGAGCACTGCAAATTAATAAAGAGCCAAATGAAGCTGTATTAAAAGAACTTGGTTTAACGAAACAGGATGTAGAAGATATGTATCGTCTTCTTGCCATTGCGAAATATAAAGATCGCTTCGTTATCCCGACATCTCACCGTGAACAAGTGGCAGATTTATATAGCGAACAAGGAAGCTGTGGTTTATCATTCACAGGTGGTCCAGGCTCTTGTATGACAATTTCTTAAATAAAGGGGGCAGAAAATTATGAGACAAAGTTTACAAACAGCTTTTTCTTGTTCTTCTTTTCTTCTCTCCTATCCTGAACTAGGGTGGAGAGAAGCTGTAACTGAATTGCAAGAAGAGGTTGAAACAATAGAACAGGAAGACGTTAAAGCGTCACTTACAGCCTTTATAAAGCAAGTGCTAGATAAAACGAATGATCAACTCATTGATAGTTACGTATATACATTCGATTTTGGTAAGAAAACAAATATGTATCTTACTTATATGAACACTGGTGAACAAAGAGAAAGAGGTATTGAATTACTGGAGTTAAAACAGCATTATAAAAAATCTGGTTTTGAAGTAACAGATAAAGAATTACCTGATTATTTACCGCTATTGCTTGAGTTCTTTGCAAATGCAAATGAGATAGACAGTGAACCAATTATGAGTAAATACACGGAGAATATACAAGCGTTACACGTTCAATTAAAAGAAGCAGACAGTATGTATGAACCAATTCTTGCGGCTGTTCTACTCGCTATCGAAACATGGGGTGTACAGACAAATTAGAAAGGAGAGTTGTTAAAATGATGGATCAATTTCTATGGGTATTGTTTCCCTATATCATTTTTGCAATCTTTATCGGTGGACATATTTTTAGATACAACTATGATCAATTTGGATGGACATCAAAATCTAGTGAACTATTAGAAAAGAAAATGCTCCGACTCGGAAGTCTATTATTTCACTTTGGGATCATGTTCGTAATTGGCGGTCATGTTATGGGGATTTTAATTCCAGAAGCTGTATACCGTTCAGTAGGTATTTCTGAGCATATGTATCATGTAGTAGCAATTAGTTTTGGGCTTCCGGCAGGTGTTGCTTCTATTAGCGGTTTAATTATATTAACGTACCGCCGCGTAACTGTAAAACGTATCATTGCAACGAGTACAAAGGGAGATTATATTGCGCTTATTTTATTACTTATCGTAATGCTAGCAGGACTTTCCTCAACATTTTTAAATATCGATTCAAAAGGATTTGATTATCGTACAACGATTGGCCCTTGGTTCCGAAGTCTCTTTATTTTCCAACCGAAAGTTGAATATATGATGGAAGTACCAATATGGTTTAAAATTCACATTCTCGCAGGGATGGGGCTTTTCGCAGTGTGGCCATTTACAAGACTTGTACATGTATTTAGTGCCCCAATTAAATATGTAAGCCGTAGTTATGTGATTTACAGAAGACGTATTCCTAATGAGTTGAAAAAATAATACTGCTGTAAACGGATAGGAGCTAATGGTTAAAACGAAACGAGGTCTAATATGGAAGGCCTCGTTTTTGTTTACATAGGGAATAAATGTTAATAAGTAGTTTAAATTGAAAAAAGATTAGCATCTAAATAAGATGCTAATCAATGCTACAAACAGAAGCAGAGCAATCTTCACAAGCAATTTCACATTTTAAAAATTGTAAATCGTGGATTGTAATCTTTCCTTTATGAATTGAAATTGTACCTTGCTTTTTTAATTCATTTAACATTCGATTTACACTTTCACGTGAAGTTGCACAGAAATTAGCGAGTTCTTGATTCGTTAATGGTAAATCGATGAGAATGCCATTTTCTTTTAATACACCGTAACTATTTGTCATTCGTATAAGAGTAGAGTACAGGGCACCTTTTTTGCCGTGTAATACTAAATCTCGGAACTTCGTTTGCATTCTTCTTAAATGTTCACTAATCCATTTCATAAATTCAAATACAAGAGCGGGTTTTTGGAGTAATGCTTTTTCTAACGCTTCACGTTTTATTACACCTACTTCAACATCTTCAAGACATTTTGAGTTTAATAAATATTTTGCATTATCCGTGAACAATGTTAATTCTCCAATAATGTCATATTCCGAACAAATTCGAAGTGTTAATTCTTGTCCGTCAGCACTAAGTTTACTAATTTGTACTTTCCCTGAGTGAATGATATAGAGTTCTGTTGCCTCCATACCTTCTTGAAAAATAAAACTACCTTTTTTTATCTGCATTTTATATTCAACAGATGCAAGTAATTCTTTTAAATCTTGAGATAATGTCATACTGTTTGCCACAGTGATCACCTTTCTTCTTATAAGCAATACATTTCCTATTTTGAGTGTAAGTATGATGAAAATGCAAGAGCTATTTAAAAATAAATTGAAATTTCAATGACCGTAAGGAGGAGTGGCTAAAGATGTGAACAAAATGCGAACGGATTTGTGAAAATTTTTTGAATGGGGAAAGTGATGTGAGAAAAGTCACATTGAATATGTAGCTTCTTTTTTATAATGAAGGCAAATAAAAAAATGAAAGCTTACTAAGGATTGCAGCAGAAAAGAAGGGATATAGATGCACGAGAACATGAAAGATTCTTTAAAGCGGCCACTTCAAGATTTACGCATTTCAGTTATTGATCGTTGTAATTTTAGGTGCACATATTGTATGCCTGCTGAAGTGTTCGGACCTGATTATGCTTTTTTACAGAAAGAGTGTTTATTAACATTTAATGAAATAGAAAGGTTAGCTAGATTATTTATAAGTATGGGAGTTAATAAAATTAGGCTTACTGGCGGTGAACCTTTATTGCGTAAAGACTTACCGAAATTAATTGCAAGACTTACAAATCTAGAAGGCTTAAAAGACATTGGACTCACAACAAACGGAATTCATTTAGCAAAACAAGCTAAGGCGCTAAAAGACGCGGGATTAAAACGTGTAAATATTAGTTTAGATGCGATAGAGGACCATGTCTTCAAAAAAATTAACGGAAGAAATGTAAGTACAAAACCTGTACTGAAAGGAATAGAAGCAGCAAATGCTGCTGGATTAGAAGTAAAGGTAAATATGGTCGTAAAAAAAGGGATGAATGATAGTCAAATTCTTCATATGGCTCGTTATTTTAAAGAAAAAGAAATTCAGCTCCGTTTCATTGAGTTTATGGATGTAGGCAGTACAAACGGATGGAATTTTGAAGAAGTCATTACGAAGGAACAATTAATAGAGAAAATTAATCGTGTATATCCAATTGAGCCCGCTCAGCCTCGTTATTTTGGAGAGGTTGCGAAATTGTATCGATATGTAGGGAGTAATGCAGAAGTTGGATTTATTACTTCTGTTTCTGAGTCATTTTGTTCTTCTTGTACGAGAGCTCGTATTTCGGCAGACGGCAAGTTTTTCACGTGCCTATTTGGAGCGAAAGGAACGGATTTGCGAACGCTTCTTCGAGAAAATATTTCTGATGCATCACTATTAAAAATTTTAAATGATACATGGCGATATAGAACAGATCGATATTCAGATGAAAGAACGGTTGAGAATACAAGTAAACGTCCAAAAGTTGAAATGTCTTACATTGGTGGATAGTGAAAGGAGGATTTCTTATGCAAGAGCGTTATTCAAGACAAGTGTTGTTTTCTGGAATTGGTGAAATGGGACAAAGAAAAATAAGAGAAAAGCATGTGCTCCTAATCGGTGCGGGTGCGCTAGGAGCTGCGAATGCAGAAGCACTTGCTAGGATGGGAATTGGGAAATTGACAATTGCTGATCGTGACTACGTCGAATGGAGTAATTTACAGCGGCAGCAGTTATATACAGAAGAAGATGCGCAGCAGTGTAAACCAAAAGCAATTGCAGCAGCAGAACATGTAAGAAAGATTAATTCTGAAGTGGAAATTGTACCAGTTGTAACAGATGTCACAATGCGAGAAATAGAAGAGTTAACAAAAGATGTGGATCTCATATTAGATGCGACTGACAATTTCGATACGCGTCTACTTATAAATGACATTTCACAAAAAGAAAATATACCTTGGATATATGGCGGATGCATTGGGAGTTACGGTGTAACGTATACAATTCTTCCTGGGAAAACACCATGTTTTCGCTGTCTAATGGATCATCCTATGGGCGGTGCAACATGCGATACAGCCGGAATCATTCAGCCAGCTGTACAAATGGTCGTTGCTCACCAAGTTACAGAGGCGATGAAAATATTGGTGGGTGATTATGAATCATTAAGAGGGTCGATGTTGTCATTTGATATTTGGAACAATCAATATCTCTCATTAAAAGTAAATAGACAGAAGAAAAGTACATGTCCTTCTTGTGGGAAATCACGAACGTATCCAAGCCTAATATTTGAAGCGCAAATGAAAACGGAAGTGTTATGCGGACGGAATACAGTTCAAATCCGTTCAGGAATAAAGAGAAATCTTAATTTAACCGAAATTCAAAAACGATTACAAAAAAGTGTACATGTTAAAAAAACGCCTTACTTACTATCATTTCTAGTTGATGAATATCGTTTTGTTTTATTTATAGACGGTAGGGCATTTATTCATGGGACAAATGATGTAAAAATAGCAAAACGATTATACGCCAAATATATAGGATGAACAGAAAAATCGTTTTTTCCTTATTAAAACGAGGTGAAAAAAGAATGTTAGATAAACGTATACCAATTCCAGTAGCAGAAGCAGTTGCTCGTGTAATGAAATATGCCTACCAAGGTGAAATGGAAAAGGTTTCTCTTATAGAAAGCTACGGTAGAACACTTGGAGAAGATGTTATTGCAGATCATGATGTTCCGCATTTTGATCGCTCTCCGTACGACGGGTTTGCGATTCGAGCGGAAGATACAAAAGAAGCGAGTAGTAGTAACCCCATTCAATTTGAAGTAATTGGCGAAATTGGAGCAGGCTTTGTTTTTACAGAAGAAGTGAAAGAATTTCAAGCTGTCCGTATTATGACAGGTGCCGCAATTCCGGAAGGGTGTAATGCGGTTGTTATGTTAGAGCTAACGGAAGGATTTGAAGAAAACGAAAAGATTTATATGGTATTAAAACGTTCTTTCTCTTCTGGCGATAACATTTCTTTTAAAGGAGAAGATGTAAACCAAAATAGCATCCTTGTGAAAAAAGGGACTGTTATTAATCCTGGAGTAGCAGCGCTTCTTGCTACGTTTGGTTATAGTTCCGTACATGTTATAAAACAGCCGGTTATTGGAATTGTAACGACAGGAAGCGAACTGCTTGAAGTACATGAACAATTAAAGCTAGGAAAGATTCGAAATAGTAACTCTTATATGATTGCTGCTCAAATTGAACGAGCCGGCGGAGTTGTACAGTATTATGGGCAATTCGCTGACGATTTAGAGACGTGTTATAACACTGTAAAAAAAGCGATGAAAGAAGTCGATATTTTAATTACAACTGGTGGCGTTTCGGTAGGAGATTATGACTATTTACCTGCTATTCATAAGAGGTTACAAGCTAATGTACTTTTTAACAAAATAGCGATGCGACCAGGAAGTGTGACAACTGTAGCTGAGGTAGAAGGAAAACTACTATTTGGTTTATCTGGTAATCCTTCTGCTTGCTATGTCGGTTGTGAATTATTTGTTCGGCCAGTTATTCGAACATACTTGTATAAGAAAAATCCGCACGTATTTCGTGCAGAGGCAATATTACAAAAAGACTTTCCGAAAGCAAATCCATTTACTCGATTTGTAAGAGGGAAAGTGGAAATTGTAGATGGAACATTGCAAGCTATACCAGTTGGTTTAGATAAATCTAGTGCAATTTCTTCACTTGCAGAGGCGAACGCATTTATCGTCCTGCCGGGAGGAACGAGAGGATTTGAAGCAGGAATAACTGTTTCGGTACTGTTATTAGAATCAAACGCTGGAAGTGAGTGGCCTTGGGAAGAACCACTTCGATCATACAAATAATAGAAAAATAGATTACTAACTTATACAAAGATAAGAGGTGCAAAATGATACAAACGTATTATGAAGTAATTGATACACCTATTTCAATTGAGGAAGTTACAAACAAAGTAATTCGTCGTGAGTGTGGCGCAGTTACTACTTTCGTTGGTACTGTTAGAGAATTTACGAAAGGACGTCGTACGCTACATTTAGAGTATGTAGCATATAAAACAATGGCAGAAAAACAACTTGAGAGAATTGGTACTGAAGTAGGAGAGAGGTGGCCTGGGACATTTGTCGCCATTACACATCGCATTGGTACATTACAAATTTCTGATCTTGCTGTTGTCGTCGCTGTTTCTACACCACACCGGAAAGCAGCCTATGAGGCGAACGAATATATTATGGAGCGTATAAAACAAATCGTTCCAATTTGGAAGAAAGAATTTTGGGAAGATGGTGAATCATGGATTGGTGATCAGTTAGAGAATGTAGCATATGAGAATGGTGAGCCTGAAGAGGAGATGAGAATATGATTGAAGTACTATTATTTACACATTTACAAGAAGAAGTAAGTAAGCCAGCATTACAAATCGATTGTGAAAATATTACAGTTGCTGAACTAAAGAAGGTACTCATTAAGAAATACAACGTAGCGATTTCAAATGAAATCATGGTAGCTATAAATGAAGAGTATGCAAATGAGAATGACATCATTCAAACTGGTGATACTGTGGCGATGATTCCGCCAGTAAGTGGTGGTTGATTCTTTTCGACCTAATCATGTTACGACGTGATTAGGCTGGAGAGAATGAATATAACTATGCATACATAGGAGGGAACAGGATGAAAAGTCCTAATTTTCAATTAAGTTTACAAACTTCTAATCTAATTATAGGTTTTATGGTATGGGTCATTTTATCATCATTAATGCCTTATATTAAAGTGGATATCCCATTAACTGCGGGGCAAATTTCTATGGTCACAGCAGTACCCGTTATTTTAGGTTCTGTTCTTCGCATTCCAATTGGTTATTGGACAAATCGTTTCGGAGCAAGAAAATTATTCTTTATTAGTTTTATTCTATTATTACTTCCTGTCTTTTATATTAGTGTTGCCAATTCTATGATGGATTTAATTATTGGTGGATTATTTGTAGGAATCGGTGGTGCTGTATTCTCTGTAGGAGTAACTTCTTTACCAAAATACTTTCCGAAAGAGAGTCATGGTTTTGTAAATGGTATTTACGGTGTCGGTAACGCCGGAACAGCAATTACTTCATTTTTAGCGCCTGTTATCGCAACTTCAGTTGGCTGGAGAACGACAGTACAATGTTATTTAGTTTTACTTGCAGCATTTGCACTTATGAACTTTTTATTAGGTGATCGTAAGGAGAAAAAGGTGAATACACCATTAATGGAACAAATAAAAGGTGTATATAAAAATGAGAAACTTTGGTTTTTATGTATCTTTTACTTTTTAACATTCGGATCATTTGTCGCATTTACAGTATACTTACCAAACTTTTTAGTATCTCACTTCGGATTAGAGAAAGTAGATGCTGGTATGCGAACTGCAGGATTCATCGTACTCGCAACAATTATGCGTCCGATTGGTGGTTGGCTCGGCGATAAGTTTAATCCATTTAAAATATTAATCTTCGTATTTATCGGTTTAACACTTTCAGGTATTATTTTATCATTCATGCCTAGTATGAACGTGTATACATTTGGTTGCTTACTAGTCGCATTTTGTGCAGGCATTGGTAATGGTACAATCTTTAAACTCGTTCCAATGTACTTCTCAGAACAAGCAGGTATTGTAAATGGACTCGTTTCAGCTTTAGGCGGACTAGGAGGGTTCTTCCCGCCCCTAATTTTAACATTACTATTCCAACTAACAGGCCATTATGCAATTGGATTTATGGCATTATCAGAAGTCGCACTTGCTTGTTTAATCATTACAGTGTGGATGTATAGTCAAGAAAAGCTGTTAGTGATGTTAAAGAATCATTAATAAGGAAAAAGAACCATCCCAAAGTATTTTGGGATGGTTCTTTTAGTAATAGGCTTCAACATGTTTTTATTGATCTCTCAATAAACGCTTGTTTTCTATAAGAATGTGCTTTTAAAATGAAGATGTCAAAAGTTATTCAATTAAAGGGCAGATTAATTAAGGAAATCTTAAATCTATTCTAAAGATCGAACTCATTTTTAGAACGCAAATATTTAATTGAATCGGGATGTTTAGATGAAAAAAATATAAGTCCACTCAAGATAAACAAGTATCAGGTGTGTTAGGTAGTTTAAGCGACAAGTATAGGATTGATGCAAGTATCCTTCGCATAGTAACTGCATTATCAGATTTTTTTAGGGCCAAATTTTTTGGTAAGGTTAATGGATATTGTGAAAAAGTATACTTAAAATAAAGAAGATAGTTTAGGTCAATAAGATAAAATTATGAATTTGTATAAATAATCCATAATTTTCTTTATGAGTTATATTTGGTATGTTAAAGAAAAGAGAGGAGAGGGAAATGAAATAAGAATTTTTGATGCACATTTTCATATTATTGGTTTAAGTTTTTCTGATTATTGAGAATTGAAGGGGTTTTCCGACTGATTAAATGTGATTCATATTTAGTAAATTGTTTAATCCAACTAAAATATATTTAGAATGAGGTTTTACATGTTTGTTTTTATTATACTAGACGTAATATTACCAATATTAATATTAATGCTAATTGGTGCAATCTTACAAAGAAAGTTCCAATTTAACTTAAAGCAGCTTTCTACACTTATTACTTATTGCTTAATGCCAGCGGCTGTATTTGTGAATATATATGATATTAGTATAGAGACAGGTTTGTTGCTCCAAATAATATACTATTTAATGCTTTATAGTCTGAGTCTAATCATAGTAAGTCATTTCATTTCAAAAACATTAAAGTTAGAAAAAGGAGAAAGTGCAGCTCTAAAAAATAGCATTTCGTTAATGAATTCCGGTAATTATGGGTTACCAGTAAGTCAATTGATTTTCAGTCACAATCCAGTGGGGGTTTCCATTCAGATTTTTATTGTGATTTTCCAGAATCTTTTAACTTATTCATATGGGATATATAACTTACTATCAGCAACAAAAACAATCGGAGGTATTATTCAATCATTTCTAAGACTGCCTGTATTTCATGCGCTCGTATTAGGGGTTCTCTTTCAATCTTTTAGAATTCAAATACCTAATTCTATCTTGCTACCTCTTAATCAGCTTGCGAATGGTTTTGTTGCAATAGCACTCATATTGCTAGGGGCGCAATTATCCAACATTAAACTTAATTTTTTCCATCGAGTCATAACATGGGCTTTAATTGGAAGGTTACTGATGGGACCATTATTAGCACTTGCTGTAATATACATACTAAACATCGATGGTATTGTTGCACAATCGTTATTTATTGCAAGTTCTTTTCCTACTTCAAGAAATACATCAACCATTGCTATGGAATATCAAATAGAGCCTGAATTACATGCACAAATCGTTTTATTTTCAACAATTTTCAGCATTATTACAGTAACTGTCGTTATTTATTTATCATATATTTTGTTTTGAATATACGTGCAAAAACGAAAAGATTTGAGGCGGTAAATGATGGACAGAAGTCCTATAGATATGAGAAGAAAGCAGTCTTTCATATATTGGGTGTCGTTTACAATTGTACCATGTTTCAAAATCTAGTGACTTAATTCAAAAAAAGAAACTTATTAGGGTTTATTTCGTATGGAAATCTTTAAAGTATTTACATATAGACTTGCGAAAAAAAGACACAATCTCGCTTATAATTAAAGTTATATGAGCTTAGGGTGATAGCGATGGGGTGGGAGTGTCAAGTAAGAATTTTATGCATAATTGCCACTAAGGGAGATGATTAAAAGTTGAGTAAACAGAATATCAGCACAATAGTTTCAGGAGATTTGATTGTTACCCATCTAATTGGCCAGATTAATACAGAGGATGTGTATGAATGGTTTAATGATTTTGAGCAGGTTTGTCAGCAATTTATTTCTGAGGGTCGGAAATACAAATTGTTGGTGGATAGAAAAGGGTATACCCCAAATCATTTTTCTGTTCAAAAAGTATGGAAAGATAAGTTCTTCAATGAAACCATTTTGAATCATAGTAAGGCAATTGCATTTCTTCTTGAAGAAGGAGAGATACTGAAGTATTTACAACAATCCAATACAAAAGAATCCGTGGAGTTTTTTGATGATTATGAACAAGCGCTAATTTGGTTGAATGAATATCCAATATAAAAACTGAATAGAAAGAGTTGCTCGTAATGTTACACTTGTCATGAAATTTATTTGTTTACAAGTTGCAAACACCATTTATTTTCTTCATAGATTGCTTGTGAAATAAAAGAACAGAACTACAATAAAAAGAACAAACGTCCCCTAAAAAACGTTTGTCCAAAGGTAATTACTATTTTAACTAAGAAATAGATTACAATTTATGTGTACGAGAAATCTTTTTTATAAGTTTAGGCAATATAGATGTTAGTTCTTGCTTCAAACGCTTCGTAAATGATGGATCTTTACCAGAAGTTGAAATAGTGACAACATATTCATTATTTCTTATAACGCCAGGTGTGTGAAAAGATGATTCTGTACCATCACTTACAACGTTAACCCACTGGAAATCATGAGCGGCCTGTTTGACCATCATATTTACAGCGTGTTGATTTGTAGCTGCATAAATAAGGTGAGCATCTTTAATATCATCATTACTAAAAGCTTTTTGCTTCCAAGTAATATAAGAAAGTTCCTTCATTTCCTCGCAAATTTCTGGGCTGACAACAGTGACGAAAGCGCCTGTATCTTTTAATCCAGACGCTTTTCGATATGCAATTTTACCTCCACCAATGATAACAACCACTTTATTTTGTAGATTAAACATAAGAGGGTACATGTTATACATATATGCATTCCTCCATTCGTTCTAACAATGTTAGTTTCATATATGTATCAAACTGAAGACAGTTACAAGTCGTAACATGATTGTATTTTTTTGTATGCAATTCAATTTTTTGAAGTAATAATCCGGTAAAGAGAAGGTATGGCATGACATATACATGGGACGCAGTCGATGTTATAGCCTTGAGCTCGGCAGTAAAAGAGGGAGTTCCTTTCGTTAAAAAGGAACAGGATACTGGCATACCAAGTTTTCGTTCGATAGCTGCTCCGATTTGTTGTAACTCATATATCGGTTGTGTATCACTACTGCCTCGTCCTACGAGTAAAATACTACTATTTTGCATTGGCATAGCTTCACGTATTCTTTTCACTACAAGTTCCACCATATGTGGATGTGTACTAAAAGGAGGTACAACTGAAAATGTTATTTGTGGATATTTCTTTTGTAGTTGTTCTATTTCAAAAGGAATATCACGTTTATAGTGAGCTGCTGCAAATAATAAAACAGGTACAATCATTATTTCAGTTACTCCCTCTATTATCGTTTCTGTAACTGCATCCGAAATAGTAGGTGTCGTTAGTTCTAGAAAAGCTATTTTTT
Source organism: Bacillus sp. 2D03 (assembly GCF_003946765.1). Classification (NCBI taxonomy): domain Bacteria; kingdom Bacillati; phylum Bacillota; class Bacilli; order Caryophanales; family Bacillaceae; genus Bacillus; species Bacillus sp. 2D03. Next base: position 340,571 of record NZ_RPSJ01000003.1, on the reverse strand, counting down.
GAATTCTTTCGTTTCGCTCTTTCATAACAGATTGAATAAATTGAATGAATTGTTCATTACCTTCTTGTAGCCGGCTCCCATGTCCAACATATACAATTCCTTTCATTGTCTCACCATGTCTTTCTTCATAAGAGTTTCTTGTAATTGATGATCTACGTTATGAAACCCAACTTTATTTGCATAGTATAAAGTTGGAACATCGGTATACGAGAATGGGAGAGTAAGAATATTGATAAAGCCAAGGCGTTTTATTTCTACTAGAAACGTATCAATAGAAGCACGACCTTCAAATACAATGCTATCCCATGAGAATTCAGAAAGCATACGTGAATGAATTTCATCGAAGCGATGATCAATTGTGTACTCATGAGTCATCATATAGGAACCAGCACCAATTTTTTCTTGAATAACAGCAATTCGGTTAATGTTTCGTCCTAAATAAACTGTTGTATTGGAAGAGAACTCTGCTTGTTTACTTAGTAGCCCATATTGCATAAGTTTTTCTTGAGTGGCAACGTTCATATGTTGTAGTTGCGCTTGTAAAGAACGAATATCTTTTTGGTGTTTACTACATGATTGCATCAATATTTCTACACTTTCAGCTGAACAAAAAACAAGACGATTAACGTTAAAAATTTCATTGATTTGTTCAAGTGTTAATGTGTATTCTACCTTTTTGAAAGTAGGAATTTGATATATTTCTGCACCGGCTTCTTGTAACTTTTGCTTCATTGAACTTGTTTTATTCGTTGCAGATGCAAATAAAACTTTTTTCTCGTGTAATGGTTTACGTTCTTTCCAAGCGATCTGATCCCGTAAGGAAACGACATCACCAATAATTGTCATAGAAGGATTAGAAATATTTTCGTTTTTGACAATAGAAACAATGGTAGACAGTGTCCCTGTGACAACGCGCTGTTTACCAGTTGTACCCCATTCAATGACTGCTACTGGCGTATCTTCTTTTTTTTCTGCTTGTAGTAAGTTTTCACAAATTGTAGGTAAGTTTTCTATACCCATGTAGTAGGCAATTGTGTCGCTATTGTGAGATGAATTATATTTTCCATGGTCGGTTAAAGGACCTTTTGCATGTCCGGTTAATAAAGTGACGCTATTACTGTAGTCACGGTGGGTGAGGGGAATACCTGCATAGATACTAGCGGCGATGCTAGATGTAATACCTGGTACAATTTCATATGGAACGTTCGCTGCTGCTAAAGTTTCTGCTTCTTCACCGACACGGCCAAAAATAGATGGATCTCCGCCTTTTAAGCGGACAACGATTTTTCCTTCTCTCGCAAATTGAAGGAGATGGGCGTTAATCATTTCTTGTCGCATAATATGATTCTTTGGCATTTTTCCGCAATAAATAAGTTCACATGTTTCTTTTGTATAGCGAAGAAAGGAAGGGTTTAATAAACGGTCATATAAAACGATATCTGCACGCTTTAAACAATCTATCGCTTTCTTTGTAATAAGCCCTTCATCACCTGGTCCTGCACCAACTAAATATACATATCCGTTCATCATCGCACCTCATCAATTTTTATTTAAAAGGAAGCCAGAGGAGGCTTCCTTTCGTAAATTACATGTATATATAAATGTCACCATCAATAACTTTTACTTCATACGTTTGAATACAGCCGTCATCAGGTTTTTGAACTTCACCTGTTATTAATGAGATTTTCCAATCATGCAGTGGACAAAAGACGAATTCTCCAGATACAATGCCTTCTGCTAACGGTCCGTTTTTATGAGGACAACGATTTTCTACAGCTCGAATATCACCATTTGACAGGCGAAATAGAGCGATAGATATACCTTTCATTTGTACTTCTTTACCGATTTGAATAGGAAGGTCTTCCGCACGCATAACTTTTATTTTTTCTTTCGTTTGTATCATATAGATCACAGCTCCTTATTTCACAGTTTCGACTTCATACATCGCTTTTAATGACTTCGTTTCTAGTGCTTGTCCCCATGCTTCCGTATATGTACTACGAGCTGTTTGGAAACGTTCATTTAATGTAGTAACCATACTTTCATCTTGAAGTATTTCCCTTATGTGATCGAAGCCTAATCGTTCTGTCCAGTAGGCAGTACGCTCTCCGTAAATACCAGTTTCACGATAATATTGCATGTAAGCTGTAGCGATGCGAAGGACATCATCTTCAGTAGGGACGATCATTACAAAATCAGCTTCGCGTACTTCTGTACCACCATTTCCGCCAATATAAAGTTGGTATCCATTTTCGACACATACAACGCCAAAATCTTTCGTCAGTACTTCCGCACAGTTACGTGGACAGCCCGTTACACCCATCTTCATTTTATGAGGTGTATCTACCATTTCTAATGATTGTTCAAGGAGCATACCAAGTCCTAATGAATCTTTCGTACCGAAACGGCAAAAGCGAGAACCAACACATGATTTTACATTACGAAGCGATTTTGAATACGCATATCCCGAAGTCATATGTAAGTCGGCCCATACGTTAGGTAAATCTTGTTTCTTAACACCATATAATCCGATTCGGCTCGCGCCTGTAATTTTCACAAGGGGAACATCATATTTTTTCGCAACTTCAGCAATTTTCATTAAATCATCAGCTGTTGTAACGCCTCCGTACATACGTGGAATAACAGAGAATGTACCATCGTGCTGGATGTTACCGTTCATTCTTTCATTAACGAAACGAGATGATTTATCATCTTCATATTCTTCTGGAATCGCCATACGTAAATAATAGTTCAAAGCAGGGCGACATTTTGAACAGCCGTCTTCATGTGCAAAACCAAGCACATTTCGTACTTCTTTTGGAGATTTTAAACCTTTCTCGTGAATGGCTGCTACGACTTCATCACGTGATAACGTTGTACATCCGCACATACCAGTAGACTGCGCAGAAGCATCAAAAGCATCTCCGAGTGTATGAGATAAAACTTGTTCCACAAGCGGACGACATTTACCGCAAGAACCAGCGGCTTTCGTGCATCCTTTTACTTCTTCAAAAGTAGTTAACTCTTGTTCTAAAATAGCGTGAACAATTGTACCTTTCGTAACACCATTACATCCACAAATCGTGTCATCCGCGCTCATTATAGCAACATCGAGTTCACTTTCTTCACCAGCTTTGTGAAGAAGGGAAGCGGCTGTATATTCTTGTATGTCTTCTTCTTTCTTTAACATGCTAAAGAGGCGTGTACCATCAGCTGTGTCACCATATAAAACGATACCGACAACTTTATTATCACGAATTAATACTTTTTTATAGGAACGTTTACATTCATTAAAGATGGATATTGCTTTCGTTTGATCATCTTCATAAATTTGGCCAGCAGAGAATAAATCACAACCAGCAACTTTTAATTGTGTACCGACGATACTGCCCGAATATCCATCAGTTTGTAAATTTGTTATATGTTTTGCTAATATCGCACCTTGTTCATAAAGAGGAGCAACAAGTCCATATGCGATACCGTCATGCTCTGCACATTCTCCAACTGCATAAATGGACTCATCATTTGTTAGCATATAGTCATTGACTACAATACCGCGATTTACAATTAGACCAGCATCTTTTGCTATTTGCGTATTTGGGCGTATTCCGACAGCCATTACGATTAAATCACAATCTACAACTTCACCGTCTTCAAATTGAATGCCCTCAACATGGTCTGTACCAAGAATTTTTACAGTTTTCTTTTCCATTAAAAACTTCATGCCTTGTGCTTCTAAATCTTCACGCAGAAGAGCAGCTGCTTTCGTATCTAGTTGTTGCTCCATTAAGCTAGGCATTAAATGAACAACATGTACGTCCATTCCTAAATCAATTAGACCTCTTGCGGCTTCTAAACCGAGTAACCCGCCACCAATGACAACGGCCTTTTTCTTTTCTTTAGCGGTATCTATCATAAATTGTGTATCTTCAATAGTTCGAAATCCTGTTACACCAGAAAGTGCGGAACCTTCAACAGGTAAAATAAAAGCACTAGAACCTGTTGCGATAATGAGCTTGTCGTATGTAAGAGTACGCTTCTTTTCTGTAATAATAATTTTTTCTTCTCGATTAATACTTTGAACTCTTTCATTCGTATACAAGGTTATTTCGTTTTCTTCATACCAACTGTATTCATTCATAATGATATCTTGCATATTTGTTTTGCCTTGTAAAACATGAGAGAGCATAATGCGGTTGTAGTTTGGATGCGGTTCATCTCCAAAAATAGTAATCTCATATGAATCACTATCATGTTTTAAGATTTCTTCCATACAGCGAATGCCAGCCATACCATTTCCGATCATAACTAAACGTTTTTTCATTTTCGTTTCCCCTTTTTATGTGAAATATTGAACAAAGGATTATATTTTTATTATAGAAAATCAAATAAGGGGGAGATGTGATATTTATCACATTTTTATAATGATTCACAAATTGTTAAAATTCGGTTTTATGTGAAGGGGATGTGAATATTTTTCGCGAAACGAAAAAGCAGGCCATAAGTATTTACACTCATGTCCTGCACTTGATTTATGCTTTCGTAATGGCACGCGGAAATAAAATATTATTTTCTAAATGAATATGCTCAAATAAATCAGACTCTAGCGCTTCGAGGCGTTGGTAAACAAGTCGATAAGTACCGCAAGCACCTTCTGGAGGAGTAAAGTCATTTGTCACTTTACGAAGTTCTTTTATAATATTTCCAGCATGATTGTGCTCATTTTCTAGTTCATTTACTACTTTACGTAACTTAGCATAGTTTTCATTAGTTGGATTTTGTTCAAATTCTAAAATTAATGGAAAATCTTCCATTTCTTCTTTAATTAAATGCTGTTCTAATTCCATTTTAAGTTCATGAAATAGCTTATGAATTTGAGCTAAATGAGGCTGACTTGCCCCATGAACACGTAATACTTTTGTCACATATGGACTTAACTGTGGTAATTCTTCATTTAAATAGCGGTGATGCTTATTTATAACATAATCAATCAATTCACGATAAGAAGCATTTTTCCAATCAATTTCCGATTCATTTAATCGTTTCGTATTATGATAAAGCATATTTAACTCTGTAAGCACTTCAGTAGCTGATAAATTTCTTTCATGAATTGCATCAATAAGTGGCTTATTACCGCCACAACAAAAATCTATTCTATATAATTTAAAAAGATCACTAGCTTTCGGAAATTGTGTAACAATCTCACCAACAATTGAAGTTTCAGTAAATGTATGTTCCATATGAATGCCTCCATAAAATTTTAATGTAATATCTGAATTAAGAATAGCGATAAATTAAAATCTATGTAGTGATTGAAATCACTTATTCTGTGTCGTTTTTGAGAATAATAAGAAGAATGTTATTAAAATAAGGGGGAAAGTAATAAGTGGTAATGTTTTACGTTAATAAAAAAGAAGCTTAGTAAAAGCTTCTTTTTTATTACTATTTTTCACATGCAATTCCATCGCCATCACGATCAAGATGAGAGCTATAACCTGGTTGCCCTTTATGTAAAGGAGCTTTCCCAGCTGCTCTAACTGCAGCACAATTTTTGTAGTATGCACTATCAGTATTACCATTAGCTGGTTGTGTTTGAGCTTGCTGTGCTTTTTGTTCTTCTTGTTGTTTGCGAGCTTGTTCATCAGCCAGACGTTTTTGTTCTTCTTGTTGTTTACGAGCTTGTTCATCAGCCAGACGTTTTTCATCCTCTTGCTTACGAGCTTGTTCTTCGGCTAGACGCTTCTCATCTTCTTGCTTTTGAGTTTTTTCGTCCGCCTCTTTCTTTTCTAGCTCTTTTTTCTGTTCGCTATCTTTTGGCTCTTCATTATTAGAGGCAACTTTTGTACTAGTTGCTGTCGTTTTTTCAGAAGAAGGAGCTGAAATACCTAATAACGCAACAAAAATGACAAATAATACAGCTGTAATAATAAATTGTTTTTTCGCTACACCTGTTTTCTTAATAACAGATAAGATTGCTAGAACAAGGAAGAATATAAATAGAATGAAACTTAAAGTAGAAAAAAACTCGACGACGGGGTGTTCCGATTTTGTTGTACCGGCCGTTATTAATATAATAGAAATCATAAAAAGAATAACGGTAGGACGTCCATATTGTTTTGCTTTTCCATTTTTCTTAAAGAATGAAATGATACATAAGATTAAAAGAATAAAAGCAATAAAAAATAAAGCTGCACCAATATTACTTAAAATTGACATTTTCATACCTCCATTTGTAAGATTCTTCTTATTGATTATATAGGAATTTATTGGATATCACACGTTTTGTATAAATTTAGAAAATTAATATTTTTAATAGACTCATAAACATTTATTTTGTATATAAGGAAAAATGGATATATTTCCTATTACTTTTTGAAAGAGATTTCATAAATTATAGTATATCGATTGAAAGGAGGAGATTTGAATGGAATTTCAATTGTTGGTAACTTGTATATTACAAGAAGGTAATGCTTACTTTTTAGTAACGAAGGTAGATGATGTTATTACGTTAAAAGTACCGATTACTGCGGGAGTAGCAGGTTTATTTTTAGCTTTAGGTGTACCAAGATGTTCTTAATTTAAATCTCTATAGTAGAAGAGGAAGGGACATGTCTTCCTTTCCTACTATTACATAATATAATTATGTAAACTTAAATATCATATTTGTGATAGCACGTTTGAAATGGACATGCATATACTATAATGTTTCATTGGATGTTAGCGGTGAAAGGTAGTTTTAATAAGTGCATCCAGTGATATTTTTAAGCTATGAAAATAAAAGAGGTGCTATTATATATGAAAAGAAAAACATTGGATATTCCAGTTACATTGCGAAGAGAGTGGTTTTTAATAGAGTTAGCTCATTTAACGAAAAAATATGGAATTGAAATTGCAACTAGTAAAATGGATGCTGCACCGTTTTTAAGAGATCAAGTTACGGAGTCAAAGATAGGGAAAGGGCTACAATACGATAAATATGATGATGAGTATATAATTGAAAATTAAAGGGTAACAACAAAATTAAATTAATTTATAACAAAATATAAAATAAAGCAGATTCTAAATATAGAATCTGCTTTATTATGAAATACTTGTAGTCAACTAGCCTCTTTCTAGTGTTTTTCCTACATATTTCTCTTGCGTTATTCCAAAAGAGTCACGAAGAATGCGAGCATAATCTTTAGATTCTATTGGTCGTTTATTTTTGGTGCCTTTAAAGGTTTCTGTATAATTTTTATTTGTTAATGATATGTGACCATAAGTAGTTAATTTACAAGTGATAGCTCCTTTATTAAAAGGAGATTCTTTATGCTCTACAATCACTTTTTGAATCTTATTCACTTTTTTCTCATCTATTGGATCTACAGTGAAAGCATAGCCTATTTTCCATTCGTTTGAAGGTTCAGATTGTAAGAAACTTGTAGATTCCCCGTTAGCTCCTTTTCTCATTTCTAAAATATGCGTACCTTTTCGAGTATTTCGCTTACGAATTCGATATTCTCCTGTTTGAGAGGAGATGACTTCTCCGTTAAAAGGGACTGGATGTAAAGGGAGATGAGATGCAAAACCTGCATCCACAACATAATCTTTATCCTCATGACTTAATATGATAATGACATGACCATCATCGGGTTTCCATTTATTATCGTAAAGGTCATAAACAGTACCGGCTACTTTGTATACTTGAAACCCACAATCAATTAAAAAATAATACAATAGGGAGTTTAATTCATAACAAAGTCCACCTCGTTTTTGAATAAGTAACTTTTCTATTAAGTTATCTTTTGAGATATTTTTAATAGTACCAGCCATAATATCAAGATTTTCATAGGGGAGAATCATTCCCATTTTCAAGAGAATTTCATCTAAATCATCAAATGTTATTTCTTTTGCAGGAATTTCTAAGCGTTTAAAAAACTCCTTTTGTAATTTGGTCATCATAAAGTATTCTCCTTTCTTTTTACAGAATTTTCTTCTGTTCACCGATAGGTTAGTACTTCTAAAAAGTTAATTCAAGTGTGCGGAAATTATCATAATATATGTTTCTGGAAATATGATTTTCTATTCGGAAATTTCAGTTTAATTTTTAATCGTAGGAAAGTCTTATAATACAAGCTCCTTTAAAATTAGTTTGTATTTAATGAAAAGAAAGTACATATCTTTATTATATTTTTAAATAACTAACTAGTAATAAAATGTTTTTTTACTAAAATTTTTTCAAGATTTGTATGCTTTATATAAACAATAATGATTTAAAAAATATCTGGGTGTAGCGAAGTTAACAATTATTGAGAAACTTTTTTGTCGTATTCTATCAAAAGGAAGAGGTAGAAACAAAGAGAATAACGAGAGTTAAGGAAGAGGGTATACAACTAGTAACCTTCTAAAAATAGGGCTAACATCTTTTAAAAATAAAAGATTAGCTATTATTAAGGAAGGGAAAATATAAAATATTATAAAGAACACCTTCTTTCAAAAAAATAGGGGGAGTAATATGCGACTGATGAGAAGATGTGTGGCCTTACTAATTGTATTTTTTATCATGGCTCCAACGATTAGCACAAATGTACAGGCAGAAGTTGTAAAAGAGCTTGGAAAGGGGTTTCCTGATACAGAAGTATTCACACCTGGAGAATGGTTTTTAGGCCAAAAACCTGCTAATTATGATGAGAATAAACCGCCAATTCTCTTTGTACAAGGAAGAAATGGTAATGCTGATAGTTGGTATGGAAAGACAGTATATCATGATATAAATGATATGTATGATTATGCTTTAAAAGCAGGCTATCAAACAGTGTTTATACAATTGTATGATGCTGCAGGGAAAGGTTCGGCTAGTCAGTGGGATAACGGAAAATTGTTAGCACAAAAACTTGAAGAAATATATAATCATTTCGGTAAAAAAGTTAATATTGTAGCGCATAGTAAAGGTGGTATTGATACACAAGCTGCATTAGTTGAATATGGTGCGAATCGATTTGTTGGAAATGTTATTACACTTGCTACACCGCATCACGGCTCAAATTTAGCAGATTTGTCATATAGTTGGTGGGCAGGGTGGCTTGCTTCTATATTAGGTCAAAAAGATGATGGTACGTATTCGTTACAAATAGGTGAAATGGCAAAGTTTCGTTCAATAATAGATAACAACCCAGCAGCTAAATTAAACCGTTACTATACGGCTACTGGAACTAGCTGGGGACCAACATTTTCTGCATTATCTATGGGCGGGTTATATTTATCATCGTACGGTTCAAATGATGGACTAGTAAATGAATGGAGTACGAAGCTATCGTACGGTACACATTTATTTACAGATTCCAGATTTGATCATGACAATATAAGAAAAGGATCAGCTGTTTTTGCACGAATTGAACCATATTTACGTACGACAAATGTGGGATTACCAGCTTTAGTAGCATCCAGCACTAGTTCAAATGAAGATCTAGAACAATTAAATACAACTTCAAATCAAAATATTTTAGGAGGCGAATTACCACAAAATCAGTGGATAGAGCAAAGTATTTCTGTTGATAAAAAGGCTGAAGGAATAGTTTCTGTACTAACTGCTTCTTCTGATGTAGAAGTACAAATGGTATCTCCAAAAGGAAAAATCTATGCAAATAAAGATAGCGCTATAACTACTGGTGAAGGCGAATCTTTCTTTAATGGGGCGACAATTAGAACGTTTAAGTTTGATAAATTGGAAGTAGGCGAATGGAAAATCAAAATGATGGCGAAGCAGTCGAAAGATGCATATTTAGTTGTAAGCGATTACAAGGATGATGCACCATTTGTTCTTCGAATGCCTACAAAAGTTAAAGTAAATAAACCTGAGTATAAACTGAAAAAATCACCTGTAGCACCTGAAATGAAAGGGGATCTTTCCATAACAGTAAGAGTCGTTAATAAAGAAGGTAAGTTAGTCTCTGAATTTAATGAATTACAAAATGTTAATACGAATACATTTACAGGTGCTTTGAAAGATATAAAACAACCGGGAGTATATAACGTTACGATGGATATAAAAGGGATGAATAAAGAAGGAAAACCATATAATCGTACGATTGTTAAGTCGGTTTATGTAGAGAAATAAGGAAGAACAAATAAGTATAATAAAAAAGTGCAGAAATCTTGTGTTAGAAAGAATTCTGCACTTTTTTATGTGGGGAGAGATAATAGAAGTTGAAAAAAACTGTTATTCAATAAAAAAAGATGCTGAAATAGCATCTGAATGTGAAGAAATAATTTTAACTTAGTTTTGTAACTGTTAATTCCACTGAATTTATACCATTGTCACAAGTTACAATACTTTGACGATTAAAACCACTATTATTTCTAAGTTGAAGAGTTGAATTAGCAGGCACTGTAACAATCGTTTCGCCAACGAGTTGAAGACATTCGTTATTTGATGAAGTATTCATTTGAATAGCGAAATCACCTTGACTATCAGCAAGTGGATTGTTATTTAAAAATATAGTTATGACTGGGATATGTGGAAATACAGGATTTAAAGTAGTATTAATACTGGAAATGAACGAAACTCTATAATCACCAGCTTGTCTAAAGTGTATAGTAGTAGGATTTAGTAAGGAAACGCCTCCTGCTAAAGGTCCAACGTAATTAAATGAAAAAGGATCGCCAAAAGGAACAGTTATAAATTCAGTTTGCCAAAAAGTTCCGTATGCAGGACAGCTTGGTTTATGTGAATGGTCACATGAACATTTTTTATTTGAACTGGAAGAAGATTTGCATGAGCATTTTTTATACGAGTTTGAAGAATGATAGTATGAACCCAATATATTACCTCCTATTCTTAATAAATTTAAATCACATAGTAGTTTATGAAGATGAATCACAATTGGCGTGTATGCTTGTACTATAAAAGGAGATAGATTTGGAATATAAAGTGGTCAAATGATGAAGTGTAGTATTTGGGTATTACCTGTAACACCTTTTGAAGATGATAAGGTTTATAATTTGATAGAAAAATAAATGGAATTTCTAAATAGAGTGAAGTAACGAGGAAACGTTTATCCCGCTATTTTCCGAGCAGTAAGACTCCCACCTCAAAATTCAGCGAAAGCAAAGAAGTTAGGTGGGGGATGAATTAAACCCCCACTCATTAAAATTTTACTTTACTATATTTATTTAGTCTGATAAAACAGAAATATTACCTTTAGCTGTATGGATGTTATCATTTGGTGAAGTTATGATATTTAACTGTATGTATATTAGGCTATTCAGTTTATCTTTTATTTGCGTAGCTGAGCAGGAAAAAGTCAGAAAATATAGAATAATGTACATATGAAGCATCATTTGTTTTTGGTGTGAATAGTAATTAAAGATACGCTAAAATATTTAAAATTGTAACGAAAGAGAGATTAAATAATAGAAGGAGCAACTTACATGGAAAATATATTAAAGGTATCTTCAAAATCAAGCCCAAATTCAGTCGCAGGTGCAATAGCAGGAGTACTAAGAACAAGTGGTAATGTGGAAATTCAAGCGATTGGGGCTGGAGCTATAAATCAAGCGATTAAAGCAATTGCGATTGCAAGAGGGTTCGTCGCTCCAAGTGGTATTGACTTAGCTTTTGTTCCAGCGTTTCAAGAGATTTCTATCAATAATGAAGAGAGAACAGCGATTAAATTAATTGTAGGCCCTAGAAAGAAAAGGTCTTAGTAGAAGAGAGCGTTACTATAAGGGAAAAAGCTAATAGACTTCCCAGGTTAGATACGTTATTTTATGTAACCGATCCTTGGGTGTGGACACGGCATTATACCGGACTCATGTCTGTTAATTTCTCCTTAAATTTAGCGCGTGTTCTAGATACTTAAAAATGCCAAATCCTTTGTGATATAAGGGATTTGGCATTTTTGATGTTTTTAAAAATAAACAACCCTAAAACTGCTCATTCTTCTCCCAAGATTCAACGATATAATGTGCAATCGTCGGATTGAAGCCTTTACCAACTAAAAACATAATCGCAGCAACTTCTGTTAATGCGTGTTCATGTGATGTATGTTTTGCTTCATTTAAACCGTAATCTACCCATGGTTTTACGAAATCTAGTACGGGTTTCTTGAAAGGTAAAAACTGTGTACCGACAACTTGTTGAATTTGTTGTTGTGTTGGTTCAGTAATTGGTCCAGGTGGCAATATTTGTGGTTGTGTAATGTCTAGTGTTGGTCCAGGCGGTAAAATTTGTGGTTGAGTTGGATCTATTGTTGGTGGTTTAGGTGGTGAGACACGTGCGTCGTAGTTTGGTTGATACATTTGTTGTTGGTATTGCGGTTGTTGTGGTTGAGTTGTGTATGGGTTTTGTGGTGCTACATATGGATTTTGAGGATATTGTTGTTCTTGGTTTTGTGGTGCTACATATGGATTTTGAGGATATTGTTGTTCTTGGTTTTGTGGTACTGCATATGGATTTTGTTGATATTGTTGTTCTTGGTTTTGTGGTATTACATATGGATTTTGAGGATATCGCTGTTCTTGATTTTGTGGTGCTGCATATGGATTTTGAGGATATTCATAATTTGGACGTGTGTCATATGGATTTTGTTGAAATTCAGTTTCTAGGTTTTGCTTTGTTGCATATGGGTTTTCGTCATATTGTGGCTCTTGCTGTTGTAACTCTTGTTCTTCGTATTGTTCTGTGTATCTCTGTTCTTGTTGTTGAGGATACAATGGTTGCCTTGGATAAGGCGGTTGATTATTATAGAACATGTTTATTCCTCCTTCATGATGATGCCTACCACCTAGTGTATGGGCGGACAAGAAAATATGTGATGAAAAAATGCGGGCGTGTTACAATAAGTAACTGGGTGAAGATAAAATGACAAAACAAGAAAAAATTCAAAAAACAATTACTTTTGTAAAACATATTTTAGAAAAAGATGCGAGTGGGCATGATTGGTATCATATTGAACGTGTACATAAAATGGCGATTTCTTTATCTGAGCAAGAAGGTGGAAATCGTTTTATAATTGAAATGGCAGCATTACTTCACGATGTGGCAGATGAAAAGCTAAATGAAAGTGAAGAAGCAGGAATGAAAAAAGTTTCTGATTGGTTAGAAGAGCTACGTGTTGAAGAAAAGGAAAGTAAACATATTCTTCATATCATCGCCAATATGTCTTATAAAGGTGGTCATGGCGGTAAAGTGGATTCACTTGAAGGGAAGCTTGTTCAAGATGCGGATCGCTTAGACGCCCTTGGAGCAATTGGAATAGCTCGTACCTTTGCATATGGCGGGGCGAAAGGGAGATTAATGTATGACCCAACTATTCCGCCGCGTGAAGAAATGACGAAAGAAGAGTATAGAAAAAATAATGATCCATCTTTAAATCATTTTTATGAAAAACTTTTGAAATTAAAAGATTTAATGAATACGAATGCAGCAAAACAAGAGGCTGAAATTCGTCATCGTTATATGGAACAGTTTATTGAACAATTTATGAAAGAGTGGAATGCACAAATATGAAAATGTTAACTGTGGAGAACTTATCAAAATCATATGGGGAAAAGCCGTTATTTGATGGATTATCATGTAGTATTACAGAAGGACAACGTGTCGGAATTATTGGTGTAAACGGAACTGGTAAATCGACATTATTAAAAATAATTGCAGGATTAGAAACTCCTGATACAGGTGATATGACGCATTCACGTGGGTATACAATTAGTTATTTATCACAGCAACCAGAGTTTGATGAAAAACTGACAGTATTAGAGCAAGTGTTCCATGGTGATACACCTTTAATTCGTCTTCTTCGTGATTATGAAAAAGCACTATTAAATATTGAAAAAGATCCAAGTAATGAAAAAGTACAGGAACAATTATTTGTAGTGCAGCAACGTATGGATGCAATGAGTGCATGGGAAGCAAATGCAAATGCGAAATCTCTTTTAACGAAATTAGGAATTACGGACTTCACTGCAATTGTTGGGAATTTATCTGGTGGACAGAAAAAACGTATCGCAATGGCACAATGTTTTATTGAAACACCGGATTTATTAATTTTAGACGAGCCTACGAACCATCTTGACCATGAGACAGTTGAATGGTTAGAAGAATATTTAGCGAGATATACAGGTTCGGTATTACTTGTAACCCATGATCGTTATTTCTTAGATCGTGTGACGAATCGTATTTTTGAATTAGATAATGGTAAACTATATAGCTACGAAGGAAACTATAGTACATTTTTAGAAGCGAAAGCACTTCGTGAAGAGCAAGAATTGGCACAAGAATCGAAACGCCAAAATTTATATCGTCGTGAACTTGCTTGGATTCGTCGTGGTGCAAAAGCCCGTTCTACGAAACAAAAGGCGCGTATTCAGCGTTTTGATGAGCTAAAGGCACAAGAAGGACCAGCTGCAAAACAGTCAGTTGATATTGCACTTAGCGGTAGCCGTCTTGGGAAAAAAGTACTTGAGTTAAAAGATGTAACGAAAAAATTTGGTGATAAAACGGTATTAAACAACTTTAATCATATCGTGAAACCAGGCGATCGCATCGGAATTATTGGAGCGAATGGAAGCGGGAAATCTTCGCTATTAAATATGCTTGCAGGTAAGTTATCTCCTGATAGTGGTGAAATTGAAGTTGGGCAAACTGTAAAAGTTGCTTATTATACGCAAGAAAATGAAGAGATGAATTTAAATCAGCGTATGATTGAATACATTAAAGAGATTGCAGAAGTTATTCATACGACAGATGGAAAAGTAATTGGTGCATCTCAAATGTTAGAACGTTTCTTATTCCCGACGCATTCACATGGTACACCACTTGGTAAACTATCTGGTGGTGAAAGAAGACGTTTATATTTATTACGTATTTTAATGGGAGAACCAAACGTACTTTTACTTGATGAACCTACGAACGATCTAGATACACAAACATTAACAGTACTAGAAGATTATTTAGAAGATTTCCCAGGTGTCGTTTTAACTGTATCGCATGACCGTTACTTCTTAGATAAAGTAGTAGATGAACTGTTCATCTTTACTGGCGGAGGCGAAGTGCGTGAGTTTCTAGGTAGTTATACAGATTATTTAGAAATGGAAAAAACGAGAGGACTTATGGAGAAAGCGGAAGTTCAAAAAGAGAAAAAAGTTGTAGAAGAAGCTCCAAAACAACAACGTAAACGTAAACTTTCATACAATGAGCAGCGTGAATGGGAAACGATTGAAGATACAATTGCCGAACTTGAAGAGAAAATTGAGTCAATTGGAGAAGAACTTGCGAAAGTTGGATCTGACTTCACAAAGGCACAAGAATTATCTGAAGCACAGCAGAAAACAGAAGAAGAGCTAGAAAAAAAGATGGAAAGATGGAGTGAACTATCAGACATCGTTGAAGGATTAAAATAAAAACAAGCTGCATATATTGAAAAGTAAAGAGAAAAACTTTACACTATTGGTAGAACCTATTTTAGGAGGGAAAAAATGAGAACATCTAATCCAATGCTGAAAAAAGAGGCATTCCGTAAAGAGGGAGCAAGTGCTTCTGCGATGACGATTGGCGGAACAGTAGGCAAAACGTTTATTATGCTTATCTTGCTACTTGCAACGTCTGTCTATTCATACATACAGATGATGCAGGGGACGATGAAGATGCCAGTATTAATTGGTGCTTTAATCGTTGCGGCAATCATCGCATTCGCGTCTATGTTCTTCCCGCGCATTTCACCTTTTGGTGCACCAATCTATGCAGCGGTAGAAGGGGTTGTGTTAGGAAGTATTTCAGCAGTTTATACAATGAAATTTGGCGATTCTATCGTTTTAAATGCTGTATTACTAACAATCTCAATTCTATTTGCAATGTTAGTGTTATATGCAACACGTGTAGTAAAAGTAACGGATAAATTCCGTACAGGCGTTATGGCAGCAACACTTGGAATTATGGTTATGTATTTAGTCGTATTCCTACTAAATATGTTTGGTGTAACTGTTCCATACATTCACCAAGGTGGTACAATCGGTATTATTATTAGTGCAGTTGTTATTGTAGTTGCTGCATTAAACTTATTACTAGATTTCGATTTAATCGAAAATGGTGTACGTAGTCAAGCTCCGAAATATATGGAGTGGTATACTGCGATGGGACTAATGCTTACATTAGTATGGTTATACTTAGAAATTCTTCGTTTCGTTTCTTACTTTACGAAAAATGACTAATAAAAAAATCCTGCATGAGAAATGCAGGATTTTTTTATTTTTAAAGATAAATTGATTTTATGGTATAATATGGATATTGGTAACTTGAGTTAAGGGGGGATGGAATATGATGAAAGAGAAGAAAGGGATTATGAAAAAACTATTTTCTAAAAGTTTTTTCATAGAACTAGATGAAGCTTTAACGTATCCATCATCAAAAGTTATTACTTCAGCGATTGAAGGATATGCAACTGAATGCAATGAAAGACTAAAATTTGAGAGTAAAGTTAAACCGATTACTTTCTACTTAGAAAATGTAATGTACCGTGCTGAAATAAAGATGGCTCGCGGAGGATATTACATATCTTGTACTGAAGTGTAATAAATTTTGAAACCATACATGTTTGAACTATGTATGGTTTCTTTTTTTGTTTTGTAAGGTCCAAAATAATACTTTCTACTTACGGATATATCATTTTGTGCTTTTTACCATTCAAACATTTCTCCTTACAATGAAGAAAAACATGTGAGGTGGTATAACTTATGATGAATCGAGTTGTATTAATCGGTAGATTGACAAAGGAGCCAGAATTATACTACACAAAACAAGGCGTCGCTTATGCACGAATATGTGTTGCGGTGAATAGAGGATTTCGAAATAGTTTAGGTGAACAACAAGTCGATTTTATTAATTGTGTCGTTTGGCGCAAATCGGCTGAGAATGTAGCTGAATATTGTAAGAAGGGGTCGCTCGTTGGGATTACAGGGCGTATTCAGACTAGTAATTACGATGATGAACAAGGCAAGAGAATATATAGAACTGAAGTTGTGATTGAGAGTATTACCTTTTTGGAGAGAAGGCGGGAGGGGGCATCGTAATAAAAGGTGATTTTAAGTAATAGCTTCGGAAAAAATTGTGGAAAGTATTTTAATAAACTTAAAGAGGGGATACCGCCAGCTTTTTTGAAAAAACAAGTAAAGAGTATACAAAATTTTATAACGTTTTTTGGCTAATCCAGTAACAAACGAGAATCGTAAAACCCATCACAGGATAGGAATGTATAAAAAGATGAATCGAGTGATAGAAAATAAAAAAAGGGATTCCTTCTGAGAGTAAGGAATCCTCCTTTTTGTTGCTACCGATAATAGGACGCTATGTTAATTAGAAATGTATACTATATTCATAAAATTGGAACTGTTCAATTTGTTTAAAAAAACTATAGTTGAAATTCTTTCTTTATAATTTCAGCTACTTCTGTAGCATTTAAATTCGTATTATTGATCCTTATATAATTTTTCTCTGTAATTTCTCCTTCTCTTGAATTTAATCTAAAATTTTCAAATGTGCTTAATAAATTTTGTTCAGATTGTTCAATATTTCTTTTCGTTGGCTTATGTTCAAGTCGATGAGGTGTTTTATTTCGTTGAAGTCTTTCTTCTACATCAGCTTCTAATTCAACAAAATAAATATCAACCCCTTGGGAACGAAAAATATTACATATACTTTCAACATCATCCCAATCGTTCTTTTCATTAAACGCCCATACGTATGTAAAAATCATTCCATAATGTTCACTCTTTGAAAATGATTGAAATATTTCCTTTCGAAAAAGATGGGTCAATCGCCACATTTCCGAAGAGAATCCATACAATGGCTCCAATAAATCAATTGTCATATGGTTATGAAATAATTTTAAATCAGTCATCTTTGCTAGTTCTTGTCCAACTGTCATTTTCCCAACTGCTTGTGGCCCAAATATCAAAACAAACTTTTTCATCGAATTCCCTCCAAAAAATAATAAGACATTAATTACAAAATAAGAGATTCTGTAAATGTATCATAATCAAAATATTTTGTAGAATCTATATACTTTTCTGCCTTTTGTATTATAAAAATAGTTGTCTTCCAATAACGAAAATTATGTAAATAAGCTATCCATATGGATAGCTTATTATATTTTTTTGCTTAGCGTGTTTTTTTCAAAAATAATGGCGATGCCTCAAGAAATGGATAAAAAATAAAAATCATCGGAAACGAAAGCTTTTAAAATCCCGTTCCTAATTTAAAATGTAAAAAGAATGAAATAGTATGGTAGCGGGAAGAAAGTAGTAAAATTAAGCATCCGAGTAGGAGTATAGAGTGATAACATGTTACAATACAGCTAAGAACATGCAATAAAGGAGAGTTTTTTACGTGAAGATTAAAGCAATTGAACCGACGCCAAGTCCAAATACAATGAAAGTTATTTTGAATGAAGTATTACCATCAGGAGCGCGTAATAATTATACTAATGAAAATAAAGAACAAGCACCAATGCAAGTGCAAGAAATTTTGAAAATTGAAGGCATTAAAGGTGTATATCATGTAGCCGACTTTTTAGCAGTGGAGCGAAATGCGAAGTATGACTGGAAAGTTTTATTACAACAAGTTCGTGCTGTTTTCGGCGAAGAAGTAGTGGAAGAAAGTGAAGAACAACAACTTGCTCATTTTGGAGAAGTGAAAGTGTTTGTTCAAATGTTCTTTACAATTCCAATGCAAGTAAAGTTAACAGATGGAACGACGGAAGAACGTGTTGGCTTACCAGATCGTTTTAAAGAATCAATTATGAAAGTGCAAATGTCTGCACCAAACGTTGTAAAAGAGCGTAAATGGGTGGAACAAAGTACACGTTACGGTAATTTTGAAGAAATTGGGAAAGAAGTAGTGGAAGAGATTGTTGCTGCTTATTCAGAAGAACGTGTAAATGAAACGGTTAAAGAATTATTAAATCAAGCAGGTGCTGTTGAAGTAACGATTCAAAAGCGTGAGCCATATAAAGTAACAGAAGAGATGATGAAAGATTCTGACTGGAAAAACCGTTTTGCAGCATTAGAACAAATGGATCCTACTGAAGAAGATATTCCAGTGTTGAAGATGGCGTTAGATGATGAAAAAGTTTCAATACGCCGCTTAGCAACAGCGTATTTAGGTATGGTAAAAGGTGATGAAGTATTACCGTTATTATATAAAGCGTTGTTAGATCGCTCTGTAAGTGTTCGCCGTACTGCAGGAGATTGTTTATCAGATGTAGGTGATCCGGCAGCGATGTTCGTTATGATTAAATCTCTGAAAGACCCAAGTAAATTAGTACGCTGGCGTGCAGCGATGTTCTTATTTGAACTTGGAGATGAAAGTGCGATTCCAGCATTAAAAGCAGCGCAAGATGATCCAGAGTTTGAAGTAGCGATGCAAGCACGTCTAGCATTAGAGCGTATTGAAGGCGGAGAAGAAGCAAAAGGTTCTGTATGGAAACAAATGACGGAGTCACGTAAAGGGGAATAATGCATGATTGTTTTCTATGATAGTTGGTGTCCGATGTGTACGGCCGTTGCAGAACGTACGAAAAAATTAGATAAAAAGGGTAAGATGAAATTTGTTTCATTTCGAAATGAAGATGTAGTTGAGAAGTATGAGCTTTCTCAAGAACTACAAAGTAAGATGGAACAAAGACTGTATATTTTAAAAAATAATAAGTGGTATGACGGTATTCAGAGCATAGATGTATTAGCAAAGGCCGTTCCATCTTATTGGTTTGCAGTTCCTTTTATAAAGCTATCTATCGTACTTGGTTTTGGAAGTAAAGTATACGATTATATCGCTAATAATAGAAAACTTGTTCCAGTGGGACATTGCCGCGGTGGGGTTTGTGAAATCCCTACAAAAAAATGAAATCATCGTTATCTTTCTTTTGCACCTATTAATAGAGCGTGATATGATGAATTTGGAATGAAAGTTGAAGGAGAGATTACAAGATGTCAAATGCTTATGAAGAATACATGCGCCAAATGGTAATCCCAATGCGCCAAGAGTTAGTGCGTTCTGGGTTTGAAGAGTTAACTACAGAAGAAGCTGTAACAGAATTTATGGAAAATACATCAGGTACAACTTTAGTAGTTGTAAACTCTGTTTGTGGTTGTGCAGCTGGTTTAGCACGTCCATCAGCAGGTCAAGCGGTTGTTCGTGCTGAAAAACAACCTGATCATCTTGTAACTGTATTCGCAGGTCAAGATAAAGATGCTACTGCAAAAATGCGTGAATACTTCGGAGAAATTCCTCCATCTTCACCATCTATGGCATTATTAAAAGGAAAAGAAGTTGTTCACTTCATTCACCGTCATGAAATTGAAGGTGCAACTATGGACGAAATTATTACGAACTTAGAACAAGCTTTCGAAAAGAATTGCTAAAGAAGGGGGAGAGTAAATCTCCCTCTTTTCTTTATATAGAGGTGAAACCATGATCGTAACAACAGCAGGAAGAACGAATAAAGAAATGACAGATTATGCAAACGAGGTAGCAGCAGAATTAAATGCTTCTTTCGTTAAACGTAATGACATACCAGTACATAAGCTGCATGAGCAGTATGAACAAGATGTGCTTGTCGTAGGGAAGAACCGATTAGCTATTTATCCGAAAGGTACGGAAGAATCGTTTTTCTTTCATCCGAACTCAGCGATGTTTCGTGTGAAAAGGTTAATGCGTGGAGAACACGATCCGTTTGTACAAGCCACGCAATTAGAGAGAGGAATGACAGTGTTAGATTGTACGCTCGGTATGGCATCAGATAGTATTGTAGCTAGTTATGTTGTTGGTGAAAGCGGAAAAGTAACAGGACTTGAAGGCAATGAGTATATGGCTTATATTATGGAAAATGGTTTGAAAACATGGTCTTCATCCGTTTCTGAAATTGATGAAGCAATGCAAAGAATTCAAGTAAAGCAAATGGAGCATTTTTCATTTTTAGCGCAATGTGAAGACAATAGTTACGATGTTGTTTACCTTGATCCGATGTTTGAAGAAACTGTCATAGAATCTGACGGAATTAAAGGATTAAAACACTTCGCTTTGTATCATGATATTACTGACGAAACAATTGCGGAGGCAAAACGAGTGGCGAGAAAACGTGTCGTTTTAAAAGATCATTTTCGTAGTTCTAGATTTGAAAAACACAATTTCCACGTATACAAAAGAAAAAGTGCTAAGTTTCACTTTGGTGTAATTGACCCTTGCTAATTGTTTGAAAAGATGTATAATAAGCAATAATTAATTAAATATACTGTCTGTGATGAAGAGAGTAGTCTTTTTTAGAAGGAAAGCGAGCTAGGGATGGTGTGAGCCTAGTACGGAAGAAAAAGATGAAGCGCACTTCGGAGATGCTTCTTGAACGAATAGTAGAGAAAGCCGAGGCCCCCTGTCCTCGTTATAAACGGGAAAGTGGTTCGTAACGAACAACAAGGGTGGTACCACGGGTTAAAACTCGTCTCTTTTTTAGAGACGAGTTTTTTGTGTTTTAAAAAATAAGGAGGTTGTATCATGGATTATAAAATGCAGTTTGCGGAAAGTTTATCTAATATTTTCACGAATGAATTAACGCAAAAACAAATTTTAGATTTAATTGAAACACCGAAACAAGATGAATTTGGAGATGCAGCGTTCCCATGCTTTTCATTAGCGAAGCAATATAAAAAAGCACCAGCTCTTATCGCAAAGGAAGTTGCTGAGAAATTCAATGATCAGTTTTTTACGAAAGTAGAAGCCGTTGGTCCTTATGTAAATGTATTTTTCAATCGTGAAACTGTAAGTGATGCAGTATTAAAAACAGTTTTAGCGGAGAAAGAAGAGTTCGGTCAAAACCACTTTGGCTGTGAAAAAACAGTAGTAATTGATTATTCCTCTCCTAATATCGCGAAACCTTTTTCGATGGGGCATTTACGTTCTACAATGATAGGAAATTCGCTGAAACATATTGCTGAAAAATGTGGCTATGAAGTTGTAGGGATTAATTATATAGGAGATTGGGGAACACAGTTTGGAAAGTTAATTACGGCTTATAAAAAATGGGGAAATGAAGCAGTAGTTAAAGAAGATCCAATACGTGAGCTATTTAAGTTATATGTCCAATTCCATGAAGAGGTAAAAGACGACGAAGAACTAGAAGAAGAAGGACGTGCTTGGTTTAAGAAATTAGAAGAAGGTGATGAAGAAGCGGTAGAGCTTTGGAATTGGTTCCGTCATGAGTCCCTTAAAGAATTTTCTCGCATTTATGAACTTCTCGGCGTAGAATTTACTAATTTTCAGGGAGAAGCATTTTATAATAATTTAATGGAAGATTTTATTGGGATTTTAGAAGAACATGAGTTGCTTGAAGAATCAGAAGGTGCATTAGTCGTTAATTTAGAAGAAGAAGGAATGCCGCCTTGCTTAATTAGAAAATCAGATGGTGCGACGATTTATGCAACGCGTGACTTAACGGCAGCTTTATATCGTCAAAACACTTATGGGTTTGATAAAGCGCTATATGTTGTTGGTCCAGAACAAAGCTTACATTTCAATCAATTTTTCACCGTATTAAAAAAACTTGGCTATACTTGGGTTGATGGTATGGAACACGTACCGTTTGGCTTCATTTTAAAAGATGGTAAGAAAATGTCGACACGTAAAGGAAGAGTTATTTTACTTGAAGAAGTACTCGAAGAAGCAATCGAACTTGCAAAACAAAATATTGAAGAGAAAAATCCAAACTTAAAACAAAAAGAAGAAGTAGCAAAGCAAGTCGGTGTTGGTGCAGTCATCTTCCATGATTTAAAAAATGAGCGTATGCATAATATCGAATTCTCATTAGAAAATATGCTGAAATTTGAAGGAGAAACAGGACCTTACGTACAGTACACACATGCACGTGCTTGTTCTATTTTAAGAAAAGAAAGTGTAGAATTTGAAACATGTACATTTGCTTTAAAAGACGATCATAGCTGGAGTGTCGTAAAATTACTTAATAAATTCCCTCAAGTAATTGAAGCAGCTTTCAATAAAAATGAGCCATCTATTATTTCGAAATATATATTAGATGTAGCACAATCATTCAATAAATATTACGGTAATGTTCGTATATTAGAAGAGAGCGCAGAAAAAGACAGCAGACTCGCATTGGTTTATGCTGTGACGGTTGTATTAAAAGAAGGATTACGTTTACTTGGGGTGGAGGCACCTGAGGAAATGTAACATAGTAGTAAACTAACAAACTGGGTCTAGTATAAACCTGGTTTGTTTTTTTATTGGATATATATTTTTTTTGCAAAATCAATTAAAATCTTTTTAGAGAGGGTGATTCATATTGATTCGAACTTTTATTTTACAAATTCCTTGTCATAGAAGATTAGATAGGAGTTTTTTTAAACTACAAAAGTACATACCTTTATGTGCGCGTTGTACAGGCATGCTTATTGGTATTTTAATGTTTCCAATTTATTTTTATATGACACCTTCATTTCTTTTGGCAATCATACTATCATTTTTCGCTCAAATTCCGTTACTTATCGATGGGTTCACCCAAAAGTGGAAATGGAGAAGTAGCTCAAATTTGCTAAGAATAACTACTGGTGTATTAAGCGGTAATGGTATGGGATTATTCATTTCCTCTAGTGTTATATGGATATTATCTTAAGATATATAGTAATGGAGGTATTTACATAGATGTTCTGGATTTATTTAATTCTAATTTTTATTTCAGGCGGAAGTGGAATTGGTTTTATGACTCAAAATAAGTATACAGAAGCAATAATAGCTTTTGTTATTTGTATACTATTGTTTGGGCTACTGTATTATTATCTTAAAAGAAACAAAAGAAAGAGAAAAGCAGATTGTGACGATTTAGACTGTACGGATTGTTTTGATTGTGATTGTACTTGTTAAATTTTTCTTCCAAATAAAAAGCTAGTGTATTTTTAATAATACACTAGCTTTTTGCTTTGAAATTTTAAGAAAAGTGTAGGAATACGGCTATTATATAGAGAACTTTAGTTTTGTATATAAAAGGAGGCGTTAGATGTTGGAAACGTATGATTGGAACAATAAACTAACATATTTAAAAAACACGAGAGATTTATATTACAACGACGATTATGTAAGCTTTTTAGTAAATACAGTTTGGAAGATTACTAAGCCTGTACATATCGTTGATTACGGTTGTGGATATGGTTATTTAGGGTTAGTATTAATGCCATTACTCCCAGAAGGTTCAAAGTATACAGGTATTGATAGTGGAGAAACATTATTAGCTGAAGCCAGAGAGTTGTTTCGTTTACTTCCGTATGATTCAGGATTTCTTGAAGGAGATGCTACAGAAATTGAACTGAACGATAAATACGATATAGCAATCTGTCATGCTTTCTTATTACATATGACTACTCCAGAAACAATGCTACAAAAAATGATACATTCAGTTAAAAAGGGTGGAAAAATAATCTGTTTTGAACCACATTGGATTTCTAATATGGCTTCTTATTTACTAGATGGGGAGAAACAATCGGAATTTATTCAGCTAGGTGTTTTGCAGAAATTATTTGAAAGTGATACGCAAAGAAATGGTAAAGATGGCAATATAGGCATGAAAATACCGATATATTTAAGTGAATTAGGTGTGAAAAATATTGAATGTAGAGTAAGCGATAAAGTGAACTTTTTAGATTCAAATATGCATCACAATGATAAAAACGATTTGTATCAATCATTAAAAGAAGAGGGGATTGCAGGTGATCCGGGTGATAAGCAACAATTTGTAGAACGTTTAATAGCCAGAGGATTAACATATGATAATGCGCTAGCTCAATATGAAGCTGAACTACGATTTTTTAAAATATTTCATGTGTATTCTTCTTTTGTATACGCTCCCAATATGAAAATTACATTTGGTGACATAGTTTGTTAAAAGGTATGATGTATAAGGATTGTCGTTTAATGTCGATAAGTCGATATTCGACATATAATCGCTGATAAATGTTAAGAATCGGTCGATATAATTTGAAAATCGCCGATAAAATGAAAGAATCGCTGATATATTTGAATTATCGCCGATATAATTTTATGTACTAATTTCAGCTTCTACAAGATTAAAACCGCATGTTACGTTATTCCATATAATTAAACAAAATACGGAGAAAAACAATCATTTTTACTATATTTTGTTATAAATTTGAATAATATTAATTAATACCATCCACTATAAGAGATTTTAGTTGAATACATACTATATGGTGTGTAAAATCTAAGCAAGTAGCAGTTTAAATATAAATTCGAGGTGAATGCATGCTAGATTTTAAGCAGTTAGAAACTTGTTTAAAAGACAAGAGATTTGTAGATGGATTACAGGAAATAAATAATGAAATTGCATATATAAAAGAAACGAATACTTTATCCTATGTGAAGAAGTGGCTTGCCAATATTCCTTCGCATAAGGAGTTCGATATATTAATTCGCCTTACTGATGAAGGGCTTATGCACCAATACAGTTCATTCCTCATTCGTTACGCTTATAAAAAATTCCCAAATATGAGAACGCTCTCTTTATATTGTGATGAGTTAATTGATGAGCGGAAAATTCTTGAAGCGGAGCAGTTGTTAAAATCTTCTTTAGAAGAGTTAAGTAAAGAAGAAATAGATGCAGATTTTTTAGCGAAAACATATTTTACGTTAGTACGATGTCTTTTAGAAATGAAACGAAACGAAGAAGCGTTAATGTATATGCAAAAAGCAGAGGAGTACAGTGCACGCGCAGTGTTTGATAAATGGGGCTACGTTTATATGCATACAGGTGAATGGGAGAAAGCGGAAGAACAATTTATTGCTGGCATGCAGCATGAAGATTGTGAAGAGTTATCTACCTATTTATTATCACAATTGTATGCGAATAAAGGAGACCAAAAACGCGCGATACAGTTAATCGATGATGCGATTGTAAAATTCCCACAAGTACCATATTTTCATTTTGAGAAGATAAAGTATTTATTAGATTTAGAGCAATATGAAGAGATGTTAGCGGTAATAGATAACATAAATACTCAGCTGCCATATCATGCCTATAATACTTACTTTGTACATTTACGTGCAGAAGCACTGTACAAAATGAATAAATTTGCAGATTTACAAAAACTATTAAAAGAAGAAAAGAGTTTAAAAGAATCTTTATATCATAATTTAGAAAAAAATCCGGATGGAAAAAAGGTTCACTTGCCGATAGTTCCTATTGTACAAAAGGATAATTATTGTGTTCCGACAAGTTTAGAGATGATGTTGCGTATATGGGGAGAGAAACGTACACAAGATGAAATAGCAGAGTTTATTTTTGATATGACAGGTTCGAAGTTTTCAGATACTGTTTCTTATTTAGAAGAATTAGGTTATGAATATCGTTATTTTAAAGGAAATGAAGAGAATTATAAGAGACTGATTGACGAAGGGATTCCTGTTTTATTAAGTATAGATATTGAGCATGCTTCACACGTACAAGTGTTATCTGGATATGATGATACATTGCAAGCTTTCTATGTTCAAGATCCAAACTTTATAGAACCAGTTCTTGTGGAATATAGTAAATTACAAGAAAAATATCGTTATACAGGCTGTTTAGCAATCACGTTTGTTCCGAAAGAAAAGAAGGAGCAACTAGCGTTTCTAAGTGAAGAAGAAAATCGTTATTTTAAATCTATTTTTTCTCTTACGGATCATTTAGATGAACATGACAAAGAGGGAATTAGTAACTTAGTACAATTTTTAAAAGAAACGAGTGATAATCCAAATACGTGGTTATATACGATAAAGCACTTAGATGTTGAAGTAGATAAAGAATTTATTTTATATTGTATCGATAAGTTAATGGAAAAGTTTCCGAACTCGGACTTTGTTAAATTGCATGGTGCACAGTGTTTTATTCGTCTTCAAGAAGTAGAGAAAGCGGAGCAAATGCTGACAAGCGTTGAGAAGAAAAATAATCGTGCTTTATATCATTTAATAAACGGAAGATATGCGTTTGAACAGGAAAGTTATCTAGAAGCGATTTCAAGCTTTCGTTCATCGTTACAATTAGACGCAGATCAGCCTATTGCTTGGAGTTTTCTCGCTTTATCCTATATGTATATTGATCAATCTGAAAAAGCATTGCAATACTCTCAAGTTGCGTTAGAGCGTAGTCCTGAAAGGTTCACTTTAACAAATCACGGTTTAATATTAATAGATTTAGAAAGATATGAAGAAGCATATGAAATCTTTAATGACTTGTTAAAAGAGTATAAATATGAAGCGCATGTATGGTATGAACGAGCGAGATGTGCACATCAACTAGGGAAATTATATTTAGCAATAAAAGGGCTTAAAGTAGCGATTCATTTGGATAGTAATGCACCTTACATTTATACAAAACTTTCGGAAATATACGAATCTGATTTGAAGGATGAGGAAAGTGCGAAAGAAATTTTATTAAACGGTATTGAGAATTGTGATGATAAAGCACCTCTTTACGTAAAATTAGGTGACTATCATTTTCAAAATGATAGCTTGGAAGAAGCAGAAGTATTGTATAAGCGTGCTTTAGAAGAAAATGATGAGGATGTTTATGCTCACTTCGGACTTACACAAGTTTATATGGCAAGAGAACAATATAAGGAGGCAAAAGAATATATTCTTGGTCTTGAGAAGCAAATTGAAAAGAGCCAAGATTTCCTCATGAATGCAGGAATGGTTTTATGGGATGCTGAAATTGAACTTGGTGGAAATGAAGAAGGATTTAAAGTAGCGCTATCTAAGTTAGAAAATGGTATAAAGAAAAGTGATTATAATGTAGCAAGTGCGTTAGATGAATATGTGAATCGAATTAAAGGAACGGAATTTGTACAACGAGGTATAGCATTTTTAAGAACGTTACACAAAGAAAGAAATGAAGTAAGTGAGTACGGTTGTTATGCAGGTATTTTATATGAATCTATTGGACAGTACGGCCAAGCGATGAAAAGATATAATAAGGCGATAGAACAAATGGAAACGGCATTACCGTATTACCGAATTGGCGAAACACTTATGGCATTAGGGCAATTGACGGAAGCAAAGCAGGCGTATGAAACATGTTTAGAGCTTGATGGGGATTTCGTAGGTGTACATTTACAGCTTGCGGAAATATACGAAAAAGAAGAAAACCGTTCTAAAGAACAAAGTCATATGGTTCAGGCGATGAAAGAAGAGCCGTTGCATATTAATATGGAATATTTGGCACAGCTTTCAGTAGAAATGAACCTTCAGGAAGAATTGCTGATTGAACTAGAACAATTAGCGGACGAAGTACCTGAAATATGGCGTTTAGATGCGATTGCATATGTGTACGGAGCGATGAATGAAACAGATAAAGAACAAGCACAGATTGAATACGCGCTACAATTAGATGGTGAGCATATAGAAGTACTATATCATTATGCAAAAGTATTAGTGAAAAAAAGAAATGTAAAAGCAATTGAAGTTGCAATGAAAGTAATACAAAAAGATTTTGATAATGAACGTATATTTGATGTTTATGTAAAAGCAGTAGAGCAACATAAAAAATTGTCTAACATACGAGATTTTCTTCATACATTAAAGGTGAAAAAAGCAGAAAGAAGTACAGCATTCATGTATGCTGCAGCTGCGGTTACGGAAATATGGATTGAACGCCAGCTGCATGAACAGCCGAAACGATCTATCATTACGAGAGCTTTTTATCGTATGAAAAATCGTGCGAAAGAAATTTCAATGGTTACTATGATAATTGATTTATATGAAATCTCTTTAAAGTTAAATCCGAAAAATAGTATGGCAGCACAGCGATTTGCGCTATTTTATGAGAATGTAGAGATGAATAAAGAAGCAATAGAGATTCTGCACACGTCACTAGAAAATAAATGGAATTATGACGTAGCGAAGCAACTTGTAAATCTTTTCGTTGAGTGCGAGGAAGAAGATATGTTAAGAGATGCTTTGGAATTAACGAAACAAATGGTTCGAGAACTACCAGATGATTATGATACTCTTCTTCTGCAAGCACAAGTATTCTTTAAAGCAGGGGAAGAAAGAAAAGCAGAAAAGATTATCTTACAATTAACAGAGCAAACACCGTTTGTAAGTAGAGCATTTCTTGCTTTAGGAGAAATATATCAAAGTCAAGAAAGGTTTGAAGAGGCAATTCATGTATTAGAAAATGCTTCTGTACATCATCCAAATGAAACAGCAATTCTTCTTTCTTTAGCATCTTCATATCATGGTGTCGGCCAAACGATAAAGGCAGAAAAAATAACAAATGAAGTATTAATAATTGACGCGAGTGATTTGTTAGCAAGATATGATCGTGCTTGTTATTTAGCGCAGTTAAATAGAAATGAAGAGGCGAAGGAAGAGCTTGAATTTGTCCTTCGTGAGGATGAATCGGGATTCTTTGCTGAACTTATTGAGGATGATGAAAATTTAGCAGCATTGCGAGAATTTGAAAAGTAATTGTATAAGAATAGGGGAAAAAGATAAGGATATATTTTGAATTAGTTGACAATTAGTTGCTAAATGGCATAAAATAACTTTTAACAAAGTATACAAATCTGAAGACGAGAAAGAGTAAAATAGTGAGCTGTTCTCCAGAGAGCCGGTATATTGCTGAAAGCCGGTGTGCAGACGTTATTTGAAAATCATCTCCGAGGAGCCGAGGCTGAAAGTAAGTAAGCCCGGACGGATGTCTACCGTTACAAAGAACACGTATGATAGTACGTTGCTAAGTGCTATTAGTGAAAAAGCTAATAGAATTAGGGTGGTATCGCGGGTAAACCCGTCCCTACTTTATAGGGACGGGTTTTTTGTGTGCTTTAAAATATTCAAAGGAGTGATTGTATATGGAAAAAGTAGATGTAAAAGAATCAGCTGTAGGAAGAGAAATGCGAATTCGCAAACAGTGGAACGAACAAAATATTTTCGAACAATCAATTCAGAATCGAGAAGGCGCACAGTCTTTCGTATTTTATGAAGGACCACCAACGGCGAACGGACTACCGCATGTAGGTCATGCACTTGGACGAACAATTAAAGACTTAGTAGCAAGATATAAAACGATGGCTGGTTATAAAGTGTTAAGAAAAGCGGGATGGGATACACATGGTTTACCTGTAGAATTAGGCGTTGAGAAGCAACTTGGTATTTCTGGTAAACATGAGATCGAAGAATATGGCATTGAACCATTTATTCAAAAGTGTAAAGAGAGTGTTTTCACATATGAGAAGCAGTGGCGTGAATTCACTGAAAGTATTGGTTATTGGGTAGATATGGATGATCCATATGTAACTTTAAAGAATCCATATATCGAAAGTGTATGGCATATTTTGGGGACAATCCATGAAAAAGGATTGTTATATAAAGGACATAGAGTTTCACCATACTGCCCAAGCTGCCAAACCTCATTGAGCTCACATGAGGTTGCACAAGGGTATAAAACAGTAAAAGATTTAAGTGCAACTGTGAAGTTTAAAGTGAAAGATAGTGAAAATGAGTATTTCTTAGGTTGGACCACAACACCTTGGACACTTCCAGCAAACGTTGCGCTTGCTGTCCATCCAAATATGGAATACGTTAAAGCAAAACAAGAAAGTCATGTATACATTGTTGCGAAAGAACGTGTACAAGAAGTATTAAAAGAGAACTATGAAGTATTATCTGTTCATAAAGGCGAAGAATTATTAAACACATCTTATACAGCGCCATTTCCGATGAAAGAAGTTACAAATGGTTACCGCGTTATTGCAGCAGATTTTGTAACGGGAGATAGTGGTACAGGACTTGTTCATATTGCTCCAGCATATGGAGAGGACGATTATAGAGTCGTTCAAAGTGAAGGATTGTCATTTTTGCACGTTGTAGATGAAAAAGGTGAGTATACAGAAGCAGTACCATTTTTGAAAGGGAAATTTGTAAAAGATTGTGACGTGGATATCGTTCGTTATTTAGCGAAGGAAGGTTTACTGTATCATAAAGAAAAATATGAACATAGCTATCCGCATTGCTGGCGTTGTGATTCACCACTACTTTATTATGCAGGAGAAAGTTGGTTAATCCGAACAACTGCAATTAAAGATACATTTTTACAAAATAATGATTCTGTTACTTGGTATCCGAATCATATGAAACATGGACGTTTTGGTAAGTTTTTAGAAAATATGGTGGACTGGAATATTAGCCGAAATAGATATTGGGGAACACCATTAAACGTGTGGGAATGTGAAAGTTGTAATCATCAGTTCGCACCGAAGAGCATTGCCGAATTAAGAAAGCATAGTACGAAAGAAACACCGGAAGATTTGGAATTGCATAAGCCGTATGTAGATGAAGTGCAAGTGTGCTGCGGGAAATGCGGAGGCACAATGAATCGTACACCAGAAGTGATTGATGTTTGGTTTGATAGTGGTTCTATGCCATTTGCACAATATCATTACCCATTTGAAAATAAAGAGTTATTTGAAGAGCAGTTTCCAGCGGATGTTATTGCAGAAGGAATTGATCAAACACGCGGCTGGTTTTATAGTTTATTAGCAGTATCAGCACTATATACAGGAAAAGTACCGTATAAACGAGTGTTATCACTAGGGCATGTTTTAGATGAAGAAGGGCAGAAAATGTCTAAAAGCAAAGGAAATGCACTAGATCCAGTTGATTTAGTAGATAAGTTTGGTGCAGATGCGCTAAGATGGGCTTTACTTGTTGATAGTGCCCCGTGGAATGCGAAGCGTTTTTCTGAAAGAACAGTACTGGAAGCGAAATCTAAATTTGTAGATACATTAGTCAATGTGTATAGCTTCTACGTTTTATATGCAAATTTAGATGAGTATAATCCGAAAGAAAAGTATGATGTAAAGCTTACAAAATTAGACGAATGGGTATTATCAAGGTTGCATAGTACAACGAAAAAAGTGAGAACTGGACTTGATGATTATCAATTTACGAATGCAGCTCGTGAAATTGCAACACTTGTAGATGAAGTGAGTAACTGGTATGTAAGACGCTCACGTAATCGTTTCTGGGAATCTGGTATGAACGCTGAGAAAGCAGCTGCGTATGAGACACTTCATGAAGTGCTTGTAACAATTAGTAAATTAATTGCACCATTTACACCGTTTGTCGCGGAAGACATTCATCTAAATTTAGAAGGAAGCAGCGTTCATTTAGCCGATTATCCAGTTGTAAATGAATCACTACTTCAACCGAAATTAGAAGCGGAAATGGATGCTGTTTTACAAGTTGTTGAACTTGGAAGAAGTAATCGTAATCAGCATTCTTTAAAAGTAAAACAGCCGCTAGCAGAACTTGTATTACTTGAGCATAACGAGAATGATATGGATTGGGAATCTTATCGTGATATCGTTATGGATGAGTTAAATGTAAAAGCGTTCCATGTTGAACTCGATGAAACAAAATACACATCATATCAATTGAAGCTTAATTTTAAAACAGCGGGGCCGAAATTCGGTAAAAATGTGAATGCAGTGAATGGTTGGCTAAAACAATTATCACAAGAAGAAGTACAAAACTTTGTATCAACAGGAAGAGCAGTTTACGAAGCAACACCAGGAGAAGAAGTAGTTGTAACTGCTGAAGATGTGTTAGTTGAGAAAGTTGCAAAATCAGGATTCTCTAATACGACTAACGGACAATATACAGTTATGTTAGATACGAATGTAACGGAAGAATTGTTACAAGAAGGAGTAGCGCGTGAATTCATTCGTGCGGTTCAAGAATATCGTAAACAGTTGAATTTACCAGTTAATTTACGAGTCGATGTTATTCTTGATACAGAAGTAGAGCTACAGAGAACGTTAACGAACCATAAAGATTTATTGGAAGAAAACTTACTCGTTAAACAATTTACATTTGGTCACTTAACGAACGAAGACGATGAACTTTCTTTAGGTGAAACAAAACTTAGAATTAAATTAAGTGCAGCTAATTAAAGAAAAAAGGAAGTTGGAATGATTCCAACTTCCTTTTTGTATGATTAGAATTTATTTGACTATACATTCGATAGGACCACTAGCAATTGTCTTTTTTCATAGCGTACCGAACACAATACTGTAGAAATATATTTCTACAGTATTGTGTTCGGTTTATACATAAATATTGAGAAAATTTCACTTACCCTAAATGAAAAGGTAATAGAAGTGTTCATAGAGAATTACTCGTAGATTCAATTTTTATCCATCCGTTTTGCGGGGAATGATTGCCTAGTGGTAATGGGATAAGGTTGAGCTACTTTATTAGGGGGAGTGGTTCTATGTTTAATAAAAAAATGGTGGCAATGGCAATGACTGTGCCGTTAGTAATGGGGACAATTACTACGGTTTCAGCATTGGAAAAACAACAGCAAGTAAAGTTAGAAGCTTATTCGCCACAGAAAAAAGCAACTGAATATTTAAAAGAAAATGCTGCGCAGTATGGATTGAAAACAGATCTTTCAGACTTGCAATATATTTCTACAACAGAAACGTCAGTAGCTTCATATGTTAGGTTCCAACAAGTTGTTAATGGTGCACCTGTATTTTCAAAACAAATAACAGTTACGCTTAACGGAGAGGGAAAGGGAGTACTCGCTGTTTCTGATTATCAGCCTGTTACAGGTGTGAAGGAAGTAACGACAAAAATTAGTGAAAAAGATGCAATACAAAAATCAATGGCATATGTTGGAGAAGCAAGTGAGCAAAATTTATGGGCTCCTACAGATAAAGAGTTCGGATATATTGTTGAAGAAGGAATTGCTCGTCCAGTATATAAAGTTGTAGTCCATTCTAATAATCCATTTGGTGCATGGGAAACATTTATTGATGCAGAAAATGGAAAGTTAATTAAAAAGGTTGATATAAACCGAAAAGCTGAAGGGACAGGAAAAGTATTTTTACCTAACCCAGTCGTATCTAGCGGTAGTAAAGTAGGCTTAAAAGATAATAACGATGCAGATTCAACAGCTCTAACGAACCAATTAAAAACTGTTACGTTAAAAGGTTTAGATGGAACAGGATTTTTAATTGGAGAATATGTAACGATTTCTTCAAAAGCGAAAACAAAATCTACAAACTTACAATTCAACTATACACGTGCAAATGATAGCTTTGAAGATGTAATG
Source organism: Bacillus sp. 2D03 (assembly GCF_003946765.1). NCBI lineage: Bacteria > Bacillati > Bacillota > Bacilli > Caryophanales > Bacillaceae > Bacillus > Bacillus sp. 2D03. The sequence goes on along the minus strand of NZ_RPSJ01000003.1, from coordinate 306,423 downwards.
TCATATTATCATATTGATACATTGCAACGTTACATTCAAAGTCTAGGGTTTAAAAATATTAATAATCGTTCGATTAAAGTGAATGTGAATGGAACAACAGCTGATAACTCATTCTATTCACCGACAACGAAAGCTTTAACATTTGGTACTGGCGGTGTTGATGATGCAGAAGATGCTGGTATTATCGCACATGAATATGGGCATTCGATTCAAGATAACCAAGTTCCTGGCTTTGGTAGTTCAGCAGAAGGTGGAGCGATGGGAGAAGGATTTGGCGACTTCTTAGGTGCTACGTATGAAGATGCAGTATCGACTACTGGATATGGTAAAGCATGTGTTGGAGAATGGGATGCGACAGCTTATTCTAGTTCAGATCCAACATGCTTACGCCGATTAGATACGAATAAAGTATATCCGAAAGATATAACGAATGAAGTGCATGATGATGGTGAAATTTGGGCTCAAGGCCAATACGAAATGGCACAAGCTTTTGGCCGTGATGTAGCAACGAAAATTATTTTACAATCGCACTGGTCATTAACACCAAACTCTAAATTCAGTGATGGAGCGAAAGCGATTAAGCAAGCGGATGCTCTTTTATATGGCGGACAACATGCTGCTGATATCGATCGCATTTGGGCAGCGAGAGGCATTAGTACGAATTAATATAAAAAGTCGTGGCATTTATAAGCCACGACTTTTTAATTTGCTTACGAACTGGTACTAGTAAATAAAGCTATATCAATGATAGTGTGAATATATCCGTATCCCATTTACTTTTTAGCTTCTTTAAAAACAAAATGCTCTTTAAATTTTCTAGATTCAACTTTTTGACCATTTCGCATCGATCGGAATGGGTGTTCTTGCCATGTAATAATAACATCAACTTCATCCGCTTTTGTAGCAACAGGTAAATTAGCGTGTTCAAATCCAGTTTTTCCACTTGCCAAACGACTTTCCTTTAGGGAAAAGAGTTCATATTTCGTTTTCTTATTTGGTTCGTTGCGGAATACTTCTACGTTTACATTATATACTTCACTATTCCCGACATTCTTTACTGAAAAATGATATGTTTGAAATTCATCTTTTTTAGCTTGAAGCATATTCTTGTTTGTTTTTTTCGGTTTATCAATATTCACTTGCCATTGATCAGAGTTTTGAGAGATTGGTAAAGATTTTGGTGAATAGGCGTACGTTTCGTTTACTACAATTAAGCAAAACAAAAGGAGAAAGAAACTAATTGCTTTTTGCATATACACACCTCGCTTTAAAATTTTTATTAATATGCGTAAATGAATAAGTTTTTATGTAAAAATTGGAAAATATTAAAGGGGTAATTTCGGATGTAATACATAAGAATATGTATTACAAAATTAACTTTTCACACTTTAGAAGAAGTTAGGAGTTAGAAAACCAGAATGTTTCAAAAAAAGCTTGCGTTTTATAAGGTGAGGAGTTAGAATACTCTGTAAATATAAAAAGTGATGATCAGGAAAAGTACATGGTGCAAAGGTCTACAGAGAGCAGCCGGTTGCTGGGAAGGTTGCGATACCGCATGATGGAAAGACACCTGTGAGTGTTGCTTTGAACGTGATTATTAGTAAAAGCAAACGGTACCTACCGTTATCAGGGCTAAGATGGTCAGTATGACAATTTGGGTGGTACCGCGGAAAAAATCCGTCCCTATTTATAGGGGCGGATTTTTGTATTCTTTGAAAGGGGGTGAGTGACCGTGGATGATGACGATGACAACAATAACGTAAATAAATATAAAATTACTGGAGGGAAAAATAATGGATTCAATAATGAAGCGTTCACTCACAAAAGAATGTACAAAGCAAAACGGAAAGGTTGTATTACTTCAAGGATGGGTAAAAAAAATTCGGCATCTTGGAAATGTTAGTTTTTTATTATTACGGGACAGAACAGGAGTAATTCAATGTGTATTAGAAAATGAATTGGCTGGATATAAAGTTGATGTAGAAAGTGTCGTCCACGTAATTGGTGAAATAGTCGAGACGTCGAAAACAGAATTGGGTGTTGAAGTACTTGCTCATGAAGTGAACGTAATAAACGGTGCAGAGCCACTTCCATTTGAAATAAATAAAAAGAAATTACAAGTTGGCTTAGATCAACTACTTAATGAGCGAGTAATATCATTAAGGCATGAGCGAACCGCAGCAATTTTTAAAGTGAAATCTACACTCGTTCAAAGCTTTAGTGAATTTCTTATAGAGAACGATTTCACACGAATATTTACGCCGAAAATTGTTTCGCAAGGGGCAGAAGGAGGAGCAAATGTTTTTAAGCTTCCATACTTCCAAAAAGAAGCTTATTTAGCACAATCACCACAGTTCTATAAGCAAATGATGGTGGCAGGTGGGTTAGAACGAGTTTTTGAAATTGCACCTGTATATAGAGCGGAACATCATAATTCTTCCCGTCATTTGAATGAATATATATCGTTAGACGTAGAGCTTGGTTTTATTCATGATTTTTATGAAGTGATGCAACTAGAAACGGATGTTTTACGATATATGTTTCAACAAGTAGCGAAAAAATGTGAAATAGAACTACAACTATTACAAATAGAAGTACCTATTATTACTGAAATACCTAAAATTACATTGTTAGAAGCACAAGAAATTTTGAAAAGTAAGTATCGTAAAGAATCTCCTGTAGGGGATTTAGATACAGAAGGTGAAAAGTTACTAGGGAAATATGTGAAGGAAATATATAATAGTGAATTTGTTTTCATTACGCATTATCCGAAAGAAGCGAGACCGATGTATACGATGCCGAATAAAGAGAATCCATCTATTACTGATTCATTCGACTTATTATATAAAGGATTAGAAATAACGTCAGGGGCACAGCGAATTCATAATTATGAAATGTTACTCGCTTCGTTTAAAGAAAAAGGATTACACCCGGATAAATTTCAATCTTATTTAAATACATTTCGATATGGTTGTCCACCACATGGAGGTTTCGGAATTGGGTTAGAAAGGGTTGTATATAAACTTTTAGAATTAACAAATGTACGAGAGGCGAGTGCTTTTCCGAGAGATTGTACTCGTCTCATACCGTAAAAAGAATCTTCGCGATTATCGCGAAGATTTTTTTATAGTTCGTTTAAAAAGGTGAAAATATAGACTCTTTCTTTTTCTAATAAGCTTAGTAAAAGTCAGTTGAAATATGAACCATTTCGACAAAAAAATCAATATACCCTTGACAGTTACAAATATAACAGATATACTTCATATTAATTTCAAAAGAAAATATATTCTAAATATTAAAATGTGTTGAATAGGAGTAGTAAGGTCATGTATTTGTACAGAGAGCTATGGGTTGGTGTGACATAGTCAAATGACATCCTGAACTCGCCTAGGAGCAGTAAGGTGGAACGGAATTACATTCTTAGTAAATCTTAACGGTTAACCTTCGATATTAGGTTTGTAATCAAACGATTACTACTAAGGTGGATTCATAATGGAATCAATAAGGGTGGTACCGCGTTAAGTAAATGGCTTAGCGTCTCTTTATATAGAGATGCTAGGCCATTTTTTTATTATATGGAAGAAGAAATGGAGGGTTTATTTGAATAGGTTTATAAAATTTATTTATTTGTATAAAAAGATTTAATTAGGAGGAAAATGAGATGAAACAGACGGAGCAATGGACTTCGAAATTAGGTTTTATAATGGCGGCAGCCGGATCAGCAATTGGACTTGGTGCGATATGGAAGTTCCCTTATATCGCTGGGAAGAGTGGGGGAGGAGCGTTCTTTTTAATATTTATATTATTTACTGTTTTAATTGGACTACCGCTACTTATAGCTGAATTTATGATTGGACGCAGTACGCAGAAACAAGCAGTTGGAGCATTTAAAAGCATCGCACCAAATACAGGATGGCATTGGATTGGACGCCTTGGCGTTGGAACGTGTTTTATACTACTTTCGTTTTATAGTGTTGTAGGTGGATGGGTATTAATTTATTTATTCAGAGGAATAACTGGACAACTGATTACTCCAGGACAAAATTACGGTACATTATTTACTGAAACAATTGGGAATCCTGCTTGGGCTATTATGGGACATTTCGCTTTTATGTTCATTACGATATGGGTTGTATCAAAGGGTGTACAAAACGGAATTGAAAAAGCAAGTAAATATATGTTACCAGCATTGTTCGTTTTATTTGTCGCTCTTATTATTCGTTCGTTAACACTTGATGATGCAATGAAAGGTGTGAAGTTTTTCTTACAACCAGATTTCTCAAAGATTACTTCGGAAAGTATTTTGTTCGCAATGGGGCAATCATTCTTTGCAATTAGTATCGGGATTTCAATTATGGTTACGTATAGTTCCTATTTAAATAAAAAAGAAAGTTTACCAAAATCAGCAATAACAATTGTTGGATTAAATTTATTTGTTTCATTATTTGCAGGTCTTGCTATTTTTCCAGCCGTATTTTCATTAGGAATGGAGCCAACAGAAGGACCTGGATTACTATTTATCGTATTACCATCTGTATTTAGTCAAATCCCATTCGGTGGATTTTTCTTAACAGTATTTCTTGCACTATTTACATTTGCGACATTAACATCAGCATTTTCTCTACTAGAAACTGTTGTTTCAGCATTAGCAAATGGTGAACAAGAAAGAAGAACGAAATTATCATGGATGATCGGCTTCTGCATTTTCTTAGTAGGTATACCATCTGCGTTATCATTTGGAGTATGGAGTGAAATTACGATTTTTGGAAAGAATATTTTTGATGCAGTAGACTTTTTATCTAGTAATATATTAATGCCACTTGGAGCACTATTTATTAGTATTTTCGTTTCATTCAAAATGGAGAAGAAGGTACTAGAAGCAGAGTTTTTTGTAGGTGGAAATTATGGAAAGAAAGTATTTACTTGTTGGGTATTTTTACTTCGATTTGTAGCACCACTTGCAATAATTATCGTCTTCTTAAATGTAATAGGGATTATTTAATATTAAATGTTATAATATTCAGTAAAAAAAGGGGGCGATGATCATAAAGGAAAATTTGATAGAAGCAGGGAAATATATGAATATTAGAGGGAAAAAGCTATACGTTGAAACACATGGAAATCCTAAAAATAAGCCAGTCTTATACTTGCATGGTGGACCAGGAGAAAGTTGTTATGATTTTTCATTTCATCAAGCGGAACGTTTAAAAGATTCTCTATATGTAATTATGATAGATCAAAGAGGTGTTTGTCGCTCAGAAGAAATTACTGAAGACGAAGCTTTTGGATTAAATGATTTGATTGAAGACTGTGAGGAATTAAAAAAAGTATTACAAATTGAGAAGTGGTCTATAATTGGACACTCTTTCGGTGGATATGTAGCATTGCTTTATGCGTCGATATATCCAAGTTCAATAGAGAAAATAATATTTGAAGGACCAACTTTTGATTTTGCATTAACAAGTAGGGCTTTGTTAAAAAAGACAGGGCATTTATTAAAAAAGTATGGAAAAGAAGAAGTAGCAGAAGAGTCTCTTGCTTATTCATCTAGCAATGCTAGTTCAAAAGAGTTGTTAGAAGCTTATATAAGACTAAGCAATGAATTAGAAGAAAAAAGAATGGAGATTTACAATAATAAGGAAGATAGGACAGATGAGAGTTTATACAGTGATGAAGAGTGGGAAAAATTTTCAAATCGCTCTCAAATTCATTTTGATAGATTAAAATTAGAGGGCTCATGTCATACGTCATTATTATATAAAATAAAAGAAGTACAAAATCCAATGTTATTAATTGTAGGAAAACATGATGTAGTAACGTGTGAAGAACAAATTAAAACATTTAATAAAGATGCCCGAAACGGCAAGTATATCGTATTTGAAGAGAGCGGTCATTCACCTCATTATGAGGAAGCGGATAGATTTGCAGAAACAGTCATACATTTTTTGAAATGAAGAAAAGGGTGCTTCTATAAATGAGAGGCACCCTTTCTAAATTTCTGGATATGTGATTGTGATGTTAGGCCACTTACTTTGCCAATTCTTTTTTATAACTCTGTTTTTGTACATATGTAATCGTTCTTTCGATTCAAGAAAATGAGCTGTTGGTTTCACTTGTAAGGAAAGGACATCTTCAATACCACATGGGGCTGTTAAGATAACGTTGTTTAGTTCATCAAGTGTAACTCCTAAAGCCGTTGCTGTTTCAGGGAATTTAGAAATAGCATTAACAGAAGAAGAATATGGTGGCATATTATTCACTACATGCATACGATCTTGATTTTTTACAGACCAAGGGATAGTAGCATCAATATTCATTAATTTCGTTTCTAATGATTGTTCGTATATCTCATCTTGATGTAGACTATCATAATAAATCACATCAACATCAGGCATAGCCGTTTTCGCTTCATAGTCATGTAAAGTATCCCAAATTTTAGAACGAACAAATCCGGCACAAATCCACCAATCAGGTAGCTCTAGTGATTTTGCCATTTGTAATACATTCATCATCCATTCGTCGTTTTCTATTAAGCGAATTATATCTTTCTCTGTTTTGATCTTCATTGATAAATTCACCTTTCTAGTAAATTAATGCATCAGTTCAATAATCCATAAAATCCAGTAAGCACCTGGTACAAATAGCAGTTGTGCTAATAATGTGCCGAGAAGTCTAGAAATCATTAGCCAACCATACATTTTACTCATAGATTCAGCACCGCTTTCTGATTGTAGAGCACGTTCTGTTAAAAGAGCAATGCGTGGATCGAGTAATACAGTTAATAAAATAGTGGCGAAACCATTTACAAGGCCAGAAGCTGTACTTGCATTTGTTGCATAATCTGGATTTAAAAAAGAAGCGTAAAGGGCTGAAAGTACCCCTGCTGTATAAATAGCAGTAGCAAACATGTTAATAAGCATAATACGCTTTGGAATACCACCGATACGCAGTCTATGAATCATTTCTAACTTTGGAAAACGGACATATTTTTTTGTGTACTTTAATTTTTGAATGTTATTCGTTTTCATCATTCGAATGAAAGAACCGTCTGTTTCAAAGTTTTGAATGACATATCCAAATAATTTTGTCAAAGTTGGATAAAGAATGATCGCGATTAATGTACCGATAGAAGCCGATAATAGTACGAGTCGTATAATATGCTCTAAATTAATAGAAGAATCTAGTTTTGCTTCATCGACAATACCACCGATTAAAAAGGCTTGTAGTAAGTTTGATGTTCTTGAAATAAGTAACACCATTCCTACAACAGACAAGGCAACCGCAATCTTCTTTAAACGTACTCCAGCTAATCGAATACTATAAGAGCTTGTTTCAACTGCGTGGATCACAATTGTGAAAGCCATTATAAAAATTAACGTAATTGACATTTGTTTCACCAGTTTCTATTAAAATAATTGTAACTTTTTTACTGTATCATATCTATCGTATTTTGTAACTGAAAGTATGTGACATATGGAAATTGATTTTTCGAAAAAATAGATAATAATAGTATAATAAGGAGAAGTGGAAGAGATGTTAGCACTTATTTATACAGCAAATTAAGTGGAGGAATGAAGCATGTATAAAACATTTCTATTTGATTTAGATGGAACTTTAACGGATCCGAAAGAAGGGATTGTAAACTCGGTTTTATATGCATTAAAAAAAGTAGGAATTGAAGAAGTACATATAAGTGAGTTAGATTCATTTATAGGTCCTCCTATTCAGCAATCATTCATAGAGAGATATAATATGAGTGAAGGAGAGGTTGAACGTGCTGTTTTTTACTTCCGTGAGTATTTAAAGCAGCGTGGATTGTTTGAAAATAATGTATACGAGGGGATTCTGAAGCTCTTGCAACAATTAAAAAGTTCAGGGAATCGCATATTCGTAGCAACTTCAAAGCCCACTGTACTTGCGAAACAAGTTATAGAGCATTTTCAATTAACGAATTATTTCGAAGACATCATTGGAAGTAATTTAGATGGTACGAGAATAAAAAAAGAAGAAATAATTGCTCATATTTTACAAACACATGAAGAACTAAATAAAGAAGAAATGATAATGATTGGTGATAGAAAGCACGATATAATAGGTGCGAATCAGAATGGAATTGCTTCAATTGGTGTTTTATATGGCTATGGCTGTGAAAAAGAACTGACTGAAGTTAGTGCGACCTACATAGTGAAAGATGTTGAAGAACTGTATCATTTTTGTGTAGAGAAAAATTTAATACAGCAGTAAATATAGATTCTAGCAATCCCTTTATAACGTATGACGATGAATTCGTTTCTGTTTAAAGGGATTTTTCATATGTAATCGAATAATTATAATTAGACATTTTTAGCATAAAAATTTGTATGAATAAGAGGAGGGATGTCAGAATTAAAAGTTTAGTAGAAATTTATCAATAAAATTTAGAATATTCTGTTTAATGGAGGGGTAAAATTGGAGTTAGTTATTATATTATTAGCACTAAGTTTACTTATGTTCGTAGCATACAGAGGTTTTTCTGTTATTTTATTCGCGCCGATATTTGCATTATTTGCAGTATTTTTGACAGAACCTAGTTATGTATTACCTTTCTTTTCTAATATCTTTATGGAGAAAATGGTTGGATTTATAAAATTATATTTTCCTGTGTTTTTATTAGGAGCAATATTTGGAAAAGTAGTGGAAATGTCAGGAATTGCAGATTCTATCGCAAAAACAATTATTGAGTTAGTTGGTGAAAAACGTACTATATTAGCGATTGTATTAATGGGGGCTATTTTAACGTATAGTGGTGTTAGTGTGTATGTAGTAGTGTTTGCTGTTTATCCGTTCGCAGCTAAGTTGTTTCGACAAGCTAATATTCCAAAGCGTTTAATCCCTGGAACGATTGTTCTTGGAGCAGTAACGTTTACAATGGATGCGCTACCTGGATCACCACAAATTCAAAATGTAATACCTACAACATTTTTTAAAACGGATATTTATGCTGCACCGATACTTGGGATTGTAGGAGCAATTTTTGTTCTTACATTAGGTTTACTATATTTAGAGAGTAGACGTAAGAAGGCAAAAGCAGCAGGTGAAGGATATTTTGGTTTTAATGATGGAAATACTGAAATGGCAGCATCTTTGCAAGTAGAACAAAAAAATATGCCATTAATTAATAACATTGAAATCACAAGAGCACAACAACTTATTGCATTTATACCACTTATTTTAGTAGGTGTAATGAATAAAGTGTTTACTATTATGATACCAAAGTGGTATCCAAGCGGTTTTGATTTTTCTGCAATTGGTATGAAAGCATTTGGAAAAGTAGAATTAAGTGCAGTGGTAGGAATTTGGTCTGTAGAATTGGCACTTATTATAGGGATCTTAACAACGTTATTATTATATTGGAAGCGAGTAGTAACAGGTTTCCAAGCTGGATTGAATACAAGTATTGGTGGAGCGCTACTTGCAACGATGAATACAGGAGCTGAGTTTGGATTCGGTGGTGTCATTGCAGCACTTCCAGGCTTCGCAATTATGAGAGATGGCATCTCTGCTACTTTCACAAATCCGTTAGTGAATGGTGCAGTAACGACGAATATTTTAGCTGGAATTACAGGCTCGGCATCAGGAGGAATGGGAATAGTATTAAGCGCAATGGGAGATAAATTTATTGCAGCGGCCAATCAATTTGATATTCCATTAGAAGTTATGCACCGTATCGTATCAATGGCATCAGGAGGAATGGATACACTACCACATAACGGGGCTATTATTACTATTCTTACAGTAACAGGATTAACACATAAACAGTCATATAAAGATATATTTGCTATTACAATTTTGAAAACGGTTGCTGTATTTTTAGTTATCGCATTCTATACTTTAACAGGACTCTATTAAAAAATTTGAATCGTAAAGATTCATCAAATCGATAATTTATATTATAAAATATTAATTAGGATAAGAAGGGGTGGGGGACTTGCAAGAGGTTTCTGAGTTTCGTATGCCAAATTCGGTATTATATGGAAGAAATTCGCTTGAAAAACTGGGAGAACAATCAAAAAAGTTAGGGAAAAAAGCTTTTATAGTTACTGATACAATTATGGAGAAATTAGGATATGTTGAAAAGTGTATGCAACAACTAAATAAGAAAGGTATTACTGTTAGCACATATAATAAAGTGGATGCTGAGCCTACAAATATACACGTATTAGAAGCGTTATCTCTTTGTAAAGAGGAAAAGTGCGATTTTATTATCGGTATTGGTGGTGGAAGTTGTATTGATGCTGCGAAAGCGGTAGCGGTTTTATATACAAATGGTGGAGAAGTTGAGGATTATGTCCAAAAGGATATTGAAATAGAAAACAATCCACTACCACTTATTGCAATTCCAACAACTTCTGGTACTGGTTCGGAAGTTACAAGTGTAGCAGTAATTACGAATAAAAAAACAGATGTAAAAATGATGATGAAGCATCCTAGTTTTATACCGAAAGTAGCAATTATAGATCCAGTTTTGACAAGTTCGTTACCACCACAAATTACGGCAGCAACAGGAATAGATGCGTTATGTCATGCGATTGAAGCTTATATTTCTAAATTTTCACAACCACTTACAGATGTACTTGCTCTTTCAGCTATTGAAAGTATTATGAAATATTTACGTATAGCATATGAAGATGGACATAATATGGAGGCAAGAGAAGCGATGATGATTGCTTCCTTACAAGCTGGAATTGCATTTTCGAATGCATCAGTTACATTAGTTCATGGAATGTCAAGGCCAGTGGGAGCATTATTTCATGTACCGCATGGAATATCAAATGCCATACTATTACCTACAGTGTTAGAGTTTACAAAAACAAGTGCAGTGAAAAGGTTAGCAAAAATTGGACGTAACTTAAATAAGGATTTGTATTCGAATTCTGATGAGGAAGTAGCAGACTATACGATTGGGGAAATAAAAAAGCTTTGCTATGATCTTCGTATTCCAAATTTAAAAGAATACGGTATCGATGAAATTGAATTTGAAAATGCTATCTCTAAAATGGCATCAGATGCAATTGAAAGTGGTAGCCCAGCTAATAACCCACGTGTTCCATCATATGATGAAATCAAAGAGTTGTATCGAGAGTGTTTTAATTATAAGTATAAAGAATTTATAAAAATATCAGATTATTAATTTCAGAATATTCTATAAAAATTTCCTTGGAAATGAAAGTACAATTATTCTATATTATTACGTTAAAACAAGACTTTATATTCCAAACTTAAAGTCTTGTTTTATTGTGTATAATATACATAATAAAATGTTGTTATTAGTTTTATAAAAAAAGTTTAGGTAGGTGTTTGTTTATATGAAAACGATAGGTCTTATAGGTGGTATGAGTTGGGAATCAACTTCTGAATATTATCGAATTATTAATGAAGAAATAAAAGAGAGATTAGGAGGGCTACATTCAGCAAAATGTTTGATTAATAGTGTGGATTTTGAAGAGATTGAACGATGTCAGTCTAGCGGAGATTGGGATGGTGCTGGAGAAATTCTAGGGAATGCGGCATATTCATTACAAAAGGGAGGAGCAGACTTTATAATCATTTGTACAAATACAATGCATAAGGTAGTTGGAAAAATAAAGGCGAAAATTGATATTCCAGTCTTACATATTGCTGATGCAACTGCAAAAGAAATTAAAAGAAAAGACATTCAAAAGGTTGGTCTGCTTGGAACTAAATATACAATGGAGCAAGATTTCTATAAGTCACGTATAGAAGAAAATAATATAAAAGTAATAGTACCATCAGAAAAAAATAGAAAAGAAATAAATAAAGTAATATATACAGAATTATGTTTAGGAAAAATAGTATCTCAATCTAGAGAATATTATAAAAGAGTCATCGAAGAGTTAGTGCAAAAAGGAGCACAGGGAATCATATTAGGTTGTACAGAAATAGGGTTATTAATAAAGCAAGAAAACGTATCTGTCCCGATATTTGATACAACTCATATACATGCAATTGAAGCAGTCAAGGTAGCTCTAGATAGAGTATAATTATATTATGTAAACTTTATTCGTATATCTGGAAAACATTCAGAAAATATTTTATAATGTAAGTGGTTACATTTAAGGGGGAATGCGTATGTTTTCAGTTCAACCAATCGCATTTGTACATAATGAAAGAAAGGAAATAAAAGATGATGAGTGGGGAGAAGTAAGATCTCGTATAACTTTAACTGAAATGTATGCAGAAGAGAGTATACAAGGGGTTGAAGATTTTTCTCATATTGAAGTTGTTTTTTATTTTCATAAAGTAACTGACGAGCAAATTCAGTATTTTGCTAGACATCCTAGAAATAATAAGGATTATCCTGAAGTAGGTATTTTTGCACAGCGCGGGAAAAATCGTCCGAATCGCATAGGTGTAACAATTGTCAAGGTAATCAAAAGAGAAGGTAAATCAATTATTGTTGAGGGATTAGATGCTATTGATGGCACTCCTATATTGGATATAAAACCAATAATGAAAGGGTTTATGCCGACAGAAGAAATACACCAGCCTAAATGGGCAACGGATATAATGAGACAGTATTGGAAGGGGAATGGAGTAAAATGAGAATATATGAGGCAACAATTGCAGATTTAGATGGACTAGCATCAGTTTTTAATAACTATCGCATATTTTATAGACAAGATTCTGATTTAGAAGGGGCAAAAGTATTTTTACGAAATCGAATTGAGAGAAAAGAGTCCGTTATTTTCGTAGCAGTTGAAGACGGCGAATATATTGGGTTCACGCAACTATATCCATCATTTTCTTCCATTTCAATGAAAGAATTATGGATTTTAAATGATTTATTTGTACAAGCGGCGAAGCGTGGAGCCGGAACAGGTAAAAAATTATTAGAAGCTGCTAAAGAATACGCATTAGAAAATGGAGCAAAAGGTGTAAAGCTGCAAACAGAGATTGATAATTTATCAGCACAACGATTATACGCTGAAAATGGTTATTTGAGAGATAATCGTTATTTCCATTACGAATTAACGTTTTAAAAAATTAAGTTGAAAGAGACATTTTCAAGAAAAAGAATTTCTTTGTAATGAGAAATTCTTTTTTATTTTTGCCTAAATTAAAAAACATGACAAAAATAAAACGATATTTATTTATTGTTAAACAATAAATATTGTGATAAAATTATGTTGCCATTAAATAAGTGAGGTATTGTAAATGAATCTTAAACGAAGTTCAACAACGTTCTTAAAAGTAATTATTTTTCTTGCTGGAATTTCAGTACTTGCTTTATGCATATTTTTAGTGCCGGAAATGGCGGATTTCACAGCGAATTTGTATCCTAACATTGCTCCGATAAAATATCTTGTTTTCATTGTGATGTATGGAGCAGCTGTGCCTTTTTACGTTGCTCTTTATCAGGCTTTCAATCTTTTACAGTACATTGATGAGAACACAGCGTTCTCGGAATTATCAGTAAAGGCGTTAAAGAATATAAAGCGCTGTGCAATTACAATCAGTGGTTTGTATGTATTAAGTTTGCCACTTTTTCATTTTATAGCGAAAAAAATGGACCCCCCTATTGGGTTAGTGGGACTCATTATCGTTTTTGCTTCACTCGTTATCGCCGTTTTTGCTGCTATCCTCCAACGACTTCTACAAGAGGCAATTAACATAAAATCAGAAAATGATTTGACGGTCTGAGGTGGTGGATATGACAATCATTATTAATATTGACGTCATGTTAGCAAAACGAAAAATGAGTGTAACGGAGCTTTCGGAGAAGGTTGGAATTACGATGGCGAATCTTTCTATTTTGAAAAATGGGAAAGCAAAAGCGGTTCGTTTTTCAACATTAGAAGCGATATGTAAAGCTTTGGAGTGTCAGCCAGGGGATATTTTGGAGTATAAAAACGATGAGAATACTCAATAAAAACAGATAACAAATGTAAATAATAGAAGTCAATAAAGAAGGGATAGCCACTAATCTATTCCTTCTTTACGTTAATTGCTGTTACTAATAAAAAATATAATTTGAATTGCAATGTTTGCGTATCAAAAGGGAACTTGCTACCTTTTGAGGTGATCCGTTTTGTGGAAGACAATTATTTGCCAAAAAGGCTATTTAAACTATGTTTTAAATTATTTCGGGTGAATCAAAATTTTCATTTGTATTATAGTTGATTTAAAACCCAGTTCGTTGCATCTTCAAAGTTATCTGCAATGTAGTTTGGTTCAATATGTGCCCATTTGTCTCGGTACGTATGTAAAGCATCGTATCCAGCGCCTGTGCGCACCAATATCGTTATCGCATGCACTGTTGCTCCTGCAACGATATCGGTCCAGCGATCACCAATTACAGCGCATTTTGTTAAATCAAGCCCGTGTTTTTCAGCTGCTTGTAGCAGCATACCTGTACTTGGTTTACGACATTCACAACCATCACCGTGTTTGTGAGGACATACGTATATATCATCAAAGCCGAAACCTTTTAATTCTTGTGCGAAATCAGTAACAGTTGCTATCCCGTCTGCGATACCAGGTTGATTTGTGAAAGAGAAAATTTTTATATTTTGAGCTTTTAGTTTTTGCAAAGCTGCTTTTGTAAACGGAAATAATGTAAAAGATCCCGGATAATGTATTGTAGTGTCACCACCAATTGTACCGTCACGATCAATGAAAATTGCTTTAATGTTTGTCATAGTTATAGTCCCTTCACTTTATAAAGTAGTTTAAAAATATTTTACAAATCGGTAGCCATTTACTTCATAACCTAATTTTTTGTAAAAAGGATGAGCTGCTACTCTTTTTGTTCCACTAACTAGCCATGTGCCAATGCAATTATGTTTCTTTGCTAATTGCTCGGCATAATCCATCAACACTTGTCCAATGCCTTTCCGTCGTATGTTAGAATCAACGCTAATAATTGAAATCTCTCCATAACGTGTTACATCTTCTAAATTTTCACGTATACGAAATCCAAGTAATCCAAATATAGCTTCTTCTTCCTCGTAAACATATAAAAAATCAAACGGACTCATTTGTACGAATTGTAGGCGGTTGTTCATATCTTCATAGGAAATAGAGGAACCTTTTAATTCTTTCGTTAAAGAACAAAGTGCGTCTATATCATCTATCGTTGCTTCACGAATTTGAAAAGACATATTATCAACTCCAATAAAATGTAATCAAACATTTTATATTCTGTTAAAAAATGTTTTTTCCTGCTATGAAAATAAATATTTTATAATGATATATAGATAGTTATATGTTATTATTTTCCTTGATTGTATTAGAAATGGAAAGAAGGGGAATGCATGTTAAAAGTAAATATCCGCTCAGCTGGATATGAAATAGGTGAAAAAATAATTCATGATATAGCTTTTTCTATCGAAAAAGGTGAACTAGTTGCTCTTATTGGAGCAAATGGTGCTGGGAAGAGTACGACGATTAAAACGATACTCGGATTACTTGTAAATATGGACGGTGAAATATCATTCGGTGAAAAGAAAAATCCGTATGCATACGTACCAGAACATCCAACATACTATGATTACTTGACGCTCTGGGAACATATTGAATTATTAATGGCAGCTCGTGGAAGTGAAATGGGAAGTTGGGAAGAACGAGCGGAACAATTATTACATACTTTTCGAATGAATAAGCATAAACATGAGTATTTATCAAAGTTTTCAAAAGGCATGAAACAAAAATCGATGCTAATATTGGCGTTTTTAACTGAGCCAGATTTTTATATCATTGACGAACCTTTTATCGGTTTAGATCCAGTAGCTACGAAAGAGTTTTTAAATTATTTATATAAAGAAAAAGAGCGCGGGGCAGGAATTTTACTTTGTACGCACGTATTAGATACTGCTGAAAAAATTTGTGAAAGATTTTTACTCATTTCACAAGGTACATTAGTCGCAGATGGACATTTAGAATCTATTCAAATATTAGCGGAAATGCCGGGTAGTTCATTATTAGACTGCTTTGATGTAATTGTAAGGCGTGAACAACATGATTAAACAACAATTTTATAAGAGATTACGCCATGAACTTGAGCGGAAATGGAAGTCTATACGTTCGGTAACAGATTGGACAGTCGCATTATATATTATTATTCCAGCACTTATATTTATGGGAATCTATTATCGATCGCTATGGATAAATGAATTATCAACGGAAGAGACGATTTATTTCGGATTAGGATTACTCGCATTTTATTTAGTAACATATCCAAGAGGAGTTCGTTCATTTTTTGAGCAAGCGGATAGTTTATTTTTAATTTCGTATGCAACACATATGCGAAAATTAGTCCAGTATGGCATGATGTACACATTTGTTCGAATAGCGATAACGAATATAATAGTAGTCGTTATTATGTTACCGGTGTTGATGAAAAGTATCGAAGTAACAGAGATACAAGTCCTATTATTTTGGGTATTCTTTACTATATTTCGATTTATGTTGTCGTTGTTAACGAGATTTGTTCATGTATATGTGGGGAAACGATGGGTTTTATGGATTGTAAAAAATGTAGTATTTTCTATGAGCGTGTCCTTTTTTGGAATTAGTTTATTTTTTATTTATAAAAATCCGTTGTATTCAATTTTATTTATCGGTCTAGTAATTTTCTTAAGTAGTGTATTAGTAAAAGAGAAAATGAATTATAAAAAGTTCTTTTTTAAAGAAATCGAGAAAGAAAAGGAGGAAAGCATGCGCTGGACGAGCGGAATTATGCAAGTTGGTGGTCATGCGGCTAAACCGAGTAGTTCAAATAAAAAACCGTGGATGTTTCCGCGCTCTAAAAGACTTTTAGGGAAAAAAGCTGATTCTCGTATTGTCGAATCTTTTTTGAAAGAATTTTTCCGTACAAGTACTGCACGAATATTTTATATTCAAATTGTATGTATCAGTACTGCAAGTATAATTATGACTCCAAGGTGGATTGCAGCTATTGTTCTCGTATTTGCTGTAGTTGCAATTTCTCGCTATGCACGTGATTATTGGAATGAATTTACGAATAAGATGTTTCTTCGTTTATATTGTGATGAAGGGAAATTACTATTGTTAAGATGGAAGGCAGATCGTTATTTACTACTACCAGCAATACTTTTATATGGAATAGTTATACTTTCACAGTTTTATTTATTGCCAGCTGTGGTAGGCAGCGTTGTTTTTATTTTATTAATTGTATGGGTTGTATTTCTACCATTAAAAAAGAGCCATTGACGGCTCTTTTTCTAGTCTGTAACACATTGATAAATAAAATATACTAAAACGAGTATGCTTGCGGCGGAATACATGACATCTAAAGTCATTCAAGTGCCTCCTCAATATCGTGGTATTAATATTGTATGAAATCTTACAATTTCATATTCAAGTGAAAAATATGTGAACGTTAACAAAATTGTAAAGTGCAAAAATTACAATCATTTTGTATAATAGAAGAAACCACCGTTATATAAAAAATAATGAGTGAAAGGGGAGGGAACATAAATGCCAAATTGGTTTAGAAAAACCTTAGTCGCATTAATTACCGTATTTACATTTGGTTTAGTGACGCCTCCTTCCATATTGCTTGATAATGCCAAAGCTGCGGACAAGCCTACGAGCACAGCTGGGCAACAAAGTTTGGAGAGTACGTCCTATACATATGAAGAAACGAATGACAGGTTAACCACCGATACTTTTATTACTTATGCGATGCAAGAAGCAGAGAAGCAGTCGATGCAAAAGTTTGGTACTAAAATTGGTCCAGTAATTGAAGATGAATTTAAAGATGTAATATTACCAAAGATTGAAGAGGCAATTGCTGAGCTTGCTAGTGATGTACCAGAAGATTCACTACAATCATTAGCGATTTCTCAAAAACCAGCTGGTGGGAATAATGAAAAGATTTTTCATGTCTACGATACGAAATCAGGAAATGATTTATTGCGTTTCCATGTAAGAAGAGATCATCCACCGCAAGATGGTTATTATTTTAATTTCCATTATCATCGTTTTGATGATGGATACTCAGGACATCATGAGTTAGGAAATATTTATTGGAATACGAATGTACCGCCGAAATGGCTTTCTTAAAAAGAACAAGAGAAAATCTTGTTCTTTTTTATTTTTATAGAAGGGACAGACAACCATGTTGTTGAATAACATAGGTTTAGAAAAAAGAAGCAAAGGGAGTATGGGAATGCAAAAATATATTGTTTTTGACTTTGATGGCACATTAGTAGATTCACAAAATATATTTGTACCAATTTATAATCAAATTGCTGAAAAGCACGGATATAAAACGGTAAGAGAAGAAGAAATTGAGTATTTACGCAAGTTAACGATGGCGGAGAGATGTAAAACAACTCGATGTACCACTGTATAAACTACCGATATTAGCGCTGGAGTTTTATAAATTGTATCAACCTGCTATAAAAGATCTTATTTTGTTCTATGGGATGAAGGAAGTATTAGATGAACTACATAAAAAAGGCTACGGAATTGCAGTCATATCATCGAACTCAGAAGAGCATATTCGGGCGTTTTTACAAAAGAATGATATAGAAAATATACAAGAAGTGTATTGTTCTAAAAATTTGTTCGGTAAAGACAAGATGATAAAAAGATTTTTAAAATCGAAAAAGATAACAGAGAAAGATATGTTATATGTCGGTGATGAACAGCGAGACGTAGCAGCGTGTAAAAAGGCTGGAGTGAACGTAATTTGGGTATCTTGGGGATATGATGTTATTGAAACAGTGAAAAAAGATGCACTAGATTACATGGTTCATAAGCCGATGGAAATTGTGCAAGTAGTACAAGGAGCGTATTCTTAATATGAATACACTGCGAGCAGGCATTCATCATATTGAATTTTGGGTAGCAAATTTAGAGGAGTCCATTTCTTTTTATAATAAGTTGTTTTCCATAATTGGGTGGAGAAAGTTAAATGAAGTAGCATATAGCACAGGAGAAAGTGAAATATACTTTAAAGAAGTAGATGAGGAAATTGTAAGGACGTTAGGGCCTAGACATATTTGTTATCAAGCTATTCATAGAGAAGTAGTTGATGAAGTAGCAGATTTTCTTTCTAGTACGAAAGTGAAGGTAATACGTGGTCCAATTGAAATGAATCATTATTCGGAAGGTTACTATACGATTGATTTTTACGATCCGAATGGATTTATTGTAGAAGTTGCCTATACACCAAATGCAGAAATGTAAGGGGAATAGATATGAAGATAATTACAGCACGGCAAAGCAATATACAAATAGTAAAAGATGCAGCGAATATTGAAGAAATTTCTAAAGGTTTCTCTCCAGATAAGAAATATATAATTACGAATGCAAATAATGAAAAATATTTATTTCGGACAGGCGATATAAAAGAGTATGAAAGAAAGAAAATAGAGTTTCAAATTTTAAATGAAATGGTAAAACGTAACGTACAGGCACAAAGGCCAATTGAAATAGGTATATTGGAAGAAGAAGGTGTATGCTATAGTATTTTTTCATATTTAGAAGGGGAAGATGCGAAGAAGCTATTGCCTACGTATTCACCAAAAGAACAATATGATATTGGTATAGAGGCAGGAAAAGATTTAGCAAAAATGCATACATTTGAAGCTCCTAAGGATATACTTCCATGGTATGAAAGAGCTATGAAAAAACATAGTAAATATGTAGAGGTATACAAAACATGCGGAATAAAAATAAAAAATGATGATAAAATCATAAAGTTTATAGAGGAAAATGAAATATATTTAAAGAGCCGCCCGAATCGATTTCAACACGATGATTTTCATTTAGAAAATATAATTGTACGGGATGGAAAATATGTAGGTGTTGTTGATTTTAATGGCTATGACTGGGGCGACCCAATTCATGATTTCGTAAAAATTGCACTGTTTGCAAGGGATATTAGTATTCCGTATTCAATCGGACAAATAGAAGGATACTTTAATAGGAAAATACCAGAGGAGTTCTGGAAATTATACACGGTGTATGTTGGCATGACAGTTTTCTCCTCAGTTGTCTGGACATTACGAGCAGCGCCGCATATGTTAGATGATATGTTAGAGCGTCTTACTATAGTTTTAGAGGATCATAATAACTTTGAGTTATCGAAGCCAATTTGGTTTCAACCAGATAAGATTGATATGAAATAGAAAAGGTAGGTGTGATTCGCACCTACCTTTATTTTTTACCATCAAGATACTTATTTAATTTTCTTAAATGTAAGCGGCTGAGTACTTAATGTAGCTGGTACATGTAACTGAAGGGATGGGAATTCACCACTTACATTCATTTCATAAGCGAATAATAAGCTCATTTTCATTTGGAATAAGTCAACTTTTGTGGAGAAGATGTCGTAATGATGATGCCCTAATTGAATATCCATTTCCATAAATTGTACATATAACGAATCATCTCGTTTGTATACTTGTAATGTTCCGTATGCAGGATGTTCAAAAGTACCAGTATAATCCTCTAACTTGTGCGAAGGTGTAGTCCCTTTAATTTGTTCAGGGAGGGATTCAGTTGCTTCTTTCATCATTTCCTTCATTTTTTTAGTATCTTCTACAGCACGTTTATGCCAATCAATGGATTCTAATTCAAGTAGTTCGTCATAAATTTGATTAGCGAGATAAGTAGGAAGTAATGTTCCTCCAGCATTCGTTAAAATGACAAGGCCTATGTTTTCTGTTGGTATGAATGAAACAAGCGCTGAAAATCCATCGATATTACCGCCATGATGAATCACTTTTTTACCACGATAAGCGCTAATAAACCAACCAAGACCGTAACTATTTAATGGAGATTCAGGGAGTGATAAAACCGGTTGGTCTGGAATTGAATTGTGTGGTGTATACATTTGTTGTAATAATTCAGAGGAGATTAATTCATGATCTCCAAATTTTCCTTCATTTAAGTGGAGAAGTACCCAATTTGCCATATCTTCAATTGTGGAATTAATACACCCAGCAGCGCCAACTGTATCGATGTTACGGAATGGAACTGCTTTTATTTCACCGTCATTTTCAATGTAAGGTAAAGCGTAATCATCTGTAGTTTGTGAATCGTTAACAGAGAAGTTTGTATGTCTCATATTTAAAGGTTCTAAAATATGTTCTGTAGTGTATTGCTCCCACGTTTGATTTGTAATGTTTTCAACAATGTAGCTAATTGTTGCATACATTAAGTTGTTATATAGAAATGCAGTCCGGAACGGTGCATCAAGTGGTAAATGTTTTATTTTTTCAACGAGATCTTTTCGAGATAAGGAAGAACTGTACCAAAGAGCCTCATGACGACTCACTCCAGTTCGATGAGAAGCTAAATCCCGTCCTGTAACTTGTGAGCTAGCAAGTAGTTCAGATAAAGTAAAGTTAGGTATATAAGACGGGACAGGAGCATCCCAATTAAACTTTTTTTGCTGTGCTAACAAGCTTAATGAAAGTGTACCAAACGCTTTCGTTGAGGAACCGATTGCGAATCGAGTATTCGGTGTAACAGCCTCTTTTGTTTCTATATTACGATAGCCGAAACCTTCTGAAAGAATAACTTCACCGTCTTTTATAACAGCGACAGCAACACCAGGAACATTTAAATCCTTCATCATTTTTTCAACCGTGGTTTGTAAAGAAGTCATAACAGGTGTTTCAATTTTAGACATATTTCTAACCTCCAAATATAAATTTTGATCTACCGCACTATACTTTCGGTAATAGAAAATGAAAACCTTTTAAAATATGGAAAGTTAATAATTTTGTAAGAATTAGCGCAAGAAATTTTATTAATTAAGATTATTAAATTTACCATTTTTCATGTTATGATAAATTCCATATACGATTGAAAGAAGGTTTTCCTACATATGAAACATGCTGAAAATGAATACTTAAATTTATGCCGCCATGTAATGGAACATGGTACGAAGAAAGAAGATCGTACAGGGACAGGAACTGTATCTGTATTTGGATATCAAATGCGTTTTGATTTGAGCAAAGGATTTCCTTTATTAACGACAAAAAGAGTACCATTTCGCCTTGTAGCAAGTGAACTACTTTGGTTTATGAAAGGTGATACAAATATTCGCTATTTATTGCAGCATAATAATAACATTTGGAATGAATGGGCGTTTAAGAGCTGGGTAGAAAGTGATGAGTATACTGGTCCTGACATGACTGATTTTGGTCTTCGTTCACAACAAGATGAAGAATTTAAAGTACAGTACGATGAGCAAATGGAATTGTTTAAAAAGAACGTTTTAGAAGATGATGAGTTCTCAAATAAATATGGTTATTTAGGAGACGTTTACGGTAAACAATGGCGTTCTTGGAAAACGACAGCTGGTGAGACACTTGATCAATTAAAAGATGTAATTGAAATGATTAAAAAAACACCAGACTCGCGTCGTTTAATCGTTTCTGCTTGGAATCCTGAAGACGTACCGAGTATGGCATTACCGCCTTGTCATACATTATTCCAATTTTATGTAGCGGACGGAAAACTTTCTTGTCAGCTATATCAAAGAAGTGGTGACATATTCCTTGGAATTCCATTTAACATCGCAAGTTATTCACTACTAACACATTTAATTGCACATGAATGTGGTCTTGAAGTAGGAGAATTTGTTCATACAATTGGAGATGCACACATTTATACAAATCATTTTGAACAAGTAGAAAAGCAATTGGCACGTGAACCACGTCCATTCCCGAAACTTACATTAAATCCAGATGTGAAATCTGTGTTTGATTTTGAAATGGAAGATTTAACGATTGAAGGATACGATCCGCATCCAGCAATTAAAGCACCGGTTGCAGTATAATTGTAGAGGAGATGAAAAAATGATTGTTTCATTTATGGTCGCGATGGACGAAAATAGAGTAATTGGTAAAGATAATAATTTACCTTGGCGTTTACCGAGTGAATTACAATACGTGAAGAAAACAACGATGGGCCACCCGCTTATTATGGGAAGAAAGAACTATGAAGCGATTGGTAGACCACTGCCTGGAAGACGTAATATTATTGTAACTCGTAATGAAGGGTATCATGTTGAAGGCTGTGAAGTTGTTCATTCTGTAGAAGAAGTATTTGAACTATGTAAAAATGAAGAAGAGATTTTTATTTTTGGCGGAGCGCAAATTTACGATCTCTTTTTACCTTATGTAGACAAGTTATATATAACAAAAATCCATTATGCATTTGAAGGAGATACATTCTTCCCAGAAATGGATATGACAAATTGGAAAGAGATTTTTGTAGAAAAAGGTTTAACGGATGAAAAAAACCCGTATACGTATTATTACCATGTATATGAGAAGCAACAATAATAAAAAAGATTGATGTGAGAATTCACGTCAATCTTTTTATTTGTATTCACCAATATAAGTTTATAGATGAGATTCGATAGTGCTATAATGATAGGTAGCATGTAAAAATGCTAAAATTTTCAAAAGTACTAATATAGAAAGAGGAGGAGAATCGATTGAGAAAGATATGGGGGATTCTTTTTCTTTGCTTAACATTCATGTTAGTTGGATGTGGTAAAGAAGAAAAACCACAAGAAGCGTTTGATACATATGTAAAAGCGTGGAATAAACAAAAATTTGCAGATATGTATGATCAACTATCAAAAAATGCAAAAAAAGATATTTCAAAGAAAGAGTTTACTGAGAAATATGAAAAAATTTATTCTGGTATCGAAGTGAAAGACTTAAAGGTAGAACCAGGGGAAGTAAAAGAAGATAAAAAAGATGAAGGTCCTGTTCCTTTTAAAGTAAGCATGGATACAGTTGGTGGTAAAATCACATTTGGTCATGAAGCAAAAATGGTGAAAGAAAAAGATGGAGATAAAGAATCTTGGAAAATAGATTGGACTCCTGATTTTATTTTCCCTGGCATGACGAAAGATAGTAAAGTGCGTATGCAGACAACACAGCCAAAACGTGGTGAAATATACGATCGTAATGGAAAAGGTCTTGCAACGAATGGGAAAGCTTCTGAAATCGGATTGATTCCTGAAAAGTTAGGGGATACTGCTCCGCAGACGAAAGAAACAGTAGCGAAGTTATTAAATATGTCTGTAGAAGAAATTGATCAAAAATTAGCTGCTAAATGGGTAAAACCAGGGTATCTCGTACCAATTGGAATTTTGCCTGAAGGGGCAACACAAAATACGTACATTGATTTACCAGGTGTTTCAACAAAACCTGTAAATGTTCGTACATATCCGTTAGGGGAAGCGGCAGCTCATCTGACTGGTTATATTGGAAAGGTAAATGCTGAAGATTTAAAAACGCTACAAAAGAAAGGCTATCAAGCTGATGACCCAGTTGGTAAAGCTGGCTTAGAGCAAGTATTAGAGGAAAAGCTACGCGGTAAAAAAGGTGGCCGTGTCTTTGTAGAAGATGCGCAAGGAAAAGAAATTAAAAATTTAGCAAAAACAGATGCTGTTGATGGAGAAAATGTAACTTTAACTATTGATAGTGTTGTTCAAGAAAAAACGTATAATGAAATGAAGGGCGAAGCTGGTTCAAGTGCAGCAATTAATCCGAAAAGTGGAGAAACAATTGCACTAGTAAGTAGTCCAGCATATGATCCTAATATAATTGCACGAGGGACATCAAAGGCACAACGCGAAGCGTGGAATAATGATCTGAAAAAACCAATGACAAATCGCTTTACACAATTGTCGGTACCAGGTTCTGTATTTAAACCTATTACAGCTGCAATTGGTCTTGAAACGAAAACGATTGATCCAAAAGAAGAGTTGAAAATTGAAGGATTAAAATGGACAAAAGATTCTTCTTGGGGTAATTACTATGTAACGCGTGTGAAAGATGCAAATCCGATTGATCTTGATAAGGCGATGAAATACTCGGATAATATTTACTTCGCACAAGAAGCTTTAAAAATCGGAAAAGACAAGTTTATGAGTGAAGCAAAAAAATTCGGATTCGATGAGAAACTACCAATTGAATATGGATTCCCTGCTTCTAAAATTGCAAATGACGGCATTAAAAATGATATTCAAATGGCAGATACAGGATATGGACAAGGACAAGTATTAATGACTCCTCTTCATTTAGCTTTAACGTATGCGCCAATTGTAAATGATGGAGCGATTCCGTCACCGTATATTATTAAAACAGATAAACAACCAAAAGCTTGGAAAGAAAATGTAATTTCTAAAGGAAATCAGGATATATTAAAAACTGCAATGACGAAAGTAATTAATGATCCAGATGGTACAGGGAAAATTGCTAAAATTGATGGCATGACTCTTGCTGGAAAAACAGGTACAGCGGAATTAAAAGTATCAAAAGAGGCCGAAGGAAAAGAACTAGGTTGGTTCGCTGCATTTGATTTAAATTCACCAGATATGGTCATTACAATGATGATTGAAGATGTAAAAGGTAGAGGCGGAAGTAATATTCCAGCTGAAAAAGTAAAACATGTATTTCAAAAATAATATGTAATAGAAGGCTATCTCTATAAGTTGTAGAGGTAGCCTTTTTATATGAAAGAGTTCTTAATATCTGTATACTAAATTTTAAGGAAACAAAGTAAATCATTAACTTACGAAAAAAAAGTAGCTATTTTTTATTGACATTGATTAAAACTTTTTGTATTATACTTACATAAGGTAAGTTGTTAACTTTTAAAAAATAAATCTTGAATTAAAGATAAAGAGAAAAAAGGGAGAGAATACAATGACAAAAGTACTATTTATTACAGCAAATCCAAATTCAGCAGAAGGTTCTTTCGGAATGGCAGTAGGGGAAGCTTTCATCGAAGCTTATAAAAATGAACATCCACAAGACGAAGTTGTAACAATTGATTTATTCAATACTACAGTACCAGCAATTGATGCAGATGTATTTGCTGCTTGGGGTAAATTTGCAGCAGGTGAAGGCTTTGAAGCTTTAACTGAAGTTCAACAACAAAAAGTAGCAGCAATGAACACAAACTTAGAAACATTTATGAATGCAGATCGTTATGTATTCGTAACTCCAATGTGGAACTTTAGCTATCCACCAGTAGTAAAAGCATACTTAGATAACGTAGCAATCGCAGGTAAAACATTCAAATATACTGAAAATGGTCCAGTCGGCTTATTAGAAGGTAAAAAAGCACTTCACATTCAGGCAACAGGTGGCGTATATTCTGAAGGAGCATACGCAGCTGTAGACTTCGGTCGCAATCACTTAAAGACTGTATTAGGATTTGTCGGTGTAAATGATACTGAATATATCGCAGTTGAAGGTATGAATGCAAACCCTGAAAAAGCACAAGAAATTAAAGAAGCAGCAATTGCTAATGCTCGTGAATTAGCAAAACGTTTCTAATATAGAATGCTTAAAAAGTCCAAACACTTGCTGTTTGGACTTTTTTTCTTCTTTTTCCTTCGTTTGTCTAGTATAATGAAGGTCGGAATGATAATAGGTGGGGGTTCTGTATGATTCAAACGTTTTTTAAAATCTTTTATTTAATTTTAATCGTAATTGCGATTACACCGAGAATGTGGCGTCTTAAAAGACAAGTAAATACGATGGCGCCAAAAGAAAAAGATAATGCTGTGTATAAAACGACAAATTGGTTTGGTAAGAAAATGGTACGTGTAGCTGGAGGGGCAGTAGAAGTGAAAGGACTTGAAAATGTTCCGAAAGACAAGCCAGTACTAGTTGTAAGTAATCACCAAAGTAATATGGATATCCCTGTTTTACTAGGTTACTTAAATAAACCAATTGGATTCGTTTCAAAAGCAGAGATTAAAAAGTTCCCAGTTGTACCAACTTGGATGGAACTTATGAATTGTGTATTTATGGATCGTAGCGATCGTCGTCAATCTCTTCAAGCGATTAAAGATGGAATTGAACTATTAAAGAATGGACATTCTATCGTAATTTTCCCTGAAGGAACGAGAAGTAAGGGTGGCGAAGTTGGAGAGTTTAAGGCTGGTAGTTTTCATCTTGCAGTAAAGTCAGGTGTAGCAATTTTACCTGTAACGTTAGATGGTACATATAAGATGTTTGAAGCGAATGGAAATCGTATGAAGCCAGCTCATGCAACAGTAACAATTTCTAAGCCGATTACACCTGAAGATTATGCGAATATGGATATTAAAGAATTAACGAAGCATACACAGGAAGTTATCGCATCACAATTACATAAGTAATAAAAAAGGATTCAGCTTATAGTAAGCTGAATCCTTTTTTATTATGCTGTAGGTAAGACATAAAAGAGTACACAGAAGAACATCATCGCACTACCACCTAAAACGAACAGGTGCCATATGGCATGGTTGAAAGGTAGCTTTTCCCAAAGGAAGAATATAGCTCCGACAGAATATAAAATTCCACCTGCTAAAAGTAGTGAAAAACCATGTCCAGTTAGATTTTCATAAAGTGGTTTAATGGCAACGATTATGAGCCAACCCATAATGATGTAACATAAAGTTGAAGCCTTTATAAAGCGACGTACAAAGAAAATTTTGAAGACGATACCTCCGATTGCTAGTGTCCATATTATAGCAAGCAACGTCCATCCTAATGGGCCACGAAGTGTAATAAGTAGAAAAGGAGTATACGTGCCAGCAATCAATAAGTAAATGGCTGAATGATCTAAAATAGTAAATATTTTTTCTACTTTAGGATGATGAATGCTATGTAGCAATGTTGAAAACAAGTACAGTAAGAACATGCTTACACCATAAACAGTAAATGCAACTACAGCTGATGCGGTACCGTGCTTAGAAGCATGAATAATCAATATGATTAAGGCAGGGATGCTTAAAATGGCACCGATACCATGTGTAATTGCATTTGCAATTTCTTCTTTTACAAATTGGGTCATTCGTGTCATTTTTTCAGTCATAATGCAAATCCTTTCTACTATCATAAAATAATATGTCATTTCCCTTACCATATCATACACAAGAGCAATAGAAAATGAAATTTGTATAATTGATTATATTTTTGAATTTTTTTGATAAAAGACAATGGATTTGTTGACGTTTTCAAACTTTTTTGACAAAATAAAATTATGTAATAGTAGGACAAGGAAACTACTAATAAAGGGGATGGGGAAATGTTTTCAAATATTGGCTTTCCAGGGTTAATTTTAATTTTAGTAGCAGTACTCATTTTATTTGGACCTAAAAAATTGCCGGAAATCGGGAAGGCTTTAGGGGAAACGTTAAAAGAGTTTAAAAAATCAACGAAAGAATTGACAGATGACGCATTTCAAGAAAAGGAAAAGAAAGAAAAAATGTAGTGTATTTTCCTTGTAATGGATAAATAAAGTGTGGTGAACGAGATGGAAGATCGGGAAATGAGCGTAGTAGAACATATTGTTGAGCTTCGAAAAAGAGTAATATATACGGTGTTATCCTTTGTACTATTTTTAATTATTGGATTTACTTTTACAAAGGATATTTATTTTTGGCTTGTAAAAGATTTACCAATGAAATTAACTGTTCTCGGTCCAAGTGATGTATTGTGGATTTTTTTCTCGATTGCTACAGTATTTGCTATCGTTTGTACAATTCCTTTTGCTGCTATACAAATTTGGTTATTTGTAAAACCGGGTTTACATCCAAATGAACAAAAGATGACAATAATGTATATACCGGTATTGTCTATATTATTTCTCGCAGGTTTATGTTTTGGATATTTCATTGTAATGCCGTTTCTATTTCACTTTTTAACTACGATAGGTAATGAAATGTTTAATACGATGTTTACGACAGAAAAGTATTTTCATTTTGTACTTAATTTAACAGTTCCATTTGCTGTGATTTTTGAATTGCCAGTCGTTGTAATGTTTTTAACTAGTATTGGAATACTTACGGCGGAATTTTTAATAAAAATAAGAAGGTATGCTTACGTAGCATTAATTATCATTGCATCTTGTATATCACCGCCAGACTTTTTATCTCATAGTTTAGTTGCAGTGCCGCTTATTTGTATTTATGAAGTAAGTATTGCGTTATCAAAGGTTGTTAGTAAGAGGAAAAAGAAAAGAGAAGAAATGCAGTCGAAAAGTGCCTCGTTATAAAGGCACTTTTTTATTTATTTGTTATACTATAGCTATAAACGTATACAATATATAGAAGAAAAAAATTATAGAATCTCCAAAATTTAGACAAACTTTGCGCTTTTATAAGCTTATACTAAATGTATTAAACAATTGATGGATAATGAGATTCCCGTCTCAGAGATATTTAGGACGGGAAGGTGAATTAGGTGGAGATGAATAGAGTATAAATCTTCTAGCCATAAGGACTACAGAAATCATATAAGTCTGATTTTACTCCACTTTAAACAACGTGTTACAGCGCAAAGTAGAGGAAGTTCAAAAATCCAATGAAAAAGAGGATTGATATTGTGATTACGAAAAGTTTTTATTTCACTCATTCAACAGGGGATTGCATTAAAATATTCGAAATCCCTGTCCTACAGGCACAGCATCCATTATCGTTTCTAATTCAGTCTCGTCTTCAATTATTTATTGCAAAAATTCAAAGACAAAAACACCCAAGATTTTCGTATTCTTTCCGTGAATATTTACAAAATTGTTTGAAGTGGAATGATTATTTAAATGTATATAAAACAAATACCCTTGAAAAAAATGCATGATACGAAGTACGGACAGGGTTAGTAAACTCTGTCTTTTTCATTTTAGATATGAAAATATAATTAATTTGATGAAATTTCGTTCCAAATTGTTGAAAGCAATGGGAATACTAGTATAATAACAAGGAGAGCGTATTGGAAAGGGAAGAAGTATAGTATGCAAAAAATTAAAATTGTAACAGATTCAACGGCAGATTTATCACAAGACGTAATCGAAAAGTATGACATTCATGTTTTACCATTATCAATCTCTGTAAATGGACAAACATATTTAGATCGCGTTGATTTACAACCTGACGAATTTATTGAAGAAATGATTAAATCAGAGGAATTACCAAAAACATCACAACCAGCTATGGGTACATTTGTAGAAATGTATGACAAGCTAGGGGAAGATGGAAGCGAAGTCCTTTCTATCCATATGACAAGTGGAATGAGCGGTACTGTAGCAACTGCAAATAGCGCTGCATCAATGACTGATACAAAAGTAACAGTTGTTGATTCTCAATTTATTACACATGCTTTAGCATATCAAGTAATTGAAGCTGCAAAAATGGCAAATGACGGACGCTCACTAGAAGAAATTTTAAAACGTGTAGATGAAGTAAGAAAGAATACTCGTTTATATGTAGTAGTGGATACATTAGAAAACTTAGTGAAGGGTGGACGTATCGGTAAAGGAAAAGCGTTTATCGGTTCGCTACTTAATATAAAGCCAATTGCTAGTCTTGAAGACGGTGTTTATAATCCTGTAACGAAAGTTCGTAGCCAAGGCCAAATTGTAAAAACATTAGCTAAGTTATTTGAGCAAGATACGGCTGGAAAAGTCGTAAAAGCTGTTGCAATTCCGCATGCGAAAGCAATTCCTTTAGCTGAAAGTATGAAAGCGGCGGTTGAAAAAGTGAGTGGATTTGCTCAATCAGAAATTTTTTATACAACGCCTATTATTAGTACTCATACAGGTCCGGGCGCAATCGGATTTATGTATTTAGCAGAGTAATAAAAAAGCTACTTGAAAATATATTTCAAGTAGCTTTTTTATGTAAATAGAAAGTAAGAAATAAGAAGAGCTACACAGGCACTACCGCTAATGATATAGCGAGTCTGTAAATATTCATTCATAGAAAACACCCTTTATCCCGCTATTTGCGGACAGTAAAACTCTCTACCTCAAATTTAGCTGGAGCAAAGAGGTTAGGTAGCGGGCTGCCCGTAAAAGCTTGATTGGTGAAGGCAAATAATCAGTGGGGATGAAGAAATCCCACTAATTAAAGTTTCACTATAGGATTTTCTATATTATATGTTGGATATAGAAAATCAGTCATTACGTTACACATGTAAAGTTTCAATTTTTTCGTTTATTTGCTTATCATTTGTTGCGTTACTATAAATAAAAGTTTGACCTAAAAAGAGTACATGCAGTTGTTCCCACGGTAACATGCGCAAATTCCAATTATTTCGAAGTCTAGTTATTGCTTCACGAGGTGTTTCATCGGCGAGTGCAAAAGCTCCGTAATGCATTGGTATAAAATGTGTAGCGTTTAAATCTAAATAAGCTTGCACGGCCTCTTCAGGTGAAACATGAGATACTTTCATAAACCATTCTGGTTCATAAGCGCCAATGGGCATAAGAGCAATATCAATTAAAAAGCGTTCACCAATTTCTTTGAAACCTTGGAAATAGCCACTGTCGCCACAAAAATATATGGTTTCCATAGTCGTTTCATTATCAATAATCCATCCGCCCCAGTGAGACGTATTCATATCAAATAAGAATCTTCTCGTCCAGTGCTGAGCAGGTACGAAGTGAAAAGAAACTTCGTTAATTATCGTACTTTCCCACCATTTATACTCTTCTACATGTTTAAATCTCTTACGAGTAAATAATTTTTTTAATCCAATAGGTACAAGATATAGAACATCATCATTCAACTGACGAAGAGTTGAAAAATCTAAATGATCATAATGACCATGTGAAATAAGGACAATATCAATTTTAGGTAGTGCTTCTATAGAGAGTCCAGGTTCTGTAAGTCTTGGAACTAGCTTTAATTTATTAGCCCATACTGGATCTGTTAATATACTAAGTCCATTCGTTTGGATAAGAAAAGTGGAATGCCCAATCCATGTGATAGTCGTTTTTTCAACATTACTTTGCAAAAATGCACTTTGTTTAACGGGTGATTGTTCTACTAAGAAAGAAAAATCTTTTTTGTTTTGCTTTCGTTCTTTACGCCAGCGTAAAAAAGAGCGAATTGATTTTTTTGTACTAACATTATCCATATTTTCATAGCGCTTTGCCATGAACATCACCTCATTTAAAATCGTTGTATTTGTATTGTACCGAAATGTTGTTAAGGAATACAGTGTAAAACATGGATTAATGTTTAAGGAATTGTTAAAAAATAGGGAGAGGTATTTACAAAAGTAACAATGAAATTAGTTTTATCACTTTTATTTAGAGAAATAATAGTAAAAAAATATATTTTGTCTAGTAATTCGCTTGAAATAAAGAAGTAACATACGTAAATTCGTACGATTTCGTGAACAAATGTAGTAAACAATTTTCTCGTAGTGTTAACTTTTGTTATTATAAACATAACCTATTTAAATTTAGGATAGAGAAAAGAGGTTTATAAATGAAGCGTTATCAAAAAATAATTGGTCTTATGGTTGTATTTTGTCTCTTTGTACTTGCTGGATGTAGTGAATCAGGTTCAAAGCTTCGTAAACCATTAAATTGGGATTTAGAAACCTTCCAATTTACAAATCAAGATGGAAAGAAATTTGGTACAAAAGATTTAAAAGGGAAAGTTTGGGTTGCAGATTTTATGTTTACAAATTGTCAGACAGTTTGTCCACCAATGACTGCAAATATGGCCAAGCTTCAAAAGATGGCAAAAGAAGAGAAATTAGACGTTCAGTTTGTTTCATTTAGTGTAGATCCAGACCTTGATAAGCCAGAAAATCTGAAAGCTTTTATTCAAAAGTTTACAGAGGATACTAGTAACTGGAATTTATTAACGGGGTATTCGTTAGAAGATATTACAAAGTTTTCAAAAGATAATTTCCAATCACTTGTTGATAAGCCGGAGAACGGTCAGGTCATGCATGGGACATCATTTTATTTAATTGATCAAAACGGAAAAGTAATGAAAAAGTATAGTGGCATTAGTAATACGCCATACGAAGACATTATACGTGATATGAAGCGATTAGTGGGTTAAAAATAAGGGTGCATAGCACCCTTATTTTTTTTTGTATTAGTCTATCGATAAAATGTCATGTTGCTGGGGAAGTTTCGGTGCACGAATTTCTAATACGCCGTTTTGATAAGAAGCTTTTGCCGCTTTTTTATTAATTGAATACGGCAATTTAATCAATCTTGATGCTTCTGAAATGGAACGTTCTCGGCGATAATAGTTATGGGATGTTTGTTCTTCTTCCTCTTCAAGTATCTCTTCTTTTACAGAGACTTTTAAGTATTCACTTTGTATTTCAATTTGGATTTGTTCTTTTTGTATACCTGGTAGTTCAGCTGTAACAACGAGTTCTTCACCAACTTCATATAAATCTACAGGGAATGTTAATAAACGGTTTCCTTTTTGGAAAAAATGATTTAAATCAGCGATTACATTGCGAAGAGGTGTTTGCTCGAAGAAATCATCAATTTGCTTTAAGTAATTACGAACCGGTGGGCGAGAAGAATCTTTTTTTTCTTCACTCATGGTATTCCCTCCTAGAAATCAATTTGCAATATCATATGACAAAAGCGGAGAAAGGTGAGTGCCTAGTTTTCATGTTTTCATAAAAAATTGTTAAAAATGTGAAATGGAGTGATTTTTTTATAGTTTTTGGTCGCCATATTCAGTTGATTATGCTAGTATAAATAGGGTTGATATAGTAGTATAGAGACAGAATGAAAACTGAAAGAGGGTAAGAAGTATGTGTGGTTTTGTAGGATGTTTATGTGAAAACCCTAGAGAGTTTTCAGAAACAGAAAAACATCAATTTGAAAATATGAACACGATGATTTTCCACCGTGGTCCAGATGACGAAGGATATTTTCGTGATGAACATGTACAATTTGGCTTCCGCCGTTTAAGCATCATTGACTTAGAGGCAGGACATCAGCCGCTAACTTATGAAAATGATCGATATGTAATTATTTTTAATGGTGAAATTTACAACTATGTAGAATTACGTGAAATGTTACTTGAAAAAGGTGCAACGTTTGCAACGCAATCTGATACAGAAGTTATCATTGCATTGTATGCACATATGAAAGAAAAATGTGTAGACTACCTTCGTGGTATGTTTGCATTTATGATTTGGGATCGTGAGGAAAAGAAACTTTTCGGTGCACGTGACCACTTCGGTATTAAACCTTTATACATCGCACAACAAGGTGATACTACATTCTTCGCATCTGAGAAGAAAAGTATTATGCATGTGATGGAAGATAAAGGCGTTAATCCAACGTCACTACAACATTACTTTACGTACCAATATGGTCCAGAGCCAGAAACGTTAACAATTGATGTTAATAAAATCGAGCCTGGTCATTATTTCGTAAAAGAAATCGGTAAAGAGATGGAAATCCATCGCTACTGGAAACCTTATTTCAACGCTTCAAGTGCAACGAAAGAGGAGCATATCCAAGCAATTCGTGATGTGTTATATGATTCAGTAAAAGTGCATATGCGTAGTGATGTACCAGTAGGTTCATTCTTATCTGGTGGTATCGATTCATCTATCATCGCTTCTATCGCAAGAGAAATGAATCCAAATCTTTTAACATTCTCTGTTGGTTTTGAGCAACGTGGTTTCAGTGAAGTTGATGTTGCGAAAGAAACTGCTGAGAAATTAGGCGTTAAAAACCATAACGTATTCATTTCAGCGAAAGAATTTATGGATGAGTTCCCAAAAATCATTTGGCATATGGATGATCCTTTAGCTGATCCAGCAGCTGTACCATTGTACTTCGTTGCGAAAGAAGCACGTAAACATGTAACAGTTGTTCTTTCTGGTGAAGGCGCAGACGAGCTATTTGGTGGTTATAACATTTACCGTGAGCCAAACTCACTAAAAATGTTCTCTTACATTCCTAGCCCAGGTAAGAGCGTTCTAAAAGCATTAAGTGGTGCTCTTAAAGAAGGATTTAAAGGTAAGAGCTTCCTAGAGCGTGGATGTACACCAATTGAAGAGCGTTACTATGGAAATGCTAAAATCTTCCGTGAAGAAGAAAAAGCTGAATTAATGAAGTATTACAATGAAAGTGTTAACTATATGGATATCACGAAACCATTGTATAACGAGATTAAAGATTATGATGATGTAAGTAAAATGCAGTACATTGACATGTTCACATGGTTACGCGGTGACATTTTATTAAAAGCTGATAAAATGACAATGGCAAACTCATTAGAACTTCGTGTACCGTTCTTAGATAAAGAAGTATTCGATGTTGCATCTAAAATTCCAACTGAATTTAAGATTGCTAACGGAACTACGAAAGCTATTTTACGTGAAGCAGCACGCGGAATCGTTCCAGATCACGTATTAGATCGTAAAAAACTTGGATTCCCAGTACCAATTCGTCACTGGTTAAAAGACGAAATGCATGATTGGGCTATAAATATTATAAACGAAAGTAAGACAGAGCATTTAATCGACAAACAGTATGTATTAAACTTACTGGAAGCACATTGTGCAGATAAAGGCGATTATAGCCGTAAAATTTGGACTGTACTTGCGTTTATGGTATGGCACCAAATTTATGTTGAGCATAAATACGATACGAATAAGTTCCATGAAGAAACAAAACGTGCGTATAGCTTAGTTTAATTAGAAAAACCTTAAGATCGCATACGGTCTTAAGGTTTTTTTCATAAATAGGAAGTATTATTGATACAATAATAGTAAAAGGATGGACAACATATGATTACGTTTGAGAAAGTTACTGTAGAAAATGAAAGCGTTGTTAAAGAAATGTTTAAATCGCATAGTTTAGGTGAGAAAAAGGTACAGTACTGTGTGAAAGTTGATGATACATATATTGGTGTAATAGATTATAGTGTACAAGAGGAACGGGCTGTTTTATCACAGCTAATTATTCATTTTGATTACCAAGGTTACGGTTATGGTACAAATACGTATTTTACATTTGAAGAAATGATGAAACAAAGAAATGTGAAAGAAATAAAAGTGCTACAAGAGAAATTAACAGAAAAGGCGAAGTCTTTCATAGAGAGTTTTGGTTTTACTTCAGAAGATGAAGAGTATGTAAAGAAAATATAACGATGATTATTTATGCGATACAATAAATATAAGGCAGGTGGATGTATGACGATGACTTCTGGTCTTGTATTAATTGGAGGGTGCTTTATAGTAGCAGAATTATGTCATATAATCATTCGGAAAAGAATGAGTAAGAAAAAAAAGCCATATGAATTACAATACATCCCTGTCTTTTTCATTATGTTTTGTATGCTTAGTACATTACAAAATCTAATGAACTTTCCACCACTTGTAAATGTTTTTTTAAAGTTTGGTTTACTTTATAGTGGTGTTGGAATAGCACTTTTATTTATTTTATTTTGCATACGTTATGTTCACTATCAATCGTATATATTTATTTTAAATTGGTTAAAGCAAGATGATAGAAACCGCCTTACATAAGGCGGTTTTTTTATTTGCAATTGTAACAGAACTTGTACATTTCACATAAAATAGGACGAGTAGAAATGCGAACATATTACAAGAAAGGGGCGGGGCAATAAAATGAAACTTGTTATAGACGCAGGGCACGGTGGATATGATTCTGGTGCTGTTGGTAATGGTTTAGTAGAAAAAAACTTAACACTTCAAATTGCTAGACGCGTTCGAGACATTTTAACGGTAAATTACCCAATTACAATTAAAATGACACGTGATAGTGATGTGTTTATTTCTTTATCGGAACGTGCTAATATTGCTAATGCTTTCAGTGCGGATTATTTTATTTCATTTCATATTAATAGCGGCGGGGGTACAGGTTTTGAAAGTTATATTTATAATGCGTTATCCAATAGCAGCACTGCATATGCAAAGCAACAAAAAATGCATACAGCTGTCAATCCTGTATTAACAAAATATGGTCTTCGTGATCGAGGAGCAAAAAAAGAAAATTATGCGGTATTAAGAGAAACCGCAATGGATGCAATTTTAACTGAGACTGCTTTTATTGATACAGCGTTTGATGCGAATTTATTAAAAAATCCACAATTTATTGAAGATCTAAGTCAAGCGTATGCAAATGGAATAGCAGCTATTTTGGGAGTAGCTCCAAATCCACAACCCCCTAACCCACAACCGACACCTCAAACGAAGGGAATCGCTTATGTTCTTGGGAAAAATGTAAATTTAAGAAATGGTCCATCAACTTCTTCCTCAGTTATTCGTCAATTAAATTCTCCAGAATCTTACGTTGTATATCAGGAAAGTAACGGATGGCTAGATTTGGGGAATGGACAATGGGTGTATAATGATCCTTCGTACATTAATTTTGTAAAGACAAGCAATAGTGATGGAAGCCCGATTGGGGTTGCATATATACAAGGGATGAATGTAAATTTAAGAAGTGGTCCATCAACTACATCTGCAGTTATCCGCCAATTAAATTCTCCAGAATCTTATTTAGTATATATAAATGAAAATGGTTGGTTAAACCTTGGGGGAAATCAGTGGGTATATAATGACTCAGCATATATTAAGTATACTCAATATTAGGAATTGAAATGATAGTGCAATATGGATGCGTATCCTTGTTATGTATAACAAGGATACGCATTTTAATAACAACATTATTTTTCATACTTATGCACTATGTTTTAAAAAGAAACATTAGAAAAGCGGATAGAATCTAAATAGTATATATTAAAAAAGTTTTCTGATATACATTGACAATGTATGTAAGATACATTAATCTTTAAATGTTAATGATAATCGATTTCATCTAGGGAGGACATATGATACATACTAAAAAACTAATTATGTTCTGCATTATGATACTCATGGTTGTAATTGCAGGATGTAGTAAAGAAGAGAAAAAAGAAAATAATATATCAGCGAAAGCAAAAGGTTCATATACGGTAAAGCATGCAATGGGTGAAACGACAGTAAATGGTACACCTAAAAAAGTTGTTGTTTTAACAAATGAAGGCGCAGAGGCTCTCCTAGCTGTGGGCGTAACGCCAGTGGGGACTACGAAACCACGTGCTGGTGATGAATGGTATCCTCATTTAGCGAAAGAGTTAAAAAACACGGAAGTTGTAGGAACTGAACGTGATATTAATTTAGAGGCTGTAATGAAGCTTAAGCCAGATTTAATTATCGGAAATAAAATGCGTCATGAAAAAATATATGATCAGCTAAAAGAAATCGCACCAACTGTTTATGCAGAAACATTACGCGGTGATTGGAAAGAAAACTTTATACTTTATACAAAAGCTGTAAATAAAGAAGAAGAAGGGCAAAAAGCTCTTGATGATTATAAAAAACGCATTGAAGGAATGAAAGAGAAGTTAGGCGATAAATTAAATTCTAAAGTTTCTATTATTCGTTTCGTGCCAGGTGATGTTCGTATTTATCAAAAAAACTCATTCTCGGGCGTCGTTTTAAATGATATTGGATTTAAACGACCACCATTACAAGATAAAGATGATTTTGCGATAAAAGGAATTACAAAAGAGCAGATTCCAAATATGGACGGAGACTACTTATTCTATTTCACGTCTGATAAAGATGCAGATAAGAATAATGAAGGAAATTCGTTAGCAAAGGAATGGACAGAAGATCCACTCTTTAAGCAACTACAGGCTTCTAAAAATAACAAAGTATTCCAAGTAGATGAGGTAATCTGGAATACAGCAGGCGGTATTAAAGCTGCGAACCTTATGTTAGATGATATTGAAAAATATTTCCTTAAATAAATGATAAAATACATCACTTTTACGAAGTGATGTATTTTTTGTTTGTGAAAATACAGAAAATTCCTTCTTTCAGGGTGTCATAAGTTGTACAATAAAATCAATCATGTGATAAAGGAGTGGGGAAGAATGAAAGCTACTCATAAAGATTGGATCTTGTTTAATGGGAGAATGATTAATACGAAGGAAGAACAGCCGATGGTCGCATTAGAAGAGCGAGGCTTCCAATTTGGTGATGGGATTTATGAAGTATTTAGACTATACGATGGCAAGCCTCATTTATTAGATTTACATTTGGAACGATTCTTTAACTCTATGGCGGAAATAAAACTAATTCCACCATTTACGAAGGAAGAATTAGTAGAAGAGTTATATCAAATGATTAAAAAAAATCAATTTCAAGAAGATGGGAATGTATATTTACAAATATCAAGAGGTGCACAACCGCGCAATCATGTATATGAATCAGATTTACAACCGACATATTTTGCAAATCTTGTTTCGTTCCCAAGACCAGTTGCTTCAATGGAGGCAGGGATTAAGGTGACAGTAGAAGAGGACATCAGGTGGAAGTTTTGCCATATAAAATCTTTAAATTTGCTTCCTAATATCATGATCAAAAACAAAATAAATGAACAAGGGTATCAAGAAGCAATATTAGTACGAGATGGCATTGTGACTGAAGGGTGTCATTCCAATTTCTTTATCGTGAAGAATAATAAGTTGATTACACATCCAGCGGATCATTTCATTTTACATGGTATTACACGTCACTACGTAATTACATTAGCGAAAGAGTTACATATCGATGTAGAGGAACGAGAGTTTTCATTACAAGAAGTATATGACGCTGAGGAGTGCTTCTTTACAGCGACGCCGCTTGAAATATTCCCAGTCGTTCAAATTGGTGATGAACAGTTCGGGGCTGGTGAAAGAGGACCAATTACGAAAAAACTACAAGCTGCATACGAAGAGAGTATTCGTTTATTTAAAGTGACAAATTAATTATGAAGAAAAAAGCTGGTATTCTTCCGGCTTTTTTTCATGATATAATTCAAGCATAGGACAAGTTTTGAAAACGCTGTAAAAAGGGGATTTAATATATGAATTATGAAGATTTTAAAGAAGTAATTCACGGAAGACGAAGTGTTAGAAAGTTTACAGATCAAGAAGTATCTACTAATGATATAAAAGAAATAATTGATTGTGCTCGTTACGCACCAAGTGATACGAATTCACAAACGTGGGAATTCTTAGTTATCATGAATCGAGAGAAGATTAAAGAAATTGAACAAATGACATGGGATGCATTACATAAACTTGCGACAAAAGCAGCAGAAAATGGAGAAGAGAAAGCAGGGAAATTACTTACACGTTCTTTCGGACCATATGCAACAGCTTTCTCGGAGGCACCAGTATTAATCGTATGTTTGGCAACACCATATGAATCAAAGTTCCGTGAAAAGATATTTGATCCAATTGCTTTTGTTCCAGATTCAGTTTGGGAAGAAGAAGGCATTAAGAGTAGCTGTTTAGCGGCACAAAACTTAATGTTAGCTGCACATGCAAAGGGACTTGGTACTTGTCCAATGACAGGGCCAGTATTGCTAGCTCAAGATGAACTGCGCCAATATTTACAAATTGAGCCTGAAAAACAAATAAATATGGTTATTTCACTCGGATTTCCGAAAGATAAACCGAAGAAACTTCCAAGAAAAGAAGTAGATGAGATTACAACGTTTGTTTTTTAATTGCTGTATAGAAAAGACATTGAACTAACAATGTCTTTTTATTTTTGAGGGTATGTAATTCATATGTTGGGCTAAAATGATAGATAAGAGGGAATTACTATTTATTTCATAAAAAAAATTAATGTTCTATTAAGGAAAGTATGATACATTAATCGTGAGCAAGATTCTATTTGTTCATGAAAGTGTTGAAAGTAGTCTCAAAATTTAAAAGTTATTTTTGTATAATAAATTATAATGAAGTTACAGGGGGGATGAATTTTGAAAAAATTCATAATCACTGGATTGTCTGTATTGTTATTAGTTGGTTGCGGTGCTCCACAGGAAAAAGAGGACGCGCAATCAAAACAGGAAGAACAAGTTGTAAACGCAAGTGATGAGAATATGGTTGTATTTCCTGAAGGAGCAATGTCAATTGGAGAAGGGAAAGTAAAAGTTATTACTCCAGATGGTACTTCTGAAAACGGCAATATACCGACTGTATTCATCAAAAAGGATACGTTAATTCAGCAAGTTGAATTAGAACTTTCTAATTTTCAAAGTGATAAAGAAACATTCGTATTTGTAGATCAAATGTATACGGATAAACATCAAGTAACTAGTACAACGCAGACAACAGTGCAGTTAAAAGAAAAAACGCTGGAAACAGGTAGTCATACAATTACTGCAGTTCAGTATGAAAACAATGACCCGAAAGGAAAGGTTATTAGTTTTAATCAAGCAACATTTGAGACAAAACCAGCGTCTTAATATGAATAAAAAGTACATTACTCAAAAAGTAGTGTGCTTTTTTGTTTGGACTAGAGTGTGCAAGAGTGAATAACTTATTTCATTTTCTAATACAATTAAATAGGAAGAAATCACTTGTTACTTATGACAGAGAAAGAGGCTGAATACGTGAATCGGTGTATTCGTATCATTTTGATTAGCCTAATGATGGCAGTAATTTGGTTTACGATATAAGAGTTTATGCAAATAACGCTCAATTATCAAATTCATGACTTGTTAATAGGAGCTATTTGTTTTACCATTGTTTATCTATTATATCCCGCACTAACGGGCAGTAAGACCTTACCTTAAAACTCGGTATAGGTGAGGAGATTAGGTGGGAGATCAACTGCCTGTAAATGCACGATTGATGAGGGCTGATAATCATTGGAGATGAACAACCTCTCCAATGATTAAAGTTTCACTTTATGATAAACTCGGATTAAGGTGAGTTTTGCAAGAAAAATGTAGGTATTTCATTTGAAATGTCGAATAGTACATACGATGTCGTAATAACAAATTTTCTATTGTTTACTGTGAAACAGGAGAAGGAGAGATAGTAATGAAACGAGCTCTTATAAATATTGATTATACATATGATTTTGTAGCTGAGAAAGGCGCTTTAACATGCGGGAAACCAGGACAGGAAATTGAGAAGGAAATTGTACATATAACGAAGCAATATATTGAAAATGGAGATTACGTTGTCTTTGCTATTGATAAACATGAAGAAAATGATGTATATCATCCAGAATCAAAGTTATTCCCGCCTCATAATATAGCTGGTACAAATGGAAGAGATTTGTTTGGTGAATTACAAGATGTGTACGAAACATATAAAAATGCAGAGAATGTATATTACATGGATAAAACACGGTATAGTGCATTTGCAGGAACAGACTTAGAGATGAAGCTAAGAGAAAGAGGAATAGCAGAAGTTCATCTTGTAGGTGTTTGTACTGATATTTGTGTTCTTCATACAGCAGTAGATGCTTATAATAAAGGGTTTAAAATTGTTGTTTATGAAAAGGCGGTTGCATCTTTTAATGCACAAGGGCATGAATATGCACTTGGACATTTTAAGTCATGCCTACATGCAGAAGTGAAGTGAAAAAAGAGGCCTTTAAAAAAGGTCTCTTTTATTTGTCCTTGTTCATTGAAAACAGCTACCGCAACGCCTAATAAATTGAGTGGTCTTGATCCGACAACTTCTCTAATTTCTTCGATATACCCCATTGTAGGTAACCTCATTAAGGAAAAATAAGAGCATATAAACTATTCGTTATTATATAAATATATTCCTCTTTATAAATGTAAGAGATGTCAAATATCTCATGTGTTTTATTTGGTAAAATATACATCAAAAAAGGTCAAACAAAAACTTTGACCTTTTTTGACCAAATGTTATAATAAAGGCAGAAAGAGATAATCTTTCATTCATAAAT
This sequence comes from Bacillus sp. 2D03, assembly GCF_003946765.1. Classification (NCBI taxonomy): domain Bacteria; kingdom Bacillati; phylum Bacillota; class Bacilli; order Caryophanales; family Bacillaceae; genus Bacillus; species Bacillus sp. 2D03. The sequence goes on along the minus strand of NZ_RPSJ01000003.1, from coordinate 263,854 downwards.
AATAAGGAGGAAAAAATATGCGTAATTTATTTCCAGAGATAACAAAACGTCAAAATGGTATTTTTGATTTTGGGCCTTCTTTATTAGAAGGGATGACAGATGCTTTCTTTAAGCCACTGAACATGGATACTTTTAAAGTAGATGTTCATGAGCAATCTGATAAATATACTGTGAAAGCAGATTTACCAGGTTTTCAAAAAGAAAACATTCAAGTTGATTTTGAACTAGATGTATTAACGATTCAAGCAACTAACCATAATGAAGTAGAAGAAAAAAATGAGAATGGCACATATATTCGTAAAGAACGTTCTATAGGTTCTGTAACTCGACGCTTTAGTTTTAAACAAGTTGAGGAAAAAAATGTTAGAGCAAATTATAAAGATGGCGTGTTGACAATTGAATTGCCAAAATTGAAAGAAGAAAAAAGCAGTAAGACAACAATTAATATCGAATAAAAGAGCTGATAAATTCAGCTCTTTTTTTACGTAGTTAATGAATAAATGAGTTGAAATCGTAATGAGCTGAATAAAGTTGTAACGTTGAAAAAATTTCACGATTTGCTCCCCCTTAGGTTATTAAAAAGGGTATATTTAAAGGGAAAGGAAAAGAACATCTAGACATACTGTATAAACTGAATTAGTAATAAAGTCAAAATACATAGTAAGGGTAGTGGCATTTTAGATTAGGATAATAGATTTTCCTAGAAAAAACTGAGACGATTATGAATTTCTTAATTAGTAAGGAAGTGGATGGATGAGTTTATTAACGTATACTGAAGAATTTTTTAATTATGTAAGGGAGTTTTTACTTTTAAGATTTTTACTATTTGCTTTAGTTTTAATCATTATTTCGTTTGTAATAAACCGTATTATTGATTGGTTTTTTAGGAAATCAAGCTTTTTTGATGAAGAGGTAGAGCAGACGATTCAAAGTGTAATTCGATCTATTTTTAGATATATCATTATCATCAGTCTTATCATATATTTAATTAGCCAATTTGTAGATATAAAAAGTATTATTGCAGGTGCAGGGATAGCTGGAGTTGTCATCGGTTTTGCTGCACAACAGATGCTAAAAGATGTTATATTAGGTTTTGCAAGATTAGCGGACAAAGAGTTTCGAGTTGGTGATTTTGTAACTTTTAACGGAACAAATTCAGGAACTATTGAAGAGATTAGTATTCGTTTTATGCAAATTCGTGAATGGTCAGGAAAACTATTTACCATCCCGCACGGAGAGATTAGAACGATACAAAATTTTAATAAAGGATGGATGCGTGTAATTGAACGCATCACGGTAAGTTATCAGGAAGATCCAACAAGAGTGAAGGAATTGTTAGAAGAAGTCTGTGTTATATGCAATGAAAAATTGAATCAAACTCTTTATAGAGTAGAGGATGAGGCTGTTGAACCATTTAAATACGTCGGTGTTACAGACTTAAATCCTAACTTGAAATATGTTGGCTATGAATTTTGTATTACAGGTTTAATAAAGCCAGAAGATTATTTTGAAACTTCTAGACAAGTAAGATTTGAATTAATGTCTATGTTCCATAAGAATCAAGTGCAAATGCCAGCAGCGAATATGGTTGTTACTACTGAAGGTTTACAGCATATCCATGGTGGACAATCTTTATCGGACAGCTAAAGTAGAATCGTTTGTTAACAAAAATTCTGATTCCGACATTGGATAGAATAACAATAATAAAATGATTGATATAAAGAAAGGGCTGAAGGAATTCGGTTCTTTTTTTATTTATAGAATTTAGAAATTTCTTAATGTTATAATTGTAGTTGGTGATGAAAATGAATTTTGAAGAAAAAGAGATGCATCGTTTAGAAGCATTAAAAGAAATTGCTGAATTATTAAATGAAGCAACAAACTTACAGGATATGTTAGAAAAAGTGTTGCATACATTGTTACAAGTAATGAATTTACAAACAGGGTGGATATTCTTTATTGATGAAAGTGGAAAGCATAGCATGCTTGTAGACGAAAATTTACCAGAAGCTCTTACGTGGCAAGAGAAGAAGCCGATGTGTGAAGGAAACTGTTGGTGTGTAGAACGTTTTGTAAATGGGAGATTGGAAAAAGCGACTAATATTATTGAATGTAAGCGAATAGAAGATGCAATTGAATGTAATTGGGGAGAGACAGAAGATGTTACACATCATGCGACAATTCCGCTTAGGTCTGGATCAGAAAAATTTGGTCTACTAAATGTGGCTGCACCTCATAAGACTCATTTTTCAGAGGAAGAGTTAGCATTATTAGAATCAATTGCATTTCAAATTGGAACGACAATACAACGTATTCAGTTAGTTGAGAAAGAACGTAAATATGTAGTGGTAGCGGAAAGAAATCGACTTGCACGTGATTTACATGATTCAGTAAAACAATTGTTATTTTCTATTATGCTAACAGCGAAAGGTACTCTGAATATGACGCAAGATAGAGAATTGCAAGAGATGTTAAGTTATATTGGAGAATTATCACAAGAAGCATTACAAGAGATGACTCTATTAATTTGGCAATTAAGACCTGAAGGATTAGAGAAAGGGTTAGCAGAAGCAATTCAAAATTACGGGAAGTTATTAGGAGTTCAAGTGGAAGTTCGAATTGATGGGATGGTTTCAATTGGGGATGAAATAGAAGAAGTTTTATGGCGTATTAGCCAAGAGGCGCTACATAATTGTAAAAAGCATGCTTCGTGTGAAAAGGTACATGTTCTTTTAAAAATAGAAAATAACCAGTTACATTTTTACATAGAAGATAATGGAATAGGATTTATACAAGAACAAGTAAGGGAATCAGCACTTGGTCTGAAAAGTATGAAGGAACGTATTCAATTAATGAAGGGATCGTTTCAAATTATAACGGAGCTGAAAAAGGGTACAAAAATAGAAATTCAATTGCCGATTTGAAGGGGAGAATAAGATTGAAGATTAAATTGCTACTAGTTGAGGATCATCATATCGTTCGAAGAGGACTTGTATTCTTTTTGAAAACGAGAGAAGAATTTGAAATTATTGGGGAAGCGGAAAATGGCGAAGAGGCATTACATTTCGTGCAAAAAGAAAGACCGGATGTCGTACTAATGGATGTATCGATGCCGAAAATGGATGGAATTGAGGCAACAAAACGTCTAAAGCAATACGATGAGACGATAAAGGTACTTATATTAAGTAGTTTTTCAGAGCAAGATTATGTTATACCAGCACTTGAAGCTGGAGCAGATGGTTATCAATTAAAAGAAGTACAACCTGAGCAACTTGTCGCTTCTATTATTGCAGTACAGCAAGGAAATGCGAATTTTCACCCGAAAGTAACACCTGCATTAATGGGGCGTTCCGCAGTAAAGAAGGAAATAGAAAATCCTTTTTCAATGTTAACGAAAAGAGAACAAGAGGTACTTCGCGAAATTGCAAAAGGAAGAAGCAATAAGGAGATTGCAGCAGAACTTCATATTACAGAACAAACTGTGAAAACACACGTTTCAAACGTTTTAGCTAAATTGGAAGTGGATGATCGTACGCAAGCCGCATTATACGCAGTGAAACATGGGGAGAATTACTCATAAGTATGAATAATTCTGTTATATCGTATGACAGAATACATAGGAGCAATTAAAAATTATAGTAATCCCTAATATAGGTTTTTCTTCTTTCGATAATTAGGTACAATAAAGTGAAACTCTAATCAGTGGAGGACCATCCCCACTGATGATTAGTTTAACTAATCGGTTTTTACAGGATAAAGCTACGATGGAAGGGGAGGATATGCTATGCCTGGTACAAGAAGTGGGATTGGAAAGATTCAGGCTTCGTTAAATGGTTTATCACCGAAATTGCGAAGTATTGCCGAACATATTTTGAAACATCCACAAGATGTTGTACATAAATCTATTACAGAATTAGCTGAAGTTACGAATAGTTCCGAAGCTACGATATTCCGCTTATGTAAAAACCTTGGTTTGCAAGGTTTTCAAGATTTAAAGATTACATTAGCTCGTGAAATTGTACATACACCGATGCAAAATATCCATGAAGAGGTATCAGCAGAAGATAGTATGGTAACTGTTGCTAAAAAAGTTTTTCATTCGCATATTACAGGACTGCAAGATACTTTACATTTGCTTAATGAAACGGCACTTGAGCAGGCTGTACGAGCCTTACAAGAAGCAAGTCGAATTGAGTTTTATGGAAATGGTGGCTCTGGTATTATTGCAATGGATGCGTATCATAAGTTTATGAGAACGGGTATTTCTTGTATCGCTCATACTGATTCGCATTTTCAAATTATGGGGGCAGGTTTACTCTCGGAAAATTCAGTTGTTATTGGTATTTCTCATTCTGGTAGCAATAAAGGATTACTTGAAGCGTTAGAAGTAGCGAAAGCAAGAGGAGCCAAAATTATTGCGATTACGAGCTATAAGAAATCAGCATTAAGTCAACTTGCTGATATAACGTTATATACATCAACACGTGAGACTGAATTCCGCACAGAAGCAAGTTCATCAAGATTAACACAGTTAAGCTTATTAGATACTTTGTATGTAGGGTTGTCGTTGCAACGACAAGAGGAAACTCTAAAAAATTTACAAAGTATACGTGAAACGATTTCGATGAAGCGAATATAAAAAAAGCTCTTCAAATGAAGAGCTTTCAGACTGTAGACAAACTATTTTTGGAGAGTTCAAATACTAAAAATAGTTTGTCTCTTAATTTATAGATAATTTATCCAATAGCATTTATATGTAGTGCTTTCTATACTACAATTTACTATAAGTGAGGAAGGTGTCTTATGAAAATATCTGTTTATGTTGCAAGTGCATTTAGCAAGGATCATAAAGGCGGAAATAAAGCAGGAGTGGTATTTATTGAGAATACATTGACCACTACTCAAAAAATGGAAATAGCCAAACAACTGGGCTATGCGGAAACCGCATTTATATCAGAATCTGAAATTGCTGATTATAAATTTGAGTATTTTACACCAAAAGAAGAAGTTGATTTATGTGGTCATGCCACAATTGGCTCTTTCGCGATACTGATGCATTTAAATAAACTTTTCAGGAATCGCTATACGATTGAAACGAACAGCGGTGTTCTTACTATTACTATAAAAGATGACATCATATTCATGGAACAAAATAAACCGATATTCTATGATGTTGTATCTCCAAACGAGTTCATCGACTGTTTTGATAGTAAAGATATAGAAAATAAATACCCAATTCAAATTGTCTCCACGGGCTTAAAAGATATTTTAATTCCTATAAAAAGTGAAACACAATTACATGCACTGCAACCTAATTTTGAAAAAATTAAAGAAATCAGCAAGTATTATAATGTTGTCGGGATGCATCTATATACTTTTAATGACAATCGAATTATATGCAGAAATTTTGCTCCGCTATACGACATCAATGAAGAAGCAGCGACTGGAACTTCAAACGGTGCATTAGCTTGCTACCTTTATGAACAGCACTACTTGCAAAAAGAAGTCTATGTATTTGAACAAGGCTATTCTTTACACTCGCCTTCTGAAATATTAGTTAAATTAGCAACCAATAGCAAAAATAAAATAGAAAAAGTTTATGTTGGTGGCAAAGGATATTACTGTGAAACTAAGTGTTTACATGTAGAAAATATTGAGTGAAGAGCTTTTTTATCGGTAAGAAGTTTGTTAATTTATTTTCTTTTAGAAATATGTGACTTACTTATAGTCAATGATAAACTCTCATTTTTAAAAATTTAAAATAAAGACCGATTTGTGTAATGATTCAAATATTGTTCATAATTTCACAAGTTGTTTATGAAGTGTCATGTTATGATGAAGATGTAATGATGATTGAACACTTAAATTTGGTACAATAACTAACCAAAGTAGTGAAGAAAGTAGTTGTGAGATAAACTCATTAAAATGCTAAAACACTAAAGGGGAGATCACATATGAAAGCAGTAGTGGTTAATAAAAACAGCAAAGCAAACATCGAAGTGATTGAAAAAGAATTACGTCCGTTACACTCAGGTGAAGCGTTAGTAGATGTAGAATATTGTGGAGTTTGCCACACTGATTTACACGTTGCGAATCATGATTTTGGTAACACTGATGGCCGTATTCTTGGTCATGAGGGTGTAGGTATTGTTACGAAAATAGCTGATGATGTTACTTCACTAAAGATAGGTGACCGTGTAAGTATTGCATGGATGTTCCAATCTTGTGGACGTTGTGAATATTGCGTAACTGGTAGAGAAACATTTTGCCGTGAAGTTAAAAACGCTGGTTATTCAGTGGATGGTGGTATGGCTGAACAATGTATCGTTACAGCTGATTATGCGGTAAAAGTACCAGAAGGATTAGATCCTGCTCAAGCAACATCAATTACTTGTGCTGGTGTAACTACATATAAAGCTATTAAAGTATCAGATATTAAACCTAGTCAACCTATTGTAATCTATGGCTGCGGTGGATTAGGTAACTTAGCTATCCAATATGCTAAAAATGTATTTGGTGCAAAGGTAATCGCAGTAGACATTAATGATGACAAATTAGCCTTAGCAAAAGAAGTTGGTGCTGATATGACTATCAATCCAATTTCTCAAGGTCCTGCTGATAAAATTGTGCAAGAGGAGTTTGGTGGCGCTTATGCTGCGGTAGTAACAGCAGTCTCTAAAGTAGCCTTTAACTCAGCAGTCGATGCAGTACGTGCTTGCGGTAAAGTAGTTGCAGTAGGGCTACCAGTAGAAACAATGGACTTAAACATCCCACGACTTGTACTGGATGGAATTGAAGTAGTTGGTTCTCTAGTTGGTACTCGTAAAGATTTGGAAGAGGCGTTTATGTTCGGGGCAGAAGGAAAAGTAGTGCCGGTTGTTCAAACTTGTTCTCTAGATAAAGTACAAAATGTATTCGAAGAAATGGAACAAGGTAGAATTCAAGGGCGTATGGTAATTGATTTTAAAAAACATAATTGTGATTGCAAATAATTCACTTTAAATATAAAAAGCATGAGTCTAGCAAAGGACATGTAAAAAAGTTAGACAGTATAAGAAGATGATCCCTGTATTTAATAGGGATCATCTTCTTTATTTTCTACTAATATCAATGCCAATTAATACTTGATTAATGAGAAATGATTAAAGGTTTACTTTATTTGCAAACGAAAAGGAATCTTTATGTTTAACAAATTTTTTATGATCTGGAACGTTTTGAATTGCTACAATTTGCGAATCTCTTGCTTTCAGTGCATCTTGAATCCCGATGGTCATAAGCTTAATAAATAGAATCGTAATAAAGAATGAAGCGAGAGTATAAAAAATAATCCACCATGAAAGATTCATTTCATTACGATTTAATCCAATAAGACCTGCCCAATCATTAGATAGAGAAACAGGTTTAAGCACTCCGTCATAGAGTTCACGCATTTGTATCCCGCCAATTACAATGTTAAGCAACGCTAAATGGATAACGAGTATGAGTGTTTGGACGATATGTTCCATAAATAATACAAATAAGCGGTCAAGTAATAAGACTCGTAAGTGTTTTTTAATAATATGAAAACGGCTAGCACCCAGTAATTGTGAACTTAAGATGTAATCTCGTTTCATAAATTCATCAACCTCTGAGGATATGTATAAAGAAAGTGTAGGCAGAGCGACGAAAATAAGTACGAGTACTTGATAAAACGTAAATGAAATATTTGGATCTACCCCATCAGCATTTGATGTGATTATAATATTAACGGGCGTGATGAGTATGAATGCGATAAATAGAGTTGGAATATAATAAAAAACTTCTGAGCATGACTGGAAAAATCTCTTGAGTTTTGGAGCAAATAAACTTAAGAGGATTCCTATACATGTTCCGCATAAAATTCGAAAGAAGCTAATTGCCACTGCTAATAAAATAGTGAATTTTGCTCCTTCTACAATTTGTAAGAAAACAGACTCTCCAAAACGATCAGATCCAAAAGGTGGAATTAACGATGGCGGAAAGGGGGCCTTTCCAAGTAATTCGTTATTGTCATTGTAAAGTAACTGAGGAGGTTTTGGGATGTTATCTTTAAAGAACCAACTATAAATAAAACTAGCTGAAATAAGTATGAATAGATAAGTAAAGCCGATTAAAAAGCGTTTTGATTTCCAAATAGATTTCATAATGATACTCCTTTCAATTGCTTTTTCCATCTATTCATCATGAATGAGACTATTTGGAAAATGGCATAAAACGGTAAAATAATCATAACAAGTATGATAAATGCAGCTGGAGGTGAAACAAACGCCTTATTAAATAAAAATTGAATAATGCCTTCCATATTAAAAACAAATTCTAAAATGAATAAATTAGAAAGTAAGAAAACAAAAATCGTTTTTAAATGGTGGAAGAAGTGGATAGATATATTTTTGAATAAATGAATGCATAGTATATAACTTGATGAAAGGCCTTTTCCATATGCAACCTCTACGTAATGTTTTCCTTGTTCTTCTTTTATGTATAACACAATCATCCGAAACATTTGTAATGTAGGTAAGACAGCTAATGATAAAATAGGGAGTAAATAAGCTCGATTTTCATTAAAAGAAATAATAGTGACAGGAGATTCCCCAAATTTCTGAAGTACCCATATGAAAAATATTTGCAAACAAATCATCATCATCATATCAGGGACAGCTTCTAATATGAACACAATTCGGTTTATCCATTTTTTTATATAATCTTTTGCTAAAAAATAAAAAAATGCCATGCTGGATGATAAAAAGAGAGCAAGAAAAAAGGCTGAAAATAATATAGTAAATGAATATAGGTAAGGTTCTAAAACAGTTGGAAATAATGGTGTTTTTTTGAAATGGCCAAACTTCGGGTCTGATCCTATAATCACTAATGATTCAGGGGAGAAGACCTGTTTTAACATGGTAACGATCTGATTAAAAAAATAAATTGGTTGAAAGGTAAATCCTTGTTGAGTGATAAATAAATAAGGTAAATTTAATAATAGTAAGAGTGATAAAAGAATTGATGAAAGCTTAATTGTGAATTGAGATATTTTATTTAACATTAAATCCCTCCGACATCTTTTTACAACATTATACAATAAATTCCGTGTTATTATTTTATTTTTCTGAAAAATAAAAATACACTTCGGTTTTATAGTATGCAAGATATATTTACAAGATAAAAAAGTGATAGTAGGGGGCCACGCTCTATGTTTATCAAGATAAAAGACTAGTGAACTTAAAACAATAAATAAGAGCAAAATGCACAGAATTCTCATTCTGCGGTTAGTTACTTTTCTTGGTTTGATGGTGATGTTACGTGACCACTAAAAATGAATATTGCTTTTCAACTCTTTCTTCAAGCAAATAAGTAGAACGTGTGGAGGACTATGTATGTGTTGTTAATGAGAGGAAAGAGTGTATTGCGTAACGAATATAACGTAATTTTACCGCATGGAAAAGCTAAATGTAGTATATAAGTGAAATGGAATGAGGGGATTTATTTTTTGGTATGAAAAAAATTTTCTTTTTATAACTTGATAAATGAAAAAATATTTTATATACTAATTCATGTAAACGGTTTACTAAATCGTATTTTGCTAGAAATGAAGGGAAGATTCGCATGGAAACAAGGGGGAGAGTAATCGGGATTGATATCGGTACCACAAGTACAAAAACGGTTGTGTTCACAGAAAAAGGAAAAGTCATTGCATCACATGCAATCGATTACCCAATTATTCAACCGAATGTAGGATGGGCTGAGCAAGATCCTGATGTAATATGTGCCGCTGTATACAAAAGTGTAAGCGTTGCCATTGAAAAAGGTAATGTATTACCAGAAGATATTTCTTCAATCGGTATTAGTACAGCTATGCACGCATTAATTGCAGTAGATGAAAATGGTGCGCCATTAACGCGTTCTATCATTTGGGCAGATAATCGAAGTACGAAGCAATCAGAAAAATTATTACAACAAATGAATGGGCATGAAATTTATAGACGTACAGGTACACCGATTCATCCGATGTCACCACTTTCTAAATTGTTATGGATGAAAGAAGAGGAACCAGAGTTATATACAAGTGCCTATAAATTCATTTCCATTAAAGAGTATGTGATTTACCAATTATTTTCACGCTACGTAGTTGATTATTCGATTGCTTCTGCTACGGGGTTATTTAATTTAGAAACATTAAACTGGGATGAAGATGTTTTAACTATGTTACATATGTCACCAGAACAATTATCAACCCCTGTACCAACTACATATATTTTATCAGGTATGAAGCCAGAATTAGCACAGAAGATGGGGATAAGTGCAGAAACACCAATTGTCATCGGAGCAAGTGATGGGGTTCTTGCAAATGTAGGAGTTGGTGCGATATCACCGGGTGCGGCTGCAATTACGATTGGAACGAGTGGTGCGGTTCGAACAATCTCATCAAATATAAATACAGATGAGAAAGGGAGAACGTTTTGTTACGCATTAACAGATGAGCACTGGGTAATCGGTGGTCCAACGAATAACGGCGGAATATTACTGAGATGGTTACGTGATGAATTTGGTAGTCCAGAGCAAGAAGTAGCAAGAAAGCTCGGCATTGATCCTTATGATTTATTAATTAAATATGCAGAAAGCGTACCAGCTGGAGCGGATGGACTATTGTTCTTACCTTTCTTATCTGGAGAACGCGCACCTTACTGGAATGCAAATGCTCGTGGTACATTCTTTGGAATCAATCTTCAACATAAGCGAGAACATTTTATACGTGCAGTGATGGAAGGTGTTTGTATGAGTGTATATTCAGTAGCACTAGCAATCAGGGATTGTACAGGGCCACTTACTGAAATACGAGTTTCAGGAGGGTTTGCAAAATCTGCATTTTGGAGACAAATGTTGTCCGATATGATGGGAAAAGAATTGCTTGTTCCGGAAAGCCATGAAGCATCTGCGCTTGGGGCAGCGGCAGTTGCTTTATATGCTGTAGGAAAAATCGATTCTCTTGAAGAGGTAAAGGATTGGATTGATATTGTCCATCACCATGTACCAAATAAAGAAAATACGGCTATATATTTAGAAATGTTTTATATGTATGAACGACTTTACAATCGCTTGAAAGAAGAATTTGATTGTATAGCTGCTTTCCAACGTAAACAATAGGGGGATTGGGAGAAATGGTAGTTGGGATCGTACTAGCGGCAGTTGTCATACTACTTTTACTTATTACGGTAGTAAAATGGCATCCATTTGTCGCATTAATTTTAACAGCAATTGGTGTAGGATTAGCAATGGGAATGCCTTTAATTGGAACTTCACCAAAAGATCCAGGGATTATTGATTCTATTAAACTAGGGCTTGGTAATACGTTAGGGTTTTTAGCGATAGTTTTAGCACTAGGAACGATGCTTGGAAAAATGATGGCCGAATCTGGTGGTGCTGAACGTATCGCTAACACATTAATTAATCGTTTTGGGAAGAAACGAGTTCACTGGGCGATGATGTTCGTTGCATTTTTAGTCGGGATTCCGGTATTTTTCCAAGTTGGATTTGTACTATTAATTCCGTTAGTATTTACAATTGCGTTAGAAACTGGGGTATCACTTATTACAATTGGTATTCCGCTAGTAGCAGGACTGTCAGTCGTACACGGACTTGTTCCACCGCATCCAGCGGCAATGGCGGCAGTTGGTATTTTTAAAGCAGATGTAGGGAAGACAATTTTATATGCGTTAATTGTCGGACTTCCAACTGCAATTATTTCAGGTCCACTTTACGGGAAATGGATTGGTGCTCGTATACATAAGGAAGTACCATTAGATATAGCGGAGCAATTTGTTGAAAAAGATAATAAAAAAGAGCTTCCTAGCTTTTGGAATACATTGTTTACAATTTTACTTCCAGTATTTCTTATGCTTGGTGCATCAATAGCAGAAGTTGCATTAAATAAAACAAGTCAACTAGCACAAGTATTACACTTTATTGGAGATCCGATTGTGGCTTTATTAATTGCAACCATTTACTCTTTCTTTAGTCTTGGATATGCAAAAGGTTTCTCAAAAGATAAAGTGTTACAATTTACAAATGATTGCCTTGGACCTATTGCAAACATATTGTTAGTGATTGGTGCAGGCGGCGCATTTAATAAAGTATTATTAGATTCTGGAATTGGAACGACAATTGCAGATATGGCGAAAGAATCACATATTTCACCGATATTATTAGGGTGGGGAATTGCGGCACTTATTCGAATTGCAACTGGATCAGCTACTGTTTCTATGATGACAGCGGCTGGAATTGTTGCACCGATTGCAGCAAGTACACCAGGTGTAAATGTTGAACTACTAGCACTTGCAACTGGTGCAGGGTCATTAATTTTATCACATGTAAATGATTCAGGATTTTGGATGATTAAAGAGTATTTCGGAATGACTGTGAAAGAAACGTTATTAACATGGACTGCAATGGAGACTATATTATCTGTAGTAGCACTTGGGCTAATTTCGATATTAAATATATTTGTATAGAATAGGAGATTGATTAATATGAAACTAGGTTTAATTGGATTAGGAAAAATGGGATTCCCATTAGCTGAACACTTACATGAAGACAAGCATGAAGTAGTAGTATACGATGTAAATAAAGAGCTTGTTGAAAAGGCAGGAAAACTAGGAATTACTGCACGTCATACATTAAAAGAAATGATTGCTGAACTAGAAGCTCCTCGTACAATTTGGGTAATGGTGCCTGCAGGAGAAGTTGTAGAGTCAGTACTAAAAGATGTATATCCGTTATTAGATGAAGGTGATATCGTTATTGAAGGCGGAAATTCATTCTATAAAGATACGTTACGCCGTGCTGAAGAAGCAAAAAGCTTCGGATTACATTATGTAGATATCGGTACATCAGGCGGTGTAGAAGGAGCTAGATACGGTGCTTGCTTAATGGTTGGTGGAGAAAAAGAAATTTACGACCAATTAGAACCTTTATTTAAAGATTTAGCAGTAGAAAATGGCTATTCTTATGCTGGCCGTGTTGGTAGTGGTCATTTCTTAAAAATGGTTCATAACGGTATTGAGTACGGCATGATGCAAGCAATCGCTGAAGGATTTGAAGTACTAGATAAGAGTGACTTTGATTTCAATTATGAAGATGTTGCAAAAGTATGGGCGAATGGATCAGTTATCCGTGGTTGGTTAATGGACTTAACTGAAAAAGCATTTGCAGAAGATCCCAAACTAGATGGCATTAAAGGTGTAATGAACTCTTCAGGAGAAGGAAAATGGACTGTTGAAACTGCACTTGAACTTCAAGCTGCAGCACCAGTAATCGCTATGTCATTATTTATGCGCTATCGTTCTCAGGAAGATGATACATTCCATGGAAAAGTAGTTTCAGCACTACGTAATCAGTTCGGTGGACATGAAGTTGTGAAAAAATAAGGATGTTTTTGAAAAGAAACTTGTGCATAAGCGCAAGTTTCTTTTTTATAGTTTAAGAAATTACTAATTTAAAAATACCAATCAATCATCGTTTTTTTGTCACAAATGACACTAACCTCCTCTTAGACTTTGAAATGTACGGATTCCCGCATTATGTTTTTTGTATTGATTGTATCAAATATAAAGCGCTACATGAAATATGTCCCAACATAAAAGTAAGAATAAATAAAATGAAGTTTTCATAAATAGTAAAAGGGTGCTTATGTCATCAGTATAGCTAAGAAATGTTGTTACATATGAGAAGAGCGTGTTAATAAAATATGAGGTGGTTAAATGGGAAATGAGCAAGTGAAGTCTGTAAAGGAAGAAAAAAAGTTATGTCTTTGTATGATCGTCAAAAATGAGTCTAGAATTATGGAAAGATGTTTAAATGCAACAAAATCAATTGTAGACTTTGTTTCTATTTGTGATACTGGATCGACGGATAATACGCCTGAAATTATTGAAAATTGGTGTAAGGAAAATGAGATACCTGGGACGGTTCATCATGAGCCGTTTAAAAACTTTGGTTATAACAGAAGCTTAGCTGTTTCGTTAGCGCAAAAAACATACCCAGAAGCAGATTATTTATTAATATTAGATGCAGATATGATTTTAGAGGTTGGTCCGAATTTCGATAAAACGAGCTTAACGGAAGATCATTATCTTACATTACAATATGATGTTCATATTAAATATTGGCTTACGCGTCTTTTAAAAGCTTCTTTACCATGGAAATCTGTCGGTGTTACTCATGAGTATTGGGATATAGATCGTTCAAAAGTTGGAGCGAATTACAATACGAGGGTAGCTCGGTTAGAGACTCTTGTCGTGAATGATCCCGGAGATGGCGGGAGCAAAGCTGATAAATTTGAAAGAGATGAGAGGTTGTTGTTACAAGGAATAAACGACCCAGAAACAACGCCAGATTTGCATATAAGATATTTATTTTATTTAGCTCAGACTTATTTTCATTTAAGTCAATTTGAGAATTCAATTAAATGGTATAAAAAACGAGTGGAAGCAGGAGGATGGGTTGAAGAGGTATTCTATTCGTTATTGCGAATAGGATTTTGTTATGAGCAGTTAGCAAATCGTTCAGCAAATAAACAAAATGAAGTGACAGATGCTGATGAAAAAGAAACTGTTAAAGGGCAAGAAGAGCAATATTTAGCATTAGCTGTTTTTTATTTTCAAAAAGCGTGGGAATATAGACCAACCCGGGCTGAACCATTATACCAACTTGCAAGGTTGTATCGATTACGATCTCAAAACAATATTGCTTTGATGTATGCTCTGCAAGGGAAGGAAATTCCTTTTCCAAAGGATGATCTACTATTTGTAGATTATCATGTGTATGATTACTTATTTGACTATGAAATTTCTATTAGTGCTTTCTATATACCTCATAAAAAACATTTAGGGGCGGTATCGCAAAAGTATTTGGAATCGATAAAGGAAAAGATTCCATTTCATATAGCAAATATAGTAGAGAATAATGCGAAATTTTATTAAATACATTTTCGATTAAAGGAGTAGTGGAGTAATCATGGAATTAATGCGATGGGCGATTGAACTAGGAGAATCGGTGCATGGAAATACGTATGAAGAATTGATGCCACTACTAGACTATTATTATGATCGTGATCATTTAAAAGCGTATTGTATCGCAAATCTTCTTTTAAACATGGATGTATTAGATGAGGACCGGGAAAGAATCGAATTAAGAAGATGCATCGCTGCTTATTATGCTGGATTATATAAAGTAGCAAGAAAACATGCAAATGAGTTGGTACTTAAACATCCAGATGTAGATTTATATAAAAATAATTTAAGATTAATGGAAGTTTATTTGAATAAAGAATATGATTATTGTCTTTTTATATGCCCAAAGACATACGGTAGTTTCATAGATGTTGCGCGAGCTTTAAAGTGGCGGTTGGAGCAGGAGGGAAATACAGTAATTATATCAGAAACAATACTGGAAAATGCAAAGAATACAGTTGTTTTTGGAGCACATACATACGCATATAACCCGAATCTTCTTCCGAAAGATGCAATTATTTATAATTTAGAACAGCTATACGAAGGAAGTCCATATGCGCATCCCCTTTATTTAATATTATTAAAAGATAGAGTGATTTGGGATTATAGTAAACAAAATATAGAATGGCTTCAACAAAAAGGGGTAGGAAAAGAAATAAAACATGTAGAAATGAACTATGCTCCAACTTTGGAAATAAAAAAAGATGCGTTTGAAGATGAGATTATTGAAGATATTGATATTCTGTTTATAGGTGCTCTTAATCCGAGGCGACAAGCTATTTTTGATCATCTAAAAGCGATTGCCCCGAATTTAAATATAGTTTTTAAAAATAATGCGTGGGGAATTGTTAGAAATGAATTGATTGCTAGAGCTAAAATTATATTAAATATTCATTTTTACTTATCAGGAATTCTTGAAACACCTCGCGTGTCTTATGCAGTCGCGAATAAGAAATTTATTATTTCTGAAAATAGTAATCCAGAAGATGAGGTAGAGTGGCCAGGAATTGTATTTACTCCGTACGAAAAAATAATTGAAAACGTAATGAAATATATAGAATTACCAGAAGAACGGAAAAGATTAGCGGAAAAAGCATATAATCATTTTGAAGCAAATGAAAGTTTAGGTACATTGAGCATGAGAGATGAATCAAAGTAATTGTACGAAACTCATACGAAAGTATGAGTTCTTTTTTGTTTATCATACTATTTTATGAAACAAGTTAACTCTTTATATTGTGTTTTGTATAGAAATTTCTGATAATATATAAGTTGAACTTGAAAACAAAGGGGAGAAATAATCATGAAACTAGTCGTTATTAACGGTACACCAAGAAAATTTGGTAGAACTCGCGTGGTGGCAAAATATATTGCGGATCAATTTGAAGGAGAATTATATGATTTAGCAATTGAGGAGTTACCTTTATACAATGGAGAAGAGTCGCAACGTGATTTAGAGGCAGTAAAAAAATTAAAAACGTTAGTGAAAGCTGCGGATGGGGTTGTATTATGTACACCAGAATATCATAATGCGATGAGCGGTGCGCTGAAAAACTCTTTAGATTACTTAAGTAGTAGTGAATTTATTCATAAACCAGTTGCGTTGTTAGCGGTTGCTGGTGGCGGTAAAGGTGGAATAAATGCATTAAACAGCATGCGAACGGTCGCTAGAGGTGTTTATGCAAATGCAATTCCAAAACAAGTTGTGCTTGATGGATTACATGTTCAAGATGGTGAACTTGGGGAAGATGCAAAACCATTAATTCATGATGTAGTTAAAGAATTGAAAGCATATATGAGCGTATATAAAGAGGTGAAAAAACAACTAGGAGTGGAATGATATGTCCTCACTTTATCATGATTCTCGCTTGTATTATATTCTAGGAGCCAATAGTCTATCTGCTATTGGTTCTGGAATTGTTATGATAACGATTCCTTGGCTCTTAATTAAAGAGAGTGGAGGAGAGACAACATTTGGTTATGTTTCTATCATTGCAACCCTCATTATGTTTTTATTAACACCATTCATTGGGCAAAGTATTGATCGTTTTTCAAGAAAATCTTTATTGCTATGTAACGAAGGAATCGGAATAGCCGTAATCGGAATAATGGTTATATGGGGATTTGCTGGGCAACCTTATCATTCTATTCACTATATTCTTATTTATATAGCCGGATCATTCTACTATTTATTATTTTATCCTACAATATTTGCGTTCAACCAAGAGATATTTCAAGCAGAACATTATAAAAGTTTAAGTGGAACGATGGAAATACAAGGACAGTTAACACAAGTTATTTCTGGAGCGGCCGCGAGCTTCTTAATTGAAATTGTATCTTTGAAGTGGATTTTGTTAGTAGACATGTTAACTTTTGTTGGAGCATTTTTTCTTTTCTTATGTATACCGTACGTAAAGAAAAAAGAAGTGAAAAGAAAAATAACATTTAAGAAGCAATTGTTTGAAGGAATTCACTTTATGAAAAAACGTCCTAAGCTCTTTTGGTTCCTACTGGCCACTTATATGCCGTTTATAGGTGTTATGATGGCAAATTATTTAATACCAGTTTATATTTCGGATATACTTAAAGCCAATGCCTCTGTATACGCAATAGAGGGGATGATGTACGGTGTTGGAGCGGTTGTTGCAGGAATATGTATTCCACTCATAATGAAATATGTAAAAACAGAAGTTTCAATCGTTATGACGATGTTCATTTATGTAATTTCAATTACCGCAATGATTATTGAACCTTCCGTAATTTTCTTATATGGACTTGCAATTTTTCAAGCAGTTGGAAATGCGGGTACAAGAGTGGCGAGAAATGTATTGATGATGGAGGAAATTCCAAACGAAGTAATGGGACGTGTAGACAGCTTATTTCGCCTAATTGGTACTGGAATACGAATTGTATTATTAATGCTGTTTACAGCGGGTGTATCTAAAGCCGGAGTAATGCTTCCATTTTACGTATTAAGCTGCATATTGATCTTCTCATTAGGAATCGCTATTTATTATGTACTATCACAACGTAAAGTAGCGGCGAATGTTTCTAATAAATCAATCGTTTAAAAAACACTTCTGCCGCCCTTTCTTTTTCTGTATAATAAAAAGAAAGGGAGTGCAAACTTATTTATGAACAAATGGATCTTTCTTATCATTTTATTATTACCGCCACTATATATCATTTATATGACGTTTAGAATGAACAAAGTTGCTCGTGAAAAGTTGAGCTATCACTCTCCGTACGTTCTTATACTGGGTGCAAAGTTATTTGGAGATAGACCGTCTTTATCTCTTCAAAATCGTTTGGATGTAGCGTTGGAGTATTTATTTTCCCATCCTGAAGCGAAAATAATTGTTTCAGGTGGTCAAGGAGAAGATGAAGATATACCGGAAGCTCACAGCATGAGAAACTATTTAATGGTACACGGTATAGATGAGAGTCGTATTTTAATAGAAGATCAATCTACAAATACGTATGAAAACTTAAAGTTTAGTATGGATTTATATAATGTGAAACATGCGGTAGTTGTAAGTAATACGTATCATTTATATCGAACGAAAATAATTGCAAAGCGTTTAGGCATGAAGATGGAGGCACTAGCTGCTGAAACACCAATTCGTTCTAAGAGAAAAATGTATGTTCGCGAATATGCTGCTATTATGAAAACAATATTGTTCGACCGTTAGAGCTCAAATGTGAGCTCTTTTTTTATTTAAAAGCGTATCATTTGAAATGAATGCCATATTCCATCAAAATAAAGGAAACAACAGTAAAGGAGTTGTATTTGTGATTCAATTTAATCATGTGTCAAAATCGTATGAAGATGGCACGAAAGCAGTGGATTCATTGCATTTAGAAATTAAAAAGGGAGAATTTTTTGTTCTTATCGGTCCGAGTGGTTGCGGGAAAACCACGACAATGAAGATGATTAATCGTTTAATCGAAACGACTGAAGGATCGATTTTAATCGATGGAAAAGATATTCAACAATATAATATAAACGAATTACGTTGGGATATAGGATACGTGTTGCAACAGATTGCTTTGTTTCCTCATATGACAATCGCTGAAAATATTGCAGTTGTTCCTGAAATGAGGCAATGGAGTAAAAAAGAAATTAAAGCACGCGTCGATGACTTGTTACATATGGTTGGATTAGAGCCGGATATATATCGAGATCGTATGCCTGATGAATTGTCAGGAGGACAAAAACAACGTGTCGGTGTCGTGCGAGCATTAGCCGCAAACCCGAAAATCGTTCTTATGGATGAACCATTTAGTGCGTTAGATCCATTAAGTAGGGAACAGCTTCAGAAGGATATTGTACAGTTGCAAAAAAAGATTCAAAAAACAATCGTGTTCGTAACACATGATATGCAAGAAGCATTATCACTTGGAGATCGCATTTGTATTATGAAAGAAGGAAAAGTTGTTCAACTAGATACACCAGAAGGAATTATACATAATCCGAAAAATGAATTTGTAGAGGAGTTCATTGGAAATCATGGGCGAACTTGGTATGAGGGGAAAAGTGTAGCAGATGTATTGCCACTTGATCAAAGTGTGCAATTAGAAGGGCAGGCGCTATCATTACATTCTTCCTTACAAGAAGCACTAGTTCGTGTGCGTGATGAAGAGGTCGTTCCAGTTGAAGAAAACGGTCAATATATTGGAGCGTTAACAAGTCGTCATATTGTCAATTACATTGTTGAACAAATGAAGGAAAGAGGCTAAACAGTGACTAATTTTATACAAACGTTCCAAGAACGAAAAATAGAATTACTAACTGCATTAAGTGAGCATTTACAAATATCGCTTATTTCATTATTTTTTGCAGTAATTATAGCAGTGCCACTTGGCATCTTATTAACAAGAAAAGAACGAATGGCTGAATTTATAATAGGAACTTCTGCAGTAATGCAGACAGTGCCATCACTTGCATTGCTTGGACTCTTAATTCCGTTAGTAGGAATCGGAAAACTTCCAGCGATTATCGCATTAGTTGTGTATGCACTATTACCTATTTTACGAAATACATATACAGGAATAAGGGAATTAGATGAATCTCTAATAGAAGCCGCGAAAGCTATGGGGATGAATAGTTGGAGAAGATTGTGGAAGGTAGAACTTACTCTTGCATTGCCTATTATTATGGCCGGTATTCGTACAGCGATGGTATTAATTGTTGGAACGGCTACATTAGCAGCTCTCATTGGTGCTGGTGGGCTCGGTAAGCTTATATTATTAGGTATAGATCGAAATGATCATGCACTTATCATTTTAGGGGCCGTACCAGCCGCGTTACTCGCTTTATTCTTTGATATAGTACTTCGCATACTTGAACGACCGAAACGCTCTTCTAAGCGTGTTATATTGACGATATGTATTGTTTGTATAATGATTGCTTCTCCACTTCTTTGGAGTACAGAAAAGAAAGATATTGTTATTGCGGGCAAACTTGGATCAGAACCTGAAATTTTAATTCAAATGTATAAGCAGCTTATTGAACAAGATACAGATTTACACGTACAATTAAAACCAGGTCTTGGGAAAACAGCATTTGTATTTGAAGCGTTGAAATCAGGGGAAGTAGATATATACCCAGAATTTTCAGGAACAGCTTTATCTACTTTCGTGAAAGAAGAACCAAAGAGTACAAATCGTGATGAAGTATATGAGCAGGCTCGCGTTGGAATGGAAAAGAAATATAATATGATTATGTTGAAGCCAATGGAGTATAACAATACATATGCACTAGCCATGCCGAAAAAAATAGCAGATCAAAAGAATATAAATACAATTTCTGATTTAGGGAATGTTGCGCAGGAAGCCAAAGTAGGATTTACATTGGAATTTGCTGATCGTGAAGATGGTTATAAAGGAATGCAAAAATTATATAACTATAAGTTCTCGAATGTTAAAACGATGGAGCCGAAGCTGCGTTATAGCGCAATTGAATCTGGAGATGTTAACGTAATTGATGCATATTCAACAGATAGTGAATTGGAGCAATACGGACTGAAAGTGCTAAAAGATGATAAAGGGTTATTCCCACCTTATCAAGGAGCACCATTATTAAGAAAAGAAACGTTACAGAAATATCCTGAACTTGAAAAGGTATTAAATAAATTATCTGGAAAGATTACAGATGAAGAAATGCGAAAAATGAATTATGAAGTTAACGTAAATGGTAAAAGTAGTGAAGAAGTCGCAAAACAATTTTTACAAAAAGAGAATTTACTTCGTTAAATTTACAAGAAATATACAAATTTATATGTTTGAAATGACCGTTCATTACAAAATGAGCGGTTTTTTTGTGCATACTTATACATTTTTTCAAAAAAGTATTCCATTTTTGCTCATTTTCTTTTAGAATAAGTAATGTTTTCCTGAAAAAATATAAGAGAAACGTCTATTAGAGAAAAAGGTGACTTTAATAGTTGAACGAACATAACACCTAGAATGACAGATGGGGTGGTACAAATAGAAAAGAAGTTAGGATTTTTTCCATTAATCGCATTAGTAGTTGGAACAATGGTTGGTGGCGGTGTTTTTAGTTTACCGCATGATTTAGCAGTAGGAGCAAACAGTGGTGCAATAATAATTGGCTGGTGTATTACAGCGATGGGAATGATTCCCCTTGCGCTCGTATATCAAACGTTAGCAAGACAAAAACCGGAACTTGAAGGTGGAATTTATAGTTATGCACGTGCTGGTTTTGGTGAATATATTGGATTTAATAGTGCTTGGGGATATTGGCTAGCAGGAATCTTAGGTAATGTCGCAACAATTATGTTACTGTTTAGTACATTAGGTTATTTCTTTCCAATTTTCAAAGGAGGAAATAATGTTGCGTCTATCGTTGGGGCATCACTTTTATTATGGACACTTCATTTTCTAATTTTATTTGGGATCCGTGAAGCTTCTATTATGAATGTTATCGCAACAATAGGGAAGTTAGTTCCAATCGTTTTATTTATTGTTGTAATGGTAACAGCCTTTCGCTGGGACACATTTACACATGATTTTTGGGGAGAAGGAACGATCTCACTTTCCGCTATACTTGGTCAAGTGAAAAATACAATGCTTGTAACACTTTGGGTTTTCATTGGAGTTGAAGGAGCGGTTGTATTATCTGGAAGAGCGAAGAATAGTCGAGATGTTGGTAAGGCAACAGTATTGGGACTTATTTTAGTAATGTCCATTTATATTTTAATTTCTGTCCTGTCAATGGGAGCTATGACAAGAGGCGAACTTTCTGTGTTAGAAACTCCGTCAATGGGACATGTATTAGAGCACGTTGTTGGCCCATGGGGTGCAGTTGCGATTAACATCGGATTAGTTGCTTCACTTGTCGGTACATTAATTGGCTGGTTTTTACTTGTTTCTGAAATTTCTCATGTAGCAGGAAAAGATGGCGTATTTCCGAAAGTCTTTACGAAAACAAATAAAAAGCAAACACCGCACATGGCATTATGGATTTCAAATGGTGTTGCCCAAATTATATTTATCATCGTTTTGTTTTCGGAATCGACATATCAAATTATGTATTTCATTGCATCAACATCAATTTTATTACCATATTTATTATCAGCGTTATTCCAATTTAAATTAGTCATTACAAACGAGCTAAAAGACGCAAAATTAAAGAACGGAGCGTTGGCTTTAATTGCTTCTATTTACTCTGTATGGCTTCTTTATGCAGCTGGTTTAAAGAATTTACTACTCGTTTCAATTGTGTATGGAATTGGAATTATTGTTTACACGTTTGCAAGAAAAGAACAAG
This sequence comes from Bacillus sp. 2D03, assembly GCF_003946765.1. Taxonomy (NCBI): domain Bacteria; kingdom Bacillati; phylum Bacillota; class Bacilli; order Caryophanales; family Bacillaceae; genus Bacillus; species Bacillus sp. 2D03. The sequence continues at coordinate 241,039 of NZ_RPSJ01000003.1, read as the reverse complement.
GGAACCGTTGCTTTGTAGGTGCAGAGAAATATGTGATGTGGGCAATTATTGTTGCGGCTATCACATCCATATATATGTTATTAACTGGAAATATAAAAATGTAAAAAGTCCTTTTCATTTAAAGGGCTTTTTTCTTTGTTTAGAGAATATTTACTACATAAGATATTCAGGAGGGATGAGAATGGAAAAAAAAGAACAGTTGTCTAGAATAATTGATTTAGCTAGTGAGTTAAGGAAAGTATTAGTGCAAGAATCTTTTTTTAATCATCATCCTGAACTGAGAGGAGTCATTGAAAATTTAGCAAGTTCTGTTGAAAATTTGGCGGAATTACAAATAAGTAAAGATGAAAACGCTGAAGATCGATTACGTTACGTACTTGCGAAAATGAAAATTGCTCATAATGCAATTTTACAAGAGAAAAAAGCATTTCCTTCTCATTAATATAAGTTTTTATTTTGAACCTGGCGGATAACGTCAGGTTTTTTATTTCTAGTTTTTCGTTTCTTTCATACACTAAGAATAGTATGAAAAAAGAAGGTGACTAAGGTGAAATTACATAAAGCTCTTCAGCCAAGTTTTATAAAACGAATGTACTATATGAGATTTTTAGGGAAATTTACAAAAGCTGAGAAAGAGAAGAGTGGAGAGAATTTCTTTGTACAATGCTTATCGCCAATACCATTCACTTTACAGGAACAATTTACAAATGAACCATATGTATTTGAAGGGTTATGTAGCAATAAAAAGAATGAAAAAATCTTTTCGGAATTAAAGAAGAGGAAATTAGAAAAGCAACTAGTAATGTTTCGTCTTTATTATGAAAGAGGAAATGTATACGTGGAGTTAATATGTACAGAAGAACCGAAAGAAATAGCAAGCAGCTATAAAATGATTCCGGCACCTAAAGTTACAAATAATAAAAAAAGAGAATCTTTAGAACGAAAACTTAGCAACGGTTATTTATCATTTCTTATGCCAAAATTTCCGAAAGACTTTGAGCCTCCCGAATTATTGTGGCACGATGGAAGACTTTACGGAAACATATCCCTAAAGTCATCAATTAGCTCAATCGCCTATTTTGAACAGAAACGTGAATGTAAATATATAAACTGCAGTGACTGGACGAAGTATGTAGAAATAGCGGTAGAAGATCAATTATATTTTGTAAGTGATTATGTGTATGAGCAATTAAAAAAACGAATGCATGAAGAAGGTAAGCTAGTTGAAGTAGAGGATATAAAAGTACAAAAAGATGAATGGGAATGGGATGAGCGTGAATCGTCTTTTTTACAGTATGTACAAAGTATGGTGCATAATAAAGGGTTATATTTGGATGAAACGGATATTTATAATTTCCATATAAGTGTAAAAACAAATATGTTAACGATTCTTGGTGGTATACCGGGCGTTGGGAAATCACGGTTTGTGCAAACTTATGCAGAAGCATTAGGGTTACAGTATGGGGAAGAGTTGGTTTGGATTCCGATTTCGCCATCGTATCAAGAACCACATGATTTACTTGGTTACCTTCATCCAAATGGTACTTTTATTGAAAGTGAAACGAAGTTAGTTAGAACGTTAATGAAGGCGAAAGAAAATCCCAATCAACTGTATATAATCGTTTTTGATGAAATGAACATGTCTTATATTGAGCATTGGTTTACTCCGTTTCTATCTGTTCTTGAACTTGAAACAAAAAATCGTATTTTAAACTTGTATGAGGGTGTACAGGACATAGAGAATTCAATTCCATCAACAATTGAAATTGGAGAAAATATTATATTTGTAGGTACTGTGAATTTTGATGAAACAACAAAAGAGCTCTCTGATCGATTATTAGATCGAACGAACCTAATAACGTTACAGAAAATTCCGTTTTGTGAGATGGACATGGAACAGGGGAAAGTCGTATTACATCCACCTTTGAAAGTAACAGCGGGAGAATTTCGGATAAATTGGATGAGAAATAAAGCGATGATTGAAGTGTTTTCTGAAGAAGAATTAGAGCTATTAGATAAGTTGCATGTCGTATTGTCATCACATGACGCGTCTAAGGGAATTTCTTTCCGATGTGCAAATGCAATTGCGACTTATTTGCAAAACATACCGTTCCAAAATAATCATACCTATATGATCAGTAGAGAAGAGGGGTTTGATTTACAAATAAAGCAGCGTGTATTGACGAAAATCAGAGGGACCGAAATGATGGTTGGGCCTTTACTTTCTGAAGAAGCAAAAAGGGGGGCGACCTTAGTACCTCTTTTGCAATCTGCACTTGCAAACAGAGTATCTACATTTGAACACTCTTTAGCATATATACGAGAAAAACGTAGAGAACTGGAGCTGTATGGATATGCAAAATGAAGGGCGTTACGAAACAAAAATCGTTGATACGAATGAAACGCTCCCTTTTGTATTAAAGTTAATCATTGGAAATGAGGGGAAAGGAGATTATATTTTATTAAATCGTCTTTGTACATCTACTACAGCATTAGTTCAATGTATTTATAAAGTACAAGAATTAAAACCAATAAGATTGCAGTACAATTATGAAATTCCAATGAATATTACTTTTATATGGAATAAAGTATATGAGGGACAGAAAAATATAAAAGAGGCTCAATATGAAATAAATGAAAAAAAACAAAGAGTATTAATATATGAACATGGGAAAACAGAATTCTTTTATCCATGGCGCTGTGGTTTATACCATTTTGAAGTGCGTATAGAAGAGACAACGTATTATGGCGCATTTCAAATCGTACCGAAAAACTTTTTTGATGATCAATTTGAAATGATTCAAGACTATGTGAAGTCAATTTTAAATGAGTTGATTTTGGATAGAGGTTACTATAAAAAGACCTTCTCTGCACTTAGCGATATTGAGGATTCTTCTTATTTAGTGTTACTTAGAAAGTTACCCCAAAAAATGAAAATGATAAAGCAAATCTTTAAGAAAATAGAATCAAGCTCAAAATTTATAAATGAATATAAATGGGAAGGAAAAGAGCGAAGGCCAACAAGAAAAGGAACTATAGTGGCAGAACGAAAACCTTATGCCAAACATTATAATCGTAAGTTTATGGAACAAAAAAATAGTAAGGAAAATGCATTTCTTAAATATAAAGCGATGCAATTTTATCATTATTTAATTGAAGCAAAAAGTTTTTTACGTCAAACAATTGAAATCTTAGAAAGAGAAAAAAAGAAAAAATCAGAAGAGTTTCAAGCCGTAAAAACGATTATACAAACAATTGAGCGTAATGGATCGGTAACTGATAGAGAGAAGCAAAAATATAAAAATATACATTTACTAAAAGAAGCCGATTTACGAAAGAGCTCAATGAAAATACAAGAATATAAAATATTGGCGCATATTGTGCATGAAAATGTACAATACTTTCAAATGTTAATGCATTCTTCGTTTTGGAGGGAAGTTACCGAAACAAGTAACATGAACTTACATGATTTACCGATACCACATCAACAATTACTACATCATTTAGAAGTACTCCCGCAATATACGGATCAATCTCCATCGTTATTATTTGTTTATAAGCCAACGTTTTTAGTGTATGAATATTACGCTTTTTTTATCGTTATTTCAATTTTAGAGCAAATTGGTTTTGAAGCTAGAAACTCTATCCGTGAACAAATACAAGAACATTTTTATGTAGATGGATTACAAGATGGAACGACAGTAGTTTTAGAACGAGATGATATAAAGGTGCATGTTGCATTTAATGACTTAATTGAAACACATCCTCTTATTGCATTAAGTAAAGGTAGTAATTTTTACAATGGTGAGGATACGAAGAAGCCAGATATTCGCTTAGACTGTTATGTAAAAGAAGATGGGAAATACGTATATAAATCTTCTATTATTATTGAAGTGAAGTATAGTCCAATGTACAATATTTTTCAGCACGTCGGAAATACGAAAGCAACTGAGCAAATGTATAAGTACTGGTCTATAAAGTATGTAGAAGAACAGGATGGAAAGCGAGTCTATTATCGAAGGTCAATTTATGAAGTCATTTGTGTATATCCAGGAAGCCATATGCATAGTAAAAAAATTGAGTCTGGATGCGGTGTTTTCTTGCAGTTATATCCATATAAGACGAAACAAGGGGAAGAGAAATTAGCTGGAAAACATGGGATGGTACAAATTTTTGAAAAATGGTTAAAAAGCATTAAGAAGTAAAAGAAATCCTTTTTCATAAAGGATTTCTTTAGATTAAGAAGAATTATATGCTGTATGGAAAGAAACATAATGTAATTTAGATTTGAAAAGTGCTACAAATGTATTATTAAAAGGAATGTGAGCGCGGGATAAAAGTCGATTAAATTGGAATCTAATTCATTTTGCAGAATATAATAAGTCATAAATATTTTTAGTTGCATACGAAGATTTGTTCTTATATGATAGATAGTGAAAGCGTTATCAAAAACAGAGCGGCGATGGGAAAGGCGGTTAAATATGTTCCAGCGTGTTCAAACAAAGGAAGAACATTTTGGGTTCGAGCAACTATGGGGAGATTTTTGTGAGGAAAGAAACTTAATGTTCGTAGAACGTAATTTAAATCCATCACGATTTTTATTAATAGAAGATGAACATCCTATTGGTACAGTGGAATGTATTAAGTATACGGTACCTGAACAATCAAATTCTGAGTTTTTCTATCCGTTTTCTAAAAATGATTTAGTGAAAGATTTGAAGAATGTATATGAAATAGGCAAGTTAAGTATTTCGAAAACGTCTCGTGGGAGAGGACATTTCAAAAGGCTAACAGCTATTTTATTTATACATGCGTTAGAAACAAAAGCTGAATGGTACATTGCAGCAGTAACAAAAAGAATGTATATGTATTTACTTACACTTGGTTTTCCAATTGAGCCAATAGATAATCCATTTCAGTTTCATGATACTTTACAAGGTGTACCAGTAAGAATTCATGCTCGAAAAGGGGTTACGCATTTGTATTCTTTAAAAGAATTTCGTGATGTGATTCAAGGGAATGCTCATGCACAGGCATTAATTGCAGAATACAGTAAAAATATTATGTTAACGAAATAAAGCGAAGTGAATATGTATAATAAAGAGAATAATATTTGTATAGGATATAACTCTTCATTAAAAAAGACCCTTATTATTTTAATAAGGGTCTAAAAATTATAATCCAAATATACTAAAAATCATTTTGCGGCGCTTCGGTTTCTTTTCTCGTTCATATGTTGGTTTTGAATCAGGAGTAATATAAATGGGTTCTTCTTTCGTTAGGGCAGCTTCTAACTTTTGAATTCGCTCTAACATTTCCTCCATTTCACGACGGTGTTGTAAAAGTTGGTACGTGACGACATCATTTGCCTTATCTTGCATTTGTTCTTCCATTCGATCAAGTCTTCTCGTAATAGTGTTTAATTGATCAGCTAATTGCTCAAAATCATTCGATGATATGTTTTGAACAATTGTATTAACTTGAGTTTTTAATTCCTCAACTTCATTTGAGGAAGCCTTTTGAGTAGATTGAGAATTTTGAGATTGCTCTATTTGAAATCGATGGTGTTCTAACATTTGATCGACATCCTCTTGTGTGAAAATAAAGTGGCCATATTTGTTTTTCTCTATCGTAAGATTTAATTGTTGTGCGATCCGGACAACAGCCTTTGGGCTAACACCTAATTTCTTTGCGATAAATGGTGTTTTATATTCCAAAATAATCCCTCCTATATATATCCTGTTGAATGATTTCGAGCTATGAAGTAAGTTCCCTTCTAGTGCGACAAAAGAAGTGTGGAATCGGCAAAGAAAGTGTTTTTTCACGAAATTGAGTTGAGAAGAATAGTTCGTTTAAATAAAAATGTTTTATCGTAACATTTAGAATAATTTGACGAGTGTAAATGAATTAGATTATCATAATGATAAATATCTTTTTTATGTATGCATATAATATATAAAAAGGTGGTTGCTAATGTAGAATTTTGTTAGAGTATTAGAATGCTTACTTCACTTGAATAAAATTAAGTAGGAGGTGGCTTCCTTGCTTACAATGTAAGTAAGGAAAAGTATTTGGACATATATAGTATAAGTATAGTGATTGTTTTAATTGCTTTAACGGCATTTTTCGTTGCAGCAGAATTTGCAATTGTTAAAGTGAGAAGTTCACGAATTGACTATTTAATTGCAGAAGGAAATAATCGTGCAAAATCGGTCAAAACAGTCATTACAAACTTAGACGAATATTTATCTGCTTGTCAGCTGGGAATTACTGTTACAGCTTTAGGAATTGGGTGGTTTGGTAAACCTGCGTTAAAGCAAATGTTTGATACGCTTTTTGCAAATTGGAATATCTCTACTCAACTAGCAGACATTTTTGCTGTGATTTTAGTGTTTTTGTTAATTACTTTTTTACATGTTGTAATAGGTGAATTGGCCCCAAAAACATTTGCAATTCAAAAATCTGAACAAGTGAGTTTACTTGTTTCTAAGCCGTTAATTTTCTTTTATCGTATTGCATTCCCATTCATTTGGCTATTAAATGGTTCAGCTCGAATCATTACGAAGCTGCTAGGGCTGAAACCGCCGAAGGGACATGATGAGGTTCATTCAGAAGAAGAATTACGGTTGTTAGTTTCAGAAAGTTATAGAAATGGTGAGATTAATCAATCTGAATATAAATATGTGAATAAAATTTTTGAATTTGATGATCGCATTGCAAAAGAAATAATGGTACCTCGAACTGAAATGAATATTATAAGTAAAGAGATGTCTGCTGAAGAAGCTCTGCAAAAAATGTCTCGTGAAAAATATACAAGGTATCCAGTTGTTGATGGCGACAAAGACCACGTAATAGGTTTTGTGAATTTCAAAGATATTTTTACTGAATTTGTACAACATAAAGCTGTTAATAAGAAGACAGTAGAGCAATATATGAGACCAATTATTTTAGTTATCGATTCTATTCCAATTCATGATTTGTTTTTGAAAATGCAAAAAGAAAGAACACATATTGCTATATTGATAGATGAATATGGTGGAACATCTGGACTTGTTACTGTTGAAGATATTCTGGAAGAAATTGTTGGAGATATTCAGGATGAGTTTGATACGGATGAGCAGCCAGAAATTCAAAAGGTTAGTGAAACGAAGACGATACTAGAGGGAAAAGTACTTGTTAGTGAAGTAAATACGTTATTTGGTTTAGGGATTGATGATGATGGTGTTGATACAATCGGTGGTTGGATTTTAACGAAGAATATAGAGATTGCTGAAGAGGATTCCATTGAAATTGAAAATTATAAGTTTTGTGTGAAAGAATTAGATGGACATTATATAAAAAGATTAGAAGTTACAAAGATAGTAGAATCGATTGTTATTTTAGAAGATGAAAAACAAATTTCGTTACAAGAGCAAATTAGCTCGTAAACTCTGCTATATAGCAGAGTTTTTTTGAGCATAATGTTTTTTGAGGGATAGGAGCTATGATACAATGACATAAGTCAAACCTTTCACTAGGTGAAGTATTGTTGTATACATATATTTGGAAGGAGAAGAAGTATGAAAAAGCATTTATATATAAATGGAGACTGGAAATCTGTAAACACGTATAAACCATTGTACGCACCATATTCTGAAGAAACATTAGCGGAAATTGCACAAGGAACGGAAGAAGATGTAAAAGAGGCTGTTACTGCTGCAAAAAATGCAATGACAAAAATGAATACATTATCTGCATATGATCGTGCGACTATTTTAGAGAAAGTTGCACAAAAAATGGATGAAAGAAGAGAAGAATTTGCAGAGATTATTGCAAAAGAAGCTGCAAAACCAATACGTGCTGCAAGGGGAGAAGTAGATCGTACTGTTCAAACGTACAAATTTGCAGCTGAAGAAGCGAAGCGTATATATGGTGAGACATTGCCATTAGACGCCGCACCTGGTGCGGATGGGCGTATCGCATATACAATCCGAAAGCCGATTGGGGTTATAGGGGCTATTACACCATTTAATTTCCCATTAAATTTAGTAGCGCATAAAGTTGGACCAGCAATTGCTGCCGGAAATACAGTTGTATTAAAGCCAGCTGATCAAACGCCATTATCATCTTATGCATTAGTTGAGTTATTTGAAGAGGCAGGATTGCCAAATGGAGCTTTAAATATCATTTCTGGCCCTGGCTCCACGGTTGGTGAGGCCATCGTCAAAAATGATTACGTTGCTTCTATTACTTTTACCGGAAGTCCAAAAGTTGGAATTGGAATAAAACAAAAGGCTGGGCTAAAACGAGTTACGTTGGAACTAGGATCAAATGCTGCTGTTATCATTGATGAAGATGTAGAGTTAACAGATGAAATAATTGAACGTGTAAAATGGGGAGCATTTGTTAATAATGGACAAGTTTGTATTTCCGTACAACGTGTTTTTGTACATGAAACGAAAATGCATGAATTTCTTTCGAAGCTGAAGAAAGCGATGGAATCAGTTGTTGTTGGTGATCCACTGCTTGAGGAAACGGATGTATCAGCTTTAATTTCAAAAAAAGATGTAGAGCGAATTGATATGTGGGTTCAAGAAGCAATTAAGGAAGGAGCAACTGTTTTATGCGGTGGTAAAAAGCGCGATGCAAGAATTTTTGAACCGACTGTATTAACAAATGTTCCAGATCATGTATCTGTGCAGTGCCAAGAAGTATTCGGCCCACTCATGACAGTAAATACATTTAAAGAATTTGATGAAGCGATTGAACAAGTAAATAATTCGCGTTACGGCTTACAGGCAGGTGTATTTACAAATAATTTAGTTAAAGCAATGCGTGCAATTGATGAGCTAGAGGTTGGTGGTGTCATGATTAATGATATACCAACGTTCAGAGTAGATCATATGCCTTATGGTGGTGTGAAAGAAAGTGGTACGGGGCGTGAAGGAATTAAATATGCAATAGAAGAAATGACAGAAATGAAATTAGTATGTATTAAAAAATAAAATAGAAAAACTTAAAACTTGCACTAAAAAACGAGTAGGAAATGTTTACGATTCCATACTCGTTTTTTACGCTTCTAGTAACTATTTAATTAAGTGTAACTTTTACTTCATTTCTTGTTTGAAAATAGTATCTTCTACATAAATTTGTTCTTTATCTACAGCAGTAGCATGAGTTAATACTAAACCGATTGGTGTTTTTGTATCTTTATTTTGAACAATTGTAAAAGGAACATTTTTTTCGTTTGCTAATTTAATGTATTTTGATAAATGTGGGTAAGCAATGCCACCATTTAGGAGGAGTTGTAATGATTGAGAAGGGCGCATGCTACCCGCCACTTCAGAGTATACATTACTTTGCATTACTTGACCGATCGTTAAAGCGATTTCCACACGCTCACGTAATGTAGTTAAATACATATTACGTTCTTCTGGTTTGTTTTGCTTTTGGCCGTAAATGCCTTCTTGGAGATAATCTTCCACATTTTTATTTACCATATTTTTCACACCTTTCATTTTCTATTGTACGCAAGAATTAAAAATGATGCAAAAAAGTCGTTTTGACTACGGAAATAATGAAAATATGTGAAGGAAAAAGGGGATTTGCATACAATTAGTTAAATAAGAAAGAAAAAATAATTTTATCAACAGAAATTAACAAAATGTGACAAAAATCTATTAACGAATCGTATTTTTTGTGTTAATATTCAAAATATAAAGGGTATTCGTCGTATGGAAATGGAGGGAATGGAGGTTTTTCCAATCGATAAGGATATTAAAGAAATATTTTGTTCACACTTGAAAAACAATAGGCACCAATTCGTAGAGAACTGGAAAAACAAAATGATAATTTCCGAAAAAGATCCATTTAAACTAGAAGTAGTTCAAAATGGAGAGGATTTACTAGAGTTAATTATCGAACTTACTATGGAAGATAAAGATATAAATTATCTTCAACCGTTATGTGAGAAAATTGCTATTGAACGTGCTGGAGCAGATGCGAATATTGGAGATTTTGTTTATAACGCAAACGTGGGAAGAAATGAACTTTTCGAAGCGATGTGTGAATTAGATGTTAGTGCTCGTGAATTGAAACCAATTATGGCAAAAATACATACTTGTTTTGACAAATTAATTTATTATACCGTTTTAAAATACTCGGAAATTATATCGAAGAATTTAGAGGAAAAACAGCAATATATTAACGAAACACATAAAGAAAGACTGACGATTTTAGGACAAATGTCAGCTAGTTTTGTACATGAATTTCGTAATCCGCTTACTTCCATTATGGGGTTTGTCAAATTATTAAAGGCAGATCATCCGAGTTTATCGTATTTAGATATTATTTCGCATGAATTAGATCAATTAAATTTTCGTATTTCGCAATTTTTACTCGTATCAAAAAAAGAAATGTGGAATGAATCGGAACGGTTTTGGCTTAATGACTTGTTTCAAGACATTATACAATTTTTATATCCGAGTTTGGTCAATGCGAATGTTTTGATTGAAAAGAATTTACCGTATCCAATTCCGCTTGTTGGTTATCGAAGTGAAGTGAGACAAGTATTTTTAAACATATTAATGAATTCAATTGATGCTCTTGAATCAATGAAAGAAGAACGAAAAATTATCATTGATGTATTTGAAGAAGATCAAGCTATTCGAATTGTGATAAAAAATAATGGACCAATGATTCCAGCTGAAAATGTAGAAACGATTTTTGAACCATTTGTAACTACTAAAAAGTTAGGAACTGGTATTGGATTATTTGTATGTAAACAAATTGTGGAAAAACATAATGGATCCATTATGTGTCGATCAGATAACGATTGGACAGAATTTCAAATTGCATTTCAAAAATAAACAGTCTACACCAAATGAATGGTGTAGACTGTTTTAATTTGTGAGTATAACGGCTTCTAATTTAGGATCTTTAGTTGAATAACCTACTATTGAAATTGTATAAATAACATTTGGTTCAACATTGAATTTCGGTATAGTCAATAAAACGTTTTTATTATCTGCGAGTGAAATTTCAATATCTGCTGTACCAGGGCTAACTTGCAAAAAATCGGTTATTTGTTTAAAGAGTACATTTTCAAATAAATGATCCCCATCTTTTAAATCTACATTTACAACAGGGGTATCTGGAGAGAAATGTGCAAACCGTATTTTTGCTTGACCAGCTGGTAAATGTGTATTATCAAGTATAGGCTGTAATTGTAGGTGATTATCACTATTTATTGCAGCAAGAGTGTAAGTATGATTTCCCATTATTGGTACCAACGCTGAAAAGATTGGAGTTTCATTTCCGACAGGAACAATGTCTATACGGTATTTACCTTGCACTAATGATAAATAAGGGCTGAATTGCTTAAATGAAATATTTTTAATAACCTTTTGTCCGTTTACTAAAATGTCAACTGCTGGTATATTTGGATCGGCATGAAAAATTCTTATATGTGACGGTAAAGCAGCTTCTTGTGAGTCTCTTGTTTCATACGCCTGTACAAGTTTTGATAGTGCATCGTAATATTTCATATATAATTCTATATATTTTTTAGGATTACGAAACTGATAGTAACGTGCGAGCTGTTCGTATTGCGTAACTTCTTGTCCATATTTTTCGATTTCAGATTGAGACATGAACATTCCTCCTTTGTCATCATTAAAACTATATGCGAAGCAAGAAAGCGGTTATGCAAAAAAAAAGATTTTATAAGGGGAAAATTAAAAATTGACAACAAATATGTTGTCATAAAGAGGTGCTGGTGCTTACGAGAATTTCGTAGAGTAAAGCAGTACATATGACTGCACGAAAGTAAAATAAATTCCAAATTGAAAGTGTATTTCAATTAACATATTGAATACATGTCCAAAAATCGCTAGAAAACTAGGGATTTTTTTAATTATAGGCAAATACACATACAAAGTGATAATTGTCCTACATAAATTATAAAGGAAAGATAGTTTGAATCTGAGGAAAGGGGTGCCACTTCGGGATAGAGATATCCTGATAGTAATTGTGATGTGAATGAAGTTATGAAAAGGTTTTGTGTTATAGGCTGTAGGATGAATTTGTAAACTTCATTTTTCTATTTATTTTAGCAATTGACAGTATTAACCCATAAGAGAGCGTCATGACGAACTGATTAGTGTGGTTAATCGGTTCTTTTTTTATAGTTTAAAAATGAAAAGTTTACATATTAAATATGAATCTGAATTGATTAGTAAGGTGGGGTGTCGAAATTTGTTTTAAAATATGCAATTTAAAGTAGGATAATAGGAAGGAGTTTAACGGGAGTTCCGTCGAAGTGTACAGAATGTCGGTATTTAAGGACAGCTGGCATTATGCTATAAAAACATTTGGTGATGCAGTCATTTCATATAAAAGGGAGGGTTATTTGGGCGTATAGAAAAGGGTTGGTCTTCGTTTTATAGTTCTGAATTTTCTGTTTTATAAATATTTTTAAGCACTCATTTGTATATTTTATAATAGTTTTTTGATAAATTCACTGCTTTTGCAGAGGATTCTTTTTTATGAAAGAAACGTCAATTTTCTTCATATATATATACAAATTGGAGAAATGGGGGAGCGCTATGCGCGATTACTTAATTAAACCACTTGTTGGTCAGCCGTATCCAATGATTTCACATGGAAAAGGTGTTTATTTGTATGATCAAAATGGCAATAAATATTTTGATGGTTCGTCAGGAGCAATTACGGCAGGTATTGGGCATGGCGTAAAGGAGATTGCAGACGTTATTAAAAAGCAAGCTGAGGAGATTGCTTTCGTTTATAGATCACAGTTTACGAGTGAACCAGCTGAAAAATTAGCGAAGAAGTTAAGTGATTTAAGTGTAGGAGATTTGAACTGGAGTTTTTTTGTAAATAGTGGTACGGAAGCGAATGAAACAGCTATGAAAATTGCAATTCAGCATTTTCAAGAGCGAGGTATTCAAGGGAAACATAAAATTTTATCAAGATGGATGAGTTATCACGGTATTACGATGGGTGCTTTATCGATGTCTGGTCACCCACTACGTAGACAACGTTTCGTATCTATTTTGGAAGATTATCCGACTATACCAGCTCCATATTGTTTCAGATGTCCTGTTCAAAAGGTATATCCAACTTGTCAGCTGGCATGTGCGACTGAACTAGAAAGATCAATTGAAAGAATTGGTGCAGAGCATATTGCTGCTTTTATTGCTGAGCCGGTTATTGGAGCAGCTGGAGGCGCGGTTGTTCCGCCGAAAGACTATTATAAAGTCATTAAAGATATTTGTAATCATTACGATATTTTATTTATTGCGGATGAAGTAATGACTGGGCTTGGTCGTACTGGAGCATGGTTTGCGATGGAGCATTGGGGCGTAGAGCCGGATATTATGACACTTGGTAAAGGATTAGGAGCGGGATATACACCGATGGCAGCTACAGTTGTAAGTGATCGTGTTATGGAACCAATATTACGCGGATCACGTTCAGTAATGAGTGGTCATACGTTAAGTGCAAATCCATTGTCTGCAGCAACGGCTTTAGCTGTTATTGAATATATGGAGAAACATAATCTCCCTGAAAAAACAGCAGAAAAGGGAGATTATTTAATAAAGGGCTTGCAGAAAGTTCAGCAACAATCGACAATCATTGCTGATGTGCGCGGAAAAGGGTTGCTAATCGGAGTAGAATTGCAACCGTTTACAAAAGCGTCAGAGCTTATTTCAGTTGCAGCTAAAAACGGCCTGCTTTTATATCAAGCCGTTTCAGGGCAAGCAGGAAAAGAAGATAGTGCACTGCTTGTAGCACCGCCAATGACAACTACATATTCCGAGTTAGATGAATTACTTTCAATTTTCTCTAAAAGTGTGGAAGAGATGATGCAAAAAGGAGGGCATAGTATCGCATGACAACTATTACAAATACATTCGGTAAATTAAAAGAAATTGAGGAAGTAATTTCTTTGTTCCATGATGATATGACATTAATGTTTGGGGGATTTGGAGGGATTGGATCCCCTCCATCTTTAATACAGGCAATTTTAGAAAAAGGCGTTACAAATTTAAATTTGATTGGAAATGACACTGGATTTCCTGATGTAGGTATCGGTCGTCTTGTTACAAATGAAAGAGTTAAATCACTAATTACTTCTCACATTGGCTCCAATCCAAATGCAGGAAGGCAACTAAACGAGGGAAGATTACAAATTGAGTTTTCTCCCCAGGGAACATTAGCAGAGCGCATTCGCGCTGGTGGCGTTGGTCTTGGTGGTGTTTTAGTTGATGTTGGTGTTGATACAATTGTGGAAGAGGGAAAACGAACAGTTGAAATGAATGGTAAGACCTATTTAGTTGAAACAGCATTAACTGCTGAAGTTTCAATTGTATATGCAAAGAAGGCAGATCCGTTTGGTAACCTTGTATTTGACAAAAGTGCACGAAATATGAATCCTCATGTAGCTATGGCTGGGGATATAACAATTGTAGAAGCAGAAGAAATAGTCCCGCTTGGAAATTTAGATCCAGAGGAAATTGTCGTTCCAGGTGTTTTCGTAAATTATATTGTACCGTCGGAAGGAGTGAACTGGAAATGGGTATGGGCGTAGAAGTGAGGGATAAGATTGCTAGGCGTGCGGCGAAAGAAATACAAAATGGTATGATTGTAAATTTAGGTATTGGCATACCATCGCTTGTACCAAATCATTTGCCTGACGATATAAATGTTATGTTTCATGCGGAAAATGGAATCGTGGGCATGGGACCAACGCCAAGTAAAGGGAATGAAGACGAAAATTTGTGTAATGCAGCAGGTTTACCAACTTCTCTTATAACAGGAGCGAGTTATTTCGATAGCTGCACAGCGTTTGGGATGATTCGAAAAGGTTTGCTAGACATAACGATTCTTGGTTCATTACAAGTAAGTGAAAATGGTGATTTAGCAAACTGGATTGTACCTGGAAAACGTGTTCCAGGTATTGGTGGAGCAATGGATTTAGCACAAAAAGCGAAACGGGTCGTTGTTGTGATGAATCATGTTGATAAGTACGGAAATGCAAAAATTGTTTCAGAGTGTACATTGCCATTAACTTCAAAGAAATGTGTAGATTTAATTATTACTGATATGGCAGTCATGGAGGTAACTCCGAGTGGACTTATATTACAAGAATTAATGAGCCCATACACAGTAGAAGATGTAAAACGACATACAGAAGCTGATTTTCAAATTAGTTCTAACTTACTAGTAATTGAATGAAGGGAGATGTAATATATGGAGCAATTAAAAAAGCAAGTTTGTGATTATATTGAGAGCCATGAAGAGGAAAGTGTGAAATTTTTAAAACGATTAATTCAAGAAAAGAGCGTATCTGGTGATGAAAGCGGTGCGCAGGCAATTGTGATTGAAAAATTACGTGAATTAGGTTTAGATCTCGATATATGGGAGCCCTCCTTTTCTAAAATGAAAGATCACCCTTATTTTGTATCACCCCGTACAAGTTTTTTGAATAGCCCAAATATTGTAGCGACTTTAAAAGGAAGTGGCGACGGGAAATCTATGATATTAAATGGGCATATTGATGTAGTTCCAGAAGGGGATGTGAATCAGTGGGAACATCACCCTTATAGCGGTGAGAAAATAGGGAATCGTATATATGGCCGTGGAACGACGGATATGAAGGGCGGAAATGTCGCACTTATGCTTGCGATGGAAGCGATCATTGAATCTAGCATTGAATTAAAAGGAGACATCTATTTTCAAAGTGTAATAGAAGAGGAAAGTGGCGGAGCAGGGACATTAGCAACTATATTACGAGGATATAAGGCAGATGGTGTCATTATTCCAGAGCCTACTAATATGAAGTTTTTCCCGAAACAACAAGGTTCCATGTGGTTTCGTCTACGTGTAAAAGGGAAAGCTGCACACGGTGGAACGCGCTATGAAGGGGTTAGTGCAATTGAAAAAAGTATGTTTGTTATAGAACATGTAAGAAAGCTAGAGGAGAAAAGAAATAGTCGAATTATAGATCCGTTATTTAAAGAAATTCCGATTCCAATTCCAATTAACATTGGGAAAATTGAAGGAGGGAGTTGGCCAAGTTCTGTTCCCGATGAATTAATTTTAGAAGGAAGATGCGGTGTTGCGCCGAATGAGACTATAGAGGCGGCAAAAGAAGAGTTTGAGAATTGGATTGCTGAATTAAATGATGTGGACAATTGGTTTGTTGAAAATCCAGTAGAAGTAGAATGGTTTGGAGCGAGATGGGTTCCTGGTGAACTAGAAGAGAATCATGAACTCATTACAACACTTCATCATAACTTTGTTGAAATCGAAGGGAACGAACCAATTATTGAAGCATCTCCGTGGGGGACTGATGGAGGTTTATTTACACAAATTGCAAACGTACCAACAATAGTCTTTGGTCCAGGAGAGACGAAAGTAGCACACTATCCAAACGAATATATAGAAGTTGATAAAATGATAGCTGCCGCAAAAATTATTGCATGTACATTACTAGATTGGTGTGAGGTGAAAAAATGAAATACTATGAATCTTTTAGAGAACAGACGAATTGTTATACAGTAGAAGGCGTTTTAGATTATTTTAATAAGCGTATTCGGGTAGATCACTATACAGGAAATGTTGAAAGTATTATACAGACAATTGACGAACTAGCAGAGAAACATTCTTTCACTAAATGCATTATTAAAGGAAAGGGAGAGCATGTTTCAACATGGCTCTCTTTCGGTTTTTTGTTGGAAGCAACGATACCTCATTATTTTCAAGGACACGATGCATACTTTTTCGTGAAATATAATAATGATGAAAGACGAAATAGTATGCATTGGACTGAGGAAGATACTATATTAAGCGGTGTAAAAGGAAAAGAAATAAAAGAAAAAGTAGTTCCAGAGGAATTTTTGCTGAGAAAAGCGACTGAAGAAGATGCAGAAGAATTAGCAACTGTATTCGGAAAAGTGTTTGAAGTGTATCCGACACCTTTAAATGAAGCGAGTTATGTATTACAGACGATGAAAGAAGACGATACAATTTACTACGTATATGAATTTGAGGGGAAAATTATTAGTACAGCATCTGCAGAAATGAACATAAAGGAAGGGAATGCAGAATTAACGAATTGTGCTACTTTACCTGAATATCGTAAACATGGATTTATGAAAAGTTTACTAATTAAATTAGAGGAAGAACTTCGAGAAAGATCTATTTTCTGCTCCTATACAATTGCTCGATCGCTTTCTTTCGGAATGAATGCTGCCTTTCATCAATTAGGCTATACGTATACAGGAAGACTGGCAAATAATTGCTACATTTTCGATAAGTTGGAAGATATGAATATATGGGTGAAAGATCTATCTAGCTATTCGAAAGCAGTAAAACTTCCGCTTCAAAATTTGGCTGTAAAGCAAAACAGTTAGGCGGAGCTGGGTGTTTGAAAAAGCCGTACTAATTAGAGTTTCGAGTTATCTAATGAAAATATAAAATTGATTAAAATTATAGAACGGAATCGTCATGCTTACAATCGCACATAGGTGTGCCGAAAATTCGGCATGTAATTGCTGGATTTTCGGCAAGAGGGGGGATGACATTGCTAGCAGTTTCGACACAAGAAGTCATTGAAGCGATTTTGGGCAGTATTGATGAGGCTATACACGCTGTAGATGAAAATGGAATTACAATATTTTATAATTCTGTAGCTGCAAAACACGATGGATCGAAGATTGAAAAAGTGTTAGGGAAACATCTGTTAGAAGCGTTCCCGTCTTTATCAAGGGAAACGAGTACATTGATGAAAGTACTAGATACAAAAAAACCTATCGTACATCAGGTACAACATTATCAAAATTTAAATGGTGAAGATGTTTGTACAGTAAATACGACGTTACCTATTTTTATAGATGGGAATATTGCTGGGGCTGTTGAAATTGCAAAGGATTACTCTACAATTCAAAAACTTACTGACACAATTGTTGACTTACAGTCGAAAATAAAGCGATCATCTAGAAAAAAAGTGATTAAAAAGCACGCTGCATTTGAGACGATAGTGACAAATGATACGCGGTTTAAACAGACGAAAGAGTTAGCACAAAAAGTAGCACCAACAGACGCGAATGTTTTAATATATGGTGAAACAGGAACAGGAAAAGAACTGTTTGTACAAGCAATTCATGAAGCTTCTAAAAGAAAAAACAAGCCATTTATTGCACAAAACTGTGCAGCTTTACCAGAGTCGCTATTAGAAAGTTTATTGTTTGGAACGACAAAAGGAAGCTATACGGGAGCGATTGAAAGAGCTGGGCTATTTGAACTTGTTGATGGTGGTACATTATTTTTAGATGAACTGAATTCAATGCCTCTTGATTTGCAGGCAAAAATGTTACGAGTGTTAGAAGATGGAGTCATTAGAAGAATTGGTGATAATAAGACGAGAAAAGTAGATGTTCGTGTTATTACCGCAATGAACCAGCCTCCAGAAATATGTTTACGAGAGAATAAAATTCGCACTGATTTATATTATCGCTTAAACGTATTTTCATTATATATCCCACCGCTTCGTGAAAGAACTGAGGATGTACTATTATTAGCATCTTATTTTTTGAAAGAATATAATAAAAGTTATAAAAAAGGTGTACTTCAAATTGATGAGGAAGCGAAAGATAGACTGCAAGCTTATCAGTGGCCTGGAAATGTCCGGGAGTTAAAACATACGATTGAACATGCTGTTATTATTGCAGAAGGGAATACATTAACAGCCAATTGTTTACCACGTACATTTCGGAAAGAAAAGTTTTCGAAGAAGAAGGGTATAATGCCACTTAGAGAAGCACTTCATCAAACAGAAAAAGAATTAATAGATCAAGCGTTGATTGAAACGGAAGGGAATATACTACAAGCCGCAAAAATGTTGGGTATCCCTCGTCAAACGCTTCAATATAAACTGAGCAAGTACGACAAAACCGCCGAATAATCGGCGGTTTTTGTGTGTTTGCACCAATAAAAGAGCGTTTACATATATAAAAAGTAATGAATATGATGTTAAGTATTGATTTCATACAACGCTTAAAAATATTTTTTTGCTTATGTAATAGGGTTCTCCGCACATTTACTTATCAACAATGCAAAGTTGGCATAACTATTGCTTATATAAAGGATGAGCGTATAAAAAGGGGGAATAGCAATGTTACATGATGTATACAAACCAAATCGTCACTGGAAGGATATCGAATTATGGAAAGATGTTACTGAAGAGCAATGGAATGATTGGGTTTGGCAATTAACGAATACGATCAAAACGTTAGATGACTTAAGAAAAGTGATTAACTTAACACCTGAAGAAGAAGAGGGCGTTAAAATTTCAACGAAAACGATCCCGTTAAACATTACACCGTACTATGCTTGGCTAATGAATCCTGATGATCCACGCTGTCCGATTCGGATGCAATCAGTACCGATTTCGGAAGAGTTATATAAAACAAAATATGATTTAGAAGACCCACTTCACGAAGACGAAGATTCACCAGTTCCAGGGCTAACACATCGTTATCCGGACCGTGTACTATTCTTAGTAACAAATCAATGTTCTATGTATTGTCGTTACTGTACACGTCGTCGTTTTAGTGGACAAATTGGAATGGGTGTACCGAAGAAACAATTAGATGATGCAATTGCTTATATTCGTGAAACGCCACAAGTACGAGATGTATTAATCTCCGGTGGTGACGGACTTCTAATTAACGATAAAATTTTAGAATATGTATTAAAAAATTTACGAGAGATTCCGCATGTTGAGATTATTCGTATCGGAACGAGAGCACCAGTAGTATTCCCGCAACGTATTACAGAAAACTTATGTAACATTATTAAAAAATACCATCCAGTATGGTTAAATACACATTTCAATACATCTATTGAAATTACTGAAGAATCGAAAAAGGCATGTGAAATGTTAGCGAATGCTGGTGTTCCAGTCGGAAACCAAGCAGTAATTTTAGCTGGTATTAACGACAGCGTTCCAATTATGAAAAAACTTATGCATGACTTAGTAAAAATCCGTGTACGTCCATATTACATTTATCAATGTGATTTATCTGAAGGTATCGGTCACTTCCGTGCACCAGTATCTAAAGGTCTTGAAATTATTGAAGGTTTACGTGGACACACATCTGGTTATGCTGTTCCGACATTCGTTGTTGATGCGCCAGGCGGAGGCGGTAAAATTGCACTTCAGCCAAACTATTTAATCTCACAAAGTGCAGATAAAGTTGTACTTCGTAACTTTGAAGGTGTTATTACGACGTATCCAGAGCCAGAGAGCTATATTCCAGGAAGAGCGGAAGGATACTTTAAAGAGATTTATCCGAACTACGAAGAAAAACGTTCAGATGTTGGTATCGCAGGTCTTATGAGCGATAAGAAATTTAACCTCGTTCCAGACGACTTACAGCGTATGAACCGTCGTAAAGACTACGAAGATAATGATACTCATGCATCTTTAAAAGATAAACGTGATAAGCGCGATCAATTAAAAGATAAAAAATATCAAGCACAAATGGCTAAGTTAGAAGAAAACGACAAAAAAACTGAGGGTGATGCAGTATGAATTGTATGTGGTGTGACAGTACAGAAGCGAAAGAAAGCTTGAATACTGTATATTGGGAATTACCAGATGGTACGAAAGCCATTGAAATCCAAGAGACACCATGTATTTCTTGTTCCTCGTGCGGGATGGACTATCAATCAGACCATACAGTAAAAGAAATTGAAGATCAATTATTCTTAATTTACACGAAAGATTTACCAAAACAACTAACATATGAAGAATTAATGGGAAGACCGCGTCTATTAAAAAGAAATTATTTCGACTTTTAACCAGCTTTTATGCTGGTTTTTTTCTTTTTTGCCTTGTATAATGTACCCAAGTTAGAAAGGTAGGGAATATTTTTGAAAAAGACATTTTACCATTATATGATGAAGCATCGTGCAGCTTTATTTAGAAATGAAATTTCAGATTTAGCAGAGGCGATGTATGATGATTTAAGTTTTCCGAAGCAATCTGAAGACTATGATGAAATTAGTTCATACTTAGAGTTGAGCGGAATGCTAGAAAGTATGTCTATATTTGATGAAGCCTGGGATTTATACATACAAGATAGATAAAAACTATTTGAAAACATACAGAATACATTACTTTGTTTAAAGTGAAGTATTCTGTATGTTTTTTTATTATGAAATTTGTTGATTTGAAGCTAGTCTAGTTACTAGCTTTTGTTTGAGTGTAATGTAAATTTTATAAGATTATATTTTTTATTGAAAAAATTTATGAATATAAGCTTCTGTGATAAGCGTTTTTATGTAGGTTGCATATACTGATATCAAAATCACGACGTCAAAAAAAGGAGAGATAGAGATGGCAAGAAAAAAACAACCTAAATACAACGTAGGGGACATAGTCGTGATTACGCTATATGGAACCGTTGGGAAAATCACAAATATGAAGGTTTTAGATGGAGTTTATGTATACGAAGTCAATAATCACGATGGCTTTTACGTAGAGCAAACATTGCAGCACGTTACAGAGCAAGATATGAAAAAGGGCGATACGGAGTGGATTGAATTAAATTATAATTTCACGTTTGGTGATCTTGTGCAAGTAACTGGATATGATAAAGATGTTTTCCGTATTGTTGGTTTTCGTACAGAAGTATGGAGATATAAGAATGACGCATGGGAAGATACAATTTATGAATTGTCACGGATTACGGATGGTGAATGGTTAGAAGCGGATGAATCAGATTTAACGTTACTCGCCAATGCTCAAACGGCAAATGCAATTTTGAAGAAAATGAAACAAGATAAAGCAGGTATGAATAAATTGGATTTAGGAAAGTTAAAGTCAATTAACAACTCGAAAAAAGTGAGTGTTAAGACGAATCGTCAAGAAATCATTGATGGATTACTTGACATTTATAACGATTATCAATTATTGTTCGATACATTTAAAGATGAAGAATATAAAATTGTAATGGATGTTGTTCATAATTATTTAGTTAAATTGACAGAGAAAAAATAGTTAACTAGAAAGAGAGAATAAATTGAACAACAACATATGCAGTATAAGGTATGCCTACAACTATTAAAAAAATAAAAAGCCACTTTATAAGAGAGTCTGCCCATTGATCTTCATGCATGAACTCTTCTTTTGTTTGTCCTACTTCATATTGATTTTCCATTATTATTTCCCCCTTTGAATAGCTTGTACTACAATCGTATGCATCTCGTCCAAAGCTTATGACCTATAAAAAAATAAAATCTATTTTTCTAATCTCATATACATAATTTTGAGATTTTTTCATAAAACAGAAATAAAGGAGTGATGCTCATGAAGGAAATTGAAGTCGTGATTGATACGGAAGAGATTGCGGAGTTTTTTTATGAGCAACTAATTGAAAGAGGGTACGTCCCAAAACGAGAAGAAATTGAAGATCTCGCAGATATTACATTTGAGTATTTATTAGAGAAATGCATGATTGATGAAGTTTTTGATGAAGAGGATGAATGAAAGTAACGACGGGCATAACTCGTCGTTTTTTACTCTTTACAAACCTGTCACAAATATAGTCAATAATTATTGGTATAATGAAAAGGAAATTTTACACAAGAGGTGAAGGAATGTTCAAAAAAATTATTGATTCTTTATTAGGAAAGAAAAAATATCGTTCGTATTCAAGTAGTGATTATCGTCGTAGAGGGCGCTCGTATTCAAGTAGCGATTATAAACGACGTTCATCTGGTTATGGACATCAACATTATAAAAGAAAACGTAAAAGCCGTAGCTTCTTTTCAAGTAGCTGATGAAATGGCGTCGTGTACTAGCATTATTTGATAGACCACTGCGAAAAAATACAATTGTTGCAGAGCGTTATAAAATTGAATCAGTAATTGGAATGGGCAGTTATGGGGTTACATATGTCGTTAATGATTTGCAAATAAATAGATATAAAGTCTTAAAACAATTAAGACAAAGTAAACAAAGATATGAGTCTGGTAGAAAATCATTTGAACAAGAGAAAATGATTTTACAAACATTAAATCATCATGCAATTCCTAGTCTATATGATCATTTCATATGGGAGAAAAAGAGTTTCTTTGTGATGGAGTACATGCCTGGTAAAAATTTTGAAGATTATATTTTCATAGATGGGTATGTATATACAGAACGTGAAGTTTTTGAGATTTTATATGAAATATTAGAAATTGTATCGGTGTTTCATAGTGAAGGCATTATTCATCGAGATTTACGCATTCCAAACATACTAATGAAAGAAAATCAAATTAGTATTATTGATTTTGGATTGGCTAAATGGAAAGGTGAGGATGATGAGCGAGTTACAACTTACGAAGGTGAACAAGCTTTGATGCGAGAAGTTCAATTTCGTAGCGACTTTTATGCGCTCGGTCATTTCTCATTATTTTTATTATATGCAGGATATGAATCTAATGAAAAACAGGAAAAACCATGGTACGAAGAATTAACTTTGGAACATTATAATCGCGAAATGCTTATGCGAATGTTACAAATAAAAACGCCGTACTATGAGAATGTACAAGATTTAAAACAAGATGTAGCTTCTGCTTTAGAAAGGATGGAGACTCCATGTTTCAAAAGTTTTTAGCAAGCGTTGGTATTGGAAGTGCAAAGGTAGATACTGTTCTTGAAAAAGATGAGTATATTGTTGGGGAAGAAATAGTTGGAAAGGTTCATATAACTGGAGGTTCAGTTAGCCAACAAATTGAAAGCATTTACTTAACATTATCGACGTCGTATGTACGAGAAGTGGATGATAAAAAAGTAACAGCAACATATGATTTAGAGCGAGTACGCTTAACCGAACCTTTTTCTGTAGAACCGAATGAAACAGTTGACATTCCATTTTCTTTTCCAATGCCAATTGAAGCACCACTTACACTTGGTATGAAAACGGTTTGGATTCATACAGGTCTTGATATTAAACGTAGTATAGACCCAAGTGACCGCGACTACGTT
Organism: Bacillus sp. 2D03; assembly: GCF_003946765.1. NCBI lineage: Bacteria > Bacillati > Bacillota > Bacilli > Caryophanales > Bacillaceae > Bacillus > Bacillus sp. 2D03. Next base: position 216,996 of record NZ_RPSJ01000003.1, on the reverse strand, counting down.
CAAGTGTTACCTAATGCATTATTAAGTAGTGTTTTAGATAGTGTAAATGAATTAGGGTTTAAAGCACGTCATATAGAATGTGAAGAATTACCGCACCGATTACGTAAACAAGTTCCATTCGCACAAGAATTTGAGTTTATTCCGGTTTCTGGAGAGTACTACGGCAGATTAGATGAATTAGAATTATTAATTTTGCCACGTGCATACGACCGATTAGAAATAATTATGGAAGTAGATAGAAAATCACGTGGATTAGCTGGTTTATTCGCTGAGGCACTTGATCTTGATGAGAAGGTTATTCGCTTCACTGTAACAAGAGAAGATATCCCTGAGATGAAGCAAAAAATTAATAATTATATTTTTTAATAAACTATGCATAAAAAAGAAATGGAGAGGAAAACTAAAACAACCGCTCCATTTTTTTGCATAGTGAGGTTATGTATGTGAAACGATATCGACATTTATACTTGCTAAGTTTTACGTTACTCATTTGTTTTGTCGTATTATCACTTTCGTATCATACCGCTTGTATTGAGAACTTTGACAATATAGTCGCACATTTTATTCAAAGCTTTCGAAACGATTATTTGACGACCTATTTTACTTGGGTGTCTTTTATCGGTTCCAAAAGAATATATTTTCCATTACTCATTATTCTTGTAATGTATTTTCTCGTTAGAAAAAAGTTGCTTAGTGCGTTGCTTCTAACAATTAATTACTACGGATCTCGTTATTTAAACAGTATGCTTAAACTATGGTACGAACGAGCAAGACCTGATGTCACGCAGCTTGTTACTGCAACTGGATATAGTTTTCCGAGCGGTCATACGATGAATGCTACTGCTTTTTTAGGATTTATTGCATACGTCACAATTACTGAAGAGCGTATTTCGTTGCATAAAAAATTGTTAATTATTCTTATAGCAAGCTTTGTTGTATTATCTATTTCAGTTAGCCGAATATATCTTGGCGTGCACTATCCATCTGACATATTAGCAGGATGGGCAGCTGGTGGTAGCTGGCTCGTTTTATGTGTTATATTCCATAAAACGTTCATAAAAAAAGAACCTATGTCATAATAGGTTCTTTTTTCATTGGCTCAACATGAATGTGTGCATGGTAAATTCCAAACTTTTTGCGAAGCATAGCTTCGATGTTGTCGGTAATACAGTGACTTTCTCCAACATCCATGCGAGCATCTACTTCAATTGTAATATCAACGTACGTTTGATTCCCGTACATACGTGCTCGAATATCTACAATGTTTTCCACACCGCCAATATGCTCAATAGCATCAGCGTATTCTTCCATTTTATCAGGATCAATTCCATCTGTAAGCATATGAGAAGATTCTACGAAAATCTCCCATGCAGTTTTACAAATAATAAGACCGACAATTAAAGCGGCAATAGGGTCTAAAATAGGCATTTGGAACTGAGAACCGACAATACCTACTACAGTACCAATACTTACGAGTGCATCTGATAAATTATCCTTTGCAGCGGCTTCTAATGATTTACTTTTTGTTCGTGCTGCAATTTTTTTCGTATACAAATACACGCAATACATAACGACAGCAGAAAATAAAGCAACCCATGCAGCGAGTACATTAGGCGCTGCTTGTTTCGGATTTAAGAAAGATTGAATGGCACTAATAACAACTTCTAATCCGACTGTTGCCATAATGAAGGACGCAACAAGTGATGCGATTTGTTCGGCACGCGAATGCCCATACGGATGATCTGGGTCACGAGGTTTACGAGATATTTTTAGACCAATTAATATCGCTAAAGAAGCACCGATATCCGTTAAGTTATTTAAACCGTCAGCGCGTAATGCGCTAGAGAGGGTAATATAACTGATGATGATTTTCATAGAGGATAAAAATATGTAGGCCATAATGCTGACAATAGCGCCTTTATCAGCTTCTTTATGAGAAAGAGTATCCATTTTAATCACTCACCTTTCTTTAAAGGAATTTCTTTCTATAAATAGAGTATCAAACGAAAGTCGTGTGGGTCTATACAAACATTGTTGACGTTTTATAGCTTTTTAAGAAGGGGATAACAAAGTTTCGTGAAGGAAAAATATGTTGAAAAGTACAAAGTCAGGGTGTAAACCGAATTGGAGTTTATTTACTAAAGAGAGAGGAGGGGAGATGGATCAAGAAACGAATACTTTTCTTACTACGTATTATTCTTATCATGACAAGGTGTAATTCATTAAACGAGGAAAAACGTCAAAAGATAATTATGAAAACAGATGAAAGCCCTCTGAAAAATATTTTCCAGAGGGCTTTTATCTTAGTATGCTTCTAAAAACTCAGTAACTTGCTCTTCAGTTTTTGCATTAGCACTATGTAAGTGGCCTAGCTTCTCACCGTTTTGGTATACAAGTAAACTTGGAATACCCATTACTTGATACTCTTCAGCGATACTTGGAAACTCATCTTTATTAATAGAATACCATTCAAATTTATTGAACTCTTCCATTACATCTCCGATAAAGTTGTCCATGCGTACGCAATCTGGGCACCATGTAGTAAAGAACTTAACAACTACTGGCTCCTCGCTTGCGATGATGTCTTTGAATTCTTGTTCTGTTTTAATTTCTTTCATAAGTAAAACTCCTTTCAATATCACACGAATTTATATGCAAAATTCGTATTTGCAAACATGTTGCAAACTTATTATTTGTTTTTTAATTTTGTAGTTCGTTCACACTTATAAAATTGTATGTAACATGGCTGTGCTACTAAGTGTGAAAATAACGGAACCTCACTTTTCTTTATAAGCTTTTTCCAGGATTGTGTCAAACTTTTGAATTTTATACAGAAATTAAAGAAGCCCAAACTTTGATTGAGTATGGGCAGAGTGACTAAAATTAATCGCTTATTAATTTCGAATAAATATTTAAATCGATAAGCTTTCCAGCTGATTTTTCGCTTTTTCTCAGAGTACCTTCAAAAGTAAAGTTTAATTTTTCTAATACTTTTACGGAATTTACATTTGCTGGTTCAACTTTTACAAAAATTGAATCAGGTTAGAAATTATATGGTTGTAATGGGAATTGAGGGATATGAATAAAAAAATTGTATCCCGCATTAACGGGCAGTAAGACCTCCACTGATTAAAGTTTCACTTTATTAGGGATTTGCCTTAAACATTTATTACAGTCAAGAATATTTATAATAATATGAACTAAAAAAGGTCCAATTTTTGTAATGTTGGAGGGGAGTATTGTGGACATAACTCAAAGCGTGGCAAGAATAGTGGTTAATGGGAAAGACCTTTCTTTCACTTCAGTTCAAACCTCTGCATGGAATCATGGACCTGTAAATGATTTAATCGTTACGACGAATCAGAGAGTGAATGAGCTTTATCAATTCATGTGGTCACAAGTACCGGTTACGATGTCGGTATATTTTCTTCAAGGGGCGGATTTACTTAGATTCGTTAGGGTTGCTGGAATTGATGAGCGTGTAAACGGAGAATATGTATATCATTTCATTTGGTAATAAGAAGAATTAAAAGTAGTCTAGCAGCTACTTTTTTATTTTATCATTTGAATATAAGCGAGCGAACTAGCATTATAGTACCAATGAAATAAAGAATCATAATATAATGTGTAACAAATTATACGGAAGTGAGTTGAAAATTATGTTTTATTCATATATTAATTCTGAAGCTGGCATGCGACCAGCGTATGGTACGTCTATAACGTATAGTGGAGCACAAAGTACAGTTCAAGCTATTCAACAAGCATTGCAAATGCAACAACAAATGCAGCAGCAAGGAGTACAACCATATTACTCATCCGTAGAGTATTTTTATCCAGTACATCATGTTACACCGTACGGAAGTTCTTTTCTTACTATTCCATATGGAACTATATACAACTTATAACTAGTAAGGAATGAAGTGGTTTATATAAATAAGGGTGCAGATTAATAGCGCCCTTATGAATAAGAAAAATAGCTAGTCCAAACCTTATAAATCAATCTTACATAATATGTAGTAATAAGTTTGAAAGGGGAATTAGTATGTCTTGTTATTACTACTGTAAGTATTGTAAGGAGTATAAAAAGAAGCATCATGATTGTTGTAAGAACATTAGTAAGTGTCATGATAATAAGGACAATCTTGTTAGAGCATCGGCATTTAGAGCTAGAAATACTGTGAATCAAAATGTTCCTGCTAATACTTTTGTGAAAGTGTTATTTCAAAATGAACAATTTGATTTAGCGAATGAGTATAATCCAGCAACATCTATTTTTACGCCGAAGACTAAAGGAGTATATTCTATTATTGGAACGATTGGTTTCTTTCCAAATGATCCAACTTTAAATTATAGAGCGCGTGTAGAAATTCGTGTGAATGGAAACGCAGCGATAGCTATAGATAATGACTTTTTTGGTCCAATAAGTTTTGGAAATGTCGTAAGTGTTTCGACGATTGTTCAATTGAATGCAGGGGATGAAGTTGAGATTTATGCACAAAGTAGTATAGATGGGGTTTTAAGTCCTTTAGAAGATGGGGCACATTTTGAAGCGGCAAGATTTCCTTCTCCAACTAAATAAAACTGATCATTAAATGTTTTTTAGTAGGTTTAGTTAATCCCCTTACCAAATGGTGGGGGATTATTATTGTTTTTCTAGAATATATAAGTAAACAGGTGAAGTGTAGTTTAATTTGTAGAGGTTTCAACCTTCTTCAGATAATAAACAGAATAATAAGTAACATGCTTGTGAAAACTCATTGTTAGTAAGTTTGCTAGTTTTCTTATAGAACAAGAAAGACGGAATACATAAAAGATCGTATCATTACGTTTTTTCTTTACTATATAGAAATTATATATTGAACATAGATTTGTGTAGGGAATCCTAATACACTGAAAAGAATAACATAAAGGCGATTACACTATATAAAAACAAAATCAATCCTAAGATGAGTAGTATTGGATGCAACTTGAACATATTTGACCTCCTTGAGTATATAAAGAATTTTAATATATTGTTGGTCAATTTAGAAGAGGGACGGTTACATAAAAAAAGAGCATACATAAAAAGTATGCTCCAAAGAAAGATAGGTTTTATGAGTGGATAATCTCCATACGATAATATATGTTCTATTAATAAAAACGTGTAAAAAATCAATGAATTATCAATGGAATATCATAAAATGAGTAATTTTAATTTAGAAATGCAGTTATTTTCTTTCTCGGTTATCTTTAGGTAACAAAGTTGTGAAAATCGTGCATTATGCGGACTAACAACGGGATAACGATCGTACTTCAGTTACATATTTCTTAAAGTCTGGATATTGCGTGATAGTTTGACATTTAGGGGTGCATAGTTGATTAATTATAGACACATTTGTAATTACTTCGTTACAAGGACCGAAAAATGTAACTTTTAGTTTTGAATTTGGTGGGATTTTAAACACGATAGGTTTTTTTTTCATGAAATCAGCTCCTAATATTGAGTGTTATAATTTAAAGGATATAGAGTCGTATTAGTATAATATGAAATTTCAGTTGATTTGCTTATAATAAAGAATTTTATAGTAGTAAAAGTGATTAAAGATGTAAAGGGGAAATTGAGAATGCGAAATAAAATGTTTAATTAATATAATCAATAAATACGAAAATGAATAATATAACTAATGCATTTTTTAGTTTGTTACATATTATGTTAGTAAGAATGGTATAAGGAGGTAGTATATAGTAGTGGAAGAAAATGTACAAGCTCAGCTTTCGCCACCGTGGATCACATATTTTAATGAATTAAAAAATTCAATAGGTGCTGATCCAACTGTAACAGTTGGGCCACTTATTCCTGTTGGTGGTAATTATATTATTTTAGTGCATGCGTTAAGCAACGAAAAAGCGAGAGCATTAGCAACGCTTTTAAAATCTTTTGTACAATTTGGGAATGTAAGTGTGACAGTTATTGTAACGAATAATGAGAATGAAATTGTAAATCCATTTCCTTGTCCCCTAGATGCATTTGAAATAGCTCATTTATTTCAAGTAGCACTAGAAAATAATCCTTATTTTGAACAAGTTGTGGTACAGCCTCAGTTCCCTGGCGGACCGAATGTTGTCTTTCCGGTTTTCGCTGCGGAAGTCATTCAGGTTTTCAATGACGACATTTCTAACTTATGTCAAACGTTTACAGGTGTTGCTGCCAATGTATTTCGTGATGTAATGAATGATGAGATTTGTGGTATACCAATTCTATTTTCTACAAGTTGTGTTATGAGTAGTGAAAATCAAGAATTGCAAAATACAGATTTAGCACCAAAGTTGTTTTATTAAACTGTAAAAAGACATTTTCATTAATAGAAAATGTCTTTTTTATGCACCAATAGTGTTCAGGTTGGAAAATTGTGATTTAAAAGGAGTAAACTTCAATTAATTAAAATTTTTCTAAATCTCAAATTTCATGTAGAGGTAGTAATTTTGACTTAAGAATATATAGAAAATGAGGGATGAAATTTTTTAGTTGAAAGGAAATTGATACTGAAAGTTATAACTTAATAATATAGGGGTTTTTTTCTAATATATGTAAAAATGATTGGTAGGACGAGATTACATAATAAATGAATAGTAGGGTGTATTTCGAATATTTTATGTGGCAAACATGTTAAAACTAATAGAAATATTTCTGAAAGAGAATATATTTTGAAAAACGGTAAAGATTCTTTTTATTTATATTATAGATAGCTAGTTCTAGAGAGAGGAGGCTTACAATAAAACAAGCTATGAATAAGACATTAAAAAGGAGCTGGAATGTGTGGGGTATATTGTAGATATTTCAAAATGGAATGGAACTATCAATTGGGATATTGCAGCATCTCAGCTAGATTTAGTGATTGCTAGAGTTCAAGATGGCTCTAATACGGTGGATTTTATGTATCAAAATTATGTTAGTGAAATGAAAAAGCATAGTATCCCATTCGGTAATTATGCTTTTTGCCGTTTTATATCTATTGCTGATGCAAAGAAAGAGGCACAAGATTTTTGGAATCGTGGTGATCAATCTGCTAAGTTTTGGGTAGCGGACGTAGAAGTTCAAACGATGGTAGATATGCAAGGCGGGACACAGGCATTTATTGATGAATTACGCCGTTTAGGTGCGGAAAAAGTAGGATTATATGTAGGGCATCACACGTATCTATCATTTGGAGCACGTAATATTGAAGCTGATTTCGTATGGATCCCTCGTTATGGAGGGAATAAGCCAGCATATCCATGCGATATGTGGCAATATACGGATTCAGGGAATGTTCCTGGGATTGGGAAATGTGATCTGAATCGATTAGTAGGAAATAAGTCACTTTCTTGGTTTATAAATTCGAACAAAGCAAATCAATCTAGCATAGTGTATACACAGCAATCGAATGGCATTGGTATTGCAGTTTCGAAATATCCTGATGGATATGGAATAAATTTATATGAAAACCCCATGAATCCCCAATTTACAGGTACACTCACTCAGAAAATTCCATATTTAATCTTAGCAGGTTATTGGGGAGGCGGTGAGCAAGATATGATTTGTTTAGGGAACGATAAGCAGTGGGTATATTTAAAACATTTTAATGTGAAATGGTTTTATGCAACTTCAAAATATCCTGTCGGTTACGGAGTAAATTATTATGAAGAGCCTGAATGTATGAATTATAAAGGAAACATAGATGGATCGACATCTTTTCGAGTGTGGGGTAGAGTGGGAAATGCGGTAGATATCGGGCAGAATAGTTGGATACCTGAAAAACATGTAATTATTAAGCAACTATAGAAGCTATATTTTTTTGAGAATTATATAAAGAGTCTTCTTACTATGCATAGTAAGAAGACTCTTTATATTTAAAAATGAAAATACATGATACATAGTCAACTCATATGAAATGAATTACATGTAGAAAACACACTGTTTTCACAATGACTGTGTATAGTTAATTTGCATAATGATAAAAGTGAGGTATTTGAATTGAAAAAGAAGAAAATATTTATTGGAACAATTATTTCATGCATGATGCTAGCATTATCTGCATGTGGTTCCTCAGACAACGTAGTAACATCAAAAGTAGGAAATGTTACAGAGAAAGAATTAAGTAAAGAATTACGACAACAATATGGAGAAAGTACTTTATATCAAATGATGTTAAGTAAGGCATTGCTAGATAAATATAAAGTTTCAGATGAGGAAGCAAAAAAGAAAGTAGAAGAAGCAAAAGATAAAAGGGGTGAAAACTTTAAATCGACTTTAGAACAACTTGGGTTGAAAAATGAAGATGAATTAAAAGAAAAAATGAAGCCAGAAATTGCATTTGAGGAAGCGATTAAAGCAACAGTTACAGATAAAGATGTGAAAGATAACTATAAACCAGAAATGAAAGTAAGTCACATTTTAGTGAAAGATGAAAAAACGGCTAAAGAAATAAAGGAGAAAGTAAATAATGGTGAAGATTTTGCTGCCTTAGCAAAACAGTATTCAGAAGATACTGGTTCAAAGGAACAGGGCGGGGAAATATCTGGTTTTGCTCCTGGGCAAACAGTGAAAGAATTTGAGGAAGCTGCGTATAAATTAGATGCAGGCCAAGTAAGTGAGCCGGTTAAAACAACTTACGGTTACCATATTATTAAAGTGACGGATAAAAAAGAATTGAAGCCATTTGATGAAGTAAAGGATAAAATTCGTAAAGATATAGAACAACAAAGACTACAAGATACGACAGGTAAATGGAAACAACAAGTAGTCAATGATTTATTGAAAGATGCTGATATTAAAGTGAATAATAAAGAATTTAAAGATACATTTAAATTTCTAGAAAAGAAATAATGACTGTAATCATAATTAGAAAAGGGAACTCATGTAGAGTTCCCTTTTTCTAATTAGTGTGTGAGTTATAAATAGATAGTAAGACAATACAATATTACATTTAAATATTAAGAATTACAATGGGAAATTATGGATTGTAATTATTTCAACGAAAGTGGATATTCTACGGTTTTCATTATGCAAGTTTATTACATATATTTACTCTTTAATAATGGATATCGAACATAATTTTAAAAATAATACATATAATGTTTTTGAATAAATATTTAACATGGATAATTAGTAAAAAGCTGAGCATTCGATTGGAAAGGATGTTCTTTTTCATATAAAAATTTTAGGATAAAGAATGAATCGTTTTAAACGCGTCATTTACCACATCAATAAATTAAGGTGGTGGAGAATATATGAAAGTAATCTTTCAAGGAGAGGGCGGCGCGAAAATTTTTGAGTCATATGATGAAAATGTAAGTGATTTATTAGCTATATTAAAAGAAACGAAAGGGATTAAAATCGGGATGGTTGAGTATAAAGTGTTAAAGTACGAACTTAATTATTTTCGTCATCCGAAAAAAGCGGATACAGAGAGAGAGTTACATATAATAGTACAACCTAAGTATATGTAATAAAATATAATAATAAAAATCATTGATTCAGTTTTGTAAAGTTCCATAGAGTATGTAAGAAAAGAGAGTGTTGTAAATGCTCTCTTTTCTTATGCTTTGTGAGTTCGTTCATCATAGTATATGTTTTCAGTTATAGATGGTTAATAAACGATAAAAATTTAAAACTTTTTCGTTTAGGCAGGGATTTTATATTTGAGTAAATAAATATACTATGAAGTATTTTTTATACGAATACTGGAGGAGTATAAAATGAGTTTAGCAAGTTACATAGGCTGTAATATAGAAATTCCGTTAACGGATCCGGATTCTAATAATCTAATTGTTTTTGGACCGTGTTTTTCAGATGAAAGTATGCTTGAAATTGTACAAGATTATCAATTCCAAACAAATTACACATATGAGGTTTCAACTAGTTGGGGAATTGAACTTGTCGAGTGGCAAAATGTAAAGGAAAAAAAGAAGCGAAAGAAAAACTTTTAACTTTATGCAAGATTATGGAAGGTTATTTGGAAGATGGAGACTATTTCGAATTATGTAGTTGTTGGGTTGGTGATGAAGATAAGGAACGAGTAGGGGAATTGAACTTAAAAATAAATCATTTTAATATAGATGAATTATGTATTCCAGAAAGAACATTAGTTAGGATAGAAAAATAAGCTTTGAAATATTTTTTAGAAAAAGGCGATTTCACTTTGGGTGAAGTTGCCTTTTAGTTGTTATATGCATGTTATATAAGAAATGAGAAGTTTATTTGATAAAGGAAAAAAGTATGGAGATAAATAAAATTATGTTTTTTGTTAAGAAATAATAAGTATGGCTCTTCTCAAAAGAACGTAAGTTCGTGTATAATAAGAACGAATGTTCTTTTGAGAGGTAACCTAATTATAGTTTAGAAGTAAATCCGAGTTTAGTGAGTATTAAAAATAACTAAGGGATAGTATGGCTAAATAAATGTATAAATGATCAAGGAGATAAAAAATGAACGATGTAAAGATACAAAAAGAAGAAAGAGAGTGGGTTCCGTTTACAGTAATGTCCGAACAACTTTTAAATATGAGAAAGATTATTGGAGAGAAATTAAAAGTACAAAAACCGCTTTTAACAAATGAAGCAAAAGAGAGAATTTCTGATAAATTATTAACGTCATTATTGTCTGAGAAAGAAATATTGGTAACATATTTTGAAGATGGTTACATACTAACAAGCTACATGACTGTTGTACATATCAATCCGGTAAAACAAATTGTAATTTGTACAGACGCCTTTTATAAAACTTACGTATTTAACGCTATGGATATTATTGAAATAACGTAAAAGAAGCTGAATATTAAATGGCAGCTTCTTTTATTTCTGATTTATGAGACAAATAATACAAGAAAAAGCAGCTAGCTTCGTGCTAGCTGCTGAGCCCCAGGGAAAGGGAGAAAAAGATAGGGTACTCCAAAATCAACAAAAGCTGTCAAACAGCCTGATTATAGTATAGACAAATTAAAATTTTCTATACAGAAAGTTGAACATAAGATTAGGCTGTACCCACTTGGTTTTGATCTGCAAGGTCAGAATCAAATGTATTGGTCGCGCTAACACCGCTAAAAGTATTAACAACAAAACCAACGTTTGATGCGCCGGAACCATTATAAGCTTTCGTATTTTCTTTCGGAGATACGTTGTAGAAATCACCTAAGTTAAATGATCCATTGCTATTTTGTACAACTAAATTTCCTACAACTGATGGCATAATTTTCACCTGCTTTATAATAAGTTGTTAACATTACTATATGGAGTTATAGTCCAGATGGTTCATACAATAAAAATTGTGGAATAGTAAAACGTTTGGAGCATGGATTTCAATAAAAGTGTGTTAAAATTAATATAATAAAGTTGAGTAATTTTTTAAAAAAATTTGTATAATTGATATATATGAAAATAAAGGAGGCAAAATGTAATGAAAGATATTATGAAAAAAGTTGATTTAACAGATGCCAAATCAAGTAATCTTGTTGCACTAATTTATAGTAATGAAGTTATATTAGTTGAAGACGCATTTTGTCCAAATGAAATAAAATTAAAGTTTAATGAAATTGCAATTTTATCTGCAATTAAAACAGCCCATATTGCGAAAGTGTCTATTAGGAAAGAACTTGAAGCGCTTTTTCATGATACGGGTGTTATATTAGTGAAACAAAATGTTGATTATGGTAGTAGCCAATCTATTACCATGCATTTTGAGCAATTTAAAAAATTGCAAGATGAGATTGAACATTTAAATAAAAGTATATAATAAAGCAGCTAAATAAAGGTTCTATCATAAAGGTGGAATGTGTTGTGTTGAAAAAGTGGTTTAAAAATTATTTGGGTGAATCGCATTGTAAACATAAATATATTTTTATTAAGATGCAGGATAATGAGGATTTTAAAAAAGGTATATTAGGTGTAGTTTATATTTACCAGTGTGAGAAATGTGGAAAAGAGAAGCTGAAATGTAAAAACAATAATGAAATAAACAATGAATTTTTAGATATATAGCAAAAAGTAACCATGATGGTTACTTTTTTTGCTTATGTATGCAATATCAAAACCATTACTAAAGTATGAGTTGAGTTGATACTATAGTAAATCGCTGAATAAAAATGAAGAGAGTAAGATATAGGGAAGGAGGATGAGAGAAATGAAGCGAAAAGAAATTAGTAAATCTGTAATTATTACAGGTGTGACACAAGGGTTAGGACGTGCGATGGTTGATCGATTTCATGAATTAGGGTGGAACATATATGGTTGTGGACGTTCAAAAGATAAAATTGAAGAACTAAAAAAACAGTACAGTAAAATACATGATTTCCAAGTAATTGATGTTTCAGATTCTCAGCAAGTTAACAATTGGGCAAATTATATACTTAATAGACATACGGCTCCCAATCTGATAATAAATAATGCATCGATTGTAAATCAAAATGCACAACTTTGGAAAATTACGGCTCAAGAATTCGAAAGTGTAATGAATGTAAACGTGAATGGTGTAGTAAATGTAATAAGAGCGTTTGTTCCCGCAATGGTATCTAGGAAAGAAGGAATTATCATTAATATGAGTTCTAGTTGGGGGAGAGAAGGTGAAGCTGAGCTTGCGCCATATTGTGCCTCGAAATTTGCAATTGAAGGTATCACTAAATCTATGGCCCTGGAATTACCCCATGGCATGGCTGTAGTTGCTTTAGATCCTGGAGGGAGTATTAGTACTCCAATGCTGAAGTCATGTGCGCCACAATATATAAATGAATCGCCTGCACCTGAAACTTGGTCACATAAAGCGATTGAATATATATTGAATATAACAATAGATAAAAATGGAGATTCATTGACATGCCCAGCATGTGTATAAAAAGCACCTTTAAGGTGCTTTTTATATTAGTAGCACATTATATCATTCACAAAATTACATCTGAAAAATAAAATAAAAGATTAAGGGTGAGATTTGTTTGTTTTGAAAGCTTTAGAAAATATTTGAATAGGTGATAAAAATGAATCCAAGCAGTTTAAAAGTGACAGGGGCATGGTTTCAAGTAGGGGGGAATCTTACAGCTGCTATTGGAACGACAAGAGGATTTATTGGAGAAGAGAAAGTTGAATCGGAACTTGTTATTGTAGGAAGCTCATTACAAGCCCTCGGGTATATATTACAAATCATTGCGAGCAATTATGATGATGGGGAAGAAAAAAGAGAGAATCAAAGTAAATTACTTGATCAAATAGGAATTGAGTTATTAGCATTAGGAAATATATCAAATGTAATAGGAATATATTTTAATATAAATGAACAATTGAAAGAGAATGATTATCTTATCATTACAGGGAACAGTTTACAATCGATTGGTGCTTTTTTAGGAGTAGAAGCAGCTTTGGTGGATATAAATGTATTACAGAAAATTATTATACTGGGTAACTCCATGCAAAGTTTAGGAGCTGGATTACAAGCGTATCAAGGTGTTTTAAATGTATTGAAAGATGAGAAAGAAAATAAAGATAGTATTTTTGATAAGAAGGATGAGAGAATCATTGCACTCATTGGTATTTGGATACAAGCGATAGGAACGTTAATTTCCGCAATTGGAATAACTGCAATAGAGGAAGAAAATAGGCTAGAAAACAATGAAAAGTCTGAAATACTTATATAAATAGAAGGGGATACATTGATTTTAGAGGCAGGTTAAGATTAAAATGGTAGTAGGTTTTTTTGCGTATATTTTGAAAAGTGATATATAAAATATAAAATAAGGAGTTTTCAAGGGATGATGTATTTATTAGCAATTTTTCTTCCACCTGTTGCTGTATTATTTTGTGGAAAACCAATTCAGGCAATCATAAATTTCATATTAACATTAATATTTTGGGTTCCAGGAGTTATACACGCAATTCTTGTAGTGCATGATAAAAAAGCTGATCGGCGTTTGAAAAAACAAATTCAAGCATATGATGAAATTAATAAGAGAAATCGAAGATAATTCATCTGCCAAATGTTTTTAAAAGAAAGGAGGATTAACCTCCTTTCTTTTTTAGTGGGTGTTAAGTTTAAATTTTTGTGTGGCGGAAAGAATTTTTAATGTAAGTATTATGATAATAACTTTTAGATTGTGCATGTAATAGGCCAGTATAAATGCTTTCTGGTACATTAAAGAAATCATACATACCATGCTTTAATTGGATTCGCAAAATCATAGAAAAAGGATTATAACCAACAGCAACTATATTTTTTGAGGTAACCGGAGATAGCTTCATTATTATGCAACTCCTTATTTTTCATTTTTAATAATTCTTTGTAGGAAACGGTATTGTGGTGTTGAAATCTTTATAATTAAAGAGGTATTATACCAATATTAAATATATTAAATATATTAAATATTGGTTATACGTAATTATAAGTAAGTTCACACGAAGTTCATATCGATATGCTATTTTTATTTCACCTTTGATTTATTAATAAGAAAATATTGACCATTTGAAAAAAAGGTATATTATTTATACGAGGTAATAAAAATTCACTTCTTTCATTATTATGCTAAAAGGGGCAGCATTATTAGAAAATTAGAAGTGAAAATAGTATGTATAAGAGCCATTCTAAAATTTGTAATCTGTGAATTGGGAAAATATTGAATGCTCCAGGTCAATACACTTTCTTGCCTAAACGTATTTACGAAAGTGACCTCAATATTTTTAATTAAATCAACGGGAGAATTGAAAGGCAGGAGAAAGTAACATGTCAGAAAATTATCGTTCTCGCGAGGAGCGACGACAAGTTAAAAAGAAAAAACAACCAGCTTCTAAAACACAAAAACCAAAAGGTAAAACATCATTTTTCCGCAAGTTTTTAATTACTTGTTTATTACTTGGTATTGTAGGTTTAGTGGCGGGGGTTGCTACCTTTTTCGTAATGATTAAGGACGCACCAAAACTGGAAAAAGCAAAACTTGTTAATCCGTTATCCTCAAAAATTTATGATAAAAACGGGGATTTGGTATATGAATATGGAAAAGAAAAAAGGACGAATGTTACGTATGATCAAATACCTAAATTAGTAGAAAATGCATTTTTAGCGACAGAAGATTCACGTTTTTATGAGCATAGCGGAGTAGACTTTAAAGGTACTGCCCGTGCTGTTTTAGTGAGTCTTAAAGGAGATTATGGCTCTCAAGGTGGAAGTACGATAACGCAGCAAGTTATTAAAAACTACTTCTTATCTATGGATAAAACACCAAAGCGTAAGGCGCAAGAAATATATTTAGCTTATAAGCTAGAACAACAGTATTCAAAACATGAAATATTAGAGATGTACTTAAATAAAATTAACTTAGGTAATCGTTCATATGGTATCGCAACAGCAGCACAAAACTACTATGGTAAAGAATTGAAGGACTTAACATTACCAGAAGTTGCGATGCTTGCAGGTTTACCGAAAGCACCGAATAACTATGATCCAACGAAAAAAGAAAATGTTCAAAAAGCAACAGAAAGAAGAAATGTTGTTCTAAACTTAATGAATCGACATGGATATATAACAAAACAGGAAATGGAAGAAGCGATAAAAGTTGACGTAGAAAAGGGACTCAAGCCTGCAGCTCAACTACAAACAATGCCATACCCTGCATTTATGGATGCAGTTGTGAAAGAAGTAGAAAAAGAATTACCAGATGCTAATATCGGTTCTGACGGTTTAGAAATTTATACAACGTTAGATCCGAAAGCACAGAAACTTGCTGATAATATTTTAAATAATAATATCATTGATTATCCGAACGATAAATTCCAAGGTGCATTCACATTTATGGATACGAAAACAGGAGAAGTTCGTGCTATAGGTAGTGGCCGTGGAGAAAATAAAGCTGTATTTAAAGGGCATAATATGGCAATTGAATTAGATCGTGCAGCTGGTTCAACGATGAAGCCGATTTTCGACTACGCTCCTGCAATTGAATATTTAAAATGGGCTACGTACCATCAAATTGATGACTCTCCATTTAAGTATTCAACGGGACAAGAAGTACGAAATGCAGATAGAAGTCATATGGGTCCAATTACAATGCGTGAAGCATTAAAAATGTCGCGTAATATTCCTGCAATTAAAACTGCAAAAGAAGTAGGGATTAGTAAATCGAAAGAATTCTCTGAGAAACTAGGTATTACATTTAATACAGCACCGACAGAATCGACAGCGATTGGTACAAATGAAGTATCGCCAACTGAAATAGCGGGTGCTTATGCGGCATTTGGTAATGAAGGTAAATATACGAAACCGCATTTTGTTAAGAAAGTCGTTTATCCAGACGGTAAGTCACAAAGTTTTGGACAAAAACCAAAACAAGTTATGACAGATTCTACCGCATACATGATTACTGATATGCTTCGTTCTGTAGTTACATCAGGTACTGGTACATCGGCAAATGTAGGCTCTTTAGATGTAGCTGGTAAAACGGGTACGACAAACTATTCATCAAAGCAATTAGCTCAATATAAAATTCCAGAAAGTGCAACTCGTGATAGTTGGTTCGCTGGATATACACCGCAATATACGATGGCAGTATGGACTGGGTATATGAAAGATGGTAAAGACGAGTATATTAGTAGTAAAAATACGAAAATTGCACAGTTGATCTTTAAAGAAATGATGAGCGAAATGGCTACAGATAAATCACGCTTTAAAATGCCAAGTAGCGTTATTCAAGAAGGTAGTGAGCTACGTATAAAAGGTGAAAAACGTGATTCATCGCCAAATACTAGCGTACCGGATACAACGGAGCAACCAAAACAAGATCAACAGCAAAAAACTGAAGAAGAGAAAAAGCAAGAAGAATTAAAGAAACAAGAAGAACTGAAAAAACAAGAAGAACAAAAGAAACAAGAGGAACTTAAGAAGCAAGAAGAACAAAAGAAACAAGAAGAGCAAAAGAAACAAGAAGAACAAAATAATGGAAATGGCCAAGGAACGACACCTCCAGTAAATAATGGAGGAGGCCAAGGAAATACGACACCTCCAGCAAATAATGGAGGAGGTCAAGGAAATACGACACCTCCAGCAAATAATGGAGGAGGTCAAGGAAATACGACACCTCCAGCAAATAACGGAGGAGGTCAAGGAAATACGACACCTCCAGCAAATAATGGAGGAGGTCAAGGAAATACAACTCCACCAGCGACCACACAACCAGAGACTGGCGGTAATGCAGGAGAGGCCCCTGCTAATAATGGGCAATAAGAAAAATTTATAAAAAATATTAAAAAGCACTTAAGATTTGTGAAAATTACAATCTTAAGTGCTTTTTTCATTTAAATGTAGTAGCTATGAAATGATGTGTTTTAAATGTTAAACGTACCATAAAAATTTTGAAAATAAATTGATGGGAAATGATAAAAGACTTGAGCTTGAGGTAGTGGAGCGTAGCTAGGATGATAAAAGGTAGTGCTACTTGGATGGGCACCATGATGCCAAAATGAAGGGGTAACTTGACCGGGAATTTGATATTGCTGCCAAGTTGCGGGAAGTTCAATTCCTACATCGGAGCTAGCTGTATGAACTGCAGGAACATGTATCCCAGGAGTCGAAGGAACTACGGCAGTTACTCTTAATAATACCCACATAAAATATTCACTCCTAAGTTGTGTTAATAAATTAGTATATTCTTTTCACACGTATAAAGGTACATATATAGGACTTTCGTTTAAAACATGCGTACAAAGTCTTAAGACTAATGTAAGCTGATGGTGGACTATTTAATATGAAAAGATACGTCTATTTGCGGAGGGAAAAGAGATAAAAAAAATATACAATGAGGGTGTTAATCGTAATATTTTACGAGTGTATGGAGGTATTTTTATGGAACGATTATGGACGAAATCATTTATTCAAATGACTTTCGCAATGTTATTTTTATTTACAGGATTTTATTTACTTGTTCCAACGCTCCCGCTCTTTATTAAAGAGATAGGTGGCAATGAATCGCAAGTTGGACTTATGATGGGGATGTTTACAATAGCTGCGGTTGTAATACGACCGATTATTGGAGGAATGTTAGATCAATATGGTAGAAGATCCTTTATTATTTTCGGACTCATCTTTTTTGGCTTAACGATGTATTCCTATAATATAGCATCGACTATTGTCCTTTTAGCTGTTTTACGTGTTATTCACGGAGTAACATGGGCTGTTTCTACAACAGCTGTTGGAACAGCAATAACGGATATTATTCCAGATTCACGCCGCGGTGAAGGTATGGGTTGGTACGGGATGGCGATGACAATTGCAATGGCGATCGGACCTATGATTGGATTATGGGTTGTGCAAAATTATTCATTTGATGGTCTATTTTTATTAGCGACGTTGTTATCTTTTATGGCAGTCGTATTATCATTAATAACGAAGATGCCATTTACGCCACAAAAAGAAAAAGGGAAGATGCAGCTATTTGAGAAATCCGTATTAACAATCACGATTGTAGTATTCTTTTTATCGTTTGCATATGGAGGAATAACAACCTTTTTACCGTTATTTGCATCATCAATTCATGTGAATCCGGGAACTTTCTTTCTTGTATATGCAATTGCATTAACAATTGTAAGACCAATTTCAGGGAAACTATTAGATAAGTATGGAGAAGTATTCATTATACTTCCAGCATTATGTATTACTATTTTAGCTATAGTTGTTTTAACTATTTCAAATGGTTTGATAGGTGTAATTATTGCAGCAACATTATACGGTATTGGATTTGGTTCAGCACAGCCAGCTTTGCAAGCGGCAATGCTTACAATTGTCGATCCGAGTAAAAGAGGAGTTGCAAATGCTTCATTTTTTACAGCGTTTGATTTAGGAATCGGGTTAGGTGCTATTTTACTTGGAGTTGTTTCACAAATGTTTGGTTATCGTATTTTATTTTCAGGGAGTGCAATTTCAGCATTGATAGCCTTAATTATTTTCGTCTTTTTTGTAAAACAACGATTAGGAAAAAAAGAGTTTGCGTAAACTGGAGGAATAAAGATGAGAATTTCAATTGATCGTAAGGCTCTGCAATGGTTCCAGGAAGAATTACGTATAAAGCACGGTGAATCTGTACGTTTTACTGTAAGGTACGGAGGGAATAGTTCAATTCAGCCCGGATATTCTTTAGGGGTTGTTGCTGAGAAACCCGATGGCGAAATAGTGTCAGTTGAGAAGGAAGGTATTATATTTTTTGTAGATTCTGATAATCTTTGGTATTTTCAAAACTATGATTTATTTGTAAGTTATCATGAGGAAATGGAAGAAATTCAATTTAATTATGTAAAATAATAACTTTATTAAAAATGAATAAGTTTTATATAAAAATTATATTTAAGAGATATTGAAATAAATATCATATAGTAACGAGCTGTATTTATGTACAGCTCGTTTTTTCTATTTCTCAAATAAAATTAGAATAATTGTATATTTGGCGGTGTTATATGAAAAATCTTTATATCTTGTTTTTGAAAATACGCAAAGAAGTCTATCCTTTCTTTATAAAATATAAGAATTATTTTCAAAAAATTGTATTGTTACAGTAAGAAAAGTGTAGGAAACTTATCATTATAAAATAAATTGAAATCTTCTAAAAACTCTGATACATTGAAATAGAAATGTAGTTTCACAATATTGTAAAGGCTTACAGTTATGTGCACGAAGATCTATTAGGATTGGAGGAAATAATGATGAAAGCTGAAGAAAAATTTTCCCCGGGATTAGATGGTATAGTGGCAGCGGAGACGAAAATCTCGTTTCTTGACACAGTAAAAGGTGAAATTGTAATTCAAGGGTATGACTTAATCGAACTCTCAAAAACAAAAGAGTATTTAGACATTGTGCACCTTTTATTGGAGGAACATCTACCGAATGAAGATGAAAAAGCAACACTTGAAAAGAAATTAAAAGAAGAATATGCAGTACCAGAAGGTGTATTCAACGTACTAAAGGCATTGCCTAAAGAGACGCATCCCATGGATGGATTACGTACAGGTGTGTCAGCGTTAGCTGGTTACGATAATGATATCGAAAACCGCTCGTTAGAAGTGAATAAAAGCCGAGGGTACAAGCTGTTAAGTAAAGTGCCAAACATTGTAGCAAATAGCTATCATATTTTAAATAATGAGGAGCCAATTGAACCTCTTAAAGAATTATCATATAGTGCGAATTTCTTCTATATATTAACTGGTAAAAAACCAACTGAACTTGAGGAAAAGATCTTTGATCGTTCCCTTGTTTTATATAGTGAGCATGAAATGCCAAACTCTACATTTACAGCTCGCGTTATTGCATCAACACAATCAGATTTATACGGTGCTCTAACAGGTGCAGTTGCATCTTTAAAAGGAAGTTTACATGGCGGTGCAAATGAAGCGGTTATGTACATGCTTTTAGAAGCTGGTAATGTTGAGAAATTTGAAGAGTTATTACAGAAGAAACTATATAACAAAGAAAAAATTATGGGCTTTGGACACCGTGTTTATATGAAGAAGATGGATCCAAGAGCACTGATGATGAAGGAAGCTTTAAAACAGTTATGTGATGTAAAAGGTGATTATACACTATATGAAATGTGTGAAGCTGGAGAAAAGATTATGGAAAAAGAAAAAGGAATTTATCCAAATCTTGATTATTATGCAGCTCCAGTATATTGGATGCTAGGTATTCCAATTCAACTTTACACACCAATCTTCTTTAGCTCTAGAACAGTGGGGTTATGTGCGCACGTTATTGAGCAACATGCAAATAATCGTTTGTTCCGTCCACGTGTAAATTATATTGGCGAGCGACATGTACTTAGTAAATAAGAACAACTGGGGAGTTGTTAGCGCCGCCCGCCAGATGGGTGTTTGACCGACACCCATCATTAATAATAACGAATTTTCGACAGAAAGGGAAGAATAGCATGATTAAAACAAATGAAATTAAGCAAAAAGATGCATTATTAGAAGAGATTACCGATTATGTATTAAATAAAGAGGTTACTAGTGCAGAAGCATTCAGTACAGCTCGTTACGTATTACTTGATACACTTGGATGTGGAATTTTAGCACTGCAATATCCAGAATGTACGAAATTACTAGGACCAGTTGTGCCAGGAACAATCGTGCCAAATGGTACACGTGTACCAGGTACGTCTTATGTACTAGATCCAGTAAAAGGTGCATTTAATATCGGATGTATGATCCGTTGGTTAGACTATAACGATACTTGGCTTGCAGCAGAGTGGGGACATCCATCTGATAACCTAGGCGGAATTTTAGCAGTTGCAGATTATATTAGCCGTGTTCGTATTTCAGAAGGAAAAGAAGCTTTAAAAGTACGTGAAGTATTAGAAATGATGATTAAAGCACATGAAATTCAAGGCGTGCTTGCTTTAGAAAACAGCTTAAACAGAGTTGGTCTTGACCATGTATTATATGTAAAAGTAGCAACAACTGCAGTAGTTGCGAAAATGCTTGGCGGAACACGTGAAGAAATCTTTAATGCATTATCACATGTGTGGATTGATAATTCTAGTCTTCGTACATATCGTCATGCTCCAAATACGGGCTCACGTAAATCATGGGCTGCAGGTGACGCAACGAGCCGCGGTGTTCATCTTGCAATGACTGCTCTAAAAGGTGAAATGGGTTATCCAACAGCATTATCTGCGCCAGGATGGGGATTCCAAGATGTATTATTCAATAAACAAGAATTAAAATTAGCAAGACCACTAGAGTCATATGTAATGGAAAATGTATTATTTAAAGTGTCATATCCAGCAGAATTCCATGCACAAACGGCTGCAGAATGTGCAGTGAAGTTGCATCCGGAAATTAAAGAGAGATTAGATGAAATTGACCGTATTACAATTACAACTCATGAATCAGCAATTCGTATTATTGATAAAGAAGGTCCATTAAATAACCCAGCTGATCGTGATCATTGCTTACAATACATTACGGCAATTGGTTTATTAAAAGGAGATATCGTTGCAGACGATTATGAAGATGCAGTAGCAAACGATCCACGTGTAGATGAATTACGTAATAAGATGGTTGTTGTTGAAAACAAACAGTACAGTTTAGATTACCTTGACCCGAACAAGCGCTCAATCGCCAACGCTGTTCAAGTTCACTTTAAAGATGGCACAGTAACAGAAAATGTGGAATGTGAATATCCACTTGGTCACCGCTTCCGTAGAGACGAAGCAATTCCAAAAGTTGTTCAAAAATTCACTGCAAATATGGCAGGTCATTATTCTAGTAAGCAACAAGAACAAATTCATGAAGTTTGTTTAAATGAAGAAAAACTAGAAAATATGAATGTAAACGAATTTGTAGATCTATTCTTAATTTAATAATAGGGGGAATTTAGAATGGCTTGGGTTGTGAAAAAGCAGTCAACACAAGAGGAGCTTGCGAATCGATTCCGAGCTTTAGTAGAAGCAAATGAAATTTTGCAAATTCCAGGTGCTCATGATGCAATGGCGGCTTTAGTTGCAAAAAATACAGGTTTTTCAGCTCTTTATTTATCAGGAGCTGCTTATACTGCAAGTAAAGGCTTACCAGATTTAGGTATCGCGACGTCTACTGAAGTGGCTGAGAGAGCAAGAGATTTAGTAAGAGCTACAGACTTACCTGTTCTTGTTGACATTGATACAGGATTTGGTGGTGTACTAAATGTGGCGAGAACAGCTGTAGAAATGATGGAAGCGAAAGTAGCAGCTGTCCAAATTGAAGATCAGCAATTACCAAAAAAATGTGGACATTTAAATGGTAAGAAACTTGTTACTACAGAAGAATTGGTTCAAAAAATTAAAGCGATTAAAGAAGTTGCACCGAGCTTATACATTGTGGCACGTACTGATGCTCGCGGCGTTGAAGGATTAGATGAAGCAATTGAAAGAGCAAATGCATATGTAAAAGCAGGTGCAGACGCAATTTTCCCTGAAGCGCTTCAATCAGAGGAAGAATTCCGTCTATTTAATAGTAAGATAAATGCACCTTTGCTTGCGAATATGACTGAATTCGGAAAAACTCCATATTATAGTGCAGAGGAATTTGCGAATATGGGCTTCCAAATGGTTATTTATCCTGTAACTTCACTTCGCGTTGCAGCGAAAGCGTATGAAAATGTGTTTGCTTTAATTAAAGAAACAGGTTCTCAAAAAGATGCACTTTCTAATATGCAAACGAGAAGTGAATTATACGAAACAATTTCATATCATGACTTTGAAGAGTTAGATACTGGTATTGCAAAAACAGTATTATCAGAAGATCAATAGATAAAGCAGCGAAGGCGATGAAAATACATCTTTGGCAAAATAAAATGCTTGATGTGAAAAATCATCGCCTTCTATTTTCAAAAAAGATATTCCACTCATCGTAGACGAGCATAAGCAAAAAGCTATGAAAGCCGAATGATAGGGGGATACATATGGAGAAAACGAAGTTACCATGGGATGAATTTTTTTCACTCAAGAAAGATATAAATCATACTTACTTTACACCAGAAGATTTTTCAGGTGATGAAGATTTAATCGCAAAAACGACAGAACAATTTGTTAAACAAGAAATTGTTCCACAAATGGAGAATATTGAACAACATAACTATAAAGTTTCTCGTCAATTATTTGAGAAAGCTGGGGAACTTGGATTATTAGGCATTGAGGTACCAGAAGATTATGGCGGGTTCGAGTTAGGAAAGGCTGTCTCAGGTCTTGTAGCAGAGAAAATGGGTTACGCTGGTGCGTTTAGCGTTTCTTTTAATATACACGCTGGTGTCGGTACATTGCCTTACATATATTATGGAACGAAAGAGCAAAAAGAAAAATATTTACCGAAAATCGCATCGGGAGAATGGATTGGGGCTTATGCTTTAACGGAGCCAAATGCTGGTTCGGATGCATTAAGCGCAAAAACAAGCGCCGTATTAAATGAAGAGGGAACAGCTTGGAAGTTAAATGGTGAGAAGCAATGGATTACAAATGCTCATATGGCAGATGTATACGTTGTTTTTGCGAAGACAAATAAAGGAATGACAGCGTTTATTGTCGAAAGAACATGTGAAGGTGTATCTATTGGATTAGAAGAAAAGAAAATGGGGATTAAAGGTTCTTCAACAGCGACTCTTATTTTAGAAGATGTTGTCATCCCTGCTGAAAATGTTTTAGGGGAAGTTGGGAAAGGGCATCACGTAGCTCTTAATATTCTTAACTTTGCTAGACTTAAACTTGCTTTTGGAAATATTGGAACAGCAAAACAAGCAATTGGTTTGTCGGTTCAATATGGAAAAGAGCGAAAACAGTTCCAAACGGAATTAGTAGACTTTACGATGATTCAAGAGAAGATTGCAAATATGATCATTGCTACATATGGAGCCGAAAGTGCAGCTTATCGTACAGCAGGTGTAATTGATGAAGCAATTCATGAGAGCGATGAGGATCTTATGAAGAAAATGTCCCAATTTGCAATTGAATGTGCACTGAATAAAGTAAATGCTTCTGAAACACTTGCTTATATCGTAGATGAAGCTGTACAAATCCATGGTGGTTACGGTTATATGCAAGAATATGAGGTAGAACGATTATATCGTGATGCTAGAATTAGTCGTATTTTTGAAGGAACGAACGAAATTAATAGATTAACAGTTGCTAAAATGTTAATGAAGCAAATCGAACAATTAGAAGATACTGAAGTAGAAAGTGATGTAGCAAATGTCGAAAGAAACCATCGTTACATTTTATTAGCGAAAAAATTGTTGAAACAATCTTTGAAAACGCTCTCTAAAACTCCGGGTCTAAAAATTGACCAAGAACAAGAATATTCACGTGTAATTTCAAATATGTTGACGGACGTGTACGTCATGGAATCAGCGTTTTTACGTACGAGAAAAGCGGTAAGTAAAAATGGTGAGGAAAAAGAACGTACGAAGCAATTAATAACGGATGTTATTTGTGAAGAAGGATACCGTAAAGTAGAAGAAGCGGCGATTTCTGTACTTTCAGCAGCTGTCACAGAAGAACAAGATAGACATGTGATTTTAGCTGAAATCCGTCAATTATTAGTGCCTGTATACACGAACGTATTTACGAAGAAGAGAGAAATTGCGAAAGCTATTATAAATCGTGGGAAATATATTGTGTAAATAGGAGGAAAGCGATATGAAAAAGATTGGTTTTATCGGTTTAGGTAACATGGGTCTTCCAATGTCAAAAAATCTAGTTAAATCAGGTTACACAGTATATGGCGTGGACTTAAATAAAGAGGCGGAAGCTTCCTTTGAAAAAGAAGGCGGAATTATCGGTCTATCAATCTCAAAACTAGCAGAAACATGTGATGTAGTTTTTACAAGTTTACCTTCACCTCGCGCTGTTGAAGCGGTATATTTTGGAGCAGAAGGATTATTTGAAAATGGTCACTCGAATGTAGTTTTCATTGATACAAGTACGGTATCGCCGCAGTTAAACAAACAGTTAGAGGAAGCTGCAAAGGAAAGGAAAGTAGACTTTTTAGCAGCACCTGTGAGCGGTGGTGTAATCGGAGCCGAAAACCGTACATTAACGTTTATGGTTGGTGGATCAAAAGAGGTATATGAGAAAACGGAATCTATCATGGGCGTACTAGGCGCGAACATTTTCCACGTTAGTGAGCAGATTGATAGTGGTACAACTGTTAAGTTAATTAATAACTTATTAATTGGTTTTTATACAGCTGGTGTGAGTGAAGCTTTAACATTAGCGAAAAAGAACAATATGGATTTAGATAAAATGTTTGATATTTTAAATGTAAGTTACGGTCAAAGTAGAATTTATGAACGTAATTATAAAAGTTTTATAGCACCTGAAAACTACGAGCCAGGATTTACTGTGAATTTATTGAAGAAAGATTTAGGATTTGCAGTTGACTTAGCTAAGGAAAGCGAACTCCATTTACCGGTAAGCGAAATGTTATTAAACGTATATGACGAAGCGAGTCAAGCTGGATATGGTGAAAACGATATGGCTGCTTTATATAAGAAAGTTAGCGAGCAATTAATTTCTAATCAAAAATAAATTATACAAAGGAGAGAATACAATGATTACAACTGAAATTAAACGAGTAAAAAATCACATTAACGGTGAGTGGGTTGAATCGACAGGTACGGAAGTAGAAGCAGTGCCAAATCCAGCGACTGGGAAAATTATCGCTTACGTTCCACTATCTCCAAAAGAAGATGTCGAAAAAGCTGTTGAAGCGGCAAAAGCAGCATTTGAAACATGGTCTAAAGTACCAGTTCCGAATCGTTCAAGAAATTTATATAAATATTTACAGCTATTACAAGAAAACAAAGATGAGCTTGCAAAAATCATTACGCTAGAAAATGGTAAGACGCTAACGGATGCAACAGGTGAAGTACAGCGTGGTATTGAAGCGGTAGAACTTGCAACATCTACGCCAAATTTAATGATGGGTCAAGCACTTCCGAATATCGCTAGCGGAATTGATGGATCGATTTGGCGCTACCCAATCGGAGTTGTTGCTGGTATTACGCCGTTTAACTTCCCGATGATGATTCCGTTATGGATGTTCCCACTTGCAATTGCTTGCGGTAATACATTCGTATTAAAAACATCTGAAAGAACGCCACTTTTAGCGGAGCGACTTGTAGAGTTATTCTATGAAGCTGGTTTTCCAAAAGGAGTATTAAATTTAGTACAAGGCGGAAAAGATGTTGTAAATAGCATTTTAGAAAATAAAGATATTCAAGCTGTTTCATTCGTTGGATCTGAGCCGGTAGCTCGTTACGTTTATGAAACTGGTACGAAACACGGGAAACGTGTACAAGCGTTAGCTGGTGCGAAAAACCATGCGATTGTAATGCCAGATTGCAATCTTGAGAAAACAGTACAAGGTGTAATTGGATCTGCATTCGCAAGTAGTGGAGAGCGCTGCATGGCATGTTCAGTAGTAGCAGTAGTAGATGAAATTGCTGATGAATTCATTGATGTATTAGTAGCAGAAACGAAAAAATTAAAAGTAGGCGATGGTTTTAACGAAGAGAACTATGTTGGACCATTAATCCGTGAATCTCATAAAGAGCGCGTTTTAGGCTATATTAATAGCGGTGTAGCAGATGGGGCAACTTTATTAGTAGATGGCCGTAAAATTAAGGAAGAAGTTGGAGAAGGTTACTTTGTAGGTGCAACAATCTTTGATGGCGTGAATCAAGAAATGAAAATTTGGCAAGATGAGATTTTTGCTCCAGTATTAAGCATTGTACGAGTTAAAGATTTAGAAGAAGGTATTAAACTAACAAATCAATCTAAATTTGCAAATGGTGCAGTTATTTATACGTCAAACGGTAAACATGCACAAACGTTCCGTGATAATATCGATGCTGGTATGATCGGTGTAAACGTAAATGTTCCAGCACCAATGGCATTCTTCGCATTTGCAGGAAACAAAGCGTCATTCTTTGGTGATTTAGGTACAAATGGTACAGATGGCGTTCAATTCTATACACGTAAAAAAGTTGTAACTGAGCGCTGGTTTTAATATAAAATAAACAGCCAAATTAGTTATTAAATGAAAACCACCACTATTAATAGTGGTGGTTTTCATCTTGTTAATTACTTTTTTCAAAAGCAAGTTTAATACCAAAACCAATTAAGACGACTCCCGTTAACCCTTGAATATAACGTTGCGTCTTCGGTTTTTTCATAAAAGCACTAATTTTATCAATTAAAAATATATAAAAAGCGAACCAAATGGCTGTTAAAACGAGGTAAGTAAGGCCCATTACGAGTAGTTGGATAAACGTATTATGATTTGGATTTAAAAATTGCGGTAAAAACGTTAAAAAGAATACTGCAACTTTAGGGTTTAATAAATTTGTAAGAAATCCTTGGCGAAAGCAAGAAGTATGTTCGTTTTCATTATTCAAAGATAGATCATTTGTATCTAAGTTTTCTTTGTTTCTTACTGCTAAAAGGGCTTTAATACCGATATATATTAAATAGAGAGCCCCAACGTACTTGAAAATAGAAAATAAAAGAGCTGACTTTACAATAAGTGCAGAAAGACCAATTACAGCAGCTAAAGTATGAATTAATAGTGCAATACATGTACCAAACACTGTTTTCACTCCACCGACTTTACCAGCAACCAATGTATTTTTCGTAGCCATTGCTGTATCTGGACCAGGTAAAATGATAAGGCAAATAGACATAATGATGAAAAGAAGATAATTTTCTATCATAGCCGCCCCTCCTTTTTATTTTTAGAATATTTGATTAAAATCAGTGTAGCACAAAAATGGATTTAATAAAATTAAATTTTATTAAAAAGCATTAAATAAAAAGGCTATATAGTAGCTGTAATTACAGCTACTATATAGCCTCGATTTTATACCGCTATTTGCGGGTAGTAAGATTTTTACCGCACAAGATTTAGCTGAAGCAAAGAAGTTAGGTGGGGGATGAACGAAATACCCCCTCATGACAGTTTCATTTTATGCATTAAGTAAGTTAAAGAAACGATTCACATCTTCTTCTGAAACGTCACTTAACTGTTTATATTTATAATTCGGATTTTGATCTTTATCAACGACAACGGAGCGTACTCCTTCGAAGAAATCTTCATGTCTCATGAAATTTTTAGCAAGGATAAGGTCCGTAGCGAAACATTCTTTAACGGATTTATCTTTTCCATCAATAAACTGTTTTAATGTTACTTTTAGTGAAATAGGGGATTTTGATAACAGTGTTTCTTTCGTTTTTAGAGCAAAGGAACTTTCATCTTTCTCCAATGAATGGATGATTTCTTCAATTGTATCGAAAGCAAAATGTGAATTGATTACTTCTATTGAAGGAGCAAGCTCGCTTTCTAAGTTTGGAGCAGTTGCAAATGTACGAATAACTTCTTTTAAATTAGTATGTACATCATCTTCTTTATGCCAATTTACACTTTCAAGTTCAGTAAGAAACTTTGGTAATGAATCAGATGTCATAAAGTAATCAGCAGCATTAATAAATAATACGTCAGAAGCTTTTAAAATAGATGCTGTTAAAGCAACGAATCGTCCTGTATATCCAGGCGCTTTATTTAAGAAATATGCAGCTCCGACGTCTGGGAAGAAGCCGATATTCATCTCTGGCATTGCCCATTTCGTACGCTCAGTTACAATGCGATACTTCGCACCATTTGTAAGACCGACACCACCGCCCATTACAATTCCATCTAAACAAGCAATAATCGGTTTTGTATATTGATAAATATATGTATCAATTTCATACTCTTCTTCAAAAAAACGTTCTGCATGTTGCAATGCCACTTCATTGGAACGCGCTTCATAAAGAGTTTTAATGTCGCCGCCTGCACAAAAACCTTTTGTGCCAGCTCCTTTTAACACGATAAGTGCAATACGCTCATCGTGTTCCCACTCTTTAAGTTTTTGTCCGATAGGTTGTAACATGTCATAAGATAAAGAATTAAGTGCTTTTGGACGGTTTAAAGTAATTGTTGCAACGCCGTTTTCACTAACAGAAAATAAAACGTGTTCAGTCATAATGCATCCTCCCTTACATATCTTCTTATTCTTAATTCTTGATATGTACTGAAATGTCCTTTATAAATTTCGTCAAAAGTTGACGGTAAATATTAATTTGGTCACCGCATATTTTGACGAGTTATCTTTGCAGGATTTCAGAGACTGAGGGGGAATATTACAACATTACTGTAAGTGTAATTATTTGAAGTTATAATGATAAAAGCGCTATTATATAGGTGTGAATTGTTCATTATCAATTCTAAAAAGAGTGTTTGAAGAAAAAATGAATCGTACAATTGTAATAAAAAATTTTACACTGAATTAGAAATAGAGAAAGGAGAAATCGGAATGCCAGGACCTTTACTATTGTCGGTTATTATTTTGTCTTCTTTAATGATAGGAATAACGCAGTATTTTCATCATACAGATACGACAGAAGAAGTGAAGGATAAAGTACGTCTCGTATTTCCGATTTTTATAATATCTATTTCATTCTGTATTTTATTAAATAAAGATGGGTACATTGTCGCAGTGTTCTCATTTTTCGTCGCAATCGTTTTAATTACCGTTTTATATTATGTAATGAAAGACTTTATACAAAAATAAAGATGTCACAATAGGCATTTTTATTTTGGGAAAAATATAAAATTTCACATACCGTATTTTATATAAAATACATAAAACATATAACAATAGAAAAGTGTGTACTTTGCTGTGTATGTACTTGTCAATCTTGCATAGCCACTATACTATTAAAATGTAGAGATTATAAAAAGGGGTTGTATCTATCATGAAATTTGAGATGCACACAAAAATTATTTCAAATGAAAAAGAAGTAAGATTACATATTGAAGAAAATATATTTCAATTAATATTGGATGGTTATCACTTATTTACAGTTCAAGAAATATTGCCTTTATATAAATCAAATGAAGAAAGAATTGGAAGTGCAACGATATTAAAGCTAGAGTGGGAGAACGGAAAAACTATAATAAACTATCAACTCGTTTCACTAAAATCAGTAAATTAAAAGGAGTAGAAAAATATGAAGTTATTTCATACAGCGGATTGGCATTTAGGTAAGCTTGTTCATGGCGTGTATATGACTGAAGACCAAAAGATTGTATTAGATCAGTTTGTACAGGCTGTTGAAGAAGAAAAACCTGATGCTGTAATTATTGCAGGGGATTTATATGATCGAGCAATTCCACCTACAGAAGCAGTAGACTTATTAAATGATGTGCTGCAAAAAATAGTTATTGATTTACAAACACCAGTTATTGCAGTAGCTGGTAATCATGATAGTCCGGATCGTATCCATTTTGGAAGTAGTTTAATGAAAAAACAGGGCTTGCATATTGCAGGTCAATTTCAATTCCCGTATGAACCTGTTGTACTAAATGATGAATATGGAGAGGTTCACTTCCATCTAATACCGTATGCAGACCCAAGCATAGTGAGGCACGTGTTGAAAAATGAAGACGTACGTTCTCATGATGATGCGATGCGCATTTTTATGAATGAGCTCTCTGAAACGATGGATAAAGAAGCTAGACATGTATTTGTTGGACATGCATTTGTAACTTCTTCAGGAGAAGCGGAGGAGAATACAAGTGATGCAGAACGACCACTTTCAATTGGTGGTGCTGAATATGTAAATAGTCATTATTTTGATAAGTTTCATTACACAGCGCTTGGACATTTACATCAAGCGCATTTCGTACGTAATGAGACGATTCGATATTCAGGTTCACCACTTGCCTATTCAATTTCTGAAGAGAAACATAAAAAAGGTTATTACATTGTAGAACTGAATGAAACTGGTGAAGTAGCAATTGAAAAAAGGTTACTTTCACCACGTCGTAAAATGCGAACAGTAGAAGCGAAAATAGATGAATTATTACAGCACCCAGTAAGTGAAGATTACGTATTTGTAAAATTATTAGACGAAAACCCTGTCTTACAGCCAATGGAGAAAATACGATCTGTATATCCAAATGCAATGCACGTTGAAAGAGCGATGCAAAGACGAGAACTCACAGATACAAATGAAGTAACTGTTTCAAGACATAAAACGGATGATTTATCTCTTTTAAAGGCTTTCTATAAAGAAATGAAAGGGTTAGATTTATCAGAAGAGAAAGAACGCCTATTTATAGATGTATTACAAACAGTGCAAGAACGGGAAGGTGAACGAGGATGAGACCGATTCAGCTTATTATGACAGCATTCGGGCCATATAAACAGAAAGAAATAATCGATTTTGAAGATCTTGGAGAACATCGTATTTTCGCTATTTCTGGGAATACAGGAGCTGGAAAAACAACGATTTTTGATGCGATTTGTTATGTGTTATATGGTGAGGCTAGTGGAGAAGAACGTAGTGATACGAGCATGCTTCGAAGTCAATTTGCTGATGATAATGTTTATACAAGTGTTGAACTAACCTTTCAATTAAAAGGGAAACGCTATGAAATAAAACGACAACTTGGACATAAAAAACAAGGGAATAAGACCATTACAGGACATGCAGTAGAATTATATGAAGTTATTGATGGAGAAAACGTTCCAGCCGTCGATCGTTTTCATGTAACAGACGTAAACAAAAAAGTGGAAGATTTAATTGGGTTAAGTAAACATCAATTTAGCCAAATTGTTATGTTACCCCAAGGGGAATTCCGAAAATTATTAACATCTGAGACGGAAAACAAAGAAGAGATTTTACGTCGTATTTTTAAAACGGATCGTTATAAGTTAATGCGTGAGTTACTTGACCAAAAACGAAAACAATGGAAAGACGTCTTACAAGAAAAGCAGAAAGAGCGAGAGTTATACTTCCGTAATGTTTTTAAATTACCAATCCGTGATGGAGCATTATTAGAGACATTAGTGGCACAAGAACATGTAAATACGCATCAAGTAGTAGAAGCGTTAGAACAAGAAACAACCGTGTATAAGGCAGAGGTTGAGCAATTACAAGTAGAACAAGATGTTCAAACGAAGCAATTAAAGGATGCAGAAACACGTTTTCATGCAGCAAAATCTGTAAATGAGAAATTTATAGATTTACAACAAAAGAATGAGAAATATAACACTTTACAAGAGAACCGTGCAGCAATTGAAAGGAAAGAAAAATTCTTTAAACGTGCGGAACAAGCAAAGCACTTATTACCATTTGAACAATGGTATGAAGAAGCGATGGAAAATGAGCAGAAAGCTGAAAGTTTGTTAAAACAGATAATCGTCAAACAAGAACAGATAATGAATAGCTTTGAACTTGCTCAGGAGAAGTATGAAGTAGTAAAGAATAAAGAAGCTGAACGAGAAGATGCTAAAAAACTTGTTCAAAGATTAGAAGAGTTACAAGCGATCATTGAATCATTAGCTGAGAGAAAGGTGAATTTACAAAATGCCGAAATTCAAATAGGGAAATTAAAAGAAAGTATGCAAAAGTTGGATCAACAACTAGAAGAGCATACAAACCAAAAACAGAGAATGTCTGATGAATTGCAGCAATTAGAACAAGCACTTGAGCAATATGTAGCTAAAGTGGAAGAACTAACGAATATGCGAGAAGATGCAAAAGTTTTAAAACAAGCATATGATGTTTGGCAAGAAAAACAAAAATTCGAGCAAGAAAAAGAAGCGGCAAATAATAAAATGCAAGTGGCAGTTCGTGCATATGAAAACATAGAGCGCCGCTGGTTAAGTGAACAAGCTGGTATATTAGCTCTTCATTTACATGACGGTGAATCTTGTCCGGTATGTGGTAGTACGAATCATCCACAAAAAGCTACAGAGCAAAGTAATGCGATCGATGAAAAAGAGTTAAACGATTTAAGAGATAAGAAGAACATTGCTGAAAAATTCCATGTGCAAGTAGAGGAGAAATGGAATTTCTATCGACTACAATATGAACAAGTGATAGAAGAAGTTGTGAAGCGCGGCTACAATTCGGAAAAATTAGCTGAAACATATAGTGCACTTGTTCAAAAAGGAAAACAATTAGCTGCAGATGTTAATACGTTAAAAGCAAGTGAAGAAACACGTAAGCAGATTGCTGCGAACATGAAAAGCGTAGAAGAAAAAATAGAAGAACTTCAGAAACAAAAACGAGAAGTGGAAACAATGCAGCACCGTACAGAAATGGAGTGTATGCAACTTCGTACGTCATATGAACATGATAAACGAAATATTCCAGAAAACTTACAAACAGTACAAGCTTGGGAAGCACAGTTTAATCAAGCTATGCAGGAACTTAGGTTAATGGAGGACGAATGGAAGAAAGTGCAGGAAGCGTATCAGCATTGGCAAAATGAAAATATACGTATTCAAGCTGAACAAAAAGGTGCTTCTAATCAATTTGAAAGTGCAAAATTAAAGAAAGAAGAGACTTTCGCACGCTTTATGAAAGAGCTAGAACAAAGTGGGTTTACAGATCAATTCACGTATAAAGAAGCCAAATTAAGCGATGCCGAGATGGAGATATTACAAAAAGAAATTCAAGGTTATTATTCATCGCTTGAAGTACTTGCAAAACAAATTGAAGAGTTAAACTCAGAATTAAAAGATAAAGAGTATATGGATATTACATCTTTAGGTGAACACATAAAAGATCTAGAAATTAATCTCGATATAATTAAAGAAAAACGTCAACGTGCGCAAAATGCGGTAACATATATTTCTGATTTACATGAAAACATTAGACGTATTGACGAACAAATTCACGAGGAAGAAAAAGCCTTCCAAGAACTTGTTGATTTATATGAAGTAATGAAAGGTGATAACGAAAGTCGTATATCATTTGAACGTTACATCTTAATTGAGTATTTAGAACAAATTGTTCAAATCGCAAACGAACGACTACGTAAATTATCAAATGGACAATTTTATTTAAAACGAAGTGAGCGAGTTGAAAAAAGAAACCGCCAAAGTGGATTAGGTTTAGATGTGTACGATGCATACACTGGCCAAACGCGCGATGTAAAAACATTATCCGGCGGAGAGAAATTTAACGCATCACTTTGCTTAGCGCTAGGAATGGCAGATGTCATTCAAGCATATGAAGGTGGTATTTCTATCGAAACGATGTTCATCGATGAAGGGTTCGGTTCATTAGATGAAGAATCATTAACGAAAGCAGTAGATGCCTTAATTGACTTACAAAAATCAGGCCGATTTATCGGTGTCATCTCACACGTTCAAGAGCTGAAAAACGCAATGCCAGCTGTATTAGAAGTAACGAAGCAGAAGGATGGATGTAGTCAGACTAGGTTTGTGGTGAAGTAAGCTTAGAAAATGGAGTAGGGAATCTATCGATACTTTTAGTGTCATATGTATGAATCATAAAACGTCGTCTCTTCATATTGGAGGCGACGTTTTATTTTATAAAATATCTATGAATTATCTGTAGAAGGCGGCGTATTCTCCAAACGATTATAAGCTTTAAAAGCTGAAATTGCCGATATAACCCCGCCTACTAAAAATAAAGTCGATCCTCCAACTAAGATGATACGACTGACATATGTTTCCCGTGCTTCTTCGACTTCTTCTTGTAACGCTGTAGGCATATGAATCCTCCCTTTATAAAAGTTGTTTTATAAATAGTATATACAAACGCCTAAAATGTGTTAAAATAACTGATGATTTTATGCAGTGGGTAATTAGATGAGTAGGATGCGAGTGGCTAAGTAAATCTTCATCACAAATTTATGTGAACTTCACATAGAGCACATATTAACATTGTATTATGTATATGTACCAAATAAATAAATAAATAAAGTGAATGTAAGTTCTGTTTTCAAAAATTTAAAATCCTTTTATTTCTATATGAAAGTTTTAATCAAGGGTTTTAAAAAATTTGGAAATAGATCTTATGAATATGGAATTCATATAAAAGGGGAATGTCTTATGACAACATATACGAGTGAAATGAGAAAAACTTTAGTTTCAGAAGAAGATGTAGATATTTTAAAAATTATGGCGCATCCAATCCGACTGCAAATTGTAAATGAATTAAGTACGAGAAAAACTTGTAATGTAACACAATTAACAGAGTTACTGAATATTCCGCAATCTACTGTTTCACAACATTTATCAAAAATGAAGGGTAAAGTGTTACGAGCAGAGAGAAGAGGTTTAGAAATTTATTATCATATTAACAATTTAAAAGCGAGTAAGATTGTTAATGTTTTAGGGTATATAAACTAGTGAAATATTTTTATATAAAATAGCCCCTGCTGTTGAGCAGGGGCTATTTTGTGGTGTTTTATGTATTTGTATTTAAAACTTTATAGTTTTTATGGTTTACAATTGTTCGATCAAATTCAAAAGTACCACCGCTTACATTTGTAATTTCAACTAAGACCGATTCAGTATAAAGTTTTAATACAGATCCTGTAATCTTTAAATTATTTCGTTGAAAAAGTATAGTATCCCCTACGTTTGCTTTCATAGTACCTCCTCATTAAAGACAGAAATATTTTTTTATTATATATATTAAACCACGGATAGATATATTAGTGAATATTTAGTTTTATTTATTGGAAAAAAATTTGTTCTCTAATAGAAGAGTATAAAGTACTTCTATGTTAAAAGTTATATTTTATTTAAGTTTATCCCGCTATTTGTTGGGCAGTAAGACCCCCGCCTCAAAATTCAGTGGAAGCAAAGAAGTTAGGCGAGGGCCCTGTTGCCCGTAAAAGCCCGATTGGTGAGGGCTGATTAAAGTTTCACTTTTTAAAAAAGGGTTCAAAAACAAATGTAAATCGAGCTTATACAAAAACTACTTATTAAATAACTGTTACGTATTTAATAAGTAGTTTTTGTATTTCATCCTTCGTTTTTTGTAACTGATTCTACGTTTTTGACGCTCTACCTTGTAAGTGCTTACATAAACAAAAACATCTTATACAATGAAGGTGTCAAATCAAAAGAGGTGACCAAAATGAACATAAAAAAAGTAAATTTAGCGAATAGCATTGAAATAGAAAGAGGAGGCGGAAAGGTATGAAAAAATCAACTGTTAATCCATGGCTTGTTGTCCTTGGCACAGTTATAGTACAAATGGGGCTTGGGACGATATATACATGGAGTTTATTCAATCAGCCTTTAGTTAGTAAATATGGTTGGAGTCTTAACGCTGTTGCGATAACTTTCTCAATTACTAGTCTTTCTTTAGCATTTTCAACTTTATTTGCGAGTAAATTGCAAGAAAAATGGGGACTTCGTAAACTTATTATGATAGCTGGATTAGCATTAGGACTAGGATTAATACTTAGTTCACAAGCATCCTCACTAATATTACTTTATGTACTAGCGGGAGTTGTTGTAGGTTATGCAGATGGTACAGCATATATCACTTCACTATCAAATTTAATAAAGTGGTTTCCAGAGCGTAAAGGTTTAATTGCTGGTATTTCTGTCTCTGCATATGGTTCAGGTAGCTTAATCTTTAAATACGTTAACGCACAGTTGATTGAATCAGTTGGTGTATCCCAAGCATTTATATACTGGGGTTTAATTGTTACAGCTATGATTGTAATTGGTGCTTGTTTAATCCATCAAGCTGCAGATCAAGGAGCAGTTCATGAAACAAAAACTGAGGAATACACAACGAAAGAAATGTTAGGCACAAAACAAGTATACTTATTATTTATCATGTTATTTACATCATGTATGAGTGGCTTATACTTAATTGGTATGGTAAAAGACATTGGTGTTCAACTTGTAGGACTTAGCGCAGCGACAGCAGCTAATGCGGTGGCTATGGTTGCAATCTTCAATACATTAGGTCGTATCATTTTAGGACCGTTATCGGATAAAATTGGGCGTTTAAAAATCGTTACTGGTACTTTTGTTGTTATGGCGAGTTCAGTCTTAGTTCTAAGTTTTGTAGATTTAAATTATGGTATTTACTTCGTATGTGTAGCAAGTGTAGCGTTTTGCTTTGGTGGAAATATCACTATTTTCCCAGCTATTGTTGGTGATTTCTTCGGTATGAAAAACCATAGTAAGAACTACGGAATTGTGTATCAAGGATTTGGATTTGGGGCGCTTGCAGGTTCCTTTATCGGTGCACTTCTAGGTGGATTCAAACCAACGTTCATGGTAATAGGTGTATTATGTGTCGTGTCATTCATTATCGCAATTTTAATTCAAGCACCTAAACAGAAAAAAGAAAAAGAAGAAGAGTATCGTAGCGTAGCATAAGTATACAAATCTTCTATAACACTATGATTACGAAAAAGCATCCTATTCTATTAATTAGGATGCTTTTTTATGAGTTATTTTAACAAGGTTAAATTACTTTTGGGATTTTTATAGATGTAAAAGTGAGTGGAATACCCATTTGGAATATAATAAATTGATACATCGTATTCGAAATATATATTAAATCTTAAATGATAAAGAAGACATTCATTAGTATTTGTAAGATATATTTTCAGAAAAATATTGAGAAAATATATACTTGAGTTTTTCATAAAGCATTGTAAATGAACGTATCTCTAGTTTAGCTTCTTCAATTTTAAAAAGAGGACTTTGAATTTTATTTATAATATAAGTACTTTTAATGCGTTTACATATGATTTTATTAAGAAGCATTAAAATGGTTTATCTGAAAAATAAAAAAAGATTGACAAGTTTATTGAGAAACATTATCATTTTGGTGTAAGATGGTAAATGAAAAACATTATCAATAAAATGAATTTTAAAGTAATGCGCACTTGACCAATTAGTTTAGTAAGTGTATTATTTTTTACAACACAACTGATAATGAAAATCAATATCATCGATGTTACTTAATGAAATTAATGTTTATGTGAAAGGATAGAGAAAATGAACTTAGGGGAATTTGATGGGAAAACAGTTTTAGTAACAGGTGCAGCACAAGGCATAGGCAGTGTCGTTGCCAAAATGTTTTTAGAAAGAGGAGCCACAGTTATTGCGGTTGATCAAAATGAAGAGGGGTTAAATGTACTCTTAAATCAAAATGAATTAAACAATACACGTATGAAAACGTTTCGTTTAGATGTGAGTGATAGCGCCGCTGTTGAAGACATGGTAAATCATATTGCAAATGAAATAGCGCCAATAGATATTTTAATAAATGTTGCAGGGGTTTTACGTATGGGACCAATTCATTCGTTAAGTGATGAAGATTGGAATAAAACATTCTTTGTAAATACTACAGGGGTTTTCAATATGTCCCGAGCGGTAAGTAAAAATATGATGTTAAGAAAATCGGGGGCAATTGTTACAGTCGGTTCAAATGCGGCAAATACGCCAAGAATGGAGATGGCTGCGTATGCTGCGTCAAAGGCCGCAACGACGATGTTTATGAAATGTTTAGGACTAGAGCTTGCGGCATACAATATACGCTGCAACTTAGTTTCTCCAGGTTCTACTGAAACTGAGATGCAAAGATTACTATGGGCTGATGAGAATGGAGCTAAAAATATAATTGCTGGTTCTCAAAATACATATAGACTCGGAATTCCATTACAAAAAATTGCACAACCTTCAGAAGTTGCTGAAGCAGTGTTATTTTTAGCCTCAGATAGAGCAAGTCATATTACAATGCACAATTTATGTGTTGATGGCGGCGCTACGTTAGGAGTTTAATAAAAATTCAGGAGGTTATTATATTATGAATGAACATATAGCTGTAAAGGAATTGTCAGAAAAACTTTTAGAAGATTATAAGACTGAATATTCATTCTTTTTCGCTTCACCAACTCGAACGATATTAGCAGAAGGAGAGTTTACTACAGTAAAGCATCGTGAAATTGAAAGTTTCCCAGAGCTTGTGCAAGCAGAATTACGTAATGCGAAACAAGCTGGAAATCCAAATCCTATCGTTGTGGGTGCTTTGCCATTTGATCGTAGAAAAGAAGTCCAACTCATCGTACCAGAATATAGCAGAATTTCTGAGCGTTTACAATTGGATACAACAAATCAGCTTGAAACAAATGAGAATGTAACATTTGAAATGACACCAATGCCAGACCCTGAAGTTTATATGAATGGTGTGAAGCAAGGAATTGAAAAAATACAGGACGGTGATTTAAAGAAAATCGTTCTATCCAGATCGTTAGATGTTAAATCTTCCGAAAAGATTGATAAGCAAAAACTTCTGCGAGAATTAGCAGAGCATAATAAGCATGGTTATACATTTGCTGTAAATTTACCGAAAGATGAAAAAGAGAACAGTAAGACGCTAATTGGAGCAAGCCCTGAATTACTTGTTTCACGTAATGGTATGCAAGTTATTTCTAACCCGTTAGCTGGTTCAAGGCCACGTAGTGAGGACCCAGTAGAAGATAAAAGAAGAGCAGAGGAATTACTTTCTGCGCCAAAAGATTTACATGAACATGCGGTAGTAGTTGAAGCGGTTGCCGCTGCACTTCGTCCGTATTGTCATACATTACATGTTCCAGAAAAGCCATCAGTTATTCATAGTGAAGCGATGTGGCATTTGTCTACAGAAGTGAAAGGTGAACTGAAGGATCCAAATACTTCTTCTTTACAATTAGCAATTGCCCTTCATCCTACGCCAGCAGTTTGCGGAACTCCGATGGAAAAAGCAAGAGAGGCTATACAGCATATTGAGCCATTTGACCGCGAGTTCTTTACAGGAATGCTAGGATGGAGCGATTTAAATGGAGATGGAGAATGGATTGTTACAATTCGTTGTGCTGAAGTACAAGAAAATACACTGCGTTTATATGCAGGAGCTGGGGTTGTTGCTGAGTCAAAACCAGAAGATGAGTTAGCAGAAACATCAGCTAAGTTCCAAACAATGCTAAAAGCTTTAGGGTTAAGAGATAGTTCACTTAATGAAAAATAGGGGGAAGAAAGAATGCTAGTAGGTTATACAGAATGGCCAAAAGAATTTGCCGATCGTTACCGAGAAGCAGGATGTTGGCTTGGTGAAACATTTGGAGGAGTGTTAAGAGAGCGGGCTGAGAAATATGGAGATCAAATCGCGGTTGTAAGTGGTAAGAAGCATATAACATATAGTGAACTTAATAAAAAGGTAGATCGTTTAGCAGCAGGTTTACTCAATTTAGGAATAAAGAAAGAGGACAGAGTTGTAATCCAGTTACCTAACATTATCGAGTTTTTCGAAATATGTTTTGCACTATTTCGAATTGGAGCGCTTCCTGTCTTTGCACTGCCTTCACATCGAAGTAGTGAAATTAGTTATTTTTGTGAGTTTGGCGAGGCGAGCGCTTACGTTATTTCAGATAAGGCTCTCGGTTTTAATTATCGAAAACTAGCAAGAGAAGTGAAAGAGAAAGTGCCAACTTTACAACATGTAATTGTAGTGGGAGAAGAAGAAGAGTTTGTGAACATAAATGATCTGTATATGGATCCCGTCTCATTACCAGAAGTTCAGCCAAGTGATGTTGCATTTCTCCAATTATCAGGAGGCACAACAGGTCTTTCTAAATTAATTCCTAGAACGCATGATGACTATATTTATAGTTTGCGTGTTAGCGCTGAAATTTGTAATTTGAATGCAGAAAGCGTCTATATGGCAGTTCTTCCAGTAGCACACAATTACCCAATGAGTTCTCCAGGGACATTTGGAACTTTCTATGCGGGTGGAAAAGTGGTATTGGCAACTGGTGGTAGTCCAGATGAGGCCTTTGCTCTTATCGAAAAAGAAAAAGTTACAATTACAGCGCTCGTTCCGCCATTAGCAATGATTTGGCTTGATGCTGCATCTTCTCGTAATGCCGATCTATCAAGCCTAGAGGTTATTCAAGTAGGTGGTGCTAAGTTTAGTGCTGAGGTTGCAAGACGTATACGCCCTACATTTGGATGTACGTTACAGCAAGTATTCGGTATGGCGGAAGGATTAGTGAACTATACAAGATTAGATGATCCGGAAGAAATTATTACTTATACACAAGGTAGACCAATGTCTGCACTCGATGAAGTGCGAGTTGTTGATGAAAATGACAACGATGTACAACCGGGCGAAGTAGGTAGTTTATTAACACGAGGTCCATATACAATTCGTGGTTACTATAAAGCCGAAGAGCATAATGCACGATCATTTACAAAGGATGGGTTTTATCGCACAGGTGATCTTGTAAAAGTAAATGAACAAGGATACATCATTGTAGAAGGAAGAGATAAAGATCAAATTAACCGTGGTGGTGAGAAAGTTGCCGCGGAAGAAGTTGAAAATCATCTATTAGCACACGATGCGGTCCATGACGTAGCAATTGTATCTATGCCTGACGATTATTTAGGTGAACGCACCTGTGCTTTTGTTATAGCTCGCGGACAAGTTCCGGCAGTAAGTGAATTAAAAATGTTTTTAAGAGAACGTGGTATAGCGGCTTATAAAATTCCAGATCGAATTGAATTTATTGAATCATTCCCGCAAACAGGAGTCGGAAAAGTCAGCAAAAAGGAACTACGTAAAGTCATTGCTGAAAAACTTATTACAGTAAAACAATAATAAAAACCGGAAGGAAGTGATTAGATGGCTATCCCATCTATTTCAGTATATAAAATGCCAATTGAATCAGAACTACCAAAAAATAAAGTGAATTGGACACCAGATTCGAAACGTGCAGTGCTTTTAATTCATGACATGCAAGAATATTTTCTTGATGCATATAGCGATAAAGAATCCCCAAAAGTAGAACTTATTTCAAATATTAAAATGATAAGAGAAAAATGTAAGGAACTTGGTATACCAGTTGTTTATACAGCACAACCTGGTGGGCAAACGTTAGAACAACGAGGTTTATTACAAGACTTTTGGGGTGACGGTATACCTGCTGGACCAGATAAAAAGAAAATTGTTGATGAACTTACTCCTGATGAGGATGATATATTCCTCACAAAATGGAGATATAGTGCATTTAAAAAGACAAATCTATTAGAAATTTTAAATGAACAAGGAAAAGATCAACTCATTATTTGCGGTATTTATGCGCATATTGGCTGTCTTTTAACAGCTTGTGAAGCATTTATGGATGGTATAGAGCCGTTCTTTGTAGCAGATGCAGTTGCTGATTTTTCACTAGAGCATCATAAACAAGCATTGGAGTATGCATCTAATAGATGTGCAGTAACGACATCAACAAACCTACTGTTAAACGATTTACAAAGTGTAAAAGATGATGAGAGTGAAGGAATCACTATACAGGAAGTGCATGAACTAGTTGCACAACTACTTCGTGAGCCAGTAGAGAGTATTGATATTGATGAGGACTTATTAAATAGAGGGCTTGATTCGGTCAGAATTATGAGTTTAGTAGAGAAGTGGCGTCGTGAAGGGAAAGAAATCACTTTTGCAGATTTAGCAGAACGTCCAACTGTTGCAGGTTGGTACAGTTTACTATCTTCACAAACAGCACAGGTGCTGTAACAAATAGACTACATAATAAAGGGGTAGTAAAGAATGCCTAACAGTCAAAAGATTCGTCATTCGTTATCATCTGCGCAGTCTGGTATGTGGTTTGCGCAACAATTAGATCCGCTTAATCCAATTTACAATACTGGGGAATATGTAGAAATAAACGGAAATATTCATCAAGAAATTTTCGAATTAGCTGTACGTAA
The DNA here is from genome assembly GCF_003946765.1 of Bacillus sp. 2D03. Classification (NCBI taxonomy): domain Bacteria; kingdom Bacillati; phylum Bacillota; class Bacilli; order Caryophanales; family Bacillaceae; genus Bacillus; species Bacillus sp. 2D03. The sequence goes on along the minus strand of NZ_RPSJ01000003.1, from coordinate 173,903 downwards.
AGTTGTAATGGAAGCAGAAGCACTTCATGTTCGCTTCGAGGAGGATGAATTTGGCCCATGGCAAGTTATTGAAGAATCACAGTTTCATATGCATTTTATTGACGTTCGTAAAGAAGAAAACCCTGAAGAAGCTGCTAAAGTATGGATGAAAAATGATTTATCTATGCCAGTCGATTTGAAAAAAGATACATTATTTACTGAAGCACTTATTCAAGTTGAAAATAATCGTTTCTTTTGGTATCAGCGCATCCATCACATTGTGATGGATGGCTATGGATTTTCACTTCTTAGCCAAAAAGTAGCGAATGAGTATACATCACTTATAGAAGAAACAAACAAGAATGAAAAGCCATTTGATTCTCTTACAAAAGTCGTGCAAGAAGATATTGAGTATCGTGAGTCTAAAAAATTTCAGGAAGATCGTACTTTTTGGTTAGAAAAATTTGCGGATGAACCAGAAGTTGTAAGCTTGGCAGAGCGAGCACCGAGAACATCAAATGGATTTTCACGAGAAACAGCTTATTTATCTAGTTCTAGCACGAAAACTTTATTAGAAGATATCAATATTTCGTTAACAAGTTGGCCGGAATTCATTGTCGCTGTAACAAGTATTTATATGCATAAGTTAACAGGTGCACATGATATTGTTTTAGGTTTACCGATGATGGGACGTCTAGGTTCGGTATCTATTCATACACCAAGTATGGTAATGAATTTAGTGCCACTTCGTATTACAGTAACTCCAAATATAACTCTTGCGGAATTATTGCAACAAGTTTCTAAAGAAATCCGAGATGTACGTCGCCATTATAAATACCGTCATGAGGAATTAAGAAGAGACTTAAAGTTACTAGGTGAAAATCAAAGGTTGTTTGGACCGTTAGTGAATGTTATGCCTTTTGATTACGGGCTAAATTTTGCTGGAAATCGTGGTATTACGCATAATTTATCAGCAGGACCTGTCGATGATTTATCAATAAATGTATATAAACGTTTTGATCAAAATGAGCTAATGATTCATTTTGATGCAAATCCTGAAGTATATAATGGCGCGGAGCTAGCATTGCATAAAGAAAGATTTATGAATCTATTTGAATTAGTAGTAAATAATTATGAGAAAAACGAGTCGATTGGAAAAATAAACATTACTCTGCCTGAAGAAAATCATAAAGTTTTATTGGAATGGAATGAAACGAAGGAAGACGATGAGTTAATCAGTCTGCCTATATCATTTGAAAAACAAGTGCAAAAAAATCCCAATAAACTAGCCATTACTTGTGACGGTGTAAACCTTACGTATAAAGAGCTAAATGAACGAGCGAATGAACTAGCACATTATTTAGTAGAAGAAGGAATACGACCAAACCAGTTTGTAGCTTTAGTATTCCCTAGATCAATAGAAATGGTAGTTAGTATGCTAGCAGTCTTAAAGGCTGGTGCAGCGTATTTACCAATAGATCCAGAATACCCAGCAGAAAGAATTAATTATATAGTAAATGATGCAAAACCAGTTTGTATCATAACACATTCATCTGTTTCATCTAAGTTAGTTATAGAAAATGATATGAAAAAAATTGTATTAGATGAAGAAGAAACGAAACTAGCGTTATATACATATTCTCGTATGAATATAGCATGTAAGAATGATGTATCACTTTTAAACCCAGCCTATACAATATATACTTCAGGCTCAACAGGAAACCCAAAAGGTGTAATTGTTCCTATGAGAGGTTTAAGTAACTTTTTAATGGCTATGCAACAAAAGTTTTCATTAAATGAAAATGATCATTTATTAGCAGTTACAACGTTTGCATTTGATATTTCTGCTCTAGAAATTTATTTACCTCTTATTAGTGGTGCAAGTTTAACAATTGCGCAAAAAGAAGACATACAAGAGCCTTCTGCATTAACGACACTTTTACATGAAGAAAGAGTGGCCATTATGCAGGCTACACCGACGCTTTGGCAGGCGTTAGTAACTGATTATCCAGAGAAGCTACAAGGGCTAAACATACTAGTTGGTGGTGAAGCTCTTTCAGCGCATTTAGCAAATAAATTAAAAGAATTAGGTTGCTCAATAACTAATTTATATGGACCAACTGAAACGACGATTTGGTCTACTTTCATGAACATTGATGAAGGTGAAAAGGGTATACCTCCTATTGGAAAGCCAATTTGCAATACAGAAGTGTATGTATTGGATGCAGGGTTACAACCAGTTCCACCTGGAGTTATTGGGGAATTATATATTGCAGGGGAAGGACTTGCAAGCGGATATTTAGGAAAACCTGAGTTAACAGCTGAACGGTTTGTTGCAAATCCTTATGGAGAATCAGGGAAGCGCATGTACCGTACAGGAGATCTTGTGAAATGGCGTAGTGATGGTGCGTTAGAGTACATTAGTCGCGCAGATCATCAAATTAAAATTCGTGGATTCCGAATTGAATTAGCTGAAATTGAAACGGTATTACAACGACATGAAAATATTCAACAAGCGGTAGTAATAGTACGAGAAGATCGTCCAAATGATAAACGCATCATTGCGTATATCGTTGCAGAAGAAAAGGAACCGATTAATCTTTCAGAAATTCGTTCTTATGTTTCAGAAAGTTTAGCGAATTATATGATACCATCGGCATTTGTTGTGCTAGAAGAATTACCATTAACGCCAAATGGTAAGGTTGACAGAAAGAAATTACCTGCTCCTGATTTTAATGGAATGAACAATGAGAGAGTTGCTAGAAATCCGAAAGAAGAAATATTATGTGATTTATTTGCAGAAGTACTTGGTGTTTCTCGAATTAGCATTGATGATAATTTCTTTGAAATGGGTGGACATTCACTTCTCGCATCTCGTTTAATGGCAAGAATTCGTGAAACGTTAAGTGTGGAATTAGGAATCGGGAAACTATTTGAATCACCAACTGTTGCCGAACTGGCGAAACAATTAAACGATGCAAAAAGTGCAAGACCAGCTATTCAGAAAGCAAGTAGGCCAAATGAAGTTCCACTTTCATTTGCACAGCGCAGGTTATGGTTCTTAAATTGTTTAGAAGGTCCAAGTCCTACTTATAATATTCCGCTAGTCATTCGTATGAATGGAATATTGAATCGGGAAGCATTACAAGGTGCTTTTTATGATGTAGTTGAGAAACATGAAACACTTAGAACAATTTTCCCTAACGTATTAGGTAGTTCTTATCAGAAAATTTTAGATATGGAAAACTTAAATCTAGAAATGGTTATAACTAATACATGTAAAGATGAATTAGAAAGTGTACTTTCAGAGGCGGTAAGGTATAGTTTTAACCTCGATTTTGAGCCGGCAGTTCGTTTGCAACTTTTTACAGTGAGTGAAAACGAACATGTATTATTAATTCTATTACATCATATTGTAGGTGATGGCTGGTCATTACAGCCGTTAACGAGAGACTTTACAGCGGCGTATAAAGCGCGATGTCAAGGTGACAGAGTTCAGCTGGAGTCACTTCCCGTTCAATACGCAGATTATGCACTTTGGCAACAGCAATTGCTAGGTGATGAAACGACACCAGAGAGTCTTATTTCAACACAATTAGATTTTTGGAAAGAAGAACTTAAAGGTTTACCAGACCAAATGGAGTTACCTACAGATTTCCAGCGTCCAATTGAGACGAGTTACCGCGGGGAAACAATTCATTTTCATATAGATGAAGGTATGCATAGTAGGTTAGTAGAGCTTGCACGTGAAAATGGAGCTAGTTTGTTTATGGTATTGCAAGCAGGGCTTAGTGCACTATTTACAAGATTAGGTGCAGGCACTGATATACCAATTGGAAGTCCGATTGCTGGAAGAAATGATGATGTACTCTCTGACATAGTCGGCTTATTTGTAAATACATTAGTGTTACGTACAAATACATCAGGAGATCCAAGTTTTAAAGAATTATTGAATAGAGTAAAGCAGACAAATCTTGCAGCTTATGAAAATCAAGATGTTCCATTTGAACGACTCGTTGAAGTGTTAAACCCAGTGCGTACTCGAAACAGCCACCCGTTGTTTCAAGTTATGTTAGCTTTCCAAAATACGCCAGAAGCAATCTTTGATGCCCCGGATATAGAAGCGAGCCTTGAAATTCAAAGCGTCGGTTCTGCAAAATTTGACTTAACATTTGAAATTAGTGAGAGTAACGGGGGTGACGGTACTCCGAACGGTTTACATGGATTACTAGAGTTTAGTACCGATTTATATAAACGTGAAACGGTTCAAAAACTAATAGAAAGATTTATTTTGTTATTAGATGATGCAGCGAAACATCCGGATCGATCAATTGGCACATTAGAAATATTAACTGTAGCAGAGAAAAATACAGTGTTAGAAAAGTGGAATGGTGGTTTTCAAATTGCACCAGAAATGACATTGCCACAATTATTTGAAAAGCAGGCTCATATAAATCCAAATTCTATTGCTGTTGTCTTTGAAGATAAAAAATTAACTTATGAAGAGTTAAATAGAAAAGCAAATAAAATAGCTCGATTCCTAATAGCAAAAGGGATTGGTCCTGATCAACTCGTTGCTTTAGCGATGCCAAGATCATTAAACATGGTTGTAAGCTTATTAGCTGTTCTTAAAGCTGGTGCTGGATACCTTCCGTTAGATCCAGATTACCCAGCAGACCGTATTTCATTTATGCTACACGATGCGAAACCATCATGTGTTTTAACGAATTCAGAAGTGGAAATTGAATGTAATGAGGCACTAAAAGTTTTAATTGATAATGTAAAAGTAATAGCAGAAGTTGAGAAATATAGTGAAGACAATATTGATGAAGTGGAACGCATTAAGCCATTATCTCCATCACATATTGCTTACGTTATTTATACGTCAGGGTCAACGGGTAGACCGAAAGGCGTTATGATACCTCATCAAAATGTAGTAAGACTTTTAGGAGCAACTGATCATTGGTTCCAGTTTGACGAAAACGATGTTTGGACGATGTTCCATTCATATGCTTTTGATTTTTCGGTTTGGGAAATTTGGGGACCTTTATTATATGGAGGGCGTTTAGTTGTAGTGCCACATACTGTAAGTCGCTCGCCGAAAGAATTTTTACAGCTTCTTGTTAAAGAAAAGGTTACGGTTTTAAACCAAACTCCATCAGCGTTCTATCAATTGATGCAAGCAGATCGTGAAAATGAAGAGATTGGTCAAAAATTATCTTTACGATATGTTGTTTTTGGAGGAGAAGCACTTGAGCTAAGTCGCTTAGAAGATTGGTATAGTCGACATCCTCATAACGCACCAAAGCTTATTAATATGTACGGTATTACGGAGACGACAGTACATGTTAGTTATATTGAAATAGATGAAACTATCGTCTCTTTACGAGCAAATAGTTTAATTGGGTGCAGTATACCTGACCTTAAAGTGTATGTGTTAGACAACTATTTACAACCAGTGCCACCTGGAGTAGTTGGAGAAATGTATGTTGCAGGTGCAGGGCTTGCGCGTGGATATTTAGGAAGAGCAGGATTAACGGCTGAACGCTTTATCGCAGATCCATTTGGCAAGCCAGGTACAAGAATGTATCGTACAGGAGACTTAGCTCGCTGGCGTAAAGATGGGACGCTAGATTATATAGGACGTGCAGATCATCAAATCAAAATTCGTGGGTTCCGAATTGAATTAGGAGAAATAGAAGCAGTCATAATGAAGCACCCTAAAGTTGAGCAAGTAGCCGTTATTGTACGTGAAGATCAACCAGGGGATAAACGGTTAGTTTCTTATATCGTTGCATCAAATAATGAAGCGATTGATACGAATGAAATGCGTCAGTTTGCTAGTGGTAGTTTACCAGATTATATGGTTCCATACGCTTTTGTAGTAGTAAATGAGTTACCTTTAACTCCAAACGGTAAATTAGATAGAAAGGCATTGCCAGCTCCAGAATTTATTGCATCATCTTCTAGTCGTGGTCCAAGAACACCGCAAGAAGAAATGTTATGTGACTTGTTTACAGAAGTGCTAAGTGTACCTCAAATTGGAATTGATGACGGATTCTTTGATCTTGGTGGCCATTCACTCCTTGCAGTGCAACTTATGAGCCGCATGAAAGAGGCGCTTGGAGTGGAACTAAATATTGGCACTTTATTTGCAGCACCGACTGTTGCAGGGTTAGCTGAAAGACTTGAGATGGGGAATGGTCAAAGTGCACTTGATGTGTTGCTTCCATTACGAGCAAGCGGGGATCAATTACCACTATTTTGTGTACATCCAGCTGGTGGATTAAGTTGGTGCTATGCAGGACTTATGAAATCTTTAGGAACAGATTATCCAATCTATGGTGTACAAGCACGAGGTATTGCTAAAAATGAAGAACTTCCAAAAAGTTTAGAGGAGATGGCGGCGGATTACTTGAAACATGTTCGTGAAGTACAGCCTCATGGACCATATCGTTTATTAGGTTGGTCGCTTGGAGGAAATGTTGTGCATGCAATGGCGGCGCAATTACAAAATGAAGGGGAAGAAGTAGAATTACTCGTTATGCTTGACTCTTATCCTGGACACTTCTTACCGAATACGGAAGCGCCTACTGAAGAGGAAGCGTTAATCGCATTACTTGCTTTAGGCGGATATGACCCAGATAACATGGATGGTAAACCACTTACAATGGAAAGTGCAGTTGAAATCCTTCGTAAAGATGGAAGTGCATTAGCAAGTCTTGAAGAAGAGACTATATTGAACTTGAAAGAAACATATGTAAATTCAGTAGGGTTGTTAGGGAAATATGTACCGAAAGTTTATAACGGAGATATCTTATTCTTTAGATCTACTGTTATACCAGACTGGTTTGATCCTATTTCTCCAAATACGTGGCTAAATTATTTAGATGGGCAAATTGTGCAGCACGATATTGATTGTAGACATAAAGATCTATGTCAGCCAGGTCCACTTACGGAAATTGGACAAGTATTAGCGAAATATTTGCAGAATAAGAAAGGGGTAAGTAGAGTATGACGAATCCATTTGAAAATGATAATTACACATATAAAGTATTAATAAATGAGGAGGGCCAGTATTCTCTCTGGCCTGCTTTTCTCGATGTACCTATTGGCTGGAATGTCGTATATGAAGAAGCTAGTAGGCAGAGCTGCTTAGAATATGTTGAATATAACTGGAAAGATTTGAATCCACAAGGTAATCCAGTTCGCGAAAAAACATTAGTAGGAAAACGATAATGAAAGAAAAACTAAATCCAAAAGTAGTTGTAAGTATCGTTTATATAACTGCGATGTTTATGGCTGCGATGGACGCAACGATTGTAAATGTAGCACTGCAAACGATAAGTAGAGAACTACAAGTACCTCCATCTGCAATGGGGACGGTGAATGTTGGATATTTAGTTAGTTTAGCTGTTTTCCTTCCGATTTCTGGTTGGTTAGGAGATCGTTTTGGTACGAAAAGAGTATTTTTAATTGCTCTTTTCGTATTTACAATTGCATCTGCTTTATGCGGAATGGCTAACGATATTACTTCATTGAATATTTTCCGTATTATTCAAGGTGCTGGCGGAGGGCTTTTAACACCGGTCGGAATGGCGATGTTATTTCGAACATTTTCACCAGAGGAAAGACCGAAGATTTCCCGGTTCATTATACTTCCAATTGCTGTAGCACCAGCAATTGGTCCTATCATCGGTGGTTTCTTTGTAGATCAAATGTCTTGGCGTTGGGCATTTTATATTAATCTACCGTTTGGAATCGTTGCATTGCTATTTGGACTTCTATTTTTAGCAGAACATGTTGAAAAATCAGCTGGTCGCTTTGATTCGCTCGGCTTTATTTTATCAGCACCAGGATTTGCGATGCTCATATATGCACTCAGCCAGGGACCATCAAAAGGGTGGATTTCTCCAGAAATTATGAGTACTGGGATAGCTGGGGTTGTATTCATTACATTGTTTATAATTGTAGAACTGAAAGTAAAGCAACCGATGTTAGATTTACGCTTATTAAAAGAACCAGTCTTTAGAAAGATGAGCATTATATCATTATTTTCATCAGCTGGTTTATTAGGAATGTTATTTGTTTTTCCTCTTATGTATCAAAATGTGATAGGAGTTTCTGCACTGGAATCAGGACTTACGACATTTCCAGAGGCGATTGGATTAATGATTTCTTCACAAATTGTACCATGGTCATATAAGAAATTAGGAGCTCGAAAGGTAATTTCTATTGGATTAATATGTACGGCGGTTATATTTGTTTTATTGAGTTTTGTAAATCACGATACGAATCCGTGGCAAATCCGGGCATTATTGTTTGGTATCGGTATTTTCTTAGGTCAATCTGTCGGTGCGGTTCAATTTTCTGCCTTTAACAATATCACGCCGCCTTCTATGGGGAGAGCGACTACTATATTCAATGTGCAAAATCGACTAGGTTCAGCAATAGGAGTAGCGGTTTTAGCTAGTATACTAGCTGGTTTTGGAGGTAATAACGTTCAATCCGATTTTTTACCATATCAAGCAGCATTAATTGGGTCAGCAATATTTTTGCTCATAGCACTACTATTTTCTTTACGTATTTCCGATAAAGAGGTAATGTCAAAGAAGAAAGAAAAAACATTATCTGTATCAGAAAAAGAGAAAGTACTTGTCAATGAATAACAATATACGTATGCTTTTTTATGAAAATTGATATTCGTTGAATAAAGGAGAGTTTACATGATAGAAAGTAAAGTTGTAGATTCTATTCCAACTTTGAATGAGAATGATTGTCAAATATGGTGGGCAAGAATTTCGGATTTACAATCATGGCATTACAATTTACTAAATGATATAGAGCGAGAGAAAGCAAATTCGTATCATCATTCGGCAGATCGAGCTCGTTTTATAATAGGTTGCGTAATAAGTAGATTAGTTCTCGGCAAGATACTTTCTATGTCACCAGTCCAAGTACCAATTGATCGAATGTGCTCAGTATGTAAATTGCAGCATGGAAGACCACAATTACCAGAAGGTATGCCGCAATTATCCGTTTCGCATTCAGGTGAGTGGGTTGTCGTTGCATTTACAAAATCTGCACCTGTTGGCATAGATGTAGAACAAATGAATCCAAGTATAGATGTTATGAAAATGGCAGAAGGTGTATTAACAGACATTGAAATAGCGCAAGTTATGAAACTGCCAAATGAACAGAAAATAGAAGGTTTTTTAACATATTGGACTCGAAAAGAAGCGGTGCTGAAAGCGACAGGTGAAGGACTAATGATTCCACCAGTACATATTACAGTATCAGCTCCAAATGATCCTCCAAACTTGTTGGTTTTTAAGGATAGACAAGAGTTAGCAAGTAATACAATGATGGAAGATGTAAGGCCTAGTTTAGATTATAGGGCTTCTGTTGCAATATTCAGTAAGGAAGTGACTGAAATTACGCAATTAGACGCGGCAGCACTTTTAAATCTTAAATAAAAAAATTACAGAAGAGGTGTTCCTCATGTTAGTAGCGGAAAATAGAAAGAATGAATTCACTTATAATGTACAAGCAATTAAAAATATTTTATTTTCTGGAGATACATCATCCATTCATGCTTTAGAAAAGCTTTTAAATGATACAGTTCAGTTTGATGTTCTTGAACAAGAGGCACTTGGTAGACAGTACATTCCGAAAGAAGCAAAGAATTTCTTTGATAAAGATGGAACATTTCTTTACCGTGTATCTAATGTTAGTTATAAAGGAAAGGTGTTATCTGAAAATCTAATTTTTGCAGACACTTCGTTTTTACCGGACGCAATAAAGAGTGAATTAGAGAGTGGAAATATTCCTGTTGAAAAGCTTATAGAAAAGATGGAAGTAAGAAGAAACGTATTATATGAAGGATATCAGCCATCTGGAAATATTATTGAATTGTTTGATGGATGTTCTGTTACAGCGAATGTGTATCCAACTAGAAAGTATCAAATTGTAAGTAACTGCAAATGTGTATTTTATATTTGTGAAGTGTATCATGCAGAGAATATAAAGCAATTGCTTAAATAAAAACAAGAAACCAGCCTATAAAATGGCTGGTTTCTTGTTTTTATTTAACAGCTTCTTTTAATTCTTTACCTGCTTTAAATGCAGGAACTTTACCAGCGGCGATTTGAATTTCTTCGCCAGTTTGCGGATTACGTCCTGTACGAGCAGATCTTTCGCGTACTTCAAAAGTTCCAAACCCGATTAGTTGAACTTTATCTCCAGATTGTAATGCATTAGCAATTGTGTCAAATACGGATTGTACAGCTGCAGAAGCGTCCTTTTGAGAAATATCAGCTGATTGAGCTACGTTTTTAATTAATTCTGTTTTGTTCATGTCTTCACCTCATAAAAAAATTTTTGGAATGAATGTTTTAGTATAATAGATAGTAAAGATAAAGCTATCACTATGATTAGAAAGAATACTATATAATTATGTTAATTTCGTTGCAAGAGACTGAATCCCTTCTATTATTTAGGGATTAATTAAGAATCGATGCATATAAAAAGCTTTAATATGAGGATGAGGGGGAGTATACGAATGATTTTTCGTGAAAAAAATGAGAAGGAAAGTATTTTAATTCGTCAACATGATCATGGTTTTTTAGCTGGAGAGATTGCAAAGCATATAAAAGAAGACTTTTTTGAAGATAAAACATATTTAAAAGAAACAGTTGATGCAATATATGAGCATGACAGAGGATGGATAGAGCTTGATAAAGTACCAATTTTGAATGATGCTAAAAATATTCCATATACATTTATGGATTGTCCAAGCCCATTACGTTTTGTTTTTTATACGATTGGATTGAATGAAATTGAAAATTCTAATCCATACGGGGCATTGCTTTGTAGTAAACATTTTTTATCATTTCCACTAAACGAGGAAGATGAAGAGATGATGTCATTTTATAAACATGAATTAGAACGACAAAAAAGAATTTTGAAAACGTTAACAAAGGAACAGTTTGCGATGTTCGATAAGCATTATAGATTATTAAAGTTTTGTGATGAACTTTCTTTATACGTATGTATGAATAAGCCTGGTGTCAAAAAGAAAGATGAAATTGATTTATTTAAAGATGGTTTTGAAGGAACAGAAATGTTTAATAGTAAAGAGGAGAAACTTATTCAAGCTGAATGGGTGGACGAGGAAACAATTCGGATTACACCATTTCCATTTCAAACGGAATTTTATACGTATGTAAAATATAAAACGATAAATAAGCATGAAATGAAAGAAAAAGGGATTGCAAAGGCTGATAGAGAATCAGAAATGAAGAAACAAGCCATTCGTTTCATACAATAAGGAGGTAATATAAATTGAAAGATTATATATTAAAACAGTGTGATTACCATGCTTGGGCTAATACTAGATTATTCAATCGATTAAAAGAGTTACCAAACTATGAGAAAATTTTTAACGAGCAGATACAGAGTGTATTCCCATCCATTAAGGATACTTTTGTGCATATTTATATTACAGATCAAGTGTGGTTACATATATTGCATGGTAAAAGTATGAATGAAGCAATACAAGACCGAGAAGATTTACGAAAACAAATTGAAACTAAATCGTTACATGAATTAGAAAAAATGTTTGAAAACATGGCAAATCAATATAAAGAGTTTTTAATTACAATACAAGATGTGAATGCTGTATTTGTTATTGAGAATCCATATGTAGGGAAATTAGAAACTTCGATTTTAGAATTAGTGCAACATGTTGTAAATCATGGTACATATCATAGAGGAAATATAACAGCGATGATCCGTCAACTTGGTCATTCGTCGACAATGATGGATTTTATACTGTATTTACATATGGTTAAAAAGCAGGGAGAGTAATATAGTTTGTAAGAAGGAGAGGCTTTAATTGTAGAAGTCTCTCCTTCTATTTTATCCGGCATTAATGGTAGATCGACCGATTAAAATTTTACTTTATTTATTAAGAAGCTTTATTTTCTTGTAATTGCTTAGCGTATTGTACAGCCTTATATGCATTGACTCTACCGTTTTTCCAGTACGTACCTGTACCACTAATTTTATCAGTAGTAGACTCAATAATTTGGCGGATTTGTGTATTGCTATATCCTTGATTTGCTAAAAGAGCTGCGACTCCTGCAACATGAGGTGTTGCCATAGATGTACCACTTAATGATTGATACGTACTTCCTTTATATGTTGAATATATATTTGAACCTGGTGCTGCAACATCTACCCAGCTACCATAAGTAGAGAATGAAGATTTTCTATCTGATTGATCTGTAGAAGCAACTGCAATTACTTCGCTGTAATAAGCAGGGTAATTAGCTTTTGTATTTCCAGCATTTCCAGCAGCTGCAACTATAACAGAGCCTTTATTCCATGCATATTGAACGGCTTGTTGTAATGCAGTACCACCATTTGGAGCTCCTAAACTTAAACTAATTACTTTTGCACCCGAATCAGCAGCTTCTCGAATACCTTGCGCTACAGCATCAAGAGTACCACTTCCTTGATTATCTAATACGCGGACAGCATAAATTGAAGTTTGTGGGGCAACACCAGCAATTCCGACGCTGTTATTCGTAAGTGCTCCAGTAATTCCAGCGCAATGTGTACCATGACCATTACCATCATCAGATGTATTGTCGTTATCAACATAATCATGCCCGTAAATTACTTTCGAAGCCAGATCAGGGTGTGAGCCTTGAACTCCTGTATCAATAATAGCTACTTTCACACCAGGATCACTTCGTTGGCTATCCCAAGCTTGTGGAGCTTGAATCTTTTGTAACCCGTATTGATTATTAAAATATGGGTCGTTTGGAGTCCAAAAGGCGTGAACGTAATAATTCGGTTCTGCATATTCCACATCTGGATTATTTTTATAGCTCTTTATTTTTTCTTTTACAGTACCTTTTGAAAATTGTACGACTTCAAAACCTAACTTATCATCTTTAGATAAGACATTAGCTCCGACAGATTTATGAAAAGATTGCACATTACTTAAAGATGCATTTTGTTTGAACTTAACGATTAATTGGTTAGGAACGTAATCAGTAGATGATGTTTCAGCGCTTGAAGTATTCGTGTTAAAGAAGAAACCACCAATAATAAATGATAAAACAGATAGGAAAACGATGATTTTGTTTTTCAAAAGATTTTTCCTCCCTTTTCTTGGATGAGTTTTTCAGTGACACCTTAATGTCGCATTCCTTTTCAACTATATAGTTAGACCATACGATTTATGACATTTATGTGAAAAACTTTTGAAGGAATAAAAAGGAGTAAATATTGATATAAATATATTTTTAATGATAGTAATTAAGTAAAAGAGGGGATGAAAAAAGGAACGCTCATCATGTATGAGTCATTCCTTTTTTCATAGATTAACTTGCCTGTTTTTTATTATTTTCTTTCAATTTCTCTGCTTGTAAAAAGCGATTCGTTTCAGCAACAACAATACTACTTAATCCAATTAGACCAATCAAGTTTGGAATTGCCATAAGTCCATTTGCAATATCAGCAAATGTCCATACGATTCCTAGCTTTAAATTAGCACCAATTGCAATCATAACAATAAAGATTGCTTTATAATATTTAACTGCACTTTCTCCGAATAAATAAGCTACACATTTTTCTCCATAATACGACCAGCCTAAAATAGTAGAGTAGGCAAATAAAATAATTGCGATACCGAGAATCATACTACCAGCAGTACCAAATACAGATTGGAATGCAAATGTTGTAGCTTCAACGCCAGTTTTACCAGATCTCCAAGCACCTGTAGTAATTAATACTAGTCCTGTAATTGTACATACAATAAACGTATCTAGAAAAGTACCAGTCATTGAAACTAAAGCTTGCTTTGCAGGCGAATCAGTTTTTGCCGCCGCCGCGGCAATAGGGGCACTCCCTAAACCAGCTTCGTTCGCAAATACACCACGCGCCATTCCGATTTGAATAGCTGATGCAACTGTTGCCCCAATAAAACCACCAGCAGCTGCTGTACCATTAAATGCACCAGAAAAAATAAGTGAAAATGCTTCTGGAATTTGGTCGTAGTGATAGAAAATAATTATAAGACCAGCAATTATATAAAAGAAAGCTTTAATAGGAACGACATATCCCGTCACTTTCCCAATTTTTTTTACACCGCCTAAAATAACAATTGCGATTAAAAATGACATTACTATACCAGTTAAAGCAGGAGGGAAAGAGAAATTAATTCGCATTGCCTCTGCAACTGAGTTAGATTGCACCATATTACCAATACCGAAAGAAGCAGTTGTGCCGAATATAGCGAATAATACTGCCAGCCATTTCTTACCTAAACCACGCTCTAAATAATACATTGGTCCACCTGAATATTCACCATTTTCATTACTAACACGGTATTTTACTGCAAGTATTGCCTCGGCATACTTTGTTGCCATACCGAATAAAGCGGTAATCCACATCCAAAATATTGCACCAGGACCACCAATTGTAACCGCTGTTGCAACACCGGCTATATTTCCCATACCAATCGTTGCGGCCATAGCTGTCATGAGTGCTTGGAAGTGACTAATATCTCCAGAAGAAGAAGTATCTTCTGATTTTTTAAACGCTAGTTTGTGAGCGTATAATAGTTTACTAAACTGTAAACCTTTCAAACGCACTGTGAGAATGATACCTGTTCCAACGAGTAGCAACAAAGTTGGTAATCCCCACACGTATTGATTCATTTGTTCTAATACTTTACTTACTGTCTCCATCTTTATTCTCCTTTTTTAGAAAAAATAAAAACCACTTCAAGTAAATGAAATGGTCTCTGGAGAAACAAGGGATAGAAAAATAAACCGATACAATCGGCTTTTTCTTTCGCTTGTCTCTGTCCTTTTACCTGAGAGATTATCCGCTAAAGTAGCGGATTTGCTCCTTCGGTGCTCGTTTTCCTCCGCGCTCTATGAAAGCGAGAGGGAGTCTCTCCAGAGATTCGTCCCCATGCAGTTCTACTTGTAACCAAGACCTGAGAGTTTCAAAGTTGGTATAACAACTTTTTGCCCCGTCGGTAGATCAATAGACCTTCTCCTGAATGGTTCATCCGAATTATAAAATTTATAAACACATTGATTGTAAATCAATAAAAACATTATAGACATACAAATTGTGAATTGCAATCATTTTTTATTTTAAAATAGTAAATAGTTTTATTTTTTTGTAAGTCCTAATTTATCTTCAACTTCATTTAAAGTAGATAAAGCGATGACAATATGTTGATCCGCAAGTCCTAAAGCTTGTTTTGTTTTTTCAATAGTTTCATCGGTTGGAGTAGAGTTATTTGCTCCGTCTATAATCAAATTTGCTGCATTTTTCATGAAATTTGATGCGGATTTAAACTGATTTGTGAATTGAAGTAGTTGTTTTTGTATATCTATATCTGTTATGTTTTCTTCAATTTTAAGCGTGTCTATTTCGTTCATAATTGTTTCGTACTGCTTGGAAACAGCACTCATTGTAACTAATAGTTTATTTCGATCTACTGAATCTCCATTCGTGTTAATCTCTTCCCAAGCAGGTAACCAATCTTTTTTGATGATGTCATTATAAGTAGTAGTCAATTCATTGATTTTAGGTTGTAATTTAGTTTTGAAAGTTTTTGTATCCGCTGTTTCTATAGTTGCTTTTTCGTGGTTATTTTTAACATTAGTAACGTAGAAAATTGTACCAAAAATGATGAAAATAGAAATAACAACTGTCCATTTAGTAAAAAGTAATTTCTGCAATATGTAACGCCTCCAAAATTTAAAAACTTATAATTATAATATATAACAATAATGTTGTTTTAAGTAGAGAAAATAGGTTAGAAATGATTTAAAATATATCTTTTCTATACATAAATAATTAAAGTTAGTAAAATGATGAAAGTTATATGTGAGAAAAGAGGGTTTTTAGTGAAAATGAATAGAAGAAAACTAGTTTCAAGTATTTCAATGGTTATGTTATTAGTTGGTTTAATTGCATTCATATTTATGAATAAAGAATCTAAAATTAAAGATTTTCCAGTGCCAATGTCAGCAATCCATATTAACGATGATAAGGAAGAGGACTATCAATATATAAGTGTAATGCCAATTACAAAGGCGAGTGGATGGGAGAACTTAGGGGAAAATGGGCATACTGTTAGTTTTAAAAAAGGGGAGCGGAAGGTAGCAGTAGTACATTATCCGGGAGAAATTACGTATTATTTATTTGAGAAAAAGATGAATAAGGGAGATTAGCTAAAGATGTAATTCATTAAGAGTTACATCTTTTTTTATTCTGAATCATTTGAAATTAAATTCGATAGATGTTTTGATAGATGTAGTGATAAATATGATTAGTTCTATATGTCTATAAAAAGTATTAGGGTGATTATAAAAATATTATGTGA
Source organism: Bacillus sp. 2D03 (assembly GCF_003946765.1). Taxonomy (NCBI): domain Bacteria; kingdom Bacillati; phylum Bacillota; class Bacilli; order Caryophanales; family Bacillaceae; genus Bacillus; species Bacillus sp. 2D03. The sequence continues at coordinate 157,504 of NZ_RPSJ01000003.1, read as the reverse complement.
ACTAATTATTGTGAGAAGAAGATAAATTATATGCTAAAGGGGGAATTAAAAATGCTACTAAAAACAATCTACTGTAAGGTGGAAGAAGAGAAAAAGGAATTGTTTTCAAATGCGCAAGGAAAATGGCGTGATATACGGCACCTAGATGGTTTTCATGGACAATTTGGTGGATGGTATGAAGATGAGGCATGTGTATTTACTTTATGGGAAGATAGAAGTACATATCAATCATTTATGAATGGTGCTCACGATACAATTTATTTAAATAGTAATCAAGAGGATACGTTTCTTTCATGTGAAATTGAATTATTTCAAACGTTGTATGATATAACTGATACGCATTTGAAAGACGTTGTTACAGAAGGATCATTCGTAAGAGTTGCTATATGTGATGTAAAGATGGAAAAGGAAAATCATTTTTTACATAAGCAAGAAACAATTTGGAATAAAGGAATGGAAAAAGCAAAAGGAATGTTAGGTGGAGTAGTTGGGAAGTCTTTAAAAAATGAAAATCGTTACATAGTGTTAACGTATTGGAAAGATGAAAAGATGCATCAACATTATGTGGAAGAGATTTTCTCAGGTTTATATAAATTAGCTAATATTCATGAAGAGATAGAAGGGATAAAAGGAAAACAAGCTGTATGTATGGAAGAATGGCTTGTATATTAAACGCTGAAAAAGTGCATAAATGAATGTATAATAAAGATATTTTCTTATAAACAAGTAATTAATAGAAGACGTTATATACCCTTTCATGTTAATATATTTAAGTTATAATAGGAGGCTTACCCTTTTGTATTGTACGGTAGAAGCAGTGTGAGCTTGAAATTTTTTTAGAAAAGGATGTGCCTAATTTGCGTATCAATAAATTTATTAGTGAAGCTGGAAAAGCGTCTCGACGTGGAGCGGATAAACTAATTAATGAGAGAAGAGTAATTATTAACGGTAAGGTTGCAAAAATTGGTGACCAAGTGAACCCAGGTGATGATGTACGAGTAAATGGAGAGCAGCTTCGAATTGCTCGAGATCACGTATATATCGCTTTAAATAAACCAGTAGGTATTACATGTACGAGTGAAAAAGCTGTAAAAGGTAATATTATCGATTTAGTGAACCATCCTTTACGAATTAGTCACATTGGACGTCTTGATAAAGACTCAGACGGTTTAATTTTGTTAACGAATGATGGTGATATTGTTAATGAGATTTTACGTGCTGAAAACAAACATGAGAAAGAATATATCGTTTCAGTAGATAAGCCAATTACACCTGATTTCTTAGAGAAAATGGCAGCGGGTGTTAAAATTTTAGGAACAAAAACGCTTCCTTGTGAGATTACACAGTTATCAAAATATGAGTTCCAAATTATTTTAACACAAGGGCTAAATCGCCAAATTCGCCGTATGTGTGAAGCTTTAGGTTATCAAGTATACACGTTAAAACGTACGAGAATTATGAATATCGAATTGAATAATTTACCAGTTGGGCAGTGGAGAGATTTAACGAAGAAAGAGAAAAGACGTCTATTTGCAGACTTAAATTACGAACCACAAGATTGGTAAAATTGTGGAGTGAAACCAAAAAAATTTGGTTTCGCTTTTTTAAATTAAATAAATAATTTTTTTAAACACTTGCAAAAATAAAATGAATAAGATATATTAAATAACAATAAATGGATGTTTTACAAAAAGCAAAGAAAAGGACACGAGTTATTTTACCCGGTTATACAGAGAAGGAAGGAAAGCTGAGAACTTCCTAACGCAGAAAAATAACTTACCACCTTAGAGCTGCACTAGGGAAATGAAGTATCTAGTGCCGTGTATGCGACGTTATCGCAAAAGAAGCCATTATGTTTTTTTGTGATGGGAATCTGGGTGGAACCACGGATATAAGCATATTCGTCCCTATATTTAGGGATGAATATGCTTTTTTGCATTCAATTTCATAATAAGCGAAGAAAAGGACACGAGTTATTTTACCCGGTTATACAGAGAAGGAAGGAAAGCTGAGAACTTCCTAACGCAGAAAAATAACTTACCACCTTAGAGCTGCACTAGGGAAATGAAGTATCTAGTGCCGTGTAAACGACGTTACCGTAAATGAAGCCATTGTATATTTACAATGGGAATCTGGGTGGAACCACGGGTAAAAGCACGCTCGTCCCTATTTTAGGGATGAGTGTGCTTTTTATTATGAAATGGAGAGATGAAAAATGAAAGAACAAATGATTGAAATTAAATTTCCAGATGGTAGCGTTAAAGAATTTGTAAATGGAGTTACTTTAGAAGAAATTGCTGGATCCATTAGCAGTAGTTTGAAAAAGAAAGCAGTCGCGGGGAAAGTAAATGATGGATTATATGATTTACGCCGAGATATTGAAGAAAATGCGGAAGTGGAAATCATTACTATAGATTCAAATGAAGGGGTAGAAATTGCAAGACACTCCGCGGCACATATTTTAGCGCAAGCTGTAAAAAGATTGTATGGTGATATAAATCTTGGAGTAGGACCTGTTATTGAAAATGGATTTTATTATGATATGGATCTTCCAAGTAGTGTAAACATAGAAGATTTACGAAAAATCGAAAAAGAAATGAAAAAGATCATAAATGAAAATATAAAGATAGAACGAGTTGAGGTTTCTCGAGAAGAAGCAGCTAAACTGTTTCAAGAAATGAACGACCGCTTGAAATTAGAACTTTTAGAAGCAATTCCTAGTGGGGAAAGTGTAACACTATATAAACAAGGTGAATTTGTAGATTTATGTAGAGGACCACATTTACCATCTACAGGTTATTTGAAAGCATTTCAATTAACTCACGTTTCCGGTGCATATTGGCGAGGTGATAGTAATAACCAAGTGCTTCAGCGCATATATGGTGTTGCATTCTCTTCTCAAAAAGAATTAGAAGAGTATTTACATTTCGTTGAAGAAGCAGCAAAAAGAAATCATCGTAAGTTAGGCAGTGAACTTGAGTTATTTATGTTTTCTGAAGAGGCTCCGGGAATGCCGTTTTATTTACCGAAAGGACAAATGATTCGTAACGAATTGGAAGCATTTTTAAGAGAAATTCAAAAAGAGTATAAGTATCAAGAAGTACGCACTCCGTTCATGATGAACCAAGAAGTATGGGAGAGATCAGGGCACTGGGGACATTATAAAGATAATATGTATTTCTCTGAAGTAGATAATAAAAGTTTTGCATTAAAACCGATGAACTGCCCAGGGCACATGCTTATGTTTAAAAATAAATTGCATTCTTATCGTGAATTACCGATTCGTATGTGTGAATTTGGTCAAGTACATCGTCATGAATTTAGTGGTGCGTTAAACGGATTATTAAGAGTACGTACTTTCTGCCAAGATGATGCACATTTATTTGTAACTCCAAAACAAATTGAAGATGAAATTAAATCAGTAATGGCGCAAATTGATTACGTATATAAAACTTTTGGATTCGAATATGAAGTAGAGCTTTCTACTCGTCCAGAAGATTCAATGGGTGATGATAAATTATGGGAGCAAGCAGAAGCGGCATTAGAAAATGTATTACAATCGCTAAATTATAAATATAGACTAAATGAAGGTGACGGTGCATTTTACGGGCCGAAAATTGATTTTCATATTAAAGATGCTTTAAATAGAAGCCACCAGTGCGGAACAATCCAGCTTGATTTCCAAATGCCAGAGAAATTTGATTTGAATTATATAGATGAAAATAATGAAAAGAAAAGACCAGTTGTTATTCACAGAGCAGTTTTAGGGTCATTAGATCGCTTCTTAGCAATATTAATTGAGCACTTTGGAGGTGCGTTCCCGGCATGGGTGGCACCAGTTCAAGTGAAAGTAATTCCAGTTTCAAATGCAGTACATGAACAATATGCCAATGAGATTGCACATAAATTAGCACAAGCTGGAGTTCGTGTTGAACAAGATGCACGAGATGAAAAATTAGGATATAAAATAAGAGAAGCACAAATGCAAAAAGTACCGTATGTTCTTGTTATTGGGGATAAGGAAATGGAAAACGGAGCTGTAAATGTACGTAAATATGGGGAAGAGAAGTCAGAAGTTATTGCGCTAGATGTATTTGTGGCAAGTATTGAAGAAGAAATAAAGAATAGAAAATATTGATTGTAAAGAAAACACACTATTAGCAATTAGTGTGTTTTCGTTTTTATCTTACAAAAATGTAAGGTAAATGTAAGCGAAATCGAGGGAACGAGTTGTAGAAAAATGAGAATATGGAGTAGGAAATAGGTTCATGTTAAGGGTGTAACTCTTATTGAATGAATAATTAAAAAAATCTTAAGGATTTACATGGCAAAATAATAAGAAATATGTGAGAAATTAATTTTATACAAAAGGGATGGAGTGAAAGAGATGTCAACAAATGTAGTTACTGTAGAAAGTGTAGAAAAAACGTATGGGAAAAGAAATGAGAATCAGTCAAAAGCATTAAGGGGTGTATCGTTAAGTATTAAAGAAGGAGAATTTGTCGGGATCATGGGACCTTCTGGGTCTGGCAAAACGACTTTACTTAATGTGATAAGTACACTTGACCAAGCGACAGGTGGTAGTGTGACGATAGCTGGTACAAATATTACTTCTATGAAGGGCAATGCGTTATCTGATTTTCGCTCTCAAAAATTAGGTTTCATTTTTCAAGATTTTAATCTTCTAGAAAACTTATCAATTTATGAAAATATAGCTTTACCACTTTCTTTGCAAGGCGTACCGTCAAGTGAGATTACTGGAAAGGTAAATGACGTTGCGAAGAAATTAGGTATCACCGAAATTTTAACAAAATATCCGACGGCTGTTTCTGGAGGACAAAAGCAAAGAACAGCGGCGGCAAGAGCTTTAGTACATAATCCAGCAATTGTATTAGCAGATGAACCGACAGGTGCGCTTGATAGTAAAAACGCAAAAAGTTTATTAGAAGCGATGCAAGATTTACATGAAAATCACAATGTAAGTATTTTGATGGTTACACACGATGCATTTAGTGCAAGTTATTGTGAGCGTATTTTATTTATTCAAGATGGTCTTCTTTATAAAGAATTAAATCGTCAAGGCACTCGAGAGAATTTCTATCAAGACATTTTAGGTGTGCTCGCTCATATGGGCTCAGCTGCTGAGTCTAAGTAGGGGGGGGCGAAACTATGTTATTTAAATTATCACGTCATAGTATGAAAAAGATGTTAAAAGATTATATGGTTTTACTTATTGGCCTCGTTATTAGTATTAGTATTTTCTACATGTTCCAAACAATGGCGATGAATAGTGAATTTACGAAAGATAATAGTCTAATTAGTAGTATTAGACTCGTCTTTTGGGTAGGTGCAATACTATTATCTTTCATTACTGTATTTTATATTATATATGCCAACTCTTTCTTGCTCACATTAAGAAGAAAAGAACTCGGTATGTACATGATGCTTGGTGCAAAAAAGAAAAAAGTAGCACAGTTATTATTTATTGAAACATTCGGTATGGGTATTGTCAGTATTATTATCGGTATTTTAGTAGGGATGTTACTTGCAAGTGTAGCAGGAAACTTTTTAATGAATGGAATGGAAATTTCAGCAAAAGGTAGTTATGCATCTGTATACACACCAGCAATTTTAGTCACAGCTATTTTCTTCTTAATACTATTTTTCATTACTGGCTTAATGAACAGTGTCCGATTGTTACGTAAAACTGAACTAGAGTTAATTCGTGAAGATGAAACACTAGATGAAGTGAAGAAAAGTAAAACTCGCATTATAATAATGACAGTACTTGGTGTATTACTAGTAAGTACAGGGTACTATTTTATGATTAATGTAAAAATATATGCTGAATTAGGTTTTATTATAGCAACCATCGTTACAACACTTGGAACATATTTCATCTTTAGTTCATTACTCCCATTTTTTGTGATGAAAATTAAAGGAAATAAAAAACGAAATGAAACGGGCTTAAATAGTTTTACATACGCACAGCTACGCTTTCGAGTTAATAGTTTATCAAGAGTATTAGGTACTGTAGCTATGTTAATTGCATTAGGCGCAGGTGCGATGACTGCAGGTATGGCTTTCCAAAAAAATGTAGGTATTATGACAGACCTTTCTCGTGTATATGATGTTGCAATTCATGATCCAAACGAACAAGATACAGCAGCATTAAAAGAAATGGAAATTGTTGAAGAAAGCAAGTACAAGTATAAAGTAGATGGGGAAGCGGTGTATTACTTACGTAACGACTTAGTAGCGAAGCCACCACTAATTTCCGAACGCTTTGATACGAAAACTTTAAAAGAACCTGCGCGTAAACGGGTGGCTGAACCTTTAACTGAACCCGTATATTCTGCTTTGGAAGCTCCTGAAGTAGCGAATAAGCTTCCTCGTATGCCAAAAGATTGGGAAGATGCTATTGTAAGAGAAATACAACTTACACATAATCAATTTAACGGAAAACCAGTAAGAATTGCAGATGAAGAGCATTATAAAGGAATTCAAGGAACCGAACACACTGTAACATTAGCAAAAGTAGATGATATGAAAAAATATAAACCATTATTGATCGAAATAGACAAGAGACAAAAAGAACAAATTGAAAAAGCAACAGGTGCAAAGGTAGACATATTTACGAAAATGACAATTTATCAGTTAACGAACAGCTTCATGAGCGGAACAATGTTTATGGGATTTTTCCTCGGAATTGCCTTTTTAGCAATGATGGCAAGTTCCCTTATGTTCAAAATATTAACAGGTGCTTCTCGCGACGTACGACGTTATGAAATGTTACGAAAAATTGGCGTGAGACGTAGTATGTTAACGAAAAGTATATATAAAGAAATTTCGTATTTATTTATCTTCCCAGCAATCATTGGCATTTCTCACGTTTTAGTTGGGCTTAACTTATTCAGCTTTATATTAGTTGACCCGTTTGTGAAAGTGTGGGTGCCAATAGGAATCTTCTTAGTCATTTATTTCATGTATTACTGGATAACTGTTCAACTTTATAAAGGTATGGTAATGCCGAAAGAAGAAGTAGCTAAATAGTTTATGAAAAGAGTCCTTTTGTTGAAAGCAAGGGCTCTTTTCTATGTGTTTTTATAAAAATGTGTATGCGAGATGTTTTCAAATCTTTCTGTAATGAATATAACTTGTTAGACGTAATTCGTTATAACGTTGGATTATCACATTCTCAAACTGTCTTATTAGAAAAGGATTTAAAAAATCCATTGCCTACTAAGGTGATTGAAATGAAGCTACCGTTTTATTTCTTTATAGGGAAATATGACTATAACACTTCATTGCATGCAGCAAAAACATATTTTGATAAGATAGAAGCAGATCAAAAACAATTTATTACTTTTGAGAAATCAGCTCATTATCCACAATTTGAAGAGAAAGAAAAATTCTATAAGTGGATGTGCGATACATTCATAAAATAAAGTATATCCGAACTTTAGAGAATTGAAATAGTTAGCGAGATGTATAAAGATTTTTAGATGCATAGTATTAACTGAAGCGAAATTAAATAAAAAGACTCTTGATAAAAAATAAGAGTCTTAAGTACAACCAACTATGGATGACTTTTCTTTTTATAGAGAGATACAAAAATAAAAAAGATAGCTGAAGACAAATTGTTTTCAGCTATCTTTTTTCGCTTAAAGTGGAGGTAAATCAATCTTACCTTCTTCAAATAATTCTTTTATCATATGCTTCGTATAACCAGCGGCTTGACCAAATGTGATTTTTGCTGGCATTGGTGCTTCGTTAGCATCTACAACTACATCAATAATACATGGTTTATTTTGTTTTACTGCATTTTCGAAAGCGGGAAGTAGTTCATCTAAATTCTCAACACGGTATCCAATACCTCCACAAGCCTCTGCATATTTTGCGAAATCAGGGTTCGTTAAGTCTGTTTCGAATTCGATATTACCCATAACTTCTTGTTCAAATTTAATCATCGCAATTTTATTATTGTTTAATACGACGACAACGATTGGTAATTTATATTTTACAGCTGTTACGAAGTCATTCATCGTCATTCCAAATCCGCCATCACCACAAACTGCAAATACTTGTTTATCCGGGAAAGCAATTTTTCCAGCAAGTGCACCAGGTAAACCGCAGCCAAGTGTTGCGAGCCAGCTAGAAATGATAAATTGTTGGTTTGTCATACGGAAGTGTCTTGCTGTCCATACTGTTACATTTCCGACATCGACTGATAGAATTGCATCATCATGAGCTACTTGCTGCAGAGCATGCATAACACGTTGTGGTTTAATTGGAATGGAAGAGTCTTCTTCTTGATCGTGTAATTTATTTTCCCACTTTTTCATCATTTCTTGGTGCTGTTCTAAGAAGGAATGGTCTGTGTGTTCTTCAACATTTTCAATTAACCATCGTAATGTTTTATCAGCATCACCAGCTAAACCAATATCTGTCGCATAACGTTTCCCGATTTGGGCAGGATCTGTATCGATATGAATTGTTTTTGCTTTTTCAGGTAAGAAGCCGGTGAACGGATAAGAAGTACCGACCATAATTAAAGTATCTGCATGCTTCATTGCTTCATAAGAAGGTTTCGTTCCAATTAATCCTAATCCACCAATACAAAGAGGGTGTTCATCAGGAATAATTCCTTTAGCAGGTAATGTAAGTACGATTGGAGCACCAATATGTTCTGCTAATGCAAGTAAAGATTCTCTCGCATGTTTTGTTCCTTTTCCAGCTAAAATCACAGGCTTTTTCGCTTCATTTATTGCGAGTTTCGCTGCATCTAAATCTTCTTTTTGTGGAAATAATTCAGGCAAAGTAAAAGAAGTATTTGTAACACGGGCACCATTTTTCACTTCAAATTTCGGGACATCATCTGGAATAGTAAGAACGGATACACCTTTTTTCGTATAAGCCATTCGAATTGCTTGATTCACTACGGCAGGTAGTTGCTCTGCTGACATAATACGCTGGTTATAAACCGCAACATCATCAAACATTCTTTCTAAATTTACTTCTTGGAAAAAGTCCGTTCCAAGTAAATCGGTTTCTACTTGACCTGAAATTGCTAGAACAGGGGCTTTATCGAGTTTCGCATCATATAAACCATTTAATAAATGAATAGCACCAGGTCCTGCAATTGCCATACAAACGCCAAGTTTTCCTGTTAATTTCGCATAGGCAGCCGCTGCTAGTGCACCAGCTTCTTCATGGCGAACTTGAATGAATTTAATTTTATCTTGTTTTTTTCTTAAAGCTTCAATGATAGAATTAATGGAATCTCCAGGCATACCGTATATGTGCTCTACTCCCCAATCAATTAATAAATCAACTAATGCTTCACCTGCTGTTTTCCCAAACATAATTGTTCCTCCTTATAATAGGTAGATAACATTATGTTTTGAATAAAAAGGAAAAATATACAAGTAAGAAATTTATCTAGTTATTTGTAATCCAAGAATCAGTGTGGGAGGAACAAAAGTTTCACTTTAGCAACTTTAATGATGACCAGCGAATAAAGTGAACACTGTTATTAGTAAAAAACCACTAGTTGCCCACATTAGAAATGTAAGGAAAGAGAGCTGTTTCTTAGCTTTCCAAAGCATTTCATGAATTGTGACATATCCAAGTGAACCAATAGCACTTCCCATAATGAGGCCTTGCAGGTGAAGAGCTTTTCCTTCCATCAAAATGCCAAAAACTGTGCCAGTACCGAGAATAAGAGAAAGTAATAAAGTCGTTAATAAAAAGGAAATATATTTATGTTTTGTAAAAAGAAATGGAATAATTAAAGCTAATCCTTCTGGAATATGGTGAACGACGATTGCTATTAAAAAGGGAATGGCAGAGTCATTATGATTTATAAAAGCTGTACCTAACGCAAATCCACTCGGTATATTATGAATAAATATAGCGAAAGAGAGAAAAAGGAAGGTTTGCCATGCTTGTTGATCTTTTTTATGTATCATTGGATGGTGACAATAGTTATCTAATAAGTTCATAACTAAAATACCGATAGCTATACCAAGTATAGGCCCAACCATTTCGTAGCTTGAAAATGTTTCAGGAATAATTTCAAGGGATAAAAGCCCAAGTAAAATACCACCACATAATGCGTATAAACGATGCATCTTTTCTTCAATAAGTTGGCGTGTTGCTACTCCAACAGCACCTCCTAATAGTAATCCACCGAACGAAAAAAATGTTACAATCATTGGAATCCATAAACGTTCCATAGTATCACACTCCGATTCTATTCCCTTATTTTTAGCTTACGAAAAAGAAAGTTAGATTAGTCCAAGTAATTGTGTTTGATTATAGAGAAAAAAGTAGTGATTCGTTATAATTTATATATTAATTTTAAGTGAGAAAATGAAAAGGGGAATTGGTTATGCAACAAATTAAAAAAATAGGAAACTCATTTTGGTATATGACACCTGTTTCTGAAACAGATAGACCTATCTTAGGAATGGTCGTTGGACAAGAAAAAACGTTAATGATTGATGCAGGAAATTCAGAAGAACATGCACAATTATTTTTAGAAATGTTAAAAGAACAAAATGTATCGAATCCTGATTTTGTAGCATTAACGCATTGGCATTGGGATCATATTTTTGGATTATCTGTATTACAGAATGCATTAACTATTTCGCACGCTGAAACGAAAAAAGAAATGCAGGCAATAGTATCTTATGAATGGACAGATGAAGCGTTGGACGCACGCGTAAAAGAGGGTACTGAAATTGCATTTTGTGCGAATTGTATCAAGAAAGAGTTTGAAGAAAAAGCGAGAAATATTAACATTATTCCTCCAACCTTAACGTTCCAGGATCAAATGGAATTAGACCTTGGTGAAGTGACATGCGTGTTAAAACATGTGGGCGGAGATCATGCGCATGATTCAGTTGTTATGTATATAAAAGAAGAAAAGATATTGTTTGTAGGAGATTGTATATATGCAGATATTTTTTCTTCAAAGTGGAACTATACGACGAAAAAAACGTTTAAATTGATAGATGAATTAGAGAAATTTGATGCTGAGACATATATTCTTTCTCATGGGACAGCTATAAATCGAGACGAGTTTTTACAAGAAATTCATTTGCTAAAAACAGTAGGAACATATACAGAAGTTCATAAAGGCGATGAAGAGAAGATAAAGGCAGCGTATAAACAAGAGCTAGATAGAGAATTAAATGCAGATGAGTTAGAAACAATAACGTATTTTGTCAATGGTTATGAAATGAATAATCTGTAAGACACTACATTAATCAAATATAATTAAATTGCACAAAAAGAGTATTGAAATTTAATTCAATACTCTTTTTAATAGTTAAATATCTAGTTACAACCAATTTCTAAAATTGGGGCTCATTATCTGAAGTTATATCACTTTATAGGGGTTCAGATAGAAGCTTTCTTTGCTAATTCAGTAATATATTCAAAGAAAACATCATGTTTTACATCATAAACGACATTTACAGGTCGTCCATCAGTAGTTTCCTCTGTACGTCCTTGGCTTGGTCCGTATGTATGAACGATACTATTAATCGTTTCAGTTTTTGCAAGGCTAGTGTTTCCGACAAAAGCGGTAGTTAGTACATCCCATAAATAGTAAGTAGAGTTCGTTGAGAAGTGAACGAGAGGGGGGACCATTGCATAGCATTGACCAAGGAAATCCATACCAATATACTTTCGTTCTTTTGCCCACTGCTCACGTATGTTTATAGTTAACGGAACTTGGTTTGTACTTTCTAGTGTCACTAAGTCGATTTTAATTTTTGCATCCCATACACGAGCTACTGCTTCAGGATCCCAAAACGAATTCCACTCAGCTGTTCCATCATGCTCTGGTTCATGTACATTGCCAGCTTTAAGAAATGTACCACCCATCCAAACAAGGCGTTCAATTTGATCTTCGATTATGGGAGCTTCATATAATGCACGAGCAAGGTCAGTTAGGGGCCCAGTAAATAATAAAGTTGTTTTTCCTTCCGTTTGTAGAAGCGTTTCTATTAAATGATGATGCGCGGGTTTTGCCACCACGGGTGTTACAACTTTTCCAGACTCATTTAAAATTGGTAGAGCATCTACATAAAATGCATGCATCCGCCAGTCTTTCGGAAACGGGTTTTGCCCGCGAGAGTTTGAAGCGGCTACGGCAATATTACCTTTGCCGAAGCGATCGATAATTTTACGACTGGCAGACATTGCGGGTTCTAAATAGCAGTCTGCTGGGATAACAGATACACCCGTAAGTTCAATGTTTTCCATTTGAAGTAATAAAAATAATGAAATTAAATCATCTACGCCGCCATCATGATTGAAGTACACTTTTTTCTTCATTGTAATCTCCATCCTATATGATTTAGTTAGAAATTAAATATGAATTGAGGAAAAGTCATCAATAATTTCCACCACTTCAATTTCTCCATTAATCAGTAGCTCAGGAAGCTCATTTCTAATATTTCCTTTCCAATACTCTCTAGCTTGTTCGATTTTTTGAGAAAAAGGAATTCCATCTTCTTTCGGTAAAAGATTCCCGTCACCTTCAAAAGAACTTCCAATCACTCGTAGTTTAACAATCTGTAAAACTTCTCGATTGTAAGAATCAAATAGCGCTCTCCATTTCAAAGCATCCTCATAGCTTTTAGCAGCATATAAGCAAGATAACCTGGAAGGGTATTCAGGGAATTCTTGTAGTCTAACCATTTCTACAATTGTTTCTCTAACTGCTCTAATTGTTTGATCCATATAACTCATAACTACTTTAGTATTTTCATTATTTATATGTAATTCGTTATTTTTATAGTGTTTATTTAAAATTTGTATGCCATCTTCACCACTAGCATTTAATTGTTCTCTTTCAAAAAAGAAGTGATATAGAGTATTGTGTTGATTTTTGTTAAAAGGAATGATTTGTCCGATATGCATTTTTTTCCTTGTTACGATGTGATATGCGTAAAATTCTGCTTCATTCATGGTTATCCTCCTAGTAATAGTGTAATGCAATGTTAAATTTAGTAATTCAACATTGCGATATATATAACCTCTATAAGTAAAAGTGAGAATTTGAGCAGAAAGGAAAAAATGAAAACGTTTTAAATTTGTTCACAAAATGTTCACTTACGAAGGGGTTTCAAATATCGATATAATGACAAAGACTCAAAGAGAAAGGATGATGAATTTTGCCAACAACAAGAAAGGAAAACCTCCAATTTGGCATGATGATGTGCCTTGGGATGGTTATCGTAATGACGTTTTACAATTTACTAATGAATGAAACAGGAGGACCAATTTATATTAAAGAGATTGCATTAGAACTATTAATTGGCTTTATTATTGCACTATTAATTGAAATATGTATCGTTGGACCTTGTGCGAAAAAAATTGTATTCATATTGCCATTTGATAAATCTAAAAAAATAAATATTATCGTTGCAATGGCGACAACTATGGTAATTGGAATGGTGTTCTTTATGTCATTTTTCGGTATGGCTATGATGTATTTACATGGTGGACTACAAGGAGATTCATTTGTTTCCATTTATTTTTCGATTTTTATTAAAAATTTCATAATGGCATATCCATTACAATTAATTATTATGGGACCGCTTGTACGTTTCTTATTTGCAAAGTTTGTTATGAAAAAGAAATCTTTTAATGTAGCGTAATTTTCATTTTTAAAACATTATATATAAATAACGAAAAACACATCTCGCATTTTTGAGGTGTGTTTTTGTTCATTCCAAGTTATTTTCATAGTGATGTGACATTTGTCCTTTTGCCATTATAGGATGATGGTTTTTAATTAAGTCAGAAATAAAGGATGAGGAGATGATTTTTTGAAAGGTATTCTATTTGCTATTTTTGCGGGGATATTTATAACACTTCAAGGTACCTTTAATGCGAAACTTAGTTCACATATCGGTATATGGTCGACGAGTATTATAACCCATTTAATTGGATTCATTATTGCAACAACTGTATTTTTATTAAAGAAAGAGGAGAAAGTAACAAATTTAAAGAGTGTGAAAAAAATATATTTAGCAGCTGGTGCATTTGGTGGATTCATTATTTGTGCAGAAACTATGGCGATATATTCATTAGGAGTTACATTGACAGCTGGCACACTAATGGTTGCTCAATTGTTAACGGCAACAGTTATTGAAATGAAAGGACTGTTTCATATAAAAAAGATACAGATGGAGAGATATCATATTGTGGGAACGATAGTAATGATTATAGGTATTGTTGTATTTAATATGTAAATGAAAGGAGAAATGAATATGGAGAATAGATCAGGTTTAATTAGGCATTATTTGAAAACCAATAAAACGCTCGAGGTTTTTTCAGAAATAGATACAGCTTATTTTCAATTAAATCACTTTGAAAAAGGCGAGCTTATTTGCAATATAGATGACGAAATGGATCGTTTATATTTTGTTGTTAAAGGTAAAGCAAAAGTTTACACGATTACACCTGAAGGGAAGAAACTAATCCTTCGCTTTATCAATCCATTGGCCATTGTTGGTGATATTGAATTAATTCAAAATAGCAAAGCACATAATGTCGTTGAAGCTTGTTCAGATGTTGTAGCAATCTCTATTTCTAATACGGTTATTAGAAACAAGTTATTACATGATCCTATATTTATGAAGTTCTTGCTTGAAAACATTGCGAACACATTAAAAATATCGACTCGTTTTACTGCTCTTAATTTACTTTATCCTGTAGAAGTACGTGTAGCTAGTTATTTACTTTCAATTTCAACAGATAGTAACGGGAATATGTATAAAGAGGATTTGGATGCAACTTCGGTAACGAGTATTGCGGATTTTATAGGGGTAAGTTATAGGCACGTAATACGGGTATTACAAAAATTTTATAATGAAAAATTAATTGAAAAGAGTAATGGAGTTATTGTAATTAAAGATTTTTCTAGAATGAAGGAAGTCGCTAAAGATAATATATATGAGCAATGAAAGGGAGAGGAAGATTTTGATTGGATTTAGTTTAGCTACATTAGCAGGAATATTAATTAGCTTACAATCTGTTTTTAATGCAAAAGTAAATGAAAATGTAGGACAGTGGTTAACGACTACATGTGTCCTTGGAATAGGTCTCATTAGTTCTATTCTATTTTATATCATTACAGAAAACAGTATTAACATTAAAGTGTATACTACAAATTATTTGTTTTATGTAAGTGGACTGTTTGGCATCGGGTTAATTATTTGTATAATGGGTGCAATAAAGAGCTTAGGTCCAGCATATACGGTGCTAATTAGTCTTATTACTCAATTGGTTGTTGCGTTATGCATTGATACATTCGGATTATTTGGAATGGAGAGTGTTCCATTACAAGTAAATAAATTAGTTGGTATAGTTTTATTAATTGTGGGAGTAGGAATTTTTAAAAATCTATTTTTGAATAAGAAAGCTATTCATATAAATGAGGATAGTGTCTAAAGGATACAAAGGGAGAAAGTGTGAATGGTCAGAACTTATACATTTAGATAGTAATAAGTGAGCGATGAGGAGAGAGGGTAAATGAATCAGTTAATGTTGCAAGATGGTGTACACTATTTGAAAATCAATGGGGTATTGCATTGGTGTAAAGTTGCAGGGGCAGCTCATAATACAGTTCCTCTCATTATTGTACATGGTGGTCCAGGTGGCAATCATTATGTATTCGAAAGAACACTTGGGTTGAGGTTAGAAGAAAATATGACTGTTGTTTATTATGAACAAAGAGGATGTGGTAGAAGTGAGGCACCACAAGATGACGGTGAGTACTCAATCAATACTCTAGTCGAAGATTTAGAGGAATTAAGAAAGCAATTACATGTAGAGAAGATAAATTTGTTAGGATATTCTTTTGGTGGACAACTTTGTTTAGAGTATGCTTTGAAATATCCGAAAAATGTTGAACAAATGGTATTACAAGCACCATCGTTAGATGATTTAAATGATATGTATACTGTGCAGATAGAAGGTTTTCTACAAGTAACGAAAGGAGAAATGAAAGAAGAAATATTGATAATAAGTAAGTCAGAAATTCCTTTAAAAGAAAGGTATAATCAAGTTTGGAGTATAGTTGATACAAAAGCTGTAGATCGATTATTATTTAAAAATGAAGAATTTGCAAAGCTAAATCGGAGTCTTTGGGAGGAAAGTCAGTTAAGTAATACAGGGAAGATGAGCAAAGTTATTTTTGGAACAAAATCATCTTTACCGCTTATTGAGCGTATTAAAGGTTTAGAAATTGATACGTGTGTCATAGTTGGAGCGCATGACTATAACACGGGTGTAGGAATGAGTTATAGAATAACGAGACAATTGAAAAATGGTAAACTTGTTATATTTGAAAATAGTGGACATTTCCCAGATATCGAGGAGACGGATAAAGTATGTGAAACAATTATTGAGTTTTTGGAATAAAAGGGGGATATTAAGGTCGAACCGAATTAATAGAGTTGAATTGGTTATTGGGATATTAAATCATGTAATATGCTAATTGTTTACTTGTAATTGAGGAAGAATCAATTAGTGTATTTGGAAAATAAGTAAAAAAGACCTCGTAAGGTGGAGGTCTTCTTGATTTATTATTTAATATTTTGAACTTATATGAACTGAAGTAGAAGAGTATGATAAGCACTTTCAGGGAACGAGAATATAACGGAATATAAAATATTACTAAACGTATATAACTAATGAATACAATGTCTTTTTCAGTTATTAAGTTGTAAATCATTTTATGATAAAATCTTTTACATAATTTAATAAAGGGGTAGTATTTAATGGGTTATTTCTCAAATGGTTTATTAGTTTTGTTTGTGCTAATCGTATGCAGTTGTATATTTTTTGGTTGATAATATAATGAGAGTCTTATATAAAAGAAGTTATCTTAAGTGAGATAACTTCTTTTTATTTTATATTGAGAAGGAATTCTATCTTTCTTATTGAAGTTTGTTCTAGTTATTTTTACATCGATCAGATTTGTGTAAAGGGAATTTTATGAAATATAAACAAGCCAGAGAATAGGGAGTATTTACATGGAAAATAGTATACGCTACACAAGTGAACATCCTACAGATTTTAATGGATTATTATCCTTATACGAATCTTTAGGATGGAATTCTCTTAAATTAACGGTTAACGAGTTAGAACGAATGTGTAAGCAAAGTTGGTATGCAATTTATGTTTTTGATGATAAGAGGTTAGTAGGGATGGGGCGTGTCATATCAGATGGAGTAATAACAGGCGTTATTTGTGGAGTTGGTGTATTGCCAAAATATCAGTCTAGTGGCATCGGAAAAGAAATAGTGAAACGATTAATCCAGCACTGTGAACAAAACAAGGTTATTCCACAACTTATGTGTGTAGAAAAATTGCAATCTTACTATGAATCTATAGGGTTTGAAGCATTCTCTATTGGGATGACAAAACATATTATAAGATAGAGGTGCTTTATCCCGCTATTTGCCGGGTAGTAAAACCCCCACGGATTAAAGTTTCACTTTATATTTTCAGTTTACTCGTACATATTTTCAAACTTCAACATAAAGGAGAATGGCTGTATGGAGATTGCTAAAGGGATAGAAATGTTACAACTTGAATTTCAAGAATTTGTTATTCATCCAATTCTTTTATGGGATGATGAAATGGCAGTATTAATAGATACGGGTTTCCCAGGACAAATTGAAGATATACAAGTAGAGATGGAAAAGGTTGGGGTATCATTTGATAAGTTAAAAGTCGTGATTTTGACGCATCAGGATATTGATCATATAGGTAGTCTTCCGGAGTTGTTGCAGCGCTGTCGAAGTAATATTAAAGTTTATGCGCACGAACTAGATAAGCCATATATCGAGGGGGATTTACCTTTATTGAAGGACGGAAATGTAGAGAACCGACCAAAAGGAAAAGTGAGTGATACTGTGATTGATGGGCAAGAACTTCCGTATTGCGGTGGAATACTAATTCTTCATACTCCAGGGCATACTCCGGGTCATATTAGTTTATATTTGAAACAAAGTAAAATTCTTATTGCAGGAGACTCTATGTATAGTGTGAATGGGATGTTAGGAGGAATTCACGCCCCAACAACTATAAATATTAAGGAAGCAAAGAAGTCTTTGAAGAAGTATTTAAATTTACATATTGAATCTGTAGTTTGTTACCATGGGGGATTTAGTAAGAAGAATATAAATGTTCAACTTCAAAATTTGTAAAAGTTAAAGTGAAATTTTTTGTTAAACAGCATTGAAGTATAATCTGATTATTAGTATATAAATAAATTATAAAAGAGCATGTTTGAAAAAATTCAAACATGCTCTTTTATTAAAGCAAATCAGTTTAATATGAATGATCTAATCCGTTCCAATAAAAAGAAACGATTTCTTGTGCTAATTCATCTATATTTGCAAGAATAGGATTGTGATTTTCATCTTTAAAATTCCCAATTGATAATAAAGATACGAAAGCATGAGCCGCAAATTTAGCGTTTCCTTTCGGAATTTCTCCGATGTGCATCGCGTTATCGAGTGCTTTTTCTAGTACTTCATACATATTATCTTCAGCATTTTTTAATTGCTTCAATTGCTCTTTAGATAACGACAGTTTTGCATCTTTCATAAAATTTTTCATATCAATATCCATCGTTGCGTGTAAGTAAACTTTAGCGAAGTCTAATAATCTTTCTTGTAAAGTTTTGTTTGTAGAGAGTATTTGAGACATATTCTCACGTATACGTACCATCATTTCGATCATAGTAGCGGTAAATAAATCGGCTTTTGTTGAATAGTAATAGTAGACAGTTGCTTTCGTAACGTCACAAACTTTTGCGACCTCATCCATAGAAACGACTTGATAATTTTGTGTAAGAAATAAGCGGGTTGCTACTTCTAAAATGGTTTCTTTTGTAGATTTTGTATTTTTATTTTGACGCGGCCTTCCGAGAGGACGTTGTTTTTGTTCCAAATCCATTCGCTCCTGACATTTATGATTGAGATAATTATAACATAATTTTCAATCACCCTTGATTAATTAACCGACCAGTATATATAATTAATAATGGAGGGAAAAAGGAAGGTGGGTTTTTTATGAAAAAGCACCCGTTACATATGTTAGGGAGGCTTGTAGCAGGGAGAAATACGCAATGGATCACTTTATCGGTGTGGGTTCTTATTACATTATTACTTTCATTTACGTTACCACAAGTAAACAGTACGAAAGAACCGAATCCGAAAAATTTACCTGAAACAGCTATGTCACAGCAAGCGGAAGCGCTTATGAAAAAAGAATTTCCGAATAATGCAGGGAATCCGCTGTTAGTAGTATGGTATAGAGATGGTGGATTACAGTCACAGGATTATAAACTCATACAAGACGTTTATAAAGAGTTAAAAGCTAGTCCTTTAAAAGAACAATCAACGTTACCACCATTTGATACAATTCCAGAGCAAGTATTATCAAAAAGTGCATCAAAAGATGGTACATCATTTGTTACACCGGTATTCTTTAATAAATCTGCTGGTACGGATATATTAAAAGGAAATCTTGAAGAGTTTAGAAAAATAGTGAATAGTAAGGTGGATGAAGATCCATTTAAACAAAAAATAAGTGAATCTGGTTTACATGTTCGATTATCTGGACCTGTAGGTATTCAAACGGATGCAGTTAGTTTATTTAGTCAAGCAGATGTGAAATTGTTAGTGGCTACTGTATTATTAGTCTTGGTCCTATTAATTTTACTTTACCGTTCGCCAATTTTAGCAATTTTACCTATACTTGTTGTTGGCTTTGCATACGGCATCATTAGTCCTACACTCGGTTTTTTAGCTGATCACGGATGGATTAAAGTGGATGCCCAAGCGATATCAATTATGACAGTATTATTGTTTGGTGCTGGAACGGACTATTGTCTATTTTTAATTTCGAGATATAGAGAGTACTTGTTAGAAGAAGAAAGTAAATATAAAGCATTGCAACTTGCGATTAAAGCTTCTGGCGGTGCAATAATAATGAGTGCGTTAACTGTTGTACTTGGATTAGGAACATTATTACTTGCTCATTATGGTGCCTTTCATCGATTTGCAGTACCATTTAGTGCTGCTGTATTTATAATGGGAATCGCAGCTTTAACGATTTTACCAGCACTATTATTAATTTTCGGTAGAATTGCATTTTTCCCGTTTATACCGAGAACAACTTCAATGAATGAGGAGTTTGCAAGAAAGAAAAAGAGGGCTGTAAAAGTTGAAAAATCAAAAGGCTCCTTTAGTAAAAAACTTGGAGATGTAGTAGTCCGAAGACCGTGGACAATAATTATGCTAACTGTGTTTGTATTAGGTGGATTGGCTTCGTTCGTACCACGTATTCAATACACATATGACTTATTAGAATCGTTTCCAAAGGATATGCCTTCTCGTGAAGGGTTTACGTTAATTAGTGATCATTTCTCAGCTGGTGAACTAGCACCAGTAAAAGTGGTTGTTGATACGAAAGGAAAAGAGCTTCCTATTAAACAAGAACTAGAGAAATTTTCTTTCGTAAATACAGTGAAAGAGCCAAAAGAGGGAAAAGAAAATAAGCAAATACAAATGTATGAAGTTTCTTTAGCGGAAAATCCATACTCAATTGAAGCGTTAGATCAAATTCCTAAATTGAAAAGTAATGTAGAAAAAGTATTAAAAGATGCTGGGATTAGTAATGCTGAAGAGCAATTGTGGATTGGTGGAGAAACAGCTTCATTATATGATACAAAGCAAATTACTGAACGTGATGAATCAGTAATTATTCCAGTAATGATTAGCATTATCGCTTTACTATTACTTGTTTATTTACGATCGGTTGTTGCGATGATTTATTTAATTGTAACTGTCGTTTTATCATTCTTCTCAGCGTTAGGAGCAGGATGGATATTACTTCATTACGGTATGGGATCGCCGGCCATTCAAGGTGCGATACCGTTGTACGCATTCGTATTTTTAGTTGCTTTAGGTGAAGATTATAATATCTTTATGGTTTCAGAAATATGGAAAAACAGAAAGACACAAAATCACTTGGATGCAGTAAAAAATGGTGTAATACAAACAGGTAGTGTTATTACATCGGCAGGTTTAATTTTAGCAGGAACTTTTGCAGTGTTAGGTACACTTCCAATTCAAGTATTAGTTCAATTTGGCATTGTAACTGCAATTGGCGTATTACTAGATACGTTTATCGTAAGACCGTTACTTGTACCCGCAATTACAGTTGTGTTAGGCCGATTTGCTTTTTGGCCAGGTAAACTTTCAAGAAAGAGTGAAGAAATACAAAAGGTGGATGCCTAGTTAAAAAAGCCAAGGATATTTTCCTTGGCTTTTTTCAATGTAGTTAATTAATTTTTCGAAGTCAAATCATCAGCTGCAGCGTGATCAGCATCTTCAATTGTTGTTTCGGGCATTCCGTATAAGCCGTTCATTGCTTGTTCTTCGATAGTAAGGTTTGCAGTATTATTATTTTGAATAGATGTAGTGTTTTCAGTAACATTTTCTTTTTTATTCATATTTTTGTTATTCATGTACGTATCCTCCAAATTTTATTTGATTTATCTATAGTATGTGGATGGATTTCCAGAAATATGTGAATTGATTCTTACATATGTTATATAATTAAATAAATAATTAGGGTGAATTGTAAACTGTTAGGAGTGAACAATTATGGTGAAAGCAAGGGAATTAGCCTTCTAAAATAAAAAGAAAATTTTAGGAGGCTATTAGAATGAAGTTTCATGTAATTGATAGAGAAGATTGGAATAGAGAGCAGTATTTTGAGCATTATTTAAAGTTGAAATGTACATTTAGTATGACTGTTAATGTTGATATCACGATGTTATTAGAGGAAGTATATAAAAAGGGAATAAAATTTTATCCCGTTTTTATATATTTAATTTCTAGAGTAGTAAATAATCATAAAAAATTTCGAACATGTTTTAACGATGAAGGAGTTTTAGGCTATTGGGAGGAAATGATACCGAGTTATACGATCTTTCATAAAGATGATAAGTCTTTTTCAAGTATATGGACGGATTATTCAAGGGATTTCCGCACTTTCTATAAGAATTATGAAGACGATATGAGATGCTATGCTAGTGTTCATGGTTTTTTCACGAAAGAAAATATTCCGCCTAATGTATTTCCAATTTCTAGTATACCTTGGACTAGTTTTACTGGATTTAATCTTAATATTAATAATGATGAAAATTTTCTATTGCCAATTATAACTTGTGGGAAATATTTTAACGAAGGAAACAAGGTTATGCTACCAGTTTCATTGCAAGTACATCATTCGGTTTGTGATGGATATGATGCGAGTCAATTTATAGAAGATTTACAGCAGTTAAGTAATACTTGCAACGAGTGGCTTAAGTAATATCTAATTTTTAATTATATAAAGTGAAACTTTAATCAGTGGGGGTTTTGTTCAGCCCCACTGATTATTAGCCCCACCCCCACCTAACTTTTTTGCTTTCGCTGAATTTTGAGGTGGGGGTCTTACTGCCTGGAAAATAGCGGGATAAAATTGAAAATGAATAAAAGAAGAGAACATGTTTACATTACATGGTCTCTTCTGTTATTCATTAATACTAAGTGATTGTGGAAAATATAGGGTGATTTGTAGTTTAATAGTAAAGAGAGTGATTAGTATTAATTTTCTTTGTTTTTAAAAGAATAAGGATATAAATGTTTTAACAGGGGGGGAATAAAGTGAAATTCATAAGCATTGAAAAAGATGAGATCTTAATTGGGGATATGGCAAAATTGTATTGTAAAGTATTTGAGAAAACAAATTTCAATGAAATGATCGAACGAATGAATAGGCATATAGAATATACAGGTTTTAAAGGTATAGTAGCAATAAATGATGAAAATGAAGTAGTTGGCTTTACTTATGGTTATCGCTCAATGGAGGGACAGTACTATAATCAATTAATGAGAGAAGCGTTACATCTAGAGCAAGTAGACGAATGGTTACAAGATTGTTTTGAATTTGTAGAGTTAGCAGTTCACCCACAATATCAAAATGAAGGTCTTGGAACGAAATTACATAATAAATTACTAGAAGGGCTTTCAAATAGAACGAGTGTTTTAACAACACAAGTAAACAATGAAAAAGCACGTTCGTTATATGAAAGATTAGATTGGGTAAATGTATTGGAGTCATTTCATCCAAGTACAAATGATACTCCATATGTAATAATGGGAAAAGCATTAAAAATAAAAGTGAATTGATAATTATAGCATTCACAACAGTTGTCGGTTTGTAATAATGAAGGGGAAAACAACAATGATATCTATAGAAAAAGCTACAATTTTAGATGCTGAGAAATTAACAGAAATAATGAAAAGAACATTTGATGCAGAAGCAAAACAATGGCTATATGGACAAGATGATGTCATTGATTATAACATTCAACCACCAGGATATTCTTCAGTTGAAATGATGGAATATTCCATTGAAGAATTGGATTCTTTCAAAGTTGTAATGGATAAAGAAATAATTGGAGGGATAATAGTTACGATTTCTGGTAAGTCGTACGGTCGAATTGATCGTATTTTTGTAGATCCTGTTTATCAAGGAAAAGGAATTGGATCACATGTTATGAAATTAATAGAAAAGGAATATCCAAACATAAAGATTTGGGATCTCGAAACATCTAGTAGACAAATTAATAATCATCACTTTTATAAAAAGATGGGCTACCAAATGATTTTTGAATCGGAAGATGAGTATTGTTACGTGAAAAGAATAAAAACAAGCTCAAACAAAGCGAGTGTAGTTACAAATAAAGATATGAAAAATAGTCAATACGAAAACTGTAATTTAGCAAATACAGGGTATTATCAAGTGAATTTAAAAAACAGTTCATTTGTTGGTAGCAATATAATGAATACGAATATGAGTAATTGCAATGTAAGTCAATCAAAGTTTAGAAATATAAATTTTAGAAGGTCATCATATGCAGATTTAAATCTTTCTGGCAGTAAATTTAATTTGGTGACTTTAGGTGGAGTACAATTCAAAAATACAAGTCTCGGAGATGAGAAGGAACCTATTTTATTCGATAAATGTGACTTGGAAGGTAGCACCATAAGTAACAGTAATCTGAAAAATATTGAAATAGAAAATTGTAATATAGTCGGGATGAAACTAAATGGTATTCCAATTGAAAATTTACTTGATTTATATAACGAGGTGAAAAGTTAACCAAATCCATATTTGTTAATCTTTTTGGAAAATAAGTGTTATATCGAAATAATTATGTAAAAATGACATAAAGAAATACGAGTGAGAAGGTCATTCATACATGTTTCTAGAATACACACAAACAAATATATTGTTATTTATATGGAGGAGAGAAAGATGGGGATCAACGTTAGAGCAGTAGAAATACAAGATGCTAGAGCAATTCATCGTATATGTATACAGGATGACGTTTTACCGTATATGGTTTTCCTACCTAGCATGCGTGTAGAAGCTATGGAAAATAGAATTCGAAATTTAGCACAAAATCAATTTGAATTTGTTGCAGAATATGATGGAGAAGTTGTTGGGTTTGTAGGTTTAACACAAAGTCCGGGCCGAAGATCTCATTCAGGCGATCTATTCATTGGGGTAGACAGTGAATATCATAATAAAGGAATTGGGAAAGTACTTCTTACGAAGATGCTTGATCTGGCTGATAATTGGTTAATGTTAGAGAGAGTAGAACTAGGTGTGTTAGAAACGAATCCAAAAGCAAAAGCTTTATATGAAAAATTTGGATTTGTAGAAGAGGGAGTAAAGATAGGGAATTTGAAAGCTCACGGAAAGTTTATTAATGAAATTATGATGAGTCGTTTTAGACCGAATGGTTTAATTGTACATAATGAATAGTTAAAAGCATGACAGTATACTGTCATGCTTTTTCATTAGAATTTGGCTGTAATAAAAATAATGCTAAACCAATAAAAATAACGGTAATTCCTAGTCCTTGTTGTAAAGAAATAGTCTCATGTAATATAAAGTACGCTAGCACACAAGTGCCAATTGTTTCACCTAAAATACTCATTGAAATTACAGTAGCACTCATCCATTTTAATAACCAATTAAAAATGGTTTGTCCTAAAATTGTAGCAATGAAAGCTAATCCAATAAAACACAACCAAGTTTGTGTAGAGTAATGGATGAAAGATTCTTGTTGCGTAAAAGCAAATATGCCAAGAAAGCCAGCACTACTTCCATAACTAATTACCGAATAGAGTATAAGTGACAAATCTTTACGAACGTGTTGGCTAATGAAAAAATAAGCAGTAATAATACCGGCAGCGATAAATGCTAAAATATCTCCATATAAAGCTTCTCCACTAATTTGGAAATCTTGCCAGCCAATGATGATACTACCTGAAATAGCGATGAGGCAACCAATAACCGCTCCTTTCGTAAATCTCTCCTTAAATAAAAAATAACCACCAATCATTGAGAACAAAGGTTGTAACGTTACGATAACTGTAGAGCTTGCTACAGAAGTATATTGTAATGATTCAAACCATAGTACATAATGTGCAGCTAAAAATAGCCCAGATACGAATCCAAGTGCCCATTGTTTTTTCGGTAAAGTTATTAGCTCATTTCGACTATTTTTATTAAATAGTAATAACGGTAACAGGATTAGTGTGGCAAAGAATAATCGGTAAAAAGCAATGATTGTCGCAGGAGCATCTGCCAATTTTACAAAAATTGCTGAAGTTGATAAGGCGAATACACCAAAAAATAGGATGAAATATGAAAGAATAGGTGATTTCAAAGTTTGTTCCTCCGATAGAATGTTTATTATAATAAACTTAATGCGATATAATGTACAAAAGTAAGTATATAAGTCCCGGAGATAATAGGAAAGGATTATTTGCCTTTGTTTAGTATGTCAGCACAAAGACAATGAAATATGCATTATGATGGACGAAAGGAAGTTTTACTATGATACATGATAGGCTTGGACAAACAGTATTAAGTTATCGTAAGAAAAATAATATGACAATTCGTGAATTCGCTGAGTATGCAGGGATTAGTACATCACTAATTAGCCAAATTGAAAGAGGACATGCTAATCCTTCTTTAAATGTTTTGGAGTTAATTGCAAAAGCATTAAATGTACCGCTGTTTACACTTTTTATTAATGATATTGATACAGATTCGCTCATTTCTAAGAAAAAAGATCGAAAAAAAGTATATCGGGAAAACAATGATCACATTGTATATGATGTATTAACACCTGATTTTATGAAAGCACGTATTGAAATGTTAATGATGGATTTAAATAAACAAGCAAACACAACAGAAAGCCATTATTCCCATGAAGATAAGGAAGAGATTGCTGTTATTATGAAAGGGGAAGTGTACGTGGAATTGGAGGGAAAAGAATATTTTTTAGAAGAAGGCGATGTTGTACGTATTCCACCGAATGTGAAGCATCGATTTTTGAATAAAAGTGATGAATCGAATCACATTTTATTTGTACTGACACCATCTTTAGGATGAAAATATAGTGATTTTTATTAGGGGAGAAAGAAAATGGAAAACAAAAGTATTTTAAAAGGCGGCCTTTCAATTATTTCTCAATGCAAAAAAGAAACAAATGATATTTGGCATGCGCATTTTGGAGCAGCTACAATTGCTAGTTATTTTAATCATATAAAGAGAGCTCCAAATTATAAAGATATAACATTAGAAAAATTCCGGTATGTTATTCATTCTTAATGAACGTCAATAATCTGTAAAAGGAAGCTTAATCTAGTTTCTTTTTTTGTTAGTAGTATATTATTTTTTCAAATATGTAAGATTTTACATGCGTATTTTACTTTTACTAATTATGTAAGTAGGCTATACTGAAATACATACATTTTATTTTTGGAGAGATGTAAAACGACATGGAACTAGCGAAATTAGAAAAAGTAATTGAAATAAAAAAAGAAGAACTTTTATATTTAGTATCGGATTATGGAATTCAACATGAAAAAGTATTGGCATTGAGTCAAGAACTAGACAAATTAATCAATTACTTTATGTTTTTAAAATAAAGAGAACTATGACGTGGTTTGTATATGTTATAGTTCTTTTTTATTAGGTAATTTGAAAATATATTCAAATATATTGTCTAATTTCTTACAGAATGCGCAACTTGCTAGTCGAATATAAGGACTTTTGGTTATAATAAAAAGGAATTATTAATTGTATCGGTTAGGAGCGCAGCACATATGAAAACAGTTGTTGTTATCGGTGGAGGTATAACGGGACTTTCTACTATGTTTTATTTAGAAAAATTAAAAAAGGATTATAATATCGATTTAAATTTAATTCTTATTGAGAAAGAAGAGTATTTAGGTGGAAAAATCCATAGTGTGGAAGAAAAGGATTTCATTATGGAGTCAGGAGCGGATTCAATCGTTGCTCGTAATGAATATGTTATGCCACTTGTAAAAGATTTAAATTTAGAAGATGAAATGGTATATAATGAAACGGGTATTTCTTACATATATTCTGAAAACATGTTACATCCGATTCCTTCTGATACTATATTTGGGATACCGATGAGCGCCCGGTCGTTGTTTAGCAGTACACTAGTCTCAACGAAAGGGAAAATCGTAGCTTTAAAAGATTTCATAACGAAAAATAAAGAGTTTACGAAAGATACATCACTTGCTCTATTTTTAGAAAGTTTCTTAGGGAAAGAGTTAGTGGAAAGACAAATTGCTCCTGTGCTTTCAGGCGTATATTCTGGTAAATTGAATGAGCTTACAATGGCATCTACATTACCATATTTACTAGATTATAAAAATAAGTATGGAAGTATTATTAAAGGTTTTGAAGAGAATAAAAAACAATTTCAATCAGCAGGAAATAAAAAATTCGTATCATTTAAAGGTGGACTATCTACGATAATTAATCGCTTAGAAGAAGTGCTGACTGAAACTGTCGTAAAAAAAGGTGCTATAACGACGGCTGTAAGTAAACAAGAAAATCGATATGAGATTTCTTTTGTAAATCATGAAACAATACAAGCTGATTATGTTGTTTTAGCAGCTCCACATGATATAGCACAAACTTTATTACAGTCTAATGAGTTAAATGAGCAGTTTAATACATTTAAAAACTCATCTCTTATAAGTATTTACTTAGGATTTGACATACTAGATGAACAACTACCAGCTGACGGCACAGGGTTTATTGTAACGGAAAACAGTGATTTACATTGTGATGCTTGTACATGGACAAGTCGAAAGTGGAAACATACATCGGGTAAACAAAAATTATTAGTAAGAATGTTTTATAAGAGCACCAATCCGGTATATGAAACAATCAAAAATTATAGTGAAGAAGAATTAGTACGAGTAGCTTTATATGATATTGAAAAGAGTCTTGGAATTAAAGGTGAACCAGAAGTAGTCGAAGTTACAAATTGGAAAGATTTAATGCCGAAATATCATTTAGAACATAATCAAGCGGTTCAAACATTGCAAGAAAAAATGACGAATCTTTATCCAAATGTATATTTAGCTGGTGCCTCATATTACGGTGTCGGAATTGGTGCGTGTATTGGAAATGGAAAGAATATAGCCAATGAAATAATGGCTATATTAAATAAATAATACTGTAGAATAAATAAAAACTGTCTCTTCAGCAAAATGGAGGAACAGTTTTTATTTATTTTATTTGAATGGAAATTTTGTTGTTTTTTACATTTTTTTCTTTTATTGTTAATGTTATTTCTCCAGACTCTTTAAATGAATACGGTGATAGTTGATAAATATCTTTTATATCATGTTTTTCCTGTAATTTATTTACCGGTATTGATACGATATTTGGCTTCCATGTTTCTTGTTTTCCTGAAGGATATTCTATAAGTATTACCGGATTTTTTAACTGTATTGTTTTCCAAGAGATGAAATATAGTTGTACTTCTGTATCTTTTTTTAATAATTCTTCGGAGAAATAACCGAATTCGCCTACATTACCGAAAACAGTATAGTTTTGATTTTTTAATTTAATATCTAAATAACCAGGTTGATATGTTACTGCATGATAAGTTCCATATGAAAGTGAGAGTATGGCAGCGATTAAAATACCGATTGAAAATGTCGTAAAGCTATTGCCTTTAAAGCTATTGCCTTTAAAGCTAGTCATCATGAATGAGTTTGGTGTGAATTTCTTTGCGAATAAAAAAATAAGTAATATGAGTAAGAGGGATAAGCCGATGAATATATACATAGGAAATTTTCACCTCCACAATAAAATAATATATTAACTATATTTTACCATAAATGTATGGGGTAGGTTGGTTGTTTAGAAGGAGAAAATGAAGAAACAATTTCTTTACAGTTCTTGATAATTTAAAATTCGATTTATGGAAATTATAGCGTGATGTTTGAGGTGCAATCAGAAGGTATCTAATTCGTGTATATAGAATTAAGAGAGAATGTGCCATTAGAAATGTTTGATTTATGGAACAATAAGGACTTTACTAATTATACATATTTTTTCTGATATAATGAATGAGTAGAGAGAAAGGAGTGATCCTATGGCATTTCCTATATTAGAAACAGAACGCTTACGTTTAGTTGAAATAGAACAATCTTATTGTCAAAAAATATATGAAATCTTTTCATTGGATGAAGTGACGTGTTACTACGGTATGAATTCTTTTACGGAGTTTGGACAAGCTTCACGTATGATCGAATCTTTTTCAAAAAATTACTTTGAGAAAAAGGCAATACGATGGGGAATTGTGTTAAAAGAAACGAACGTTTTAATAGGAACAATTGGACTAAACAATTTACAATTATGGAGTAAACGATCTGAGATTGGATATGATCTGCATCCTCGCTATTGGGGAAATGGTTATGCTTCAGAAGCAGCTGGAGAAATTATTGATTATGGATTTAAAGATTTAGGTTTGTTTAGAATTGGAGCTATTACATATCCTGAAAATGTTACTTCTTGTAGAATGTTATCTAAAATTGGCTTCCAAAAGGAAGGGCTATTGCGCGGATATATTCATCAAGGAAATAAGCAACACGATGCATTATTGTATTCTATAGTGCGAACTGATGTTGAGGACATAAATTTATAATAAAAAAACCTCTTAATTAAAAGAGGTTTTTTTTATTATAAATTAACCTAATTTAGGTAATAAACGTTCTCCACTTTTCATGCTACTTTTACATAAAGGGCATTTAGGCTCTTCTTCAAATGAAAAGTTCTTTCTCATCCATCCTAAACAATCCTCTGATTCACATTCCCAAACAGGGGTTTGTTCTGGTGGTACTTCTGCTACATCGTTCTTTCGATTGCGATACATGTAACCACTCCTTTTATGTAAAAAATTTTAGTTATATATTAAAAAGGTTGTTAACCTTGCTGGTAACAACCTTTTTATTGTTTGAATTATAGCTTTACAACGTTTTTAGCTTGAGGTCCGCGGTTACCTTCTTCAACTTCAAAGCTAACTTCTTGACCTTCGTCAAGAGACTTGAAGCCGTCGCCAGTGATAGCTGAGAAGTGAACGAATACATCGTTACCGTCTGCAACTTCGATGAAACCGAAACCTTTTTCGCTGTTAAACCATTTTACTTTACCTGTTAATGTCATGGTAATGCCTCCTAAAAGTAGAAAAATTACAATATGATCGGCCTTATTTGAATGAAAATAAAATTTCACATATTATCAAAAACCCATAAGGAGTACAAACTGTCCCTGATTGATACTTGATAATATGCAAAGAAAATATAGTGTTAAATTGACCTTAATTACTATCTTACAACAAATGGTGGGAAATAGCAAGTGCTGGTAATGCCACTGAGTAATCTGGGTGATAATAGTAAAGGCACAAAGGCACCTCTTTTATTTATATATTATTCCTAATTTGGATTTATGCAAAATCATGTAAGAAAAACTTAGAGTAAATATTAATAATGTATTTTTTGTGGTAAAATATGGTTGTTTACTGTTGGTAGTTAAATATTATAAAAGGAGAAAAGAAAGTGAAAAATAATTCATTTTTAATAATTGAAGCAGCAAAAGCAGGGAGAAAAAAGGTCCATCCAGTCTTTGCTGTAATATTAGCCATTATATTTTTGACTTTAGGCGAACTTTTTATGTTATTTATGTTATTTTTACCGAAAGCTGAAACGATATTCATGAAAGGTATTTATGACAATGTTAGAATGGTGTTAACGTTTGGCGGAGCTATATTTATTTTATTTATATGGGTTCGTTTTGTAGAAAAAAGACCTTTTTCATCCATTGGCTTTTGGAAAGAGAAATGGATGAGAAAGTATTTAAAAGGTGCGTTAATAGGGTTTTTATTTATTTCAACGCCAGTTATTTTACTATTATTAATGGGGAGTGTGAAATTGCAAGTACAACATATTACCTCAACAGTGATAGTAGGAATAGTAGGATCTCTAGTTGCATTTTTAATACAAGGGGCAACGGAAGAAATTATTGTACGAGGTTGGTTATTCCCGGTTCTTTCTGTTAGAAGTCGTATATGGGTTGGAATAATTGTAACTTCATTTTTATTTGGATTTCTTCATCTACTTAATCCGGGAATTACAATATTATCTATATCGAATATAATATTAGTGGGTGTTTTCGCAGCTTTATATGTATTGAAAGAAGACGGTCTGTGGGGAATATGTGCATGGCACTCAATTTGGAACTGGGCTCAATATAATGTATATGGTTTTGCAGTTAGTGGCACAACTGTATATTCTACTCCAATTTTTAAGTCTATAACAAATGGACCAGAAACATTGCATGGAGGCGCGTTCGGAATTGAAGGTAGTATCATTACAACAATCATGCTCACTATTGCTTCAATTGTTTTATGGAGAAAGTTATGGGGAAGAAAAGTGAAACAACGAAATTTTAGTTAATGAAAGAGGAAGAAACTATGGGGATAATAGCATTTGAGGGAGCAAGCGCTGTTGGTAAAAGTACCACGTGCCGTGAATTAGAAAAGAATTATGGTGCTTATATAATACCTGAAGTGAATTCTTTATTTGAAAGGCCAAAAAATGAACATAGAACATGGTATTTTGAAAAACAAGTTGAGCGCTGGAATATAGCTGTTCAGAAGTCAAAGCAATATGAATTAGTAATACTCGATGGCGATATATATCAGCCACTTAGTTATAATTGGTGTTTTCATTTTGATATATTTAATCAGCCATTATCTTTAATAGAAAATTTTTATAAAGAAAAGATGATAAATAGGGAAATTGGTTTTCCAGATCAATATTTTTATTTATATACGAACGATGAAGAACTTAGAAAGCGGAAAGTATCTGATGAGACGAAAAGAAGAAGAAACTTCGAAAAACATTTACATATATCAAAATCGTTTCAACGTTATTATGAAAATTTAAATACTGTTACAGATGGGTATTGTAAATTAATTGAGGCGAAAAGTGTAAGAAATAATGAATTAGAAATAGTGAAAAACTCAAAAAAATTGAACGTGTGTGAAGAAAGACGTTTTGATGTTTCGAAGTTAGATGTTATTACGAAGTGGTTAAAAGAAAATCGTGCATAAAGTAAAAACAACGAGTGTTGTAGAACGCAATCGTTGTTTTTTTGTTTCTTTATAAATATAAAGGAAAAATTTGTAGAATATTTTCATTATTTAACAGAATAATCTTTTAATTTCAAAGGAAAAGAAATACAATATGAGGAAGTATATATAAATAATATGATAGGGGATGCGATATTTTGAATGAAGTAACAGTTTTTATATAAGAAATAATTAGGTAGTCAGAACAGAGAAATTTGGGAGGAAACAAGCGCGATGAAAACACTATTTAAAATAATCGGTATTCTAGCTGGTATGGCGGTAATCGGAGTAGGTTTAACATATGGTATGCTGCATTATTTAAATAATAGTAAACCAGCTGCGAAAAAGGTATCACCAGCTGCTCCAGCAGTAGAAGTATTAGCTGATAGTAACGTAAAAGCAGAAGATGCAAAGCTTTTAGAAAATGGAAATTATTCATTGCCGAATAGTGGTTTTAATAAAAATTTTAAATGGACAGATGAGAACATACAGACAGCATTACATGAAATGGCACATCAAAAAGCGAAAGCTGATCAAAAGTGGGGCTATATTTTTATTACACAAGAGCGGATTGAAAGCTTAATTGATATTGTAAAGAGTAATAATCTTGTGCAGGGAAGTACATATGTAGAAATTTTAGAACGATGGAAACAAGGAAAATATGAAAAGGTTGATGGGGATCACAATAAGATTTGGAAATTACAAAGTGGGAATTTAGGAGAAGGAAAAGGAGTAATGTCGGAAGCTGAGCAAAAAGAATTAATTAATCAAGTGTTTATGAACAAAGGTACATATTCAGGTAGTAAATTAATTGCAGGTGGGGGACAGACTAATAAATAGTATACTAATTAATGAAAGAGAGTAATTGCTTATTAGGCAATTACTCTTTTTCTATGTACATCTTAATATTTTAGTCTCGTTCAAGTAAGGAAAGAAACGACTGTAACACCGGGGAAATCCATCTAGATTTATGATAGATTACATGACTTTGAATAACTGTTGGAGTTTCGATAGGCTGAAAACATAGTTGTTCTTTTTGACAACTTTCTTGTACAACAATATAAGGAAGAATTGAAATGCCTAACTTACACATAACGGATTGTTTAATTACTTCAACATTGGAAGTTTCAAATGTTTTAGCTGGAATATTTCCACTTTGACGTAAAAAACAATCTACCATTGGCCTATAGCCGCAGCTTTGTTCTGTAAAAATGAACTGGGTGTCCTGTAATAACTGGAATGGATTTGTATGTGCAGAGGAATAAGCTGGTAAAATCCATCCAAATGTTTCATTACTAAAAGTACGCGTAATAAAATCATTATGTTCTATACTTTCTCCAATTATGAAGACAACGTCTGTTTCTCCTTCACGTAATTTTTGTAATGCTTGTTCATTTGTGTTTGTTTCAAGTACGATATTTACTTTTGGATTTTTCTGTTTGTAAGTACGTAATAATTGTGGTAATCGGTATACCGCTAATGATTCATTAGATGTAATACTTAATGTACCTTCTAAATAATCTGTATTTTGGGGGATTTCTTGCGCTTTTTCATATATTGAAAGTAATTCTAATGCATAAGGATGAAATTGATGACCTGCTTTTGTAAGTAGCACTTTTTTCCCTAACCGATCGAAAAGAGGAATGTGTAAATCGTTCTCTAAAGCTTTCATATGTGCTGTAACAGTAGATTGCGCATAACCTAGCGCATGCGCAGCCTTAGAAAAATTACCATACTTCACAATGGCGCAAAATGTTTTAACATGTCTCATTTCCATAAGCGATCCCTCTTTTATTATCATGATTTGTGAATGATTATATCATGTATTTTAATTTTCCAAATGATTAAATTCTGTATAAAATGAAATTGTAGAAATATTCATTCAGGTGATATTGGAGGAGAAAAGATGATCAAAAAGGGCTATCATGTAGCTGTTGTTGGGGCTACAGGTGCGGTAGGGCAAAAAATTATTGAACTGTTAGAGAATGAAATGAAGTTTAATATAGTTGAAGTTACATTGCTTTCGTCAAAACGATCCGCTGGTAAGAAAGTAAGATTCAAAGGACGAGAGATAATTATAAAAGAGGCAAAAACAACTAGCTTTGAAGGTGTAGATATTGCCTTTTTTAGCGCTGGGGGAGAAGTATCTAGACAATTTGTAACTCATGCAGTTTCTAGTGGTGCGATTGTAATTGATAACACAAGTGAGTACCGAATGGCACAAGGTGTACCGCTCGTTGTTCCGGAAGTGAATGCGCATACTTTAAAGCAGCATAAAGGTATCATTGCAGTTCCAAATTGTTCAGCATTACAGATGGTAACAGCACTTCAGCCGATTCGAAAATCATTCGGTTTAGAAAGAATTATCGTTTCAACATATCAAGCTGTATCGGGTTCTGGCATTCATGCGATTCATGAATTACAAGAGCAGGCTAAGTCTATGCTTGCTGGTGAAGAAGTGAAAAGTAATATATTACCGGCGAAAAAAGATAAAAAACATTACCCAATAGCGTTTAATGTACTGCCTCAAGTAGATATATTTACAGACAATGATTTTACTTTTGAAGAAGTAAAAATGATTCAAGAAACGAAGAAAATATTAGAAGATGAAAACCTGAAAATGGCAGCTACTTGTGTACGTGTTCCAGTTGTATCAGGACATTCAGAATCGGTTTATATAGAACTGGAAAAAGAAGCAACCGTTGCGGAAATTAAGGAAGTATTAATGGATGCACCAGGTGTTATTTTGCAGGATAACCCTAGTAAACAGCTGTATCCAATGCCATTATATGCAGAAGGGAAAATAGATACATTTGTCGGAAGAATACGTAAAGATCCTGATATGCCAAACGGATTCCACCTCTGGATTGTTTCCGATAACCTATTAAAAGGTGCGGCTTGGAATTCAGTTCAAATCGCAGAGACTTTAGTAGAAAAGGGAATACTTTAATCTAGTTTGAAAAACCGGGGAATCGATAATGATTTTCCGGTTTTTATCCCGCTATTTGCTGGGCAGTAAGACCCCCACTGATTAAAGCTTCACTTTATTTAATAATTGTTTTCTTTATTTCGCCCAACTTTAATTTAAATTAGTCGTTATTGAATTTTTATAAATATCTACTTTATGTGCAGTGAAGCGTAAGGTTTTGGATTCTGCATGAATTGTTAGGTTAATAATAATCGATAACGGCATTTCGACCGTTTTCACAATATCTTCTATAGCACTATAGCAATATACTCATTTTCTACTTCGTTATAATAAACAACAGAACGAATTACTGCCTCGTTATTTTCAATGTCAATTTCACACATCATAGGGGATTTTTCACCATTATGTAAGAATAGTTCGCCTAGTACGATTGAACCGTTTAACTCCTCTGTAAAATTAGTAGTTGCTGCTGGTTTTACCCATGTTTCGTCATGTTCTTCGTTTTCCTCTTCATCTATTGCCCATTCCCATATGGGGTTTTGTTTTAGGTCTTCAATAGTTAATTCATCAATTGGTTTGCAATTGCTCATACATAAATTCTCCTTTTGCTTTGATAAATAAGTTTCTTAATCTCAAAAATTAGATGATTGCTTACGAGTAAGTTCAATATAGTATTTTGCTCATTTGATATTAAACTATTTTATTTTGAAATAAAGCTTCTGTAGCAATATTAACAAAAAAATAATTATTAGTGGAGGTTTTTAAGTGGCATGGAGTTAAGGTAAGGTAGTAAAAAACATCAAGAATGAATGGGATTCATTTGGTACGATATGGATATGTTTAATAAGAGGGGGAATTTGATGTATCAAGTAAAGGGGTATTTTTCATCGCTCAAAGGAAGTCATTATGAAATTGGTAAGCAACAAGGTGAATTTGTGAAACAACATTCTTATCTTATTCCGCAATTTATAGAGCAAGAAAACTTAATATCGCATAACCATTGGACAGAATCTAGAAATATATTAAATCAATATTGTTCTGGAATTAATGAAGAAATTGAAGGTTTTTGTGAAGTGTTAAAAATTCCTTCAAAAAATATGATGTATTACTATCAAACACTATTGAAAGCAGGTTGTAGTCATTGTGCAGTATTACCTAAAAAGACAGATTCAACTCACACTTATGTATTAAGAAATTATGATTTGTCACCAGTAATAGATGATATGCGTTTTTGCTCGACGCATGTTGAAGGTGCGTATGCACATAGTGGCTTTTCTACTCAATATTTTGGTCGAACAGAAGGGGTTAACGAACATGGATTATCTGTTACATTTTCAGCATGTGGTCAACCAGTAGGAAACATTGCAGGTTTAAGAAAGCCAATGGTAAATGGTTTACAGTGTTTTGCGGTAATTCGATTGTTGTTGGAGAAATGTAAAAATGTGCAGGAAGCTAAATCACTAATAGAAGAAATACCAATTGCTAGTAATATTAATTTAATAGTAGCTGATCCTTTAAACGCAGCACATATTGAAATATTTGACGGTCATAAATCCACAACAACGATTGATGGTGACAACCAAGCTTTTATTGTATCAACAAACCATGCAGTTAGTTCATCAATTCAGAAATTAAATAATAGGAAATTAGAACAATCTACAAAGAGATATCATATTTTACATGAGCATTTAAATGGATATGAACAAGTGAGCATAGAGTCTTTAAAAAAGTTAGTAGAAGAAGAATATCCTGATGGACTGACTGTACATAACTATGAAGAATGGTTTGGAACTTTACATTCTGTATTATTCGATTTACATGATCGTACAATGAAGATTTGTTTCGGATCACCACTTTTAAACGACTGGTACTCATTGAAAGTTGGAGGAAGTATGCCGTTTTCTGAGGTGAACGTGAACTTTAAAAATAAAACTTATACTGACTTTTGGAGGGAAGATAAGAATGAATTGATGCCTAAAAGATAAATGAGATAAGCTGATAATGAAGAGAGTGCATTTACACTGGAGGGATTACCAATGCTAAAAGTTATGTTACCATTTATTCTTATCTTTTTTCTTGTCATTGGGATGTATATTGCTTATCAAAAGAGAAAAAAAACCGGGAAAAAAGGATTGAAAAGTGCGTTAACTTCTATTTGCTTCTTTTCACTCGCAATTTTAAATATGTTTGCATATTGGTTTCACTTTGGCGGTGCTTTTACTTGGTTATTTTCAATTGTATTATTGCTAGTTGGTGCATATTTTACTAAATATATTCCAATATCTAAAAAGGTACATTAAAATCTATAAGAGTTTAATATAATGTTTACTTTGTTTTGAAAAGAGATTATTCTACTAGATCGTTGTGAAACGGTTTCATAGGATAATCTCTTTTTTTTAGTTTTGGAAAGAACGTACTGTGCTTTTTAGTTGTTCAATAAATTCTTGAGTTGCAGCACACATATATTTATCTTTTCTATAAATTAACCCTATTTCAATTGTTGGAGTAGGGTTTTCTATTTTAATAGCTTGAATGTTATTATTTTGTAAAAAGTCTATATATGGTTTGGGTAACACTGTAATTCCCATTCCTTTGGAAACCATTTGGATTAAAGATTCCATCGTGCTAATTTCTAAAATTGGTCTTGGTTTAAAGTTGAATTTTTGACAATGAGATGTAATTAGTTCGGTTAAAAAGAAATTTTTAGGTAAAAGAATTAAAGGATAGTTCTGTAATTCAGCAATAGATACATGATTACGTTCAGCTATTCGATGACCAGTGGGCACGACTAATGTAAGATCGCTTTTGTATAGAGGGATAGAGATAATCTCTTTATCTTGCACCGGGAGAAATGTAATTCCAATATCTAGTTCGTTTTGTAATAATTTTTCACGAATATCTCCTGTGCGAAGCCCTAATACAGAAAGCTCTATATTGGGATATAAATTATTGAAATTTAAAATAGTTAGTGGTAGTAAATAATTTACGACGGTTAACAAAGCCCCTATTGTTAAGGAACCTTGCTGTAATCCGTTTAGGTCTTGAATAGCTGAACGAGCTTGTTCGACTTCATGAAAAATGGTTTTACTATGTGATAATAAAATCTTCCCTGCTTCAGTTAAAGATATTTTTTTACCGATTCGATCGAAAAGTGGCATTCCTACTTCATGCTCTAATGCACGTATTTGTTGACTTAGAGAAGGCTGTGAAATATTTAATTTCTCAGCTGCTTTTGTGAAATGTAATTCTTTTGAAACAGCTAAAAAGTATTCAAGTTGTCGTAATTCGATTGGAATCACCTCAAGTATAATAATAGGTTATACCTATCATTATTATATAAATAATTGAATTGAACAATGATTCTAGAGGTTTTATAATCATCTTTATATAACAGAGAGGGTTGTAAAAATTAATTGAGAGAAAATACATGTAACACCTTTAAAGGAGGAAATAGAATGGCTAATGAATATCAATTATTATCTTTAAATATAGGATTACCAAAAGAGGTTACATACGGCGGAAAGGTAATTCATACAGGCATAAATAAGAAACAAGTAAAGGAACCGGTATATTTATCCTTTGTAAAATTTAATGGGGATGGACAAGCTGACTTAGTTCATCATGGAGGAGTAGATAAAGCAGTTTGTGTTTATACTGGTGATCACTATCCATACTGGGAAAAAGAATTGAATCAAGATCTTGTATATGGGGCTTTCGGAGAAAATATAACAGTTAGTGGTATGAGCGAAGAGGATGTTTGTATTGGTGATACGTTTGAGCTAGGACAGGCAATCGTACAGGTAACACAACCAAGGCAACCTTGTTTTAAATTAGCAAAAAAATATAATATTCCAAAGTTACCACTATATTTTCAAGAAACAGGATATACAGGATTTTATTTTCGTGTATTAAAAGAAGGATGGGTATCATCAGTCGACACCTTAAAAAGACTACAGTCTGATCCAAAAGGTGTTTCAGTAGCATTCGCTAACCGTATCATGCATAAGGAAAAACAAAATATTGAAGGGGTAAAAAGGATATTAGAAGTAAATGCACTTTCAAATAGTTGGAGAAAGTCTTTTGAAAAGCGTATAAGTGGAGAAGAAATTAATACGAAGGAAAGACTTGAAGGGATAAAAGAATAAAAATATTTTATTATAAATAGTGTATTTCTATTAGTAAAAGCTAATTAGAAAGCGCTATTTTTATAAAATAAACTAATTAATATCCAAAAATCTTAATATTTTTTTATTCGACTTATTTTCAAATAGTCGAAACATAAAATTAATTAGACTTTTTTTTTATGTTTTATGATAGTATATTGATTGGTAAGACCTCTATTTTTAAGAGTAGGTCATATAAGTATATCTAATTTAATGGAATTTAACATTT
This sequence comes from Bacillus sp. 2D03, assembly GCF_003946765.1. Lineage (NCBI taxonomy): Bacteria > Bacillati > Bacillota > Bacilli > Caryophanales > Bacillaceae > Bacillus > Bacillus sp. 2D03. Next base: position 117,542 of record NZ_RPSJ01000003.1, on the reverse strand, counting down.
GGAGGTACAACATGGGGAATGTTGAAAAATTGGCAAGTCTTCTAATAGAAGAACCGAAAAGAGAGCAGTTATTTCCTTTATTTGAAGAAGTGTTGGGAATTACAACTCAAACATTGAATGATTTTTCGGATAAAGGATATTGGGATGATACATATAAAGCTTTATCATTTTTACAAGAAGATAAAGTGATTGCAAATGTTGCGGCATTTTCACTCCCATTATTAATTAATGGTGAAAAAATAAATGCGGCGGGTATTCAATCAGTAATGACACACCCTAATTTCCGTAGACAAGGGCTAATGACACAATTAATGAGTAAAATGATAGAAGAAATCGATAAGAAATGTGAATGTGCATTATTGTTTACGGAAAAACCTGAACTATATACAGCATTTGGATTTAAAGTTGTGCAGGAATATTTGATGACTATACCATATGATAAAAATATTAATAATAACGATTCACTACTTAAAAAGTTAGATTTCTATAATATAGAGAATAGACAGTTAATACATGAAACTATTGATAGTAGCCAAAGACTTTCAAATAGTTTTTCAACTTTAAACTTCCATCCTTCATTTTATTTGAATATGTATGATTCGGAATGGAATGAGAAATTGTATTATTCAGAGAAACTAGATGCTTTAATCGTTTATGAAGTAGACAATGAAAAGTTGAAATTATTTGGAGTATTTGCGCCAGTACTTCCGGTTTTAGATGAATTATGTGGAGAAATCAATGAAAGGTTTACGGAAATCGAATTTTATTTTTCTCCGGATCAATTAGGGGTTGAGGATGTACAGTTTACAGAATTACAGTCTAGCAAGTATTTAATGGTTCGAAGTGATAAAGAGTTAGATTTTAAAGGTTATAAATTTCCAGTATTAGCGGAGTTTTAAATGTCTATAAATGCTTTATTATGGAGGCGCTATGAATATATCGTATATACCAGAACGTATTGAGCAACTCACTATAATGAATGTACCTGAATACTATAAAATTAATGATAATCATGCGTTTATTGTCCGTTCGAAAGCAGAAACCGATTTTTGGCTTAAAACACATTATGGTTTTGAAGTAATGAATGGTCATGTATTTTATAATGAGATGATGACAGACTTTCAAGCTGAAGTTCAGTTACGTATGAATCCAAATTCAAAATTCGATCAAGCAGGTCTTTTTGTTATGATTTCAGAGAACTGTTGGCTAAAAACATCTTTAGAATATATCCCTGAAGGGCCATCTCACTTAGGTGCTGTCGTAACGAATAATGGATATTCTGACTGGTCAACGCAAGATTATCCAACTGAAGCAGCTAAGCAACAACTTCGTTTTCGAATTATTCGAAAACGCGGTGATTATACAATATATGTGAAAAAGAACCATCAATGGGAACAAATAAGAATCGCTCATTTAATGGAGGATATAGGGAATGGGCCTATTAAAATAGGTTTTTACACGTGTAGTCCTTCTAAAAATAAGGGATTTGAGACTGAGTTTTTAAATTTTACAATTGAAGAAATATAGATGAAAAAACCGTATTCTTTTCATTAAGAATGCGGTTTTTGTATTTACATAATATAAAGCACATTTATTGACCAGAAAGTCATTAATACTTATCATTTAATAATGTTAAATATTAATTTGCATAATATAATAAAAGTAATGAAGAAATTACAAAAAATATCACTTAAATAAGGAGGGATATGAATTATTCAGTGGTAATTTCATGGGAAAAGGAGATTATGTATGAAATCATTTCGTAAGTTATTACAGTATTTAAAACCATACATGTTCTTCGCTATTATTGGACCGCTATTTATGGTACTTGAGGTTGCGATGGACTTAATTCAACCGACTATTATGCAACATATCATTGATGTTGGGATTGCAAATCGGGATTTAAATTATGTAATAAAAATGGGGCTTCTTATGATAGGAGCAGCAGCACTCGGTTTAGTTGGAGGGCTTGGGTGTATGATATATTCTACAAAAGCAGCTGTTAATTTCGCTACTGACATACGAAAAGATGTGTTTGCGAAAATAGAAACATTTTCTAGTAATAATCGTGATTCATTTGGAACAGGTAAATTATTAACGATCGTGACGAATGATATCACTTCCATTCAATCAGCAATGACAATGACATTACGTGTTCTCGTTCGTGGTCCGCTGTTATTTATGGGAAGTATAATTATTGTTTTTGTAACAGCAAGAGAGTTATTTCCAATATTACTTGTAGTTGTTCCGATTTTATTACTTGCGATTATTTTAATTGCAAGCAAAGCAAGTGGTACATTTAAAAAGGTGCAAGAGGCATTGGACAAAGTGAATACAAAGTTACAAGAAAATTTATCTGGTGTACGTGTTATAAAAGCGTATGTAAGACAAAAATATGAAATCGCTCAATTTGGAAGTGTAAATACAAATTTAACGAAGATAAATATTCGAGCTGTGCAACTTATTTCTTTAATGATGCCAATCATTATGCTAGTTGTAAGTGGCGGGATTGTCGCAACATTATGGATTGGTGGAGAAAAAGTATTCAATGGAACGCTTCAAGTAGGAGCGATTTTGGCATTTATTAATTACTTGAATATCATTTTAATGTCACTTATGTCGATTAGCATGGTATTTATTCAAATTGCGCGAGCTTTTCCATCTGCGGATCGTGTACAGCAAGTGTTAAATACCGAGGTTGATATTATAAGCGAAGCGAATGCAATCGAACCTGAGAAAATCGAGGGGAATATCGAATTTAAAAATGTTAGTTATAGCTATACGAAAAATAATGAATACGTTTTAAAAGATATTTCGTTTAGCATACAAAAAGGTGAAAAAGTAGGGATTATTGGATCAACTGGAAGTGGTAAATCTACCTTAGCGAAACTGTTACCACGTCTATATGATGTGGATCAAGGTGAAATATGTATAGATGGAATAGATGTTAAAACATATGATTTGCAAAAACTCCGTGCTTCAATAGGGTTTGTACCTCAGAAGGCTTTGTTGTTCTCAGGTAGTATAGAAGAGAATTTACGTTATGGTAAAGAAAATGCAACACATGATGAGCTGGAAGTAGCAGCTGCATCAGCTTGTGCGACTGAGTTTATTAATAAGCTGGAAGAATCTTATCAATATAATTTAACACAAGGTGCGACAAATCTATCAGGTGGACAAAAACAACGTGTATCAATTGCAAGGGCACTTGTGAGAAAACCACCGATTCTCATATTAGATGATTCTACATCAGCAGTTGATGCAAAATCAGAGGCTACTATTCAAACAGCTTTAAAAACAAAATATAAAGGCACAACGACTTTATTAATTGCGTCCAAAATTTCTTCCATAATGGATGCGGATAAAATACTTGTATTAGATAATGGTGAATTAGTTGGCAATGGTACACATGAACAATTGTTAGAACGAAGTGAGGTTTATCAGGAAATTTATCTTTCCCAAGGTGGTAATTTGCATAAAGAAGGTGGGGAAGAACATGCGTAATTTTCAAGGGCAATTTGCTAATAAAGGTGGACGAAACACACCAAAGATGGGAAAAGCTAAAAATGCCCAAGGAACTGTAATGCGGATATGGAACTATATGGGCTATCAAAAAGCTGCTCTAATGTTTGTTATATTTCTAGTCGTTGTTACTACTTTACTTGGATTATTAGGTCCCTATTTTATGGGAGTCATTATAGATCAATATATTGTACCGAAAGATTTAAGTGGTACAGCAAGAATGTGTATGTTACTTATCGCGATTTACGGTGTAACTGTACTTTTAACATGGTTACAAACATTTGTCATGATTAACGTTGCATTAAAAACAATTCAAAAAATACGACAAGATATTTTTGAGAAAATCCAAACGCTTTCTTTACGGTTCTTTGATGTGCGTTCTCAAGGTGATTTAATGAGCCGTGTGACAAATGATATAGATAATTTGAACCAAGCTTTGACACAAAGTGTTGTACAAATTATTTCATCAGCATTAACTTTTATAGGTGTAACGATTGCAATGTTCGCCTTAAATTGGATTTTAGCAATTGTAACTTTAATTACAGTACCTATTATGTTTTACGTTACAAAAAAACTAGTTGCATATAGTGGTAAAAACTTTGCGAAGCGTCAAAAAGATTTAGGTGAACTAAATGGATTTATTGAGGAAGCAATTACAGGTGCGGATGTTACAACGTTGTATGGAAAAGAAAAAGAAACTGTACAAAATTTCAATAAAATTAATGAACAGCTAAGAGTTTCAGCTACGAAGGCTGATATATTTTCAGCTTTTATTTTTCCAAGTATGAACTTTATTAATAACTTAGGTATGGGGCTTGTCATTGGGACCGGATCAGTTATGGTCTTAAACGGAATGACAACAGTAGGAGTTATTGCGGCTTTTATTAATTATTCTCGTCAATTCTCAAGGCCGCTAAGTCAATTTGCGACTTTAATGAATACAATTCAAGCGGCAGTTGCTGGTGGAGAACGTGTTTTTGAGATTATGGATGAGGTACCAGAAATTCAAAATAAAAAAGACGCATTCGTTGTACAAAATTTACAAGGGCATGTTGCACTTAAGAATGTTTCATTTGGCTACGCAGAAAATAAAACAATTTTAAAAGAAGTGAGTCTTAAAGCGCAGCCAGGAGAGACAATTGCTTTAGTTGGTCCGACTGGATCAGGGAAAACAACAATCATTAATTTGTTAACTCGCTTTTACGATATACAGCAAGGACAAATTCATATTGATGGAAAAGATATAAAAGATTATGATATTAATTCTTTACGAAGTAAAATAGGAGTAGTTTTACAGGATACGTATTTATTTGCTGGTTCGATTATGGATAATATCCGTTATGGACGCTTAGATGCTACTGATGAAGAAGTTATCACTGCAGCTAAGGCAGCATCTGCACATTCTTTTATTAAGCATTTGCCAAATCAATATGAAACAGAAATTGCTTCAGAAGGATCGAATTTAAGTCAAGGGCAAAAACAACTTCTTGCGATTGCACGAGCAATTTTAGCAGATGCAGATATATTAATTCTAGATGAAGCGACATCTAATATTGACACAAGAACAGAATTACAAATACAAGCAGGACTAAATAATTTAATGAGAGGTCGCACAAGTTTTGTGATTGCTCATCGACTTAAAACAATTGAAAAAGCAGATCAAATCCTTGTTATAAAGGATGGAAGAATTTTAGAAAGAGGGAATCATGAATCTCTCATGGAAGATAAAGGATTCTACTTTGATTTGTATACGAGCCAGTTTAAAATATAGTAAAAGCATTGATATGTTGCGGTTTCTCTTGAGAGGAGAAACCGCATTTTTTTATATTTGGAAATATTATTCTAATGGTCTTTCAATACATAGTTTAACAGCATCCGCCTGCATTCCAGGTAAAACATGTGAATAGCGATTTAATATTATGAACATATCTTTATGACAGAAGTGTTCACTTGCAGTCTTTAGATGTATATCTTGTTTCAAAAGTAGTATAGCATGTGTATAACGTAAAGCATAAAATCGAACTTTAAAAATTGGAATTTAAATAAAAAGAGGGCTGTTAAAAGCGCTCTGAGACAAACTATATATTTAGAGAGGAATCAAGATAATATATGGATATTGTTTGAGAATGTTGTAGGTTTTAATTAAAAATAAAGCACACATATAAGTGTGCTTTTATGAACGCTTTAGATTTGTATGACTATATAGTCAACATACAATAAAATATGCTTGTTTGATATAAATGTGTGTCAAATCTATAAAAATATATTTTAGTGTGTATAAGGAACATTAAATGTTAGTTAGCCAAGTCTTTTGTTTTTATCCCGCATTAACGGGCAACCCAATTGGTGAGGGCTAATAATCATGGAGGGATGAACTAAACCCCAATGATTAAAGCTTCACTTTATTAACGAATTTGCGCAACTGTTAACGCTGCAGAACGAATATCTACTGTACCTATTACTTCAACGGGGACAATTTGAATTAAATCACCTGGGTTTAAGTTAATTAGAATGACGCCACTTGATACATCGACTTCACCAGTTCCGATAATATTAGAACGGACTGCGGTTCCGGATCCTGCAATAACATTAGTCGATGAATTTAATGTCAAGAAAAAGCGTGCTGCTTCTGGGGCTACTGGAACGTTATCAAGACTAATCGTTAATGTATAGCTAATTTGATAAATACCAGCTACTTGAATTTTAATACCAGTTCCAGTACTAATTGTATCATTGATTACAGGGACAGTAATGTTAGGATTTGGGCCTGTACTAGGTAATAGTAGTGGTGTAAATAATGTTGCAAATTGAGGTGAAGTAGCATTGAAGGCAAAACCTAGGGCAGGTAGTGTACTAGGTGCTTGTGCTTCACAATTAAAATTAGTGAATTTACGAATGGATGAGCGCATATTTTCACTCCTTTCTTGTATTTAGATTGTGTGAGTATTAACTTCACATTTTGGACAAGCATAATACAATATATGAAAATTTATAGTAGATAGTGCACAAGCGTTACTATTATGGATAGAGCTATGAATAATAAATACAATATCGAAAAAGCAGTTAGCTAATTTAGCTAACTGCTTAGTAGGTTCTCCAAGAGCAAATAGGCGAAAAAATATTGTGCTATATAAAAGATCACTATAGATAAGTGCTCTTTTTGAGAGTGAGTATAAATTTCTATTATTCTATTTAGTATATGCACTTGTATTATGTAGTTGCTACTAAAATTGATGTAAATTTTTAAAATTAGAGGTTTCTTTTAATGAAACCTCTAAAAAGACAACTAAAGTTACGTTATAGTAAATTCAATTGCGATAGGAGTGCCTCCATCTAGGACTGCTCCTCCTACAATAGTAGCAGCTGTAGTAGTCACACCAGTAATAGTATCACCTGTTTGAATAACACCATTAATATAAAGTGTTAAAAAGGCATAAGAAGCAGGGAATGTTGTTACAGCACCAGTGTCATCAGTGAAGTCTGTGTTAGCAAAAGTTAAATCTGCTCCAGCAGCAGTTCCTGTTGCTGCTGTGCTTACAAATCGTCTTCCAGCTATAAAAGGTTTAACGATAGGCATTTATGTTCACCCCTTTTTGAAAATTAACTCGGACAAGTGTTTTGAAAGTTTTGTCCTGTATCGTATAATATGCTGTGCTTCTACTAAGAGATACGGCTTGTATACTAGTAAATAAGTATAATTATTATGCGTTTTATAAGTTAGGTTCTTATAAGTAATTAAGTGGTTAAGGTTGGATTTTGTATATGGTATGTTTATGTAAAAAAAGAGAGCTCTTTTAGAAAGAGCTCTTAATCAAATTATTATCTTAGTGTTGGAGGGAGACTGGCGGCCTCAGTGACAGATGGTAAAAATAATTTCCGTGGTATTGTAATAAATTCAAGCGCAATTTGCTTTGGATAAAAAAGTATTTGAGTTAAATCTAGAGCATGTATTAATAGTATCATGAAGCTTGTAAGAATGATAAAACTACCCCAAAAGAAACTTTTTGAAGTGTTGCGAAAATCTTTTATTAAAGAAAAGAATGAAAAAAATGCGGTAACAATGAGAATGAAAAATTTATACTTATCAGCCATTGTAATCCTCCTAAAGAACAGTAATTTATATTATACCGTATTTTTCAATATTATTATAAAAAGATTTTAAAGTGAATAATAAAAAAAAATAAAGCCATAACTTAAAACATTAGTTTAGGTTCTATTGTTTGAATTCTTTGTTTTAGAAGGTATATAATCTGAATTTGAAAATTTTCCAAATGAATTACCATTTTTTATTTCTGATCCAACATCAAGTGCTGAATGAAATGGTATGAAAGATTATAGGCTAGTGATACGAGATTAAATAAGAGGAATTTGCGTGCAGCAAGAGTTCTAGCTCAGATTTCTACTAGAGAAAAGTATTTAGTTGGAGTTGGTATGTTAATAAAAAACGGATAGATGTCGAAACTAAATATTCATGACATTAAGGACAAAGATCAGGAAATATAATTTGGTATTCTGGGAATAACCGGAGATCCGTAGTTAAGGTTGCATAGTATTTGTATTTTTTTTCTAATTTTTCAATTGTTGTTAAGTGATGAGAACCTAATCCACGTCGTACACTATGTTGAGAAAGAGTCGGCCCAATTTGTAATTTTCGTTTTTTCATTGGATCGTTCCATGGACTGTAAAAAAATTTAAAAATAAAAGCAGGTTCCATGTAAATGCTATAAGGATAATGCGAACCATGTCTCCCGACTCTATAGTTCCCGTGCGAATTATTGTGAATTAATCTACCGTTAAGATATAGTTGATTTGGATTAGGTTGAATTATTATGCCGTGATAACGTTGTTTAACAAGCGGAGAACTATATCTTGGATTAGTGTAGCCATAAGTCGGTTCATCAATCATCATAATCATTCTTATTGAAAACATATTGCCGCCCATAGTGCTAAGTGATTTAAAAAATTGTTCTTTATTATAACAGCACAGGAATTCTGTCGTATTCAATACCATTTTCCATCCTGTAATTTCTCTTTCAATTTCCATAACTTCTTGATCAACTAAATAAGCATCAAATTCGAGTGATTTTGAGTTTCGTATTTCCCAATTAGGAGCGAATGTTTTACAGATTTCAACTGAACGATCAGTGGATCCACGATTAATAAGAATGCCATGATCAAATAGCTTTGTATGGTGCATTAACCACCATGGAAGTAAATATTCTTCATTGTAAAAATGAGAAATTAAAGTAGTCTTAATCAAAATCACCTCCGTATTTAACCTGCTTCTTATTTAATATGATATGGAAGGAAACCTATTGTTAGAAGGTTTCCTCTTAAAAGTTTTAAACCACATAGGGTATGTGGATGGATTAGTATATAAAGTAGTCTGATTTTTATTTTTTGAATATAAAAAAAGACACTCAATTGAGTGTCAATATAGTATTGCTCTCGCGTATAGGATTGGAGATGTTCCTCAAATACATATTGAGATGGTCTGTAAAGAAGAAACAATCTTCATCTTTAATGTAACATCGACATGGGTGAGTGTAAATTGATAATATATATACGGAAAATTTAGTATAGATGTTTTCTACTATGGATATAGTAAAATTTATTTTTATTACTTAATCACTATCGTAATATTTATCAATTGAGTATTTAGATTGTTTATTATAAAAACAATGAATCATTTTTTTAATCAATTCGTATAATTGTAAGAGAGGCACCTGTTGATCCGCCTCCAACTAAATTCACGACGGATAATATACCAAATAATTGTAGTGAGATTGTATTACCAGCATTTAAATTAGTAATTAAGTTATTACTATAATTTGAAGTGGATAAAGCGGGAGAAAAAATAGAGCCAGGAATTGGCGTAGAAGCGTTTAATAGTAGTCTAGTTCCAGCAAGTAGAGCGGTTGTCGTATTAACTTGATAGGTTAAATGATATCTTCCAGTTACAGGAATTGTAAATACGTCATTTGAAGCGTTAACTGTAAAATTACCGAGACTTTGGTTATTTGCCAGTGGAATGTTTGTTCCTCCTAATACGACTGAAACAGAACCACCTGATGTATTATTAGCGAACATAGAGTTTGTTGTAACGATTGAACCAGTACTTCCGGTAGGTCCAGTACTTCCGGTAGGCCCAGTACTCCCGGTAGGTCCAGTACTTCCAGTAGATCCAGTATTCCCGGTAGGCCCCGTAAGCCTGTAAGGGAAAATAATGTCAAGAGCCATTGACATTAGTTCCTTTTTTCTAATTTCATTATTATCTTGAATATAAATCACCTCATCTTTTTAAATAAGAATGTTATAGATTTACTACTTTTTAAATAGAATGATCAATTTATTATATTAATAATAGTGGCTATAGCAACGGTAAAATGTTTAATACATGTAATAATTATTATGAGAAGAAAAGAGAATAGTTATAAAGTTATTCTTTAATGATAAGGTCTAAATGATATGTATGAGTTAAAAAACATGTGGAATGAGGTATTAACTTGAAACGCAATGACAAATTATCATTGAATAAGGGGATGATAGGACCAGAAAATATTGGACCTACATTTCCGATTCTTCCACCAATTTATATTCCAACCGGAGCAACAGGACCAACTGGAATAACGGGACCGACCGGAGCGACAGGGATAACAGGAGCAACCGGAATAACGGGAGCAACCGGAGTAACAGGACCGACTGGAATAACGGGACCGACCGGAATAACAGGAGCAACCGGAATAACGGGAGCAACCGGAGTAACAGGACCGACTGGAATAACAGGACCGACTGGAATAACAGGACCGACTGGAATAACAGGACCGACTGGAATAACAGGACCGACTGGAATAACAGGACCGACTGGAATAACAGGACCGACTGGAGTAACAGGACCGACCGGAGCAACGGGACCAATTGGAATAACGGGACCAAGCGGAATAACGGGGCCGCCCGGAATAACAGGAGCAACCGGAATAACAGGACCGACCGGAGCAACAGGACCAATTGGAATAACCGGGCTAACCGGAATAACGGGACCAACCGGAGCAACGGGGCCGTCCGGAGCAACAGGAGCAACCGGAATAATGGGACCAACTGGAGTAACCGGGCTAACCGGAGCAACGGGACCAACTGGAATAACGGGATCGCCCGGAATAACGGGACCAACCGGAGAAACAGGCCCGACCGGAGAAACAGGCCCAACCGGAATAACAGGCCCAACCGGAGAAACGGGACCGACCGGAGCAACAGGCCCGACTGGAATAACGGGGCCGACCGGAGAAACGGGGCCAACCGGAATAACAGGCCCAACCGGAGAAACAGGCTCGACAGGAGAAACAGGCCCAACCGGAATAACAGGCCCAACCGGAGAAACGGGGCCGACCGGAGCAACAGGCCCTACTGGGGGTATTGGTCCTATCACAACAACCAATTTGTTATATTATACTTTTGCAGATGGAGAGAAACTTATATATACAGATGCCGATGGGATACCTCAATATGGTACAACGAATATATTATCGCCTAGTGAAGTTTCATATATTAATTTATTTATTAATGGAATAATGCAACCACAGCCATTATATGAGGTGAGTACTGGTAAATTAACTTTATTGGATACTCAACCTCCATCGCAAGGATCTTCAATTATATTACAATTTATCATTATTAATTAAAAGGACAGATCCTTAATGAAAAGGAATCTGTCTTTTTTTGTTTTATATTTAAATAGTTAAAATTAAGTGAAGGTACATTCAATTTCTAGCTGTCATAAATGGTTGAATGATAGGAATTTTAACTTCAATCCTTTTCACAGTGTATTGGAATAAAATATAAAATGAATTTTTCAATATATTATATGAGAGTTCTCTATAATACAAACGGCTTCATGCTTAAAAAGAGAACACAATCTTAGTAAAGAAATAATGTATATTTATATAAAAAAATAGCACTGTTAATTGTTGAGTATATTCAAATTAATATGTGTATTTAAACCTAAGAGATAAACGTGGAAAAATAAAATAAACCCGTAAGTTTAGGTATTTAATCTAAGCAGTCAATTATTAAAAACATATAATTAATATGTGAGTCATGAACATAATTAAATAGCGTTTGTAAGTTTAATTATATTTCATGTTTCCTATTTTAAGTCAATATATAACATATTTTTTTACAACTTTATGATCCTTATAATAGGAAAAACTCAAATATAAAACAAGTAAGGAGGACATAAATGACAAACAATAATTGTTTTGGTCATAACCACTGCAATAATCCGATTGTTTTCACTCCAGATTGCTGTAACAATCCACAAACAGTTCCAATTACTAGTGAGCAATTAGGTAGATTAATTACTTTACTAAACTCTTTAATAGCGGCTATTGCAGCGTTTTTTGCAAATCCAAGTGATGCAAACAGATTAGCTTTACTCAATTTGTTTACTCAACTATTGAACTTACTAAATGAATTAGCACCTTCCCCAGAAGGGAATTTCTTAAAACAATTAATTCAAAGTATTATTAATTTACTACAATCTCCTAACCCAAATCTAAGTCAATTACTTTCTTTATTACAACAATTCTACAGTGCTCTTGCACCATTCTTCTTCTCTTTAATTATTGACCCTGCAAGTTTACAACTTTTATTAAACTTATTAACTCAATTAATTGGTGCTACTCCAGGAGGCGGAGCAACAGGTCCAACAGGTCCAACAGGTCCAGGAGGCGGAGCAACAGGTCCAACAGGTCCAACAGGTCCAGGAGGCGGAGCGACAGGTCCAACAGGCCCAACAGGAGCGACAGGTCCAGCAGGTACTGGTGGAGCAACAGGTTTAACAGGAGCAACAGGTTTAACAGGAGCAACAGGCTTAACAGGAGCGACAGGCCCAACGGGAGCAACAGGTTTAACAGGAGCAACAGGTTTAACAGGAGCAACAGGCTTAACAGGAGCGACAGGTCCAACAGGAGCAACAGGTCCAACAGGAGCAACAGGTTTAACAGGAGCAACTGGTGCAACTGGTGGCGGAGCTATTATTCCATTTGCTTCAGGTACAACACCATCTGCGTTAGTTAACGCGTTAATAGCTAATACAGGAACTCTTCTTGGATTTGGATTTAGTCAGCCTGGTGTAGCTTTAACTGGTGGAACAAGTATCACATTAGCATTAGGTGTAGGTGATTATGCATTTGTAGCACCACGCGCAGGGGTTATTACGTCATTAGCTGGTTTCTTTAGTGCAACAGCTGCATTAGCTCCATTATCACCTGTTCAAGTGCAAATACAAATATTAACTGCACCTGCAGCAAGCAATACGTTTACAGTACAAGGCGCACCTCTTTTATTAACACCAGCATTTGCCGCAATAGCGATTGGTTCTACAGCATCAGGAATCATACCTGAAGCTATTCCAGTAGCAGCTGGGGATAAAATACTGTTATATGTTTCATTAACAGCAGCAAGTCCAATAGCTGCAGTTGCTGGATTTGTAAGTGCAGGTATTAATATCGTTTAATTTGTTACAATGTTTAGTAGGAAATTAAACAGGGGTTTGTATATAGTCCTTCCTAATAAATTTAGGAAGGACTATATTTTTTGAGGAAATAAGTAATAAATCAATTGAATAATTACTCTTTATTAAGTTCGTATAAAAAAGTATAATTTACCCTTTCTCATTTAAGGCATAAGTTATGTAACTTTAAAAATTTCCGATCAGCAAAAAAAGATGAATTCTTTTAAAAAAGAATTCATCCATAAAATAAACTATTTATTTTTATTGCAGTTACATCCTTTTTTCTTTACATAGCCTTGCTCGGCTAAGTCTCTTTGCGATTGGGAATTGGAAGATTGAGAATTGGAAGATTGAGAGGATGCTGAAGAGCTACTATTTTTATTATAAGAGTAGTTTTTTCGATAGTTATAATTACTCATAGTACTATCACCTCCAATTTAATATATAAATATTATATGTATGTACACTATCAATTGTTACTATTTTTAATAGGAAGAGAAGATACAATAAAAAAATCTCCTCGGTATTTTCCTAGGAGATAAACTGTGTTTTTTTGAAAATTTACAAATTAATAGCCCCAGTAAAGAGGAAAGTAATAAGAATCTTGGTGATGCGGATTATGTTGTTGAGCGAGGGGCTGGGTTGGATAATTTTTCGTTTCACGGTTTTGATTGCAGTTTGCCGGAGGACCAATTACAGTAGTTGATTGAATAGGGGAAACCGCTTGTTTCCATTGTTGTTCATTGAGGCAGTAAGTATGGGCCATCATATGAGCCGGAGTTAATCTTAAAATATCAGAACCGAAAATAACTTCTGGCGCTGGGGCATTGAAAATAGCTAATAAATGAGTATTATCTGCTGTAGCAATTTCATAATGCCACCACGCTTGTGGAATGTTGGCAACTTGCCCCGGTTTTATCGGTAAGTTTAAAATTTGATTCGTAAATGGATTAAGTAAAGAAACAACAGCAGACCCTGAAATACAATAAACAAGTTCAGCTGCATTTTGATGAATATGTGGTTCTACAACATTTCCTGTACTTAAATAAATATCTAATAAAGAAGTATTTTCTAAAGTATTTAATTGTTTAATACCGAGTACATTTATATAATTTTGGGCATCTTTCCGAAAAAAATTACTTTTATTTACATCATAAGTAAAATTGGTTGAGGGAGAGGTATAGTCGATGTTGGCAGTCAATTGTATTACCCGCCTTTCTATAGGGAAGTTAGGTTACAAAATTAGGATATGAGTCTAGTCTTTGTTTTGTGCTGTTGTCGGCAGCTTAATAAATTCACTTATTTCATAAAGAATAAGGTGTTAATACTAAACTATATTCGTATTCCCATTCATACTTTGGATTGATGGAAAAAAGTAATGAAAATGTTAATTTAAAAGTACATCAATCATTTATAAGGAGTGAATGTTCATGTCATTTAGTGAAATGATTAGAAATGAAGTACTCAGCTGGGCGGGTGTTTCTGAAAAACCGCATCGATTTGGTGGTATTGAAATAAATTATGGTAAGAAAGAACTTGGCCATCTTCATGGTGATAAATTAGCTGATTTACCATTTCCGAAGTTAAAGCGAGATGAATTAGTGAAGCAAGGATTGGTAAAACCACATCACGTATTACCTGAATCAGGATGGATCAGTTATTATATAAAGAGTGAAGAGGATATTCCATTTGCAATTGAGTTATTTCGTATGCAATATGACCGAATTAAAAAGTAATGAAATAAAGTAGGGTAATAAAAATTTATTTTCATGTCACATCCCTCCTTAATCGTTCGTCTTGTATGTAGAACGATAAGGAGGGATTTTATTATGAATACATTTGATGTAGCAATTATTGGCGGTGGGCTTGCTGGATTAACAGCATCTATATATTTAGCGAAAGCTGGAAAGAAAGTGATTGTATTAGAAAAATCCAGTCAATTCGGTGGCCGAGGGATGACTATAAATAAAAATGGAATCTGCATGAATCTTGGTGCACATGCTTTATATAGAGGCGGAGCAGCGTTTATAACTTTTAATGAGCTCGGTTTGAATCTTCCAGGTGGAATACCATCTACAAAAGCACATGGAATATGGAAAGGGGATATATTCACCATCCCAACAGATTTTCGCTCAATTTTATCAACACCACTACTTTCGTGGTCTGCAAAAGTACAATTCTCACGTCTTATGATTCGTTTAGGAAATTTAGATGTAGGAGAAGTTCCGAAAATGAGTCTAACTACATGGGCAGAAAATGAAATAAAAGATCCAATGGTTCGCAATATATTTTATGCGCTATGCCGGACAACAACATATACGTTTGCTCCTACAATACAATTAGCATCATCTGTACTAAAGCAAATACAGCTTTCTATAAAAGCAGGAGTGCTTTATGTAGATGGTGGTTGGGAGACGATAATAACAAAATTAAGAGATTTAGCGAATGATGTCGGGGTAAAATTTTTGGCTAAAAAGCATGTTTTGGAAATAGAGCATTATGAAGATAAACAAAGAATACATTGTGTTGATGATGAGGTTTTTGAAGTAGGTACAGTCATCGTGACGACTCCGCCAAAAGAGGCTTGTAAAATAATAAAAGGTGCAGAAGGAACAAGTTTGCATAGATGGAGTGAACAATCGGTACCGGTTACTGTTGCTGCATTAGATATTGGCTTGAGACAATTACCCAATCCTACACATCAATTTGTATTAGGATTAGATCAACCTATATTTTTCACAAATCAATCGAGAGCAGCTAAATTAAGTGAAGATGGATCAATTGCAGTGAGTCTAATTAAGTACCATAATCCTATGCTAGAGATGAATCATATTCATGAAGATAAAGAACAGTTGGAAAGTACGATGGAGTTGTTACATCCAAATTGGAAAAGAGAAGTTGTTGCACAGCAATATTTACCGAAAATAACAGTAGTACATGATTTTCCTCATATTGACCGTGTTGAAAAGCCGGGTCCTAATATACCTGAAATGCCAGGTGTTTATGTTGCAGGAGATTGGGCAGGGCATGATGAAATATTAGCTGATGCTGCGGTAGCAAGCGGGAAACGTGCAGCGTTACACATTTTAAAGCAATATGAAAGTGAGGCAGTTCATCATGGAAACGGAGCAGTTATATGAAGCGTATCAACCATTATTATTTTCGTTAGCATACAGAATCCTTGGGAGTGTTATGGATGCTGAGGATATCGTTCAGGATGTATTTATCTCGCTAAATAATATAGAAGATCCTCAATCTATAGAAAATATGAAAGCATATTTATGTAAGATGGCGACAAATCGTTCAATTGATAAATTACGATCGGCAGCGCATAAACGTAACGTGTATGTAGGGATGTGGTTGCCAGAGCCAATTGTAGAAGAGAGTGATGAGCCATCAAAGTCATTTATAATGAAAGAATCCCTTTCCACCGCATATTTATTACTTTTACAACAATTATCTGAGGTAGAAAGGATTGTTTTCATATTAAGAGAGGTTTTCAGTTATGAATACGAAGAAATAGCTTCAATTGTTGATAAGAGTAGTGTGAACTGCAGGAAAATCTTTCAACGTGCTCGAAAAAGCATGTTGGAGAAACCGAAGCAATCAAAATTAAGCACGGAGAAAATGGCTTCTTATGTTGAAAAGTTTGTATCATCATTACAGTGTGGGGATGCGGAAGGTATGTTAGAAGTATTAAAAACAGATGCTATACTCAAAGCTGATGGTGGTGGTAAAGTTACGACTGCTATTAACCCGATTTATTCTGCGGATCGAATTATACGTTTGTTCTTTGGGATTGCACAACGATTGACAGAAGAGTACACTGTTGATTTCAAAATGGTCAATGGTATACCAGGAGTTATAGTTACAATAAATAATAAAGTAACTTATGTTCTTTCGTTTGCATTTGAGGATGAGAAAATTTCAAATATTTATATGATGGTTAACCCTGAAAAACTTATGCATTTAAATGTAAAAATATAAAAAAGCGCATTTCTTCAGAAATGCGTTTTTTTATTATTTTTCTAACATTTCAAGAGGTACATCTTTTTCGCCAGCTACCTCAAATTTAATTTCCCCGTCTTCTTCATAAATACGTGTAATAATCGGTATAGTAATCATTAATTTTTTATGCTGCTTTCGTTTTCGAGCAGCATCTAAGCTAATCACGTTCATTTGTAAGCATCCTTTCTTCTGGAAATATATAAACAAAGAAAATGCGTCCGAAAAGGGCGCTTAATTGAATTTGAAATACCGATTCATTTAAATGGGGTTTATATAATTTAATAACTGCAATTTTAATATGAAATAATATGAATGGAATAATTGCACGTAGAAATTAACTTTACCAAAAAACGAAACAATATGCTATAAAAAATTATAAATCTTTGTCATATAACAGGAAAAAGGTTTTTGTTTCGCATATAATAAAAAGTAGACGGGCAGCAAGAGCTTTTTCATCATATTGCTTTGGAAAGGCGATGAAAAAAATGGATACGTTAGATTCATTATTATTTCAACTTGAACAATATGGAGAAGAGCATGATCGAAATAAAAAAACACGGGAAGAAAAATTACGGAATATTACTCGTGAGATGGGGCAATTTTTATCAATTTTAGTAAAAGGGTGTAGCGCAAAAAACATTTTAGAAATCGGAACTTCTAATGGCTATTCTACATTGTGGTTAGCTAATGCGGTAGAAGAAACAAATGGAAATGTAACAACTGTAGAGCTTTCTTCAGAACGAGTTGGAGAGGCACTTGTCAATTTTGAAAAGGCAAACCTTTTACAAAGGATTGATGTTCATAATCAAGAAGCAGGGGCATTTTTAGATGCGCAATTAGATCATTCATTTGATTTTATTTTCCTAGATTCAGAGCGTACGCAATACATGTGGTGGCTTGAGCATATAAAACGCATTTTACAACCAAAGGGTTTTCTTGTTGTTGATAACGCAACCTCTCATGCGAGTGAATTAGATGAGTTTATAAAAATGATAGAAGAAGATGAAATGTTTGAAACGGTTTTATTGGCATTTCAAAATGGAGCATTTGTAGCGCATAAGAAGAAATAGGGTATAGCGTAATATAATTATCACATTGAAAAAGGGTGTATGTCAAAAGATTGAGTACAGTAGGATAGGAAGAACATAATTTATAGTAACATACGAAGAATCCGCCTTCAGCATGTCGTTCTCTAGGTCTTAAGTCTGAGGAAAATTATGTTGATTACAGGTATACTTATAGTAAGAAACAGGGAATGACTGCATAAACAGGCATTTCTAAAAAAATCGATTTCAAGCAGTCAGAATGTATATGAAATACGATATAATTGATGAAATATAGTGCATATAAATTCGCACATATAAATAAAGGAGCGATTTTGTTGACTGAACTCGAGAAAAAAGAACCTGTATCCATTGTGAAAGATAATAATGTAGAAGTAGTAGTTGATACAGTTATAAAAGATGAAGAATTAGAGGAACTAAATAAAGAAGCTGATCTTTATGTACAAAAGTTAAATAGCGAGCAAAATACAGATTTATCAAAAGTATTGTCTCAGCTAGGAGATTTAGGGGATAAAGAGCAACAAGCAGCAGGACAAACGTTGTCAGCATTAAAACGTCCTGTAACAGCGATGATGAATGGAAAAAACGAAGAAATTCCAAATACATTGTTAGAATTACGAAAAGTGGTATCAGAACTTGATCCGAATTCATTAAAAGCAAGTGGTATGAAGAAAATTATGTTTAAAGTATTCAAGAAAAACCCACTTGAAACATACGTGCATAAATATCAATCTATAGATAAGCAAATTGAGGAGATTATAAGATCCCTTCTAATTGGTCGTGACAACTTACAAGAAGATACAGTTGGTCTTGAAATGCTTAAAGAGCAATCGCATGATAAAATTCACGCTCTTGATAAGCAAGTATACTTAGGGAGAAAACTTGCTGGCATGCTGGAAGCTGAGAAACAAAATCCAGAACGTCAAAGAGATATTCCATTAATTAACGATGCGTTAGAAAAGATACTTGTACGTACACGTAATATGCAGCAAGCGAAAAGTGTTTTATTACAATCTATCGCATCTGTAGACATTATTAAGAAAAATAATGAAAAGTTAACAGAGGCAATTCGTAATGCAATTACGATGACGCAAAACGTTGTAACGGTTTCAGCTGCTATTCAGTTAGCGTTAACAAATCAACGGAAAACAATCGATGCAGTGAATGCGACAAATGAAGCAATTGAATCGATGGTATTAAGTAATTCTCAAGCGTTAAAACAAAATACAGAAGAAACGACAAAATTGCTTGAAAACCCTGCTATTAGCATGGATAAATTACGTGAATCATTCCAAAATGTGTTCGCTGCAATTGAAGCATCTGAAAAATCGTCAGAACGTATTATCGAGTCAAGTAAGAAGTTCGTTATTGAACTAGACACATTTAATGATGAGATGAAGCAGAAACTCATTCAGCGTCCAAGGAAATAACGGATTATTAGAGGAGGTGAACAAATGAGTTTCATTCAAACAGTATTATTACTACTCGGTACATTGCTTTTAATAGCATTTACTGTCGTTGTTTTAGTCGTATATTTCGGACGGAAGCTGTATTTTTCATGGACGAAGCCATATAAAAGAGCGCAAGATTCTTTAGACAAGTTATCAAACAAATCAATACCGTTTCTACAAGAATTTACACAACATCCACTGTTTTATCGTTGGATTCGCACTGAAGGAAAGAAAGAACAAAATACATTAAATACTCTATTTTGTGCATCAGGTCAACGTACGAGAGAACAAGTCTTCTCGATGTTACCGAAAGAAAAGCAGAAAAAAGTGCATGTAATGGCAAAAACTACGAAAAAGCTTACGAATGAAGATATTGAT
The DNA here is from genome assembly GCF_003946765.1 of Bacillus sp. 2D03. Taxonomy (NCBI): domain Bacteria; kingdom Bacillati; phylum Bacillota; class Bacilli; order Caryophanales; family Bacillaceae; genus Bacillus; species Bacillus sp. 2D03. The sequence goes on along the minus strand of NZ_RPSJ01000003.1, from coordinate 97,608 downwards.
GTAGCTGCGATGAAAGTGAAAGATTTCTTAAGACAAGAAACACAGCAAACTGTAAAACCGACAGACTTATCATTTTACAAATTGTATTTTTATGACCGTTATCCAGACGCATTAAATACAATTCAAGCGTATAAACGCTCAATAAATCCTTCATTACAAAGAACGGTTGATGATATTACAATTTCAGTATTGAATGCACTTCCGTACTATCAAGAGCAACGCATGTTTGAACAACAACATAAACTTGAAACGTTCTTATTGAAAGATTTAACGGCTATGTTATCGTTGGTAGTACAATTACCGCCTTCACAAAGACCAGAGAAGGAAGAAGAACTGAAAATCTACTTAGAAAATTTCCAAAAAGAAATGGAAGTAGTAGAGCGAGATATTCGCGACTCAATTGATCACGATTTAAATGTGAAGATGAGAGCAGCGACTGAGAAGTTTAAGAATAAATAGAAGAGATCGCCTAAAAAGTTGAATGTTTCAGCTTTTAGGCGTTTTTTTTGAATTGAGGGAGTGTAATCTTTTGTGAAATTGTATATACAAACGTTAATAAATGGTAAAATATAGAGTGTTTTTTTATACTTTGTGTAAACAATTATTATAAAAGGGGTATGATATTGTGCTATTTGAGTTAGTCATACTATTTGTAATTCTATTTTTATTTCTTGGCTACCCTATTAGTAAAGCTTGGGATAGTTTCCAATCGAAGAAGGAGAATTCCTCAAGTATACTAAAGTTCGAGCCGCAGGAAATATTATCAATGGGTTTGAGTTATTTTATCTTTGGTTTAGGTATTATGTGGAATGCAAATGATGTAAGAGCAGGAATACCATTACATAAATTTGAAAAGAACGGAATGATGTCTGATCAATATGCTTCTTTAGCCCATGACTACATTGCGATAGTAGTTCTCTTAGTTATTTTAGGTGGAGTTTCGTATTGGAGATTAACAACAGGATTAATAAAACTTTCACCAATATTTTATATTTTTTATAGTACTTTAATGATAGTAAACATTGTATATACATTCATCTATATTACCCATACAGGCTTTGCCTTTTATACGGAATTAGGAGGATTGAGATACATTCCAGTCTTTTGTATTCAAGTTGGAATGCTTGCCTTTAGTCTATTATTCTTAGCTAAATTAAGAAATACATTAGGTTATTTCATACAATCTCAGAATGAGAAAGATTATACGCAGAGCAACAGAATTATATTATTGCTGTATCGTATTTCTTTTGGATATCAAAAAATGGCTACAGTCTGGATGAGAAGTTTATTTCCTGTCTTGTTAATTGTTCAATTTATTTTAATACTGTTTGGCCAAAAACCAGATAGTTTTATAAGAGTGTTTATGGAAACAAGTAGTTTTAATTATTCTAAGATTCCTGCCCCAAGTCCTCAAATTGTCTCCGGCGATGGGCATTATTTATGTACAGTTTCTGTGAAAGGCCATAAAAACATCGTTAAGCCATTACGAGCAGGAATTAGGCATGGGGAAAGAATTACAGTTAATCGACAGTTATTAATTGCGAACGCTTTTGAAAATGTAATTGAGGAGCGGGTACCAAAATGTCATAAAGTTATTCGTAATTTTTATGATAAATACGGTTATCCGATTAGTAAACATATTAATACGAAATGGTCGGCTGATTTTGTTTATATTTTAATGAAGCCACTAGAATGGTTCTTCTTATTTGTACTTTACACAGTAGATAAAAACCCTGAGAATAGAATTCATATTCAATATAGTGAACTACGAAAATAAAAGTAAGAGCCCGCATTCAAAAAAATGGGGGCTTTTACTTTTATTTTGCTTGAATAGTAGATTTACTAGAAGCCACACTTTCATTATGCAATCGATCAACTGCAGTTACGACATACGTATACGTTTCTCCAGAAATAACTGTTTTATCTACATAAATTTCTCCAAGTTTTGTTTTTCTTACAGTAGTAAGTAAATTTTTCGGATTTTGTATATCCACTTCATTTTTCCCATTCGCGCGGTAAATAGCGTAATAAGCAGAATCATTATCTCTATTGTCAATGATACCGATTGCAATACCTTCATCTCTTGGAATGGCGCCTTTTAAAGTCGGTTGTTTTGGTGGATCATGATCAAGCCAAGGCATAGGCGGGATTAATGCAGGATATTTATATATGTCTTTTGAGAGTCTATCTTTAACTCCAAGTGGATTGTTATTAATATCTTTTAAGCTAAAATGCATACTACCTTTTATTTCAGGATATAGCCGGTTTAATGCAATTTGTCTTGGATATTCTTCTGGATCAGACCAAGCAGGGACGGAGTTATTATTAATTTTATAGGCCGCTTGACCGATGTATAGGTGAATCGGTTTGTTATTTGTTTCTTTAACCCACCAATCTACTAATATGTCATATGCAGCTGGGGTGAAACCTATATTCCAATATATTTGCGGTGTAATGTAGTCAATATATCCTTTTTGTATCCACTCACGTGTGTCAGCATAAAGGTCATCATAGTTTCTTTGGCCTGCGGTTGTGTTAGAGCCAGTCGGATCGTCAGCTATATTTCTCCATACGCCGAACGGACTAATGCCAAACTTTACATATGATTTTTCTTGTTTTATAGCAGTATTTAAATCTTTTACAAGTTCATTTACATTGTTACGTCGCCAATCTTCTATATTTGTAAATCTACCGTTATTATATGTTTCGTACGTTTTCTGATCTGGAAATTCTTCACCGGCTACTTTATATGGATAAAAATAATCATCCATATGCAGCGCATCAATATCGTAATTTTGCACGATTTCTAAAGCACCTTCTGTTATAAATTTTTTCACTTCTGGAATACCGGGATTGTAATATAACTTTCCGCCATAAGAGACAACCCAATTGGGATGTTGCCTTGCAGGGTGATTATTCGATAATCGATTTATATCGGTGTGATTCATCGTTATTCGGTATGGGTTAATCCAAGCGTGGAATTCTATATTTCTTTTATGAGTTTCTTCAATCATAAATGCAAGCGGGTCATAACCAGGATCTTTTCCTTGTGTTCCTGTAATGTATTCAGACCAAGGACCGTAATTTGAAGGATAGAAAGCATCAGCGGTTGGTTTAATTTGTACAACAACTGCATTCATACCAGTGCTTTTTACATCGTCTAATAATCTTATAAATTCTTGTTTCTGTTTTTCAATGGGTAAGCCAGTTTTTGAGGGCCAATCAATATTCAGAACAGATGCAATCCATACAGCACGTAATTCATGTTTTTTGTATGCAGTATTTACTTCAGCATAAGTAGAGTGAGGGGGAATGAAAGAGAAAGGGATGAACAAGATGACGATACAACATATCATTAATAAACGTTTAACGATCATTTATACGCCTCCCTATCATATGATTATTTAAAATAATATAGGAGGCGAGGTTGACTTTGCAATAGAGAAAATTGCATATTGAAACATTAATTTAATAGGAAAAATATTTTTAATGAAATTTACTTTCATTATAACTAAATTCATTTACTACTTCATATGCTTGTTAGTAAAGTGAAACTTCCTTTCATTTGAAGGGTAATAAATTATAAGTATAGGAGGATTAATAAATGAAAGTTTTGTTCGTCTGTTCTGGAGGAATGTCCAGTGCAATTGTTGTAAACGCTTTAAAAAAAGAAGCGGAGAAAAATGGTGTGAACATGGAAGTGCATGCAATTGGAACGAATGAGGTAGAGGAAGAAGTAAAGAATGACTGGGATGTCGTAATGGTGGCACCTCAAATAAGACACCGATTTGACTCTGTAAAAAAATTTGCAGAGGAGGAATCTATTCCGTGTGGCATCATTCCACCGCAAGCGTACACGCCACTTGGAGGCCCGACTTTATTAAAAACTGTAAATGAATTAATTAGTTAGGGGGAAGCGTTATGAATAAGTTTGTCACGTTTCTTGATAAAAACTTATCTGGCCCGATGGCAAGGCTTTCTGAGCAGAGGCATCTACAAGCAATCCGTGATGGAGTTATTTCGGCGTTACCATTTATTATAGTAGGAAGCTTTTTTTTAATAGTAGCATTTCCACCACTGCCGAAAGATAGTTTCATATCGGTTTGGGCATTAAAGAATCAAACAAGTATATTGATACCATATCGTTTAACTATGTTTATTATGTCCTTATATATAGCATTTGGAATAGGATATAATTTAGCGAAAAGTTATAAATTAGATGCTTTATCAGGAGCACAGCTTGCGGTATGTTCACTACTTTTAACATTAACGCCTGAGTTAATTGATAAAAAAGGATTCATGCTTCCGATGACAAATCTTGGAGGTCATGGATTATTTGTGACGATGATCGTCTCTATTTTATCAGTTGAGATTTTAAGATTTTGTAAGAAGAATAACGTAACGATAAAAATGCCAGAACAAGTACCACCGTCAGTATCACGTTCATTTGAAGCACTTATACCTGCAGCATTCGTTATTATTATTATGAGTCTTATTACAGTCGTTTTTAAAGTTGATTTACATTACGTTGTAGATAAACTAGCCGCACCGTTAGTAAAAGCTGGTGATAGTTACTTTGGCGTTATTATACCTGTATTTTTAATTACGTTTTTCTGGTCTTTCGGGATACACGGAGTATCAGTTGTAGGTACTGTGGCAAGGCCACTTTGGGATGTGTATTTAGGAAAGAACGGTGAAGCTGTAGCAAGTGGAGCGAGTCATTTTCCGTTTATTGCACCAGAACCGTTTTATCAATGGTTTATTTGGATTGGTGGTTCGGGTGCAACGTTAGGGCTTGTGTTAGCTATGATTGTATTTGGTCGATCAAAATATTCGAAAGCATTATCGAGAACATGTATTGTCCCTGGGATTTTTAATATAAATGAACCGGTTATATTCGGTTTGCCGATCGTATTAAATCCAATTTTAATTATTCCTTTCGTCATTACACCGTTAGTAACAGCTACTATAGCGTATGCTGCAACCGCAATGGGATTTGTAACACCAACGCATATTATGCCGCCATGGACATTACCTGCTCCAATCGGTGCATATTTAGCAACAGGTGGAGATTGGCGTGCGATTGTATTAGTTTTTATAAATATAGCAATATCGTTCCTTATTTATTTACCATTCTTTAAAATGTACGACAAAAATATGCTTGAAATTGAAAAGAATGGTGACGGAGAGTCGGTTAATCCTTAATCTGCATGCTGTTATTTTGAGTGATAGACTTTTTGTCTATCACTTCTTTCACATTAAAATTAGAAAGGGGGAAATTGAATGAATATAAAATTTAGTTATAAAGGTGTGTTTTTATTATTATTTGGAGTGATTTGTGCAAATTTACTTTTTGTCCCTTTATTAGGCATGCTAAATTTATCACAAATGCATAGTATCTGGCTCGTTACAAGTATTGCGGCAAGCGTTTTGCTTACGGTAGTTGTTTCTTTCATTGATGGATCGTTTGCATCGAAAGCTCAGTTGTTTTTTAGATTTATATTGTTTTCGATTGGTTGTACGTTGGTTACTTACATGATTGTTTTTTAGTAAATAGGAGGTCATGCACGTTATGTATATTGCAGGGGTAATGTCTGGTACTTCATTAGATGGAATAGATGTAGCGCTCGTTCATATAGAAGGAAGTGGTGTAGATTCTAAAATCGAACTCATCCATTTTACTACTGTTCCATTTTGTAATGATATGAAAAATGAGATCCAACAAGCGTTATCAATTGAAACTTCGAATGTCCAACTTATATGTAGCTTGAATTTTAAACTTGGTTTATGCTTCGCCAATGCTGTAAAGGAAGTTTGTAAAGAGGCCAATTTTCCTTTGAGACAATTAGATTTAATAGGCTCTCACGGACAAACGATTTATCATCAGTCAAAGCAAGAAGAGAATATTATTTCTTCAACATTGCAAATTGGGGAACCAGCAGTAATAGCATATGAAACAAACACGACGGTTATCTCGAATTTCCGAACGATGGACATGGCGGCAGGGGGACAAGGTGCACCACTTGTACCATATTCAGAGGTTATTTTATATCGGCATCAAACTAAAAATAGACTACTACAAAATATTGGCGGGATTGGTAATGTTACAGTTGTTCCAAGTAAACGAAGTAAAGAGAGTGTTATTGCTTTCGATACTGGACCAGGCAACATGGTAATCGATGAAGTATGTCAAAGATTATTTCATGTACCATATGATCAAAATGGTTGGATTGCAAAGGAGGGGGTAGTTGTAGATGAAATTTTAACATACTGCATGAACCATCCATTTTTGAACATGAAACCACCAAAATCAACAGGTAGAGAACAGTTTGGAGAAGCGTTTGTGACTGAATTATTGAATCGATTTAAAAAGCATAGTAAAGAAAATATATTGGCAACTGTCACGATGTTTACAGCATGTTCAATTGTTCATCATTATAAGGCGTTTATTTTGCCGTATTATGAAATTGATGAGGTGATTTTAGGTGGTGGTGGAAGTTATAATAATACACTTGTTGAAATGTTACGGAATGGATTAAGAGAAGAGAAATGTAGCATATGTATACAAGAAGATATTGGTCATTCTTCAGCAGCGAAAGAAGCAATTGCATTTGCTATTTTAGCAAACGAAACGTATCATCGTAATCCGAGTAATGTGCCGAGCGCAACAGGTGCTAAGAATTCCGTAATTTTAGGGAATATAACATTCCCTCCATACGCAGATGAAAATGAGGCGAACATATGAAGTATATGATTGGAGTAGATGGCGGGGGAACGAAGACCGAGGCAATTGCATTTGATCAAGATGGAAATGAAGTTGTAAGAGGTACGAGCAGATTTGGAAATGTATTAATAGATTTTGATCAGGCACTTTTGCATATTATGGAAGCAATTAATCAATGCCAGAAGAGTTTAATAAATGAGCATTGCGTTTGTATTTGTTTAGGGTTAGCTGGTATAAGCGGAGCGAATACAAATGAATTAACATTACGTTTAAAAAAGAAATACGGAACAAAAATTGAAATTTTTAATGATGCAATGATCGCACATGCAGCTGCTTTAAAAGGTAAGGAGGGAATATTAACTATAGGTGGTACAGGTGCAATTTGTATAGGAAAGAAAGGGGAAGTATATCAGTATAGCGGTGGATGGGGACATATTTTAGGAGATGAGGGGAGCGGATATTGGATTGCATTACAAGCTTTAAAGAAAATGGCAATTCAGTTCGATCAAGGAATCAGTCTTTGTCCATTGAGTTTGAACATTCAAAGGCAGTTTCAACTTTTGACACCGTCTCATATAAAAAGCTTAGTATATACTTCTTCTAAAGATAAAATTGCAGCAATCGCGCCATTAGTTATTCAGGAAGCGAGAAATGGCAATGATGATGCGCATGAAATTATGATGCAAGCTGGAAAGGAATTGGCAAGGATTACAGTAAGTGTTTATAACAAGTTGAACTTTAAGCACTCAACGCCAATTGCAGTAAGTGGCAGTATATTACGTTTAGTTCCTGAAATATTTGCTGTATTTAAGAAATGCTGTGAAGATAGTATGAAAGAAATTACATTCGTATCACAAGCAGAAATGGCAGTGAAAGGAACATATTATTTAATGAGGGATATATATTTTTAAAAATAGTGTATGAGAATTTTTGTATGATTTGTAAAAATATGATGTTAAAATGTATAAAGGGATGTATGTTAAAAACGTACAATATACGTAGTAATTGAATATTGTATATGTAATCCCATGTAGAAAGTGAATGATTACATGATTAATAGTATGCAGTTTTTATATTTGGTGGCTTCTTATTTAATTGGAAACATATTGACCGCTTATATAGTAACAAAATTGAGACATAACGTTGATATTAGGGATGAAGGAAGCGGAAATCCTGGCGCAAGAAATATGGGGCGCGTATATGGAAAAGGGTATTTCATCGCTACATTTTTAGGTGATGCGATTAAAGGGGCAATCGTTGTTACTGTTGCAAAATATCTTTTTGAAGATCCTACATTCGTAATGTTAACATTATTGGCCGTTATTATTGGACATATTTATCCAGTTTTATTTAAAGGCAAGGGCGGTAAAGGTATTTCAACATTTATAGGAGGACTAATCGCATTTGATTATTTGATAGCGCTTACCCTCTTAGGCATTTTTATTGTATTTTATTTAATATTTAAAGGGTTTACGAAGCCAGGACTAATTACAATTGCTTGTTTACCAATTTGTATGATTCTTTATTCTTATTCTATTGTTACCACTATATTAAGTGGAATGATTATTGTACTTATTCTATATGTGAATCGAGAATAAAATGAATGTTTAATAAGTGGGGATAATCTCCACTTATCATTTTTTATTAAATAGATAAAGGAGATAAGGCATGGGGTTAATTTATAAAGTTGCTGATCAAGATTGGGAATTTGAAAGTATACATAAATTAAATTATAAAACTTTTGTGGAAGAGATACCACAACATGAAGAAACGAAAGACCGGTTTCGTATAGATCGGTTTCATAAAGAAAATACATATTTAATTTGTTTAGATGAGGATAGATTAGTAGGTATGGTCGCAGTGCGGGGAAAACGACCATTCTCGTTAGATTATAAAATCTCAAATTTAGATGTTTATTTGCAAGAGCATGGAGAAAAAATGTATGAAATTCGTTTACTTTCAGTAGAACGTGAATATAGAAATGGAAGAGCGTTGTTAGGATTAATTCGTTTTCTACATCGTTATTTGCTTCTAAATGGATATGAATTAGCACTCATTTCTGCAACAACACGTGAACTAGCTTTATATGAGCAAATGGGATTCAAATCTTTCCATACGTTAGTTGGTACAGAAGAAGCAGCCTTCCAGCCAATGTATGTTACCCCTGCTATGTTTGAAGAGTCGAGTGTTGGGGGGATTATGACGAAAGAATATACGTTTTTACCTGGTCCAGTAGATATTGAAGAGAACGTTCGAAAGGCATTTTCTACGCGGCCTATTTCGCATCGCTCTAAGTCATTTCAAGTGATGATGGGCAATGTGAAAAAACGGTTACTTTACATGACAAAAGCAAAACATGTACAGCTTATGTTAGGAACAGGGACGTTAGCAAATGATGCGATTGCTTTACAATTACGTTCTTTAAAAGGGAAAGGACTAGTATTAACAAATGGGGAATTTGGTAATAGATTAGTTGGACATGCAAAACGAGCACGGTTACATTTTGATACGTATAAAAAGGAAATGGGAGATCCATTTATTTATACCGAATTAGAAGAAATCATGACAACTGGAAATTATGAATGGATTTGGTTTGTTCATCATGAAACATCTACTGGAATGTTAAACGATTTAAACGAGCTAAATACTCTTTGTAACGAGAATCAAATAAAACTATGTGTAGATTGCATAAGCTCAATTGGAGCAATACCATTAGACTTGAAGGATGTGTATTTTGCAAGTGGTGTTAGCGGTAAAGCGATTAAATCATATACAGGAATTTCTTTCGTTTTTCATAACCACATTGTAAAAATAAACGAGGCTGTGCCGGCCTATATGGACATTGGTATGTATGAAGAAAATGAAAGCATTCCATACTCACAATCATGGAATTTAATTTATGCATTGCAAGAAGCGTTGAAGAGATTTGAAGATGAAAAGGTATTTGTAAAAATTAAAGAGACATACGAGTATGTTGAAGAAGTTATTACTGATATGGGGTTAAAGCTTGTTTCACCTAAAAAACATGCCGCGCCAATTATACTTACTATTGTATTGAGCGAAGATTATTCTTCTAAAGTAGTAGGCGATACATTAGCATTACAAGGATACATCGTTCATTATGAGTCATCTTATTTACAAAAGAATAATTGGATTCAAATTGCATGTTTAAATCATTATAAAGAACGTGATATGAAGAGAATGTTAAATTGTTTGCAAATGTGTTTATTTCAGAGTGGGGTACATATATAAAGACTTTTTCTTTTCGTATAAAGGAGCTACGACTTACGAAAACTTAGAAATAGAACAGTGGAAGAGGTGTCAGTATGATAACTAGAAAACTACGATTACATATAGACGATATTAAAAAAGCTCACAAAATTCTAGATAGAAATGCTCGTAAAACGCCATTAGTAAAATCTTTTTACTTGACTAGTAAAACGGGCGGAGAAATTCATTTGAAATTAGAAAATATGCAATTAACGGGTTCGTTTAAATTCCGTGGCGCATTTAATAAAATGTCGCGGCTCACGGATCAAGAAAAAGAAAGAGGTGTAATTGCATGTTCAGCAGGTAATCATGCACAAGGAGTTGCATTATCTGCTCATTTACTCGGTATTAAGAGTAAAATTGTTATGCCAATTTCTGCACCGCAGGCGAAAGTTGAAGCAACAAAAGGATATGGATCTGAAGTGATTTTACATGGTGAAACCTTTGATGATGCAAAGGCAAAATGTGAAGAAATTATAAAGGAAACAGGTGAAACATACTTACATCCATATGATGATGTAGAGGTAATGGCTGGTCAAGGTACAATTGGATTAGACATTCTTGATGATATGTGGGATGTAGATACTGTCATTGTACCAATAGGTGGAGGCGGAATTATTTCTGGTATTTCTGTAGCATTGAAATCTTTTAATCCATCCATTAATATAATTGGTGTCCAAGCAGATAATGTTCATGGAATGAAGGCATCTTACGATAAAGGCGCAATCGTAGAACATTATGAGGCGCCTACTATTGCAGATGGTTGCGCAGTTAAAATACCAGGAGAATTAACATTTGAAATTGTAAAAGAATTAGTAGATGATATTGTAACTGTATCAGAAAAAGAGCTGGAAGTAGCGATGAAAGATTTATTACAACGTGGGAAAGCTGTTGTAGAAGGTGCAGGTGCATTAGCAACTGCTGCACTTCTTGCAGGAAAAGTTGATAGCTATATAAAAGGAAAAAAAGTAGTAGCGGTTATATCTGGTGGGAACGTAGACTTACAGCGCATATCAAGTGTATGTGAGCACTTTTTTGTCGCTAATGAAGTGAAATAGCTTTATAAAAGAAGAGCTAAGAGAAATAGTCTTAGCTCTTACTTTTTGCCTACTGTTTACTGTAAGTAGCAATAAAATTGCAAAATTTGCTGTTTAAAAATTATTTTATTTAAGCGCCTATTTTTACACATATCTTTAATGTTACAATAATTATTTCAATATTGTCGAAACGTAAGCAGAAATTTAATATAATAGTTTTAATGTGCTAATGAGCGGTGAGGAGGGCAGGTCATGAATAAAGAAGAACAGGTCATGAACGGTTTCAGGGAATTATATAATAAGCTGGTTTGGCTTAATAAAGATAAGATGGAAGAAGGTCTTAAAGGTTTTAAGTCTTCTGAAGTCCACTGCATTGAATATATTGAAAACAATGCAGATTCTAACGTGACGCAACTCGCAGAGGCTTTTTATGTGACTCGCGGTGCTATAAGTAGAATGACTAAGAAGCTCATACAAAAAGGCCTTGTTGAAAGTTACCAAAAGTCAGAAAATAAGAAAGAAATTTATTTTAGGCTTACCGAACAAGGGAAAGAAATTTATAAAATCCATGAAGATCTGCACAAAGAGTTTCAAGAGCGGGATAAAGCTGTATTTGAACAAGTAACTGAAGAAGAATTCAACAGTATAATTAGCTTTGTGGAAAAGTATAGTAGACATTTGGATGTAGAAATAAAGAAACAAGGTATACATATTAAATCGTAAAACATTTTAAGAATAAATGGCAGCCTTACTCTAATATGAGAATAGGCTGCTTTTTTATTATTTCATCTTTGTTGACTAATCAACAAAACGGAGTTATCATTTTGTTGACAAAGCAACAAAACATTTTAAGGAGAGAAGTTAAATGTCTATATTTAGATCACAAAATGAAAGGGAAACTGAAAAAAGCATAGATAAACATGCTTTACTATTCGGACTTATTTCTGTATTTCTTTGTGGTATAGGTTTCAGTATCATCATGCCTGTAGTCCCATTCTTAGTACAGACATATACAAGTAATCCGGAAGAACAAGCATTAGTTGTTACACTACTAACTTCCGTATATGCGGCCTGCGTGTTTTTAGCTGCTCCAGCACTCGGGGTTTTAAGCGATAAGTATGGCCGTCGTCCATTACTTTTAATATGCTTATTTGGTTCTGCAATTGGGTACTTAGTTTTTGGCATAGGAGGAGCTTTATGGGTATTATTTGCTGGACGGATAATAGAAGGTATAACAGGTGGGAGCATAAGTACTATCTTCGCATATTTTGCAGACATCATTCCGAAAGAGCAGAGAACGAAATACTTTGGATGGGTGAGTGCAGTGGTAGGTGCGGGAACTATTATTGGACCAACTCTTGGGGGCTTACTTGCAAAGTTTGGTCATTCTGTACCTTTATACTTTGGAGCGTTCATAACTTTATTAAATGTTTTATATGGTATGAAATACATGCCTGAGAGTCTTGACAAAAATAACAGGTTAAAAGAGATTACTTTTGTAAGGTTAAATCCTTTTGCACAGCTAGCAAATATACTTTCCATGAAAAATTTAAAATGGTTACTTGTCTCAGCGTTTTTACTTTGGATACCTAACGGATCTTTACAAGCAATTTTCACGCAATTTACAATGGATACTTTCAGTTGGAAACCTGCATTAATCGGACTTATGTTTTCAATTTTGGGCTTTCAAGACATTGTTTCACAAAGTTTTATAATGCCAAAGCTTTTAATCAAGCTTAGTGATAAACAAATAGCTATTCTTGGGATGGTTTCGGAGATTATAGGATACAGTTTTATTGCAGCATCAGCTTTGTTTTCACTCTATCCACTACTAATCGTTGGAATGCTAATGTATGGTTTTGGGGATTCAATTTTCGGGCCTTCATTCAACGGGATGCTTTCAAAGTCTGTCAGTTCTAGTGAACAAGGAAGGATTCAAGGTGGAAGCCAATCTATTCAAGCTTTAGCAAGAATGATTGGTCCGATTATTGGAGGACAAATCTATGTATCACTTGGTCATGCCGCACCTGCTTTTATGGGTATGATTCTTATAGTAGCGGCAATGTCAGTTTTGTATAAGGGAATGCATGCAACTGTATAACAGATAGATATAAGAACAAATAAAAGGGAGTCAGAACTTAGGAACAAGTGCTGATTCCCGATTTGTTTACGGTTTGAGAGCTAAGAGAAATGCTTTTGTTTAGGAATTTATTCTGCTATGCTCTCATGGTGAAGGGTAATATTCAGTGAGGTGGAACTATCATTAATTACAGTTAGCTTTATTTGAAAGTAAAAAGGTAGGTAAACGACTAGATAATTTCATTATGCTTGTGCTGAAGTAAATAATGACTCCATCTTTACTTTGCTCTTTTCTCGAATTTCAGCATCTGCGGTATGCTTATAGGGACAAAAATTATAAACCGAGAAGACAAATAGTCTCCCATTACCCTGAAGTATAATGGGGGAAGTTTCTTGTTGGGATTCTTAAAAATTTAGAAAAAACTTTCTCAACATTGTTTGAGAAAAGAGTGAAACGAATGTTCTGAATTTTATGATAAGATGAAAATAATAAAAAAAGAGCAAAAAGACCCACGGCGTTACAGTAGTGCGGTAACACAACTGTGACGTTTTACCCTAGCGAATGTAGGTAAAACTTTCCATGAGTCAGCCTCAAGTATATCATACTTCAAATAGTTTTAAATCCATATGGAACGTTTTCTTGTTGAGAAAATCAGGGGCTGTGTCTTGTGTTCTATTTAGGAGGATACGGATGAGGGCTTTGATGAATGAACTGAATAACACGATTCAGTCAAATAATATTAGTACAAGAAAGTTAGCGAAAGATACAGGTATTAGTAGAACAACAATTACAAATGGTCTGTCCTTTGTAACTGGAGAAATGAAATTTGATGTTTTTGAAAAATTGGTTCGTCATGTGTATAAAAGTCCCATAGAACAAACAAGAAGGATTAAAGATTTTATTTTAAAGTGTGGAACTAGCTTGAATGTAAGAAAAGCATTGAGTTATTGCCAGGTAGCAGGAGAATACGATCTTATAGATATGTTAATCGAAAAATTCAAAATGGAAACAAAAGATCCGGATTTCAAGAAGCTTCAAAAAGATGTACGTAAATATTTAAATGTATACAATCTATATAACCATCGGAATATGAATCGGAAAAAAGGACAAAGTCTTCTGGAGGAAATATACAAAACACGTGTTTCATCAGATTTGGAATGTCAGGTATTATTAAATACATTACTAATGGCAGCAGAATATGATAGACAAAGGTATAGTGCTATGTCATCATACGCGGACGCGGCAGAAGCTTATGTCGCTAAGATGGATAACGGTTATATTAAAGATTGTTTACGCATGCAGCATATGGAACGAATTGCGTACACTCAGTTGCATGCCAATGAAATTGATAGCTGTAGAGCTACGTGCCATGCCATTATAAATTCCGAATTGAATTTCACAGTTGTAAAAGCTACAGCATATTGTTGTTTAGGTGAAAGTTATATTTTTGAAAATCCATTAATGGCGGAAAAATATATCTTGAAAGCTATTCAATGTCTTGAAGGTATAAGTTCACCGAAAGGAACTCAAAAATACAATTCTTTTAAAACGACTCTTGCCTTTTTATATATTGAGTTCGGATTTAATTTAGATAATATTGATTTTGATTTTATTAGTGATGGTGATCTTGCTTATTATGAGTGTTTATATGGTAATAAGCAAAATGGTTATAGAATTTTTGAAAGGTTAAAAGATCAAGGTCTATCGGCCTTCCAAATGTACTATCTTTCTAGAATTGAAAATGATACAATTATGGCGAGGGAATCTTTAGAAAAATTTGAAAAAACGGGAAGTATAATATATGCGCAACTTCCAAAGCGCATTTTAATAACTGAAGGAGTGTTGTAAAATGAAAAAAATTTTAGTCACTACATTATGCGCACTTGCGTTATCAATTGGGGTTATCGGTGCTGGTGCAGATCAGACTAAAGATTTAGGTAAAGAAAAAGCTACTGTACATACTAAAGAAGTACAATTAATGATGGTCGATCCCGGTGGGATGTAATATAAATGAATAGTTAAAAAGACGCTACTTATAGTAGCGTCTTTCGTCTTTTATAGGCGTGTCACGTTTTTGGAGGTTTCGGAAAAAATATACCACTTGATACATATTTCACAAATTGGTAAGGATGAAGGGGAGGAAATAAGGTGAAAAAAGAGACGGCCAAACAAGAAACAAAACGCTTAATTAGGGAGTTGTTCGGAGCTGAAAAAGTAAGTTGTGATATGAATTATCTAATGGAGGAGTTGTATAAGCAAGGACAGATTACTCCGGAACAGTACAAACAAATTACAGCTATATTGCAACAAAAAAAGGAATAGCATCTGGCTAATCCTTTTTTACTTATTGCTGCTTTCTTTGTAGGAGTTGTCTTAATAAAACATTAGCAATTTCAGCTTGCTCATCCGTAATTTCTACCCCATCAGAATGAAGTCTGCCTTGATCTAAAAAGTCTTTTACATTAAAGTTAAGACCGTTTGGATTTTCTGTTCTTCCTAAGATGAAGTCTGTAGTAGTATCAAATATGTCTGCTAGCTGTACAAGAACCTCAGCGTTTGGTTTTCTTTTATTTGTCTCATATCCACTATACGTAGAATCGTTTTTACCAATACGATCTGCGACTTCTTGCATTGTCCAACCGCGTCTATTTCGTAAGAATTTTAATTGAGTTCCTATATCCATACTTTTTACCCCCGTTAAATTCTCTTTTATATTTTTCATCGATTTTATTTTTTATAAATTTTATAAAAATATATAAAACGTTTTTTATTTTTTTGTTGTTATCTATATATAAGATAACACTTTATTGGACAATTACACAATGGTAAATACACGCATATTGCAAGTGAAATTAGATGAGTGTTCATAAAAAAGTTGAAAAATCACTTTACTTACTTGCAAAACGCCAGTATAATAAAAATCATTAAAGGTTGTCTGGAGGTGGACATATGAAAAGGACTTGGTTAGCGGATTTACGTGGGAAAAAACGTATGTCGCAGGCGGTCTAGCGGATAAGGTTAGTGTGACTCCTGGTCATATAGCAGATTTAGAGACTGGTAGACGCGATCCGGGAGGAAAATTAGCCTTGCAAATCGCAATTGTACTTGGGTTCCCTATGGAACATTTTTATTTACCTACTTACTTGCAAAACGCCAGTAAAAAAGAAGTTAGACAATCGTTTGAACTGGGATTTCCACCAAAAGAAGAATTTTTAGAGCATTATCCTCATTACGTAGAAAAAACTGTAGGGGGCTGAGGAGTGTGGGGAAAAAGACATCCGGCTTATACGTCCGTAACGAGTACTACGGTACAGAGAAAAAGGAAGTTCTATTTCAAGAAGTATACGAAAAATATTTAGGTGTTAAAGTAACGGTCACAAGAAAGAAAAAAACAGAAGTAAAGGCAAGTTAAAAAATTGAAAGGAGGTGATACACATGCAACGGTACGTGACTTATGCGACTCGATTAGTAAAAGCAAAAGACGTAAAAGCTGTATGTTGCGAAAGTAAAAATTACTTCAAGAATGGCTCAGAAGAACAAGCGGTAAACACCATGTTAAAGCTAACGGAAAGGAGTGAATGTGTTGGCCAACATTAACGAGATTTTCGTAGAAGGTTTCCAGTCACATACAAATAGCCACTTTAATTTAGGAAACGGACTGAATGTAATTACTGGACCATCAGATAGTGGTAAAACATCCATTATACGAGCAGTTCGCTGGGTAGCATTTAACGAACCTCAAGGTGAGGCTTTCGTAAACGAATCAGTGGGACAGGCTACTGTAGCGATTCACATGGATAACGGCATTATTATTTCAAAGCACCGTAGAAAAGGAAAAACATCGTACAGAATCCAAACGGATCCAGGTGATGCAGGAAGTGTATTTGAGAAGTCAGAGGTACCGGAAGAAGTAAAACAATTACTTGGTATCACAAAGCAAACATTTGGGGATTTTGTTACTGCTTTAAACTTTGCATTCCAGCTTGAAGCACCTTTCTTAATAAGTGAGACACCGTCATCGGGTGCGAAAGTTCTAGGTAAGTTAGCAGGAACAGAAGCTGTCGATCTCGCGGTAAAAAGTGTTTCAAAAGATACATACGCAGCAAGGCAAGAGAGGTTACTAGCTGAAAAAGAAATTGAGAGATTAGCAGATAACTTACTCGAGTACTTGGATGTGGATGATAAAGTACAGCAGTTAAAAACAGCTGAAAGTTTGATGGAACATGTAGAAGAATTGCATAAAAAGAAAGATGTACTGCAGCAACTACAAACTCAACAACAGATAGCATTTGAAAAATTCCGTGTAGCGTTTGTTGAGGATGAGAGACTCTCAAAAGTGCCGGTTCTTATACAAATACTTGAAGAAACAGAAAAAGACCAGCAGCGTCTGCAAACACTACTGGACTTACAAAAAAGATACGAGTCACTGTCCACCGCCAAGAAGACATTGACTGAAACATTAAAACAATTTGATGGATTAGTAGAAGTAAGTAACTTGTTACAAGATTCTACTAAATCCGAAGAAATATATTCTTTACTTTCTATCTTATCACAAAACTATAAGAAGTATAGTCAAGTATTACAAGAAGCTCAATTACAGGTCGAGAGGTTGACTGTAATTGAAAACATTAATGTAGCTGTGATTGAAGAGGAAGTAAAGAAAACGGATGAGTTAAAGAAACTCTATGTACAACATAGCGTGGTTAAACAAGGCTACGAAAAAACAAGTAAGGATGTAGAAAGGTTATCTGTACCTGGTAATGCGTCAGATCAACTACAAGAATGCGAAACAAGTATTACACAACTAAGTCAAATAAGTGTGCTCTTACAAAAATACCAGAATATACACAACTATTATATGAGCTGGACAAGTCGTGCGGAACATTTAAATGTTCCGAGAGAAGTGGTAATACAGATTGCTAATACTGAGAACAATGTCACTCATTTAGCTGAATTAAAAGAGTTGTTACGAAACTATATGATCTGGCATCAAAGAGTACGTCATAGTACAAGCGCATTGGAACTATATGAAAAGCACATTGAAAATTACACAAAGGAATTGGAAGAGACATGGACCGAGGCTGGTGGAGTTTGTCCGCTATGCGAATCGCCGATGTCTTTTGAACATTCTCATTGAGGGGTGATTAGTAGTGATTGATACGGAAAAAATGAGCGAGTTTTTACAAACAGCTGAGAGGCTGAATAATTCATTAATGGAAATTAATGAGGTTATTGAAGCTATTGACGATACATCTAATGTTTTAAAAGTCTCACTATTTCATAAAAAATTTAATGAGAATTTATTAGTGAGTGAATCAGAAAGTATAGGAGAAAAGAGTATTGATTTTGCTATCCGACCAACTGTGTTGGCCTGTTTAAGAGATCAAAAGAAGTTTCTTGAAACAGAGCTACAAAATTTACTATCAAAACAACTTGAAGGGGGAAATGAGTAATGGAATTAAAACAACGTATTGAAATTGCAAAAGCAAATTTAAAGAAAGCAGAAACAGCAAAAATCCAAGCAGAGGCGGAAAAGTCTTCAGCTGAAAAGCAATTAACGGAAATCGCTGAACAAATGGCGCAGTACGGGGTAACGCCTGAAACGATCCAGGAAGAAATCAATAAGCTTGATACATCAGTTAAAGAAAACCTGGAGCATGTAGAACGACTCATCCCGCAGGTATAAGGAGGCTATTTTTATGTACGAGCTTCTAAAAGCAAGAGCGGATATCCGTCAGGCAAGCGATAAATTGAAAATGAAAATCGGTCAACGTGATTTGTTAGTTAAGCAACAAAAAAGCGCAGAAGCAAGAAAAGCAAAAGCTGAGGAGCAACTTGGGGAGTTTGATTTAGTACAAATTCTTCTTCAAAAGACAAGTGATTATGCAAGGCAGCAAGCAAAACGTCGTATAGAAGAAATTGTTACGTCAGCTCTTACAGTTGTATTCGATAAAGACTACAGATTCGAAATTGAAATTGCCGTAAAAGGTAATCAACCGGTAGCAGAGTATTGGCTACAGTCTGAGGATGTACGGACACAATTAAAGCCACCTGATTATGATCGCGGTGGTGGTGTAGCAGACGTAGTTAGTTTAGCGCTCAGATTGGCTGTTGGAGAAATTAGTGGTGTAAGAGGACCGTTATTCTTAGATGAGGTTGGAAAGCACGTGAGTCAAGAATACGCACCAAATGTGGCGTATTTCTTGAAGGAGTATAGTACGAAATTTAAACGTCAAATCATTTTAATTACGCACAGTACTCATTTAGCTGAGATAGGTGACGTAGCACTTGGTGTGACTCAAAAACAAGGAAAAAGCATAGTAACTGCTTTATAGAAAGGGAGATTTGGATATGTGTATTAAGTGCTTTGTAAAAGAATTAGCTGCAACGGTAGCAGGTGTAGAAGTGACAGAGGAAGTTGTAGGTAAAGCAACTGAAGAACAAGTACGCGAGTTACGTAGAATTCGTAAAGAAACGGAAGCTATTAAGGAAGTTGTAGCTAAGGAATTAAAGGCTGAACTTGAACCAATTAAAGAAAAATATAAAAAGAAATTAGAAAATGCAACAAAAGGATTAGAGGAATGGCACGATGCAGTATGGGCTGACATTCATTCTGAATTGGGTGTTAACGGTAAAGATGATTTGACGTTAGATGCTGAGACAGGTGAAATCACAAAACAAGTTATCAAGAAAAAAGAATCAAGTAACCTTCACTGATGCACCACATTGTTGAAGGTGGAATTACTTTAGATACAACGTTACGCGAAGCACGAAAAAGCAGAGGTGAGAGTATGAAGTTTCTATATTTCGGTGATCCACATATACGAGGTACAAACCCTCGTAATCGTAAGGATAACTACAAAGAGGCTTTAATTGCGAAGTTCCGTGAGATTTTCGCACTAGCTAAATACAAAGGTGTGACAGCAATTATACAACCTGGGGATACGTTTGATAGGCCTGAGGTTACGACAAGCGTGTTACTAGAATTCGCAAAGGTATTGAAAGAGAGTCCAGTTCCAATTTATACAACAGCTGGTAATCACGATATTTACGGCTACAATCTTGCAACGTATGAACGAACAAGCCTTAGAGTACTGGAGTTAATCGTCCCGCAGCTTACAGTCATTAATGATCCTGGGCAAGCTCATATGTTTCACCAAGACGGTAATCACGTCCAGTTAACATTTACACCGTACAGTGATCAAATTGATAAAGCTGGTTATGGTTATTCACCAGAAGTTACTGAAGATTATGAGTCAACTAAAATACATGTAGCTCACGGTATGTTACTTGACCATGATCCACCTTTTGATCGGTACACAAAAGTACAAGATGTAAAAACAGATGCGGATTTGGTTTTGTGTGGCCACGATCATACAGGTTTTGGTGTTTACGAGCGTTCGGATGGAAAAGTGTTTGCGAATATCGGAAGTATCACACGTTTATCGGCTTCGGAAGCTGAGATTAATAGACCAATACAAGTTCTTCTTATCGATGTAAAATCACCAGGTGTTTTTGATTTAGAACGGATTCCGCTTCAAAGTGCAAAACCTGGTGAAGAAGTACTTGACCGTAGCCGGATTGAAGCTGAGAAGAAACGAGCGTATGCGATGGAAGAGTTTGCCTCATTAATTCAAACGGAAACAGGGGAAGATGTGCTAGTCGATATTAATACGATTGTTGAGAGTATTGCTGAGACAGAAAGTATTAATCCGGATGTAGTAGAAATAGCGTTAACGAAAATAGCGGAAGCAAAGGAGGGATTACGAACATGATTGTAAACAAACCGCAGTTTGATGAGAATGAACTAGGCGAAGGTACGGCGGTACAGGTCACAAGTGGTAACCCGTTTAGACGCCCTAACTATAGTAATAATAAACGTGATTGGAATGCTGTAGTAATAGAGTTTTCACCGTTGATGATAAGTGTAGCTGGTTACAACAAAGAGGAACATGATCGAGTAGAAACGATGAACATAACAATTGACTCAATTGTTAAAGAGCACGTGACGCTTAAAAAGTTAGTAGTAGAACTACCAAAAATTCAATGTGAGGTGGGACCAGAAAATGACTGAATTAAATAATGAAATTCTTAGTTTACAAGAGGAGCATGGGAAAGAAAAGCTACTTGCAGCGGCAACAAAAATTTTAGGTAAGAAAGTACCGACTGACTATGTTCGAGTATTAGATCCACTTGAATTACAA
Source organism: Bacillus sp. 2D03 (assembly GCF_003946765.1). NCBI lineage: Bacteria > Bacillati > Bacillota > Bacilli > Caryophanales > Bacillaceae > Bacillus > Bacillus sp. 2D03. The sequence goes on along the minus strand of NZ_RPSJ01000003.1, from coordinate 76,293 downwards.
GCATCCTTACAACAAATTGATGCTGCAGTACAGGATGTTCTTGAAAAAGGTAAAGCACGTGAAGAAGCTTATGGGAAAAAAGCAGACCTAATTAAGCAAAAAGTGAAGCTGAAAACTGCAGTAGAGCTAAAAGAAGCAGAGGCATTTATGCAAATTCAAGGTGAGGGACGTAACCAATACGCTTACGTGAATGATCAAAAAGTGGCTCTCACGAATGATACGTTACGTGATGCGTACCGCCTGCATTACAGCAAAGAAGAACGTCAACAACTTACAGACGTAGAGCAAGAGTTAGCGTCCATTGATATCAAAATTTATCAAACAAAAGATGCTTGGGAAACAGCTAAAGAATCAGCGGATCTTGTAAAAGCAAAAGCTTATGTACAAGCGAATCTACTGAAGTTTTTGGCATAGGAGGTTGCTATGGATCCAAAACAAACAGCAATGAGAAATAAACAGCGTGAACGTCAGCAACGTGGGGATGATTTCCAAGCTGAAATCAGAAGAAGCTGGAGAGAAATTCCGAATGTATGGCGTATGAGAATTGCAGATGGTGCAGGTGCAACTCGTCCAGGTGACGAGATTGTAATAACACCTGAAGTAAATATATTAGCTGAAATGAAACGTACAGAGAGTCGTAGATTTTCACTAGATTATATGAGACCGAATCAGATTCTCGGGCTACGGGATTTTGATCAAATTATTGATAGAAATTTAGGTTTAGTGTTTATCAGTTTTCTAAATGATAGCAAAGGGCTTGACGAGGCTTATGCGTTCAGACTTATTACATCTCTTATTCATATGAAAAAACGAAACGTGAACCATATAAAACTTGAAGAATTTCAAAGTCAGACGGTTCCCTGTTTACCACTTCCAAGACTTACATACCATGAACCTTCTTACGATCTATCGGAGGTGCTCACTTGCTACAAATCTTTGTAAAACACAACATCCGGATAAGAGGTGCTAGTACACCTCTTAAGGCGGCAATTACTAAGGCGCTAACATTTGATAATCCAGCGTATTTGAAAGCAAAAAAGCAACGTAGACCTACATGGGGTGTACAAGCAAAACTTGAATTGTTTGTACATGACAGAGGCGATATTGTTACGCCTCGAGGTTTCTTGTCAAAGCTAGAAGAGGTACTGAAAAACTTAGGTTACGACCCAAGTAAAGTTATTACCTCACAGATTTCATATGCCCGAGATGTTAGTTTCGGGGAATGGGATGACGGGTTTGTATTAAAAGAGGACCAGACACCGATGGTTGAAGCACTTATGCAAGAAAACGGAATAGGTGTAGCACCGGCTGGTTCAGGTAAAACCGTAATGGGCATGCGCTACATTTACGAAAAGGGTAAAGCAGCATTATGGCTTACGCATACAAAAGACTTAATGTATCAATCCGCAAAGCGAGCTAAGGATACAATGCCTGGTATCGGTCGTATCGGCTTTTTCGGTGACGGTGTACATGATTGGGGAGACGGTAAACTAATTGTTGCTACAGTGCAAACCTTGCAGCGAAATCCACAAATAATCGATGCACTAAATGATTTTATCGGGACGGTAGTAGTGGATGAAGCCCATCACTTTCCGGCAATACAATTCATTGAAACGGCTGGGAAGTTAACGGCTGAAAATGTGATCGGTCTCACCGCAACACCTTCCCGAAAAGATGGATTAGAAATCTATATGTACAACGGTGTAGGTCCAAAAGTGTATGAGATTAGCAGAGACGGAATGTATGAAGCTGGGAGACTGATAAAACCGACAGTGAAATTCGTATATACCGAGTTCAATTACGAGACGGCAAGTAACCGTAACGAGATTGATAGTGTGGATGCTGGTGGAGAAGATCTTGATTACACAGATCTAATAAGGCACCTCATTTCTGATAAAAAGCGTGCGAAGTTAGTTGCTGAGAATATTGTTGAGTCTGCAAGTTTAGGGCCATCTATTGTTATAACAGAATCAGTTCGCTACTGTTTCGTACTTGAAGAACTCGTAAAACGAATGGCAAAAGCAAGATTTGGTATCGATGTTAGAACAGCTGTAGTACACGGAGGTATTAGTCGTTATACCTGGAGAAAAGCAAAAAGCGAAAAACATGCACAACAGCTTATCAATAGTGGTCATGCGGTAGATAAAAAGCAAGGTAAGTACGGTTGGCAGGTAAAGGTTGCTCAGTATTCAGAAAAAGAAATTCGTGAATGGCAAGTAACAAAACAACAACGTAAAGACATTTTAGAAGCTTGCGACCGAAAAGAAGTAGATATTTTATTTGCCACTCAGTTAGCGCGTGAAGGACTGGACATGCAGCATTTAGTAGTTGGTCACATGGTAATGCCGAAACGTGGTGACTCCCGTGAGAGTAATAGTGGTTCATCAGTAGAGCAAGAAATTGGACGTATCATGCGTCCAGATCGGAACAATCCGGATAAAGAAGCATACTGGTTCGATTACGTTGACTACAATGTTGGAGTATTTAAGGACCAATATCACAGCCGTAGGAAAGTATACTATACAGCAGAATCGGGTTAACGGTACCAAGAAAGCCGAAAACAGAACGCGATACAGTGGCTGACTTCTTAAATGATATGCCTTGGTGAAAGGGGTGATAACGATGGAAAAGTACGAATATGTGGGTGAGCTTTATGAAATCACAGAACTAATTGCTTCAGCGAAAGAGGTGAAGTAAGTGGGTTTGAAAGAAACAGGTCAAAAAATCGTTAAAAAAGTGATAAGGGTGTTTGCAAGAGGGTCCGGTAAAAGTGTATTCCTTCAACGAGGAATCCCGATAATAGTTGAGGTTCCGGAATACGATTCGAAAGATTACGAGATTTCGTATAACAGAAAAGTAACTTATCGAAAAAAGAAAAGCCAAGCAAAACGTAAAGCATGGAAAAAACATGGCCTACAGGGGCGCGGGAGGAAAAATTCATGACACAAGAGACAAATCAAAATGAAGTAGTGGTAAAAAATAACGCGGTGGCGAAAACAAACAGCGGTAGCAATTATATTTCAGCAATTTTAGAAGAAACAAAGCAGGGATTCGTTGAAGCGAATAACGGTCTTGATATGGACTTTGTCCGTATGGGTGAATGGTTAACGATAAATGCGAAAGGTAATTTCATTGAAAAAGATGATGAAAATGTGATCTATGGTGACAGTATTGACGTAGTAATTGGATATGGTGAACAACGTTGGTCTGTATGGGGAAAAGAAAATTCACCAGAAGATGGTCAATTGATTGTAGCTGAGAAAACAAAAGAAGAAGCTGAAGTAGTATTCAATCAGTGGCTAGCTGAAAACCCTCAAGCAGAAGAACGTTATGAATTAGATGATATTCAACTTCGCTATATGGCGTCAGTTGTTCCAGTATCAACGTTAAGCCCAGACGACTTCCCTCTTATCTACTTAATGAGCTTTAGCCCAACAGACACAATTATTTTCGGTCGTTTTGCGATGAATGTGTATACAGGGAAATATAAAGCTCTAGGTGTTCCGTCTAAATTAGGTGTCAATAAAATTGTTACACGCTTAGTAACAACAGAACGTAAAAGTCGTACAAACGCTAGTAACCAATGGATCGGTATCGACTTCCAACCTGTTGGTGTATTTAAACCAGAAGATTACGGAATTAACGTAGAAGACACAGAACAAGCTTCAGAATAATTAAGGAGGGCGTCTACAAATGGCAAAAAAGAAAGATAAAACAAGTGAGTATCAATATGTAGACGCATGGTACAGCAATCAGAACGGTAGAAGCATTCCGTGGAAACGAATCCCTTCCTCTGAAGTGAAGCAATTCCAAACGGGAGAGGCATTCAATTTCAATTGTTTTGCTACAGTTCAACGATTTGCGAACGACACAAAAGTAAAGGGGGAGGCATTTATTGCTCCCCTATATTTTGACCTTGACCATGCGGAAGACCCATCAGTCAGCCAAAAAGATGCGATAAAGCTGGTGGAATTTTTTACGAAAGAAATGGATATTCGTGAATCGGATATGTGGATTTACTTTTCTGGATCAAAAGGGTTCCACATCTTAATAAGCTCCGATGCGCTCGGTATTGAACCGAGAAACGACCTTCATAAAATCTTCAAACATATGGCTGGGTACTTAGTACATAGACTAGGACTCACGTCACTAGACCTTGTGGTGTATACAGAAAAGCGGATGATTCGTTTACCGAACAGTATGCATCAAAAAACAAACCTATTTAAAACAGAAATTAGTGTAAATGAGTTAAACAAATTAACTCTGGAAGAAATTAAAGATTTAGCGAAATCGCCAAGACACGCTGACGATCTACCTTATACGGCAGAAGAACGTAAAAAGGCAATGAAATACAGACCCCGTACGGGGTATTTACTAATAAATAAGACAGAAGAATATGAACAAGCTGCAGCAACGAGTGCTCGTAAGTATGCGAAAGAAGAATTCCAGTTTAAGAAAGATAAACCACCGGCATGTGTAGTTGATATTTTAAATGGTGGATGGAAAAAAGACGGTGACCGGAACCAGGCAACAGTACAGCTTGCATGTTACTTCAAAGACGCTGGTTACACGAGAGAAGAAACAATGAAAGAGCTGGAAGACTGGGTGCTTAAATTTACATCTGAGGATAACGAGTATGGTAAGCAACAACGTGTTGCGAATACGAGAAGTGTTATCGATGCGGTATACAGCGGTGATAATACATACAAATTTGGTTGCGCGTTTATTCGTTCACTACATGGCGAAAAGAAACCAGGAAGCAAAGATTATGAACGTGTAGCATGTGCAGGTGATATGTGTCATTGCATTAAGAAGAATGCTGAGGAAGAAGAAAATGCAAAGTTACTTCATTTAGCAGAGACAGGCAATGCGGATCTTACTGGAAAGCTTGTAAAAACACGTGTCATGGTTGCAGGGAAAAAGCATACACCTTACATCATTCCGAAAAACATTGAGTACCATTGCTGGGGCAGAGAAAGTTGTAAAAAGGTACATTGCCCTCTATACGACATCCATACACATACAGGATATAAAGACCTGGGCGTAAGTGATCGGGAAGTTATTCAAATGACAGGCGTAGGTGACGATAATATAAAAGGCATTTTACGAGAAATATCAGGCATTCCAAATTGTCCGAAATACAATACCGATATTTTAGAAAACATGAACGTTGAAGAATTGCTTGTAATCCCGATGGCTGAAGAAGATGACGAAAAGCAAGAGCAGCATAAAGGGAATTATGTACTACGAAAAGTGTACGCCGTAAATGGACTAAACGTAAGTGAGAATAAGTACTATGAATTAACAGGTTATGTATACCCACATCCAAAGAATCAGGAGTCAACACTACTTGTAAAGAGTGCGGTACCACTTCAGGATGTGGTTGAAAGTTTTGAGCTAAATGAACAAGTGAAAGAAGATTTAGCAACATTTCAGCCGGCTGATTATACAGCAGAATCAATTGAACAAAAACTAGGAGCAATTTGTAACGATTTAACGTACAACGTAACACACATCGTAGAACGTGATGAGACATTACTTGCAGTATTGCTAACACTTCATAGTGTTTTACGTTTTAAAGTACCTTGGGATTTAAATCCGTTACGCGGATGGGTGGAATTGAAAATTGTTGGTGATACAGGTACCGGTAAGTCGGCGCTCATTGAAAAGGTAATGAAATATTCAGGACTTGGGACACGAGTGAATGCGGAAAGTACGTCTCGTACAGGTCTAACGTACAAGATGGAACAGTCAGGTGCTCAAGGCGCATGGTATATCGTTTGGGGTGCGTGGCCGTTAGCGGACAAAGAAATGATTTGGATCGATGAAGATACAGGTATTACAAAAGACGATTACGGTGAAATGACACTTGCCCGTTCTGATGGAAAGCTAGAAGTAAAACGAGCTGTAACAGCTGAAACACCTTGTAGAGTACGTGCCATCATGTCAGGGAACGTACCGAAAGGGAAACGACTTGCTGATTACTCTCAAGGCGCAGAAAGTTTAAAAGATATTTTTAATAACGAGGATATACGTCGTTTTGACTTTGCAGTCTTTATGAGAGCGAGTGATGTGGATCCTGAATTGTACAACCAAACACTTGCTACGTACCCATCGATTATACAGAAGGATACTTTGAAAAATAACATTTTATATGCTTGGTCACGTAAGCCGGAGGACGTGTTATTTACAGACGGTACGATTGATAAAGTACTGGAGGTTGCGACAGACCTTGCGAAAGTATATGGGAATGCGAATGACATACCACTTGTTTCTCCTTCAGATCAGCGGAATAAAGTAGCAAGATTAGCAGTTGCACTTGCAGCTCTTACACATTCAGTTGATGAATCAGGTGAAAGAATTCAAGTTTGGCCGGGACATGTTGAGTTTATTGGGGAGTATTTAAAAGCTTTATACAATGCTCCAGGTTGCGGCTTAAATTACTATGCTCGTTTAGCAATAAAAGAGGAAGAAATGACAGAAGAAAGATACCAGAAGTTTACGGCAGATCTTAAGAAAATCGATACGTTAACAGGCGAAATGAAATTCTATGAGTTTATCAAACTGTTCGCTCAGCAGAAGTATTTACGACTTGGTGATGTTGAGGCAATGCTGTCTATCGATAAAGAAGAAGCGAAAGCAATCGTAAATCAATTAGCGAAAATGAGGATGATCCTTTTAACAAGTGGTGGCTATCGCAAAACGCCGCGCTTTAATGCATACATTGCGTATTGCATGAAGAAAGGTCTCTTTGATCATATACAAGATGAGTACTACTAATTATATGGACAAGCTCTATAAATATGACTGGAAGTGAAAATATGAAACTTGGAAGTTTATTCGGGAAACCGAGAACATTAGCAAGTAGTAAAAAACAGGTACCGGTAAAAGAATCAAAGTTAGCGGTAGAGATGGAAAAAAAGAAGAGGCCGGGACAATTCGATATTGTTTGGCCAAAAGTGGAACCGCAGCAAGTGAAAGATTATAAAGCGATTCTTACAGTCTCAGAGTTAAAGAAATACTTAGAACGTTGTATACAAACAGGTAGAGTAGGATTCGACTGGGAGACTGCAGCAAGCAAAGAAATTAGAGTGCATTATAAAAAGGCGTTTGAAGATATAGAAGAAGCACGTACTACAGGGATTATCGATGATAAAGAAGCGGAAAGCCGAAGTGAGAGCTTAGAAAAAGCGTATTTAAAAACACCATTGGATCCGTGGCAAGGTGAGATTTGTACGGTATCGCTGTCAGCGACGGCACACGAGTCAAGAGTTGTTCCAATCTCACATAAAGTTGGCCAAGTATTTGAACCAAGTATGGATAGAGATGAAGCTAGGAAATTGGTTCTAGATTTGCTTGATGAATACCTATTTAAAAATGAAAAGGTATTAAAGATTGCGGTCAATTTGTCTTTTGAAACGAAATATGCAGCGAAGTACGGTAAATACATTTTAGGAAAAGTAGCAGATCCATTGATTATGTGGGTACGGTGTTTACAAATCGCAGCACCTCAAAAGATTAATAACCCGAAAAAACCTACAAGCGGATGGGGTTTAAAACCAGCTACGAAACACATTTTTGGTGTAACGATGAACGACTTTTCAGCCCTTTTAAAGAAATACAAGGTCAATTTCTTTGACGAAATTGATGCGAGTAAAGGTGAAGGGCTGCTTTACTCCGCCGAAGACTCGGATTATGCTGTGCAGCATTACGAATATTGGTCTCAAATTGCAGCTCAAATTCCGCGATATGAGGAATGGCTTCATAAGATTGAAATGTCATTCACACGTGCTATCGGCCTTATGGAATATTGGGGAATGAATTGGGATCCAAACCTTGCAACGCAAAAGAAACAAGAAGCGGAAATTATGCAAGAGCAAGCGGCTGAACGTATTAAACAAATCGCGAAAGAAACGTTCAATATTGATATAAATACCGGTAAATCAGGTAAAACGAACGAAGTGAAAAGCTTAATGTTTGATTACTTAAAAATACCGATTGCCAAATATGGAAAAACAGGCGCGAGTCTTGATCAAGAGGCGCTTATCGATATGGCATTTATGCTTGAAAACAAGCTGAACGATATCGACGAGGAAAAATACCTCGGTGTTTCATTACCTGAAAATTGGGAGAATATCGATCCGGAAAAGGATCCTACTTTAGATAAGCTAGAACGCGGAGCGATTCGTATCGCAAAACGTGAACCGCATCCTTATAAAGAACAGGCACTAGAAGTTATTGACCAGCTAAAGAAAATACAAAAATACACGACATTACTTTCTTCGCACATCATAGGACGTGAAAAGTACTTGAACTTTATGAGTGGACGGATCCATGCAGGGTACAGTCCATTCACAGAAACAGGACGCTTAAACAGCTTTAATCCGAACGGACAAAACGTACCGAGACCAGATAATGATGAGTTTAAGATAAGAAACTTCTTTGTACCTAAACCAGGAAAGATATTATTCTTCATTGACTTCTCAGGGTTCGAGCTTCGCTTAATGGCATGGAAATCAGGCGATGAGGTCATGATTGAGTTATTTAACACAGGTGGCGATATGCACCGTAGAACCGCATCTGTAATGACTGGAAAGTCTGAGGCTGAAATTGTAAAGAAAGAACGTACAGATGCCAAGGCGGGCAACTTCGGTATTTCTTATGGCGGTACGGAACACGCTTTACAGTTCACATTTAAAACGAAGTACATGATTCGTAAAACATTAGATGAATGTGCGCAGATTGTAAATGCTGTTAAAACAGCGTACAAACGCATACCAGAGTATCAACGCAAGATTGTTTTAGAAGCACGGGAGCAAGGCTATGTACAAACGATTTATGGATATATGAGATTACTACCTGGCATTAACAGCGCGAATAGAAGAGATCGTGGCTCAGCTGAAAGACAAGCAGCGAATACACCAGTGCAAGGTAGTGCGGCTGACATTATGAAGAAAGTACAAAATGAAATTTATGAATCTATTGGTAAACAAGAAGGTGTACTTGCTCATGGTAGTGCCGATATGATTGCACAAATTCACGATGAAATCATTTTTGAAATAGATGATGATCCGGAAATTGTAGTTGCAGTAGAAAAACAAATTAAACAAGTTATGGAGCAACCTCCAGTACCAGGATTTCCAGTTCCGATTGAGGCAGAAGGAAGTGTAGGTTATCGATGGGGCGAGAAAATGAGTGTTGAGTCCTGGCTTAAACAAAGGGAGGAATAGCATGTGGGAAGAGGAGAGGGACCGCGTAAATCATTATTTGCGAAGCGTCATGCAACAGCATTACCACGTGTAAAGCCGGCAAGAATTGTAGGAAGTATTGCTGGAGAACCGTACAACATGGTTTGGGTAGTAAGTTCATTAAGAAAAGATAAAAAGACTGGTGTGCTAGACCCAGTACCACAAGATCCATACGCAGAATTACTATTCAGCAGTTGCTTTAAAAAATGGAGGGAAGACGATGAACGCCTTGAACCGTCAACAACGCCGAGCGAGTGAACGTGAGAGAAAGAGAACAAGGGAGCGGCAAAGTTTTCACAGGGGTGAAGTACAGCAAGTATCCCTTTTATCGTATAAAGATGGTCGAACATTAGCATTACGTGCAGTAAAAGAGGTCTTAGGTTTGGGGCCAGTACGTTTAGAACGTGTACAGAAGCGATTGGAGGAACTAGAAAACGAGAATTTTAATGAACTATTTTTAGAGCATTTAAGAAAATAAAAAGCTGTAGGAAGGATGTGCGATTGTGGGTGGTAGACAGCAAGGGAAGGGGTACGAAAATCGGAAAAGTGATCGGAAACTAGAAAAATTAAAACGTGAAATGGTTAGGCAAAAAAGGAAAGTAGCAAAAGGTGAGCTACGAAAGGCGGTAGTGTACTTGGACAATTCGGAGCAACAATTAAAAGATGTGATGCAAGAGAATCGTGATTTACAGTTAGAAGTTGACTTATACAAGTCTCAGGTGAAAGTGAAAGACAATTACGCAAAACGTGTATTGAAAGAAAATAACGAATTACGGGAACAGTTTAAAAATTCACGTAAAAAGTCTATTTCGTTATTTGTTTCTTATATGTTGGTAGCGGTCATTGTTAGCTTTGTAATTGTTAGATAAGAAGGGGGCGATTGAGATGACAGTAGTAAAAGACAACGAGTTCTGGAAAGAAGTGTATTACTACATGGAAAAGCATGGTTGCTATAAGGATGAGGCTGTAAAGGTCGTGGAGGCTCAGTTCAATAGTAAGAACGAGAAAAGAGTAAAAATCATTGAAGCTGTAAAAGAAAAGTTGATTTGTGCGGGAATACCTGAAAAGGACTCTTTAAAATTTGCAGAAACTGCACCCTTTGTTAATTCCTTAACTGGTGCCAGTGTAGAAAGAATGGTGAGAAGTTTTATAGATTTGTTTAAAAAAGGGGAGCGTGCAAAACAATGAACATCATTCATTTATTCCAGCTTCAAAAAGATCTTGATAACAAGATTGTAGAAAAACGTAGCTTGCAAAACGTGTCCTTGTTTCAAGAAAAGAAATTATCATTTCGTGACGAGTTAAGTGAGTTACTTCATGTGTGGCGCGGTCATAAGTTTTGGAGTGAAAATAACAAGCCGATTACAAAAGGTGTACGTAACAAGGGTCAAATGATGGAAGAAGATAAGGAGTACTACAATCCGTTATTAGACGAATTTGTTGACGCACTTCACTTTGCTTTATCGATTGGATTAGAACGTGAATGGAATAAATATATCGATGCCTTTGTAGTGCGTAATAGCAAAGGAAATACAAAAACAGAAATTATCGATGTGTTTAACGATTTATATGAAAACAAATTATGGACTGCAGCACATTACATGACCTTGATGAATGACCTGGCTTACTTAGGTGCAGCGCTTGGATTTTCGGCTATTGAAATTTACAACGCATATATCGAAAAAAATAAAATCAATCATGATCGTCAGGCATCCGGGTACTAAAAGGAGGCGAAATGGTGGGGAAAGTTATTCTTTGGACAAAAGAAGAGGTAGCGTATCTCGAGGATTCCTGGGGGACATATAGCATTAAAAGTATTGCAAAGAAGTTAGATCGCACTGTAAATGCCATAAAACTAAAAGCGAATCGTATAGGGTTAAGTGATCCCCGCCTACACTTCAATGGGCTTACAGTGCTCCAACTAGCAGATGTATTACAAGTAAGTTATAAAACAATTGAATCGTGGTATAAAAGGTTCGCATTTCCTATAAGGCTAAAGTTGTTTGTAAAAACACAAAAAGTAAAAGTTGTTTACTATAAGGATTTCTGGGACTGGTTAAAACGACATAAGCAGGTAGTTGATTTTTCAAAGGTTGAATATGGGATTTTAGGACCTGAACCAGAATGGATGAAAGAGAAACGTGATGCGGATGCGTATAGAAGGAAAAAAGAAAGGGAGCCTTGGACCAAACAAGATGAATTGTTACTAAAAAGTATGGTCAAAGCGAATTGTTATACGTATTTGTATATCGCGAAACGTCTCCAGCGAACAGAAAGTGCAATAAAGAAAAAACTGGAGGAGCTTGGAATCTTCGAGAGACCTGTAGAAAGCCAAGCATCTTATACAGAAAATGAAATACAAATTAGTTTAGACCTATTTGAAAAAGGTTACACGGTAGATGCAATTGCAGAAAGGTTTGGGAAAAGCGCATTAACACTTGTTGGTTACTTAGAAAGTAAGGGGTATCGATTTAGAGCGAAAATGGTGATAAAGCCTGAGAACCCCATGTTTTAGATCTCAAATAAAAAAGGCTAGGATTTCTCCTAGCAAAAGAGTTATGTCGTACAGAAAGGTACTTGTGCGCAAACCAGGTGTTTGCAAATTCATTATATAACGTTTCTGAGGTTGACAGGCTGAATCATAGCAATCTTTACGTAAACTTTACATGGTATTGAAGATTTTGATAGAGATCAAATTTGAATTTTATAAGAAAAGTAGGTAAGAAATATGGTGAGAGAATGGAACGAACAAGAACGCCTAGAAATTGAAGCGGAGCAAGAGATGATTGCATGCGCAGAACGTGAAAACTGGATGGAAGCAAACAATATTAGTGAAGAGTATTAATGTTCGGAATTTGGATTGGATTGTCAGCTGCGATTTAAGTTGAATGTTCGTTTTTTAATAAAAGCGTTATTTTAAAATTAAAGAGCACCCAGGGGAGCGCTCTTCGATCAAGACAATATTGAAAAATACTCGGTAATATATGTAATCTTTTTAGCTTTGTGAGATTAATCAAAAGTTTTTTGACTTGTTTTTGGATGGTATTACATTTTGTTCTATTTTTTCGTAAAGATTAAGCAATTGTTTAATGAATGTAATTTTCGGTGTTAACCAATATGAAAATAGCGCTGAAATAATTCCTATTAAAGCTCCTGTTATGACATCGAAAGGATAATGAACTCCTACCCAAATACGAGAAATAGCTACGCAGAATGCAAGTACAAGCCATAACCATCTAGCCTTTTTACGAATAAGCCAGAATGAAAAACAAATTGAAAAAAATAGAATCGTATGGTCGCTAGGAAATGAATTATCTACTGCATGATCGACAAGTTTATTAACATTAGGTAATACTGCAAATGGTTGATAATTCAAATGCAAATTCCCTGCTAATTTTCCAATTATTTCAGCAGTTACGAAAGCAACCATCGCTTGAATAATCATCATTTTGTTTTTTCTAGATTGAGTAAACCAATAAGCCATAATAATTAAACCTAAAAAATACACCATATATTCCGCCACAAATACCATAGTTGAGTTTAGGGATGAATATGACTTCCCTAAATCATTGATTGCTCGAAAAGTATCAATATTTAATTGAGAAAAAGACATTTTTAAGTCGCTCCTTACTGTGTGTTTATAACTTTATAAGGAAAATTATAGTAAAGAGTTTATAGTGAAAAAATTGATTTCAGTGACATTAGTATTACAAAATTGTAAGGATTAGCTCATTAAAGATTTTTAATAAAATAGTTATTTTATAACCCAAAATAAAAGAACCCGTTTGTTATAAACGGATTCTTCACACAAGGTCTGCAAGAAACTCAAGGTAACTGGACCAGAGCACCATATAGAATTTCTTGTGATATTAATGTATTCAAGGAAGTCTAAAACGTTAATAGTAATTAAACAAAATTCTTATTTAATAAAAATCGCGTACAAAAAATGTACGCGATTATATAAAAATTATGTCTTGCGTGCTCATTACAATCTATGTTTATTGTATGTAAGACGTGATACATTGCAATACACTAAAAGAGCACTTTTGACAGTGCTCTCTGACCAAAACTAATATTGAAAAAGGATACCCAAGATATTTTATGTATGTTTTTTAGATAGGTGCTGTTTTAAAACAAAATCTTTTTTGCACAACAAAGCAGCTAGTTAATAAAACTAACTGCTTGTTGTACAAAAGAAAAGCTGCGCTTACAGAAATAGTTTGTAACTTTAAGTTACAGAAATAGTATGAACAGAGTTGAAAATGTTATTCGGAAATAAAAGAAAACAAAATAAAAAAGAGCACCATGCATAAGTGCTCTTTAAGATAGGAGGTAACACTTTGAGCTGAGGCTAGGTTAGAAGTATATGGTGTAAAAAAAAAAGAAATAAGACCTAAATTTTATTATTAAATCAATATAAAAAAGCAGCTAGCAAAAACTAACTGCTCATTGAAAAAAGGAATCTACACCAGGTTATTTACTGTCAGAGTTTCAAGAAACAAATGATTAAATTAATCTAACTTTTCAATTACAATTGAAGCATTTACATTTGTTTGTGTTCCACCTGCCAAAGTTTGCAAAGTGACCGCAGCAGCTGAAGTATGATTGTGAAGGGTAAGAACATCACCTGCGGCTAAAGAGAGGATTGTTTGCCCATTGTTTTGCTGAGTACCTGCACCTGATCCATAAACTGCGTTGGTAACTGGAGCACCATTTAAAAAGAGCGTAAATTGATTAGGTTCAACTCCTGATACAGAAAAAGAAATCTTATAATCTCCTGCATTAATAACCATAATCTGAGAAGTTCCAGGAGTATGAGTAAAACCAGGTGTCATTAAACCATTCGAATTAAAAAGAATAGGTGCTTCTAAGGCAACAACTTGAGCTGCTGTATTGAAAATATAAGCGTATTGAGATAATCCAGATACTGTAAGACCGGTAGGCCCAGTAGGTCCGGTAGTTCCAGCGGTTCCTGGTAATCCAGTAGGCCCAGGAATGCCTTGGATACCTTGGATACCTTGGATACCTTGAAGCCCAGTTGGGCCAGTCGGGCCGATAGGTCCAATAAGTCCTGGATTACCTTGAATACCTTGGATGCCCTGAATTCCAGTCGCCCCAGTTATTCCAGTGGGTCCAATAGGACCAATAGGCCCTGGATTACCTTGAATCCCCTGAATCCCTTGACTTCCTTGAGGTCCAGTGGGGCCAGGAATGCCTTGGATACCTTGGATACCTTGAAGTCCGGTTGGTCCTGGTGATCCAGTAGGTCCAGTGGGGCCAGTCACTCCGGTTGGTCCTGGTGGTCCCCCGGAAGGTCCAGTCGGGCCCGTTGGTCCTGGTGGTCCACCGGAAGGGCCGGTCGGTCCAACAGCTCCAGAAGGTCCAGTTGGACCGACAGAACCAGGAATGCCAGGAATCCCTTGAGGGCCGGTCGGGCCAGGAATCCCTTGAATGCCTTGAATGCCAGGAATCCCTTGAATGCCTTGAATCCCTTGAATGCCAGTGACCCCCGTTATTCCAGTCGGTCCAATAGGACCTTGAATGCCAGGAATGCCTTGGATGCCTTGGATACCTTGAATTCCAGTAGGTCCAGTTGGACCAATAGATCCAGAAATCCCAGGAATCCCTTGAGGTCCAGAAATACCTTGAGGCCCAGTAGGTCCCAGATTACCTTGAATTCCAGTAGGTCCTGGAGGTCCCGGAGGTCCTGGAGGTCCCGGAGGTCCACCTGAAGGTCCGGTAGCTCCAGTAGGTCCCGAAGGCCCAGTAGCACCTGTTAATCCAGTAGACCCGATTTGAGGCAACGGAAAGGCACATGGAAAGGGGATGTGACATTTCTTTTTAAATTCACTCATTTTTACACCTCCGTTTTAAACTAACTAGCCAATTCATATTTATACTTTAACAACTTATGAGCAAGCAGACATATGGGTGTAAGGAAAAACTATAAAAATTACATGAAAGGTTTTAAGAGTAAGCCTCTATTTCACATTCCATACAAAAAAGAGCACCATATATAAGTGCTCTTCTGACTAAAACTCTTAATGTAAAAGAGTATGTGATACCAAATGTAATTTTTTTATGGACGTGAAGTATTTGAACAAAAACGCTATTTGAGTAGAAAACATTAAAAAGGACCCGATTAGGGGTGCGGGCCCTTTTAATGGAACAATAGAACTTTATGGGATTACCAATACGTTACCATAAAAGGTAATTATTTTCCAGATAGTAGGTGTTGAGAAAACTTTATATAAAACTTCATTTTACACAACAAAGCAGCTAGCTAATCTAGCTAACCGCTCCATTGTAATGCGCTGAGGAATTTTACTAAGCGTACATATTATGAGTTGTAACTACAAGTTACAACTCATAATATGAACAGAATTGAAAATGTTATGCAAGAAAGCTAAATAAAAACTTTATTAAGCACAACAAAGCAGCTAGCTGAATCAGCTAACTGCCTGTTGTACATAGTAACCCACATGAAAACGCAAATTGTAACCACAAGTTACAGCTATATTATAGACAGTTTTAAAAATGATATGCAAAAATAGTCAAAAAATCCATTAAACGCAACAAAGCAGCTAGCTGAAGTAGCTAACTGCTCCGTTGTACAATTTTAGAAGTAGCCGATATATGCTGTAACCAAAAGTTACAATTATAGTATAAACAGATATCAAAATATTAAGCAGATAAGAAAATTAAATGAAAATTTCATTTTATATTAATTCGGAACACAAAAAGAGCACTTAGTAAAGTGCTCTCGTGACGAGATCCATTTTATAACGACTATTTTATAAAGAAAGGAACTCAGAATATTATATGTAAGGCCAGTTAATTGAGTGCTATTTACAATTAAAGAGCAGTTAGCAAAAGCTAACTGCTCGGCCCAAGGTAATAGACATAGAATGGGTATTAGTAAAATTGGCTATTCATGAGCCTGTTTACAGTGTAACCAAGATTTTTTTAATGTATTCCCTCTTTAAAAACCTTATTCAAACAGTGGTATTTAAAGAGGGAGTGGAGTAATGAAAAAGAATACTTTCCCTTTATACATGAAATGATTTTTTAATTCTCAATAATATATGAGTGTTAAGACAAAAATGTGTAATTAAAAGAGCAGCTAGCAAAAGCTAACTGCTTAGGTCAGGGAACTACTGCTGATAGAGGTTCATTAATATGAGTTTTGGCTATCGCCTATGCACAGTATTGACGGAATATCGAGTTTTATTCAAGGGGGAGAGGGAAAAAATAATTTTAACTTGATATAACTTGATCTTGATCAGCAACATCAGAATCAAATGTATTCGTTGCACTAACACCGTTAAAGGTATTAACAACAAAAGAAACATTTGATGCCCCTGAACCATTATAAGATTTTGTATTCTCTTTTGGAGATACGTTATAAAAATCCCCTAAATTGAAAGCACCATTACTGTTTTGAACGACAAGATTTCCAACGACAGAAGGCATAGTACACACCTGCTTTCCTAGAACGTATTTAAATTAGTATATGGTGTATTCGTCTAGAGGTTCATTAGAACCAGAAAAATTAAAGATGAAGTTTGTTAGAAACCAAACAAAAAATCCTTTGAAAGAAAGGAGCATCCAAAACTATGAAACCCGTAAAAGCGAAATGTGAAGTATGTGAGCACGTGTTTCGTGTCCAGATGCTCGTAGCGCGATTATCAAACCGTGTGGACAAGCACTATTTCATTTGTCCAAGCTGTAAAACAGAATTTGTAAGTTATTATTCGAACCGTGAAATGAGACAGCTGCAGAAAGAAATTTCGAAATTATACAACGGTTTCCGTAAATGTTATACAAAGGACCAGGCAAAAGTGATCCAAGCGAAAATCGATAAAAAGGATTTAGAGTATAAGTGGTTACGAGATAAATTGAAAGCTGAAGTGGAGAATAAGTAAAAAAGCCTTCCAGTTTAGAAAGGCTAAATAGTTATCTGTTTAACATGCATATGCTCATCTCTAATTTGGTATTTCATTGCATAATATTTAAAATTTTGACGATAATTAGCGTACGGATTTACGCGGCTTGAATTAATAGCTACTTTAAACGTAATTATAACCTCTTTAGTGTCTGGTGCGGGTGTAAATGCGATATCCAAACGAGTAAAGCTATTAGATTTAAATACGCCATAATTCGAGGGGGGTACATTTAAGTTAGCAATACCATATGGTGTTTCGTACTTATAGTAAGACATATCTTCATCGTAAATTTTTAAACTTAATTGATTATAAATACCGATACTATTGCTAGGTTTATGTTTATCAATCACAACTAAATCGAAGTAAGCAATATCTGAGGGGGAAGGATTTACTACCTTTAAAAAGCAGACATAAATACCATCTTTATTTTCTATAGCAAAATTTTTCGTGCTAATAGAATCGATAATAAATAGTTCTTTTTCAAAAGTAACATCTAAGGATTTTTTGTTAGCACGATATGTAATAAATGAGATGATGAATGATGCCATTGAGATAACAATAGGTAATCCAAATCTAAGTAAAGACGACCAATTTTCTTCTAAAAACTTATACATTATATAACCCCTTTCGTGACAATTATACGGTATATAGGTGGAAGAATCTAATAATCTATTTATCGAAATGAAAATTTATAAGAGTTTAATCGTAGATTTACCAAATTTCCAAATTGAAGGAGGATAATTTTATATGAATATACCAAAACGCTTAATGATTGGCAGTGTTCCTTATGATGTGGAAATAACTAAAAGTTAGATTGAAGAAAAGGAAAAGGTTGAGGTAAGAATTGCTGAAATAACGTATCACGAACAACATATCAAGATTTCAGATAATGTAACAAAGCATGAAGAAGAAATGAAAAACGTACTTCATGAAGCGGTTTACGAAATGCCATAAATGTAACGCGAAACTCAAGATAGTACCAGCAACGAAAAAGGGGGCTAAAGAGAAATGAAATCGACAGGTATTATTCGTAACATTGATCCATTAGGACGAATTGTGGTTCCAATGGAATTACGCCGTACATTAGGTATCCAGGTAAAGGATCCGATGGAGATTTTCGTAGATGGTGAATCTATTATTCTACAAAAATATAATCCTAATAACTCTTGCCAAATTACAGGCGAGGTTTCAGAAGGAAATATTGAACTAGCTAGTGGGAAACTCGTGCTAAGTCCTAAAGGGATTGATCAGGTATTAGCGGAAATCGAAGCACGTTTGAAGGGGCGATAAAATGAGCGAACCGAATAAGCAATATACAAATATCGAACTGGAAATGATTTTAGACAATTTTGTAAAGGCGTTACCGATGCAAATGCGTATGCAGCGTGAAATGTCTAAATTATATAAAGCACGTTATGATGCACTTGTTTCGGAAGGTTTTACGGAGCAACAAGCACTGGAAATCGTAAAATTACGAGGTATAGAGTGAAAGGTTCGGAAGCAATCTTACGAGCGATGCACCAGGCAGGAGGAGAAATCCCTACTACGCAGTTTGATACGTGGCTGGGACAACTCTCTCAGTTAGGTCTATTGGAGCAATTCACGAAAGATGATGAGCATGTTTATTATTACCGGCTTACGGATAGCGCAAGGCAGTTTTTAGCTAAGAAGGGTGTAAAATAAGCGGTTATCTTGTGTAGCTTATAATCTCTCCATCTTGTTCTCTGTCAATATTGTGTAACGTTCCATTTTCCTCAAGTAAAAAACAAGCAACGGCAGGTTTTTTATGTAAAGTAGTTAAATAAACGACGTAAAGTTTATCACTGATTCCTACGTGTTCCTTAGCAACTTGCTGAAAAATAGTTTGGCACTGACGTGCGATATTTTCATACGCATTTGTGGCGTTTAACTGATCTTCTGTTAGTGATTGTAATACAGTTTGTATTTGGATTTTAGCTTTATCCTGAATTTTTTCGTTTGCACCTATTAGCTCAATTGCTCCAACTTTGCTATGTGTAAAGGGTTCTGTCAGACCTATGTAGTTTTTTACAGAAAACAATGTGAAACTGTTGCTCTCATCATCATAATTAGCTAGAAGAGCGCTACCTATTGGATGATTATTTATATGAGTTTTCGAGTGGAAATCATTCACATCATTATAAAAATTAAGTATATAACTACGTAAAGATATATTATCTAAAGCATGCGCATTATTATATAAGCAGTTACGTAGGATTTTAGCGGTGTAAAAAGAACTTTCAGAACCCGAAGTTCCTAATATACAGTTAGGGGTTACAATCGTAATTTTACGTATATAATCGTTATCTATTTCGTCGGTTTTTTCGATACTATGACGTGTATCACTGGCAATAAGAATACCGTTAGGTAAAACGATACCTGCAATTAGTGTCATTACTTCATCTCCATTCGAATTTAGTATTTAATACAACATTGATAATTATAACAGATGGTAACTATGTAAGTCCTGTTTTTAGGGAATATATGTTCTTAGTAGTGAGGTAAAGGAGAGAAACAAGTGAATTATATAGATCGTATCACGGAATTAGCCCCACAAGTACAGGAGGCCGTTTTAGAAGATGTGATGAACCGGATTAAGGATTGGATCGTAAGTGGCGGGAAAGAAGATGATTCGTATATTGAACAACAACTGAAATTCGTGGAACGTGTGGCTGCGGGAGTAAGGAACATGACGTCTGAAGAAATCCGTAACTTACAAATCGATGGAGTAGATGTTCCGTTTTACGATGGGTATGTGACGGTACAAGAAGGAGTTGTTACGGGTAAGCTCACCTGGAGTCTCCATGTTGTGGATTATGGGGTAAGTGAATTTGTGGCCACGAACCAGTTACATGATGTGAATATCGAGACGGAGCAGGGCAATGTGTATGCTGGAGAAGGATTGATTACGAAAGTGACTGAAGAACAGTTTCTCCTAGCTGGAAAGTCAGTGCTACGTGGTTATGAGACAACAGCAGCGTGGCACGTGTTTCGAGATTTGGTACAGTGAATATTCAAGAACATTATTTAGTATGGCTCTTGTTATAATTTACAAGCCTCATTTGATATTGGTTAAGCACTTGGGGAGTATTGATTAATACTATGTGATTGTAAATAAAAATTAGGAAGTGATTGTTTATGTATAATAATTACTGGCATCCCTATCAGAACGCGATGTATCCAAATTATGATTCAAGTGTAGATTCAGACTACAGAATGACGTATTCAACTGATAACCAAAATACAGACTTCGACTATCAATTCTCCCAAAATGTAAATCAAGGTCATATGCATGGCTATCGGAACGAAAGACAGTTGGAAGCTCATTTATATGCTCCTAGCGCTCCTAAAAGGCACGACCTGGGACATAAGTTCTGGTCATTTTCTTGGAACCCTGAACCAGTTGGACCTGATCAATTTTTGATTGCTTATTTGAAGGCACCTGAGATGAATGTTATCAACTGTGGTTGGAAAATAAGTTCGCCAAATGATAAAGTGTATGCAATTGAGAGTTATGATAGACAATTAGATGAATGGGTTATTACGTTACACAACACATCACAGAATACTAAACAAGTTACTTTTACCTTGATAGCGAAAGAACAAAGATAAAGCAATAAGTACCACAGCTCATACAAAGAATAAAAATATATAAAAGAAAAGTTTTTAGGAGGGGGTCTAATACACTACAGTACTTAAAAAAAAAACAAAATAAAAAAGGCCCCCCCCTTAAAAAAATATACCTTATATATATAATATAAATATAAAACTAATAATTATATATTATATATATAGTGTTATTTATTAATAGTTATATAGTATGTAATACTATTAATGATTTAACGTTTTTGTTTAGGGGGTTGATTTTCTGAGTCAGGAGGTTCGGAGATGACCAGAATTGATGGCTATATTTCAAAGAAGACAATACGACTATGGCTGGAGAATTACGAATCACTGGCTGTAGGTGATCGGTTCCCTGATGCGCCGCCTAGCTTTACTGGACCTAGTGCACAGGACGGGAAAAGCGATGGACGGCTGAATAAGATTGTGCTGGATCAGGCAATTAAACAATTACCGAAGAACATGAAATATATAGTGCTTGCTCGGTATGTGTACAAGATTCCTAGAAGGAATACATTACGGACTATGAATATCACTGCGAAATTGTATTACGCACGCTGTAGACAAGCCATAGATTTATTGCACATAAGTATTAACGGTGATATGGCGGGTATGAGAAGTTTAATAAAAAATTTGTACGAGTCTTGACAAGGTGGGGTCATAGTAGGTACAATTTATGCTAGGATGGTGAATTTGTGTCCTACTCCAACAATAAATAATACGCATAGCCATGAGGCCCGTCATTAGGGTATCATGGCTATTTTTATGTCCGTTGGATTGGACTGATTGTGGGATATATAGTAGGTAGAAACTAAGGTGACTACTGTAGTGGTTATCTAACTGTTGGCAACACGGAAGGTGAAACTGATGGAAGTTTTTATTAGCCGAGCTCGCTGAGAGAGAAGAGCCTATGAAACTCAGGGGGTAGAGTTAGAGTAAACTTGTTATTTAACGATATAATAGTAATTTATCTACATCTTCGCAGGAACGCACACAGTGTTCATGAGTGCCTCCTGAATTCCTACATTGTTGATAGCACCGTTCAGCTGATGAGTGTACTGTTTGCATGTGATAGGGATTACCCCAGGAACAATAGTTATAACAATAATTAGGCATCCCACCATTTTGGATGCATGCTAAAAAACATTGTAGTTGTTGATTTGTGCTACTATAAGGTGCCGCTTGGATTATACTGTTAGGCACTGTAGGTGATGTATGTGGATATGATGTATGCACAGGATGTTGTTTTGGAAACGAATGACATGCCTCATAACAAGCATCGTGAGGCCATCCTTTTTCCATGCAAAGTTCCATACATTCTTCATAAGTTGGGGCACGGTAATAAAACGGATAATACAAATATAATCACTCCTTTTTTCTTATTCTAGATATTTTATTAAGTTGTATACTTTATGATAATTGTCCAACCATAAATAGGTAGTTGGCTACTGAATATGGAAAAGTTTATGATGTTGTAGAATTTAAGAGTGTACCCACCAGATTTATGAAGTAATAAAGGAGTTCCCTTTCAGTATCATAACTTAAAAGGTTTTGACAACGTTTTGACGATGTGATAGTATCAATGTATCAAACGGTGTCATAACTTAGATTCATTAGTTAGCGCCGAAATGGAGCTGATACGAATGAAATACGGATACGCAAGGGTAAGTACAGTTCATCAGGACTTAGAAGCACAGATTCAAACGCTAGAGAAGGAAAGTTGCGATACAATTTATTCAGAGAAGTTCACCGGTACTAAAGCTGATCGGCCTAAGTTTAAGGAATTGCTATTGAAGCTGGAGTCAGGCGATACGTTGGTAGTTACTAAGCTGGATCGCTTCGCACGTTCAACTGTCGATGCAATACATACTGTACGAGAACTATTTGAAAAAGGTGTAAAGGTTCACGTGCTAAACATGGGGCTGATAGAGGATACACCGACAGGACGTTTAGTATTCAATGTCATGAGTGCGTTCGCTGAATTTGAACGTGACATGATTGTTGAACGAACGCAAGAAGGTAAAGCTATCGCTAAACAACGTGCAGACTTCAGAGAAGGCAGGCCGAATAAATATAGCAAAAAGCAAATTGAACACGCATTAGGCTTATTAGATAAGCATTCATATACGCAAGTCGAAGGAATGACCGGAATCAGTAAAAGTACACTAATACGAGCAAAAAAGAAAAAAGAGTCGGAAAAATAATTTCGGCTTTTTCTTTTTGTTCGAGAAAATATTCAGTACCCCGGGGGAGGGCAAATCTGGTGAGGGGCTGGCAGGCGCTCGTAACGTTCCGCCAGAATTTTTAAACTCGGGGGGGCTACACAAAATATAAGAATTTCAAGGCAATCGATACTAAATCGGTTGCCTTTTTCTATTTCACGAAGAAAGGGGAGCGAAATGATGGCGAAGTTAGACGAGTTAAAACAGAAACTTACAGCTAAACAAATTCAAGCGGCGTACCTGCTTGTAGAAAACGAGTTGATGGAATCGAACAACGAGGAAAAAAGGACTCAGGACGAAATGGCCAACGAGTTAGGCATAAATCGGACAACGCTTTGGGAGTGGCGAACTAAGAACCAGGACTTCATCGCATTCAAGAGTGAAGTGGCGGATAGTTTTCTAGCAGAGAAGCGCGAGCAGGTGTACAGCAAGTTAATGCAGTTAATTTTAGGGCCACAACCGAGTGTGAAAGCCATGCAATTGTATATGCAGCGATTCGGTTTACTGACTGATAAGAAAGTAATCGAGGGTGATCTAGGAAATGCGACCCGTACAAATGCGGAAATTGAAGAGCAGCTTCAGAAATTAAAAAAATTGACAGGCGAGTAAAAGGAGGGCGGGCTACATGGCATATATAGACGGTAAATGGTTAGCCCGTCAAGAACGTCAGGAACGTATCAATCTTGTAGCAGAAAGGGCGAAGAAATTACAAGAGTTGTACGAAACTGGTGAGGCTACAGAATATTACATGGATACACTACTTGCTGACATCGATGAGTTAGAAAAGTTAAAAAGGGTGCACCGTGGAGAACATGACATGCTGTACTTCATGTATGAGTATTTCTCTGAAGAAGGAAATCCAGGGAATCCAGATAACTTAATCCCTGCCGGAGTAACGATGGATGATGCTGCAGAGTTTCACCAAACGTTATGTGAGCTATTAGATGACATCACAACAGGTAGGGAGAAAAAGAAAAAAGTAGCATGGAGTGTAGGACGTGGTCATGCAAAAACCGCTTATCTGAGTAACGGTTATTTGTGTCATCAAGTCGTGTATCGATTAAAGCAATACATTGTTTTGATATCCGAGACTTCCGATGTAGCCGGTGACTTTATATCCTGGGCGCGTGATCAGTTAAAATATAACGAAAAATTACGCGAGGATTTCGGAATCTTACTTCATGAGCAAAAAAGCCGAAATGAAGTAGATAACGACAAAGAATTTGTGACTTTAACAAACACGAAAGTCGAAGCAAAAGGTATAGGGACACAGGTACGTGGTTTACGTCACGGTTCAAAAAGAGTTCAGCTCTACATTTTGGATGATTTGGAGAGTAAAGAAAATACCGCGACGGTTGACTTGATTGCCAAAAACAAACGCTGGTTCAAAGAAGAATTGCTTCCAGGTTTAAGTCGTCAAGAAGGTGCCTGTATTTATATGGGTACCATCGTTTGTTACGACAGTTTATTGCATCATGTAATTAAAAACCGTCGTGATTTCGTATCAAGATCATTTCCGGCAATCCTAAAATGGTCAGAGCGAGAAGATTTATGGCAAAAATGGCGTGAGATTCGTCAGGTGGATGAAGAGGGCGCTTCTGATAAAGCTCATGAATTTTACGAACAAAACAAAGAAGAAATGCTTCGGGGAACAAAAACGTTATGGCCATCACATTTCCCTTACATTGATTTGATGGAAATCAGGGAAGATGACGGAACAAAAGCGTTTAACCAGGAGTATCTATGTAACCCGACTGATGAGGAAAGACAGATATTTAAACCTAAATATTTCACGTACTGTACTGAAGATGATTTAAAAGATAAAAAACTTTTGTATTACGGTGCGGTTGATTTCGCAATGGGAAAAGAAAAAGGTGACTACAGCGTAGTAGTTACACTTGCCAAAAACGTGGAAACAGGCACGTGCTACATTATCGATATTTTTATGGAGCGTGTGCATCCAAATACGTTGTTAGAAAAGGCTGTAGAATACACGCTGGCATATCAATATGAATCAATCGCAGTAGAGGCACAACAAGCACAGGAGTGGTTTGCTGAGAAAGTTGGGGAAGCGTTGCAGAAGAAAGGATATCCGTCATCGACTCGTTTAAAACAAATTAAGCAGCGTACACGAAAAGCACTACGTATTGAGTCGTTATTACCAGATATACAGAGCGGTAAATTACGTTTTATGAAACATTTACGTGCTTTATTGGAGCAATTTGAAATGTATCCGATGCATCCGCATGATGACGGTCCGGATGCAGTTCAAATGGCTTTTTCTATTGCATATAAACGTGCAAGACGTAAAGCGGGAACTACAGGAAATTCAAGATATTGAGAAAGGAGGGGCTTGAATGAGAGTACAGGGTGATCGTAATTTTATGAATCCAGTGGAAATTGTAATGCCAGTTCGTACCGCGCTTGGTGATTCTGAGTGGGCACGAATGATGGCCGAGGTTCGTTTGTATGAGCGTTATGAAGGAGACTTAAACGTATGGTCTGATTATAAAAAACCAGACAATCTCGACTACGAACCTACGAAAATACAACTTGATTATCCTCAAAAAATTGTAAACATGATTGCAGCGTGGCAATTTGAAAAAGAACCGAAAGTCACAGTTCCTCCGGATGTGATAGACGATCCAGCTCTTATGATTCAATCAGGATATGAGCCTAGTGAAGAGCAACAACGCGAAAACAGTAGAGCGAAGGCAAAGGAACGGTTATTAACATGGGTTTGGGATGACAACCGAATGCATGAGAAGTTATTAGCAGCAGCGAAAGACCGTGCTATTTCAAAAACTGGTGTGTATGCCCGTCTTCACTACGATAAACGTCGTGGTGAATTTAAGGTTATTTGGCATCCATCGACGGAAGTTATTGCGAAGTATAGCGACTGGGATATAGATCAGCTGGAAGAAATTCATTTTATCGCATGGCTTGACGAGGAACAAACGAAAATGTGGAAGTTATCGTATTACTTAGTTTGGCGTAAAGAAACTGGTGAGTACGACTGTGAAATTGAAGAGGCGATATACAACGGTGACTTAGAAAAACAAGAGGATAGGGTTGAGCGCTCATCAATGGGTATTGATTTTATTCCTGTAGTACCAGTACCGACTGAAAAACTAAGTAAACGTACTACGGGTTATAGTGAACTTGAAAAAACAATAAAGTTGTCTGAGGAAATTGATAAAAAAATGTCTGATTACTCGGATGCATTACGTTTTGAAATGTTTGCTATTACCTTGCTGACGAACGTAGATGAGGATCCGAAGAATCCACTTCAAGTAGCACCAGGTGCGAAATGGGATTTAGGTGACGGCGCTGAAGATGCAGGTGAACCAAGCGCTAAAAAGTTGGAAAGTGGATTCCGATTTAAAGAAACCATTGAAGCGTATCTGGACCGATTGCAAAAACGCCTACATGAAAAAGCAGAAGTACCAATGGTGAATACGGCTGAGATGAATACAGGTGGTATAAATGACATGGCCGTGCAGCTTTTATTCAGTAATATCATTTCGAAAACACAACGCTCATGGGTTATATGGCAATCACGCCTCCAAACCTTAAATGAGTATATTTTGCGTTATATGAAAGCAAGACAAGATGATCCAAAATTCAAATATGATAAAGCGATGTTAGCAAAAGTAGATAACTATTATGCTAGCAAGATTATTTTCGGTTTACCGTTACCACAAGATCAAAAAGCACTTATCGAACAGTTAGGAGATGAAATTTCTAACGAAATCGAATCAATTAAAGGTGCTATTACGAGAAGTGGTAAAGAAAATGCGGAACAAAAGTTCATGGAGATTATGCAAGAGCGGATGTTGAAACGACAGTCTCAGGATCCGTATAACGAAAAGTAATACTTGCCTTACGAAATGGCGCTATAAACTTTCGGAAATTATAGCCGACAGGCTCAAAATGGAGGATTTGCAAATGGAATACGCAAAACAAGCTACAGCATTAAATTTTTTTGTAGAACAAGTACAAAAAACACCTAAGTTCCCACTTCGATTAAATCTTCAGTTTTTCTCTGATGGTGGCGGTTCTGGAGATGATCCAGACAAAAAACCTGGAGATACTGACGACCCGTCAAAAACTTTTACGCAAGAAGAACTAGACGAAATTGTTAAGAAGCGCTTAGAACGTGAACGTAGTAAATCCGCTGAGAAATACGGTGACTACGATAATGTAAAAGCGAAATTAGCAGAATTTGAAAAGGCTGAAGAAGAGCGTAAAAAGCAAGAAATGACAGAAATTGAACGTTTGCAGGCTGAAAAAGACGAAGCTGACAAAAAGGCACTAGAAGCTTCTGAAGCAGCGCAAAAAGCACAAGAAAAAGCAAATACACGTATTCTAAATACGGAAATTAAGAGTATTGCACGTGCTTTAGATGCGAATGATCCAGGTGACGTATTGGCGCTTTTAGATAAGTCGACTATTCAACTTGATGAGAGTGGTAATTATCAAGGAGTTGAAGAGGCTGTTACTGCGTTAAAAGAAAGTAAACCTTGGATGTTCAAGAAAGTTGTGGGGGCAGATGCAGCTGGTGGCGCGAATCCAGGAACAAATCCGAGAGCGAATGAAATTCTTGCTTTAGAAAAAGAGTTGGAAGAAGCGAAAACAAAAGCGTTAAAAGATTCAAAGTATGCAGGCGAGGTAACACGTATTTATAACAAGTTGTTAGAAGCAAAATCGAAGAAATAACGTATCGTTGATTAAAAGTCAGCGGTATTTTTATTTAAATAATTTGAGGGGGCTACAAATATGCCAGTACCAACTACGTACGAATTTCAACAACAAGTAAGACAAATGCAAGCGAATGTGGATTTAATTCTCACGAAAGCACCTGTTCTTTTCGGGTTAATTGGTGTAGGAGACGCTTTAACACAAACTAAATTTGAATGGCAGAACGACTATTTAAACTCTGATACAGGTATTGTGAAAACAGCCGCATCTGTTGGGGATACGGACCTAGTTTTAGAAAAAGGCGAGGCTCGTAAATTCACTGAAAATGCTCTGGTACAAAACGGCTTAGAAGTGCTACGTGTAGTAAGTGTCGATGAAAACGCGGATAAAATCACTGTGCAACGTGGTTACGATAGTACGAAAGCGGAGGCAATTACAGCTGGTGGTGAATTAAAAGTCATAGCAAGACCGAGACCAGAAGGTGAAGATGCTTTCCGTAAGAATGAGATCAATGACCGTTTAGTGTCACATAACTTCTCACAAATCTTTTCAAGATACGCATCTGTTTCACGTACACAACAACAAGTGAACACATACGGCGTATCAAACGAATTAGATTATCAAGTAAACCTGCGTTTACAAGAGATGATTCGTGAAGCTAACACTTCTCTAATCTATGGTCGTAGAAATGTTGGCTCTCCAACACAACCGCGTACTACAGGTGGTTTATTTGCATTTGCGGGTATTGAAGGTTCTCATAAGCAAGACTTTAAAGGGAACGAAATTGCGGCAAAACCTTTAAATGACGCTGTAGAACAAGTATTTACTCGAGGTGGTTCAGCAAATACGATTCTATGTGGACCGAATATCGCACGACAAATCACAAAACTTGGTGGCGATACAATTCGTACTACGCGTCAAGATACTACGGCAGGTTACCAAATCTTATCGTTTGTATCGGATTTACCAGGTGGAGCGATTTCTAGTGTTGTAGTTGATTTAAATATGCCTAAAGATCGTGCGTTACTTCTTGATACAGAAAAAGTAAAGGCACGTTACTTAACTCCAATTTATGATCAAGATGCTACACCAAATGGTGCTGACTACTTCTCTCGTGTCATTCGTGGGGAATTTGGATTTGAAGTTAAGAATGCGAAAGAGTCTATCGCTGTTCTTGAAAATATCTCTAAAACAATGGCTTAAAAGGTAGCGTGTATGCTACCTTTTTTGTATTTTGAAAGGAGTTTTATGCATGTCTATTTCTGAAAATCAAGCTCAGCGGTTAAATAAATCGATGCCGATTGCAAAAGAAACGTCGCTTGGCACTATTATTAAAGATTTACAAGACAAAACAAGTCAGATTCCTAAAAAAGTCGATAAACAGGCGGATAGTACAGCGACTGACGTAGCGGGTGTAGTAAAAGACTTAAACGCCCTTATTGCAAAGTTAAAAGCTGCAGGAGTTATGACGCCTTAACAAAATCACAGTGACGGAGGTGACACCGAATGAAGGTGTCGGAAAGACTGGAGAGTCGGTTAGCAAAAGTTCCAAAAGTAACTCCGGAGGACATCGGAAATTGGTTGTCTGAAGCCGAAACTGAGTCAGAGTTAACTGAAAAAGTAAATGCGAATGCTGTTTTTTATCTTGCGTTGTCATTTGCTTATGAATCAATTGCAGCAGACGCAGCGCGCTATTTTTCTTATACAGATGGTGAAGAATCGGTTGATAAATCGATGATCTTTGCGAATTATAAGAGGTTATCAGCGGACGCGCTTAAAAAATACAGGAAGTATCGACGTGGAAAAGGTACTCATCAAACATTTGCTAAGCGTGCAGATGGGAGATGATTACATGAGCGATTCTCAACAAGAGATGGATGCAGCGCTCGATACCATTTCCGAAGAATTTAAAGAGGAGCACGAAAAACAAGTTTCTGATACTGTAAAGGCCATTATCCTAATACGTTTGTTTTTAGTTGATTTATTAAATGACTATCAAAAGGATGGAATCGTGAAGCGTAGTAGGTTAAATTCGTTATTACGAGACCTTACTTTATACGAAAAAGAATTTCGTAAACAAGCAGAGCGGTCATTCCATACATTGATTGAAAACACATCGAAGTGGACCACATCAAAATTATCAGAGGCAGGTTTGGACGTGAAATCTATAACTGCGGTAAATAAGCAAATTATTCAAGGGGTTATAAAAAGACCTGGTGAAGATGGCTTAGTTCTGTCTGATCGTGTATGGAATTTATCTGGAGATATGAGAGATCGATTAAGTAGTGTCATTCGTCCATCTGTATTAAAGGGCGAGAGCATTACAATGATTTCTCAAAAGATAAAGGAAGTACACGACAATGAGAAATGGAAGGTTGAGCGTGTAGCAATTTCTGAGAGTACTAACACGTACCGAGCAGCTATTATACAGAATGGATTAGAAAGTGAAATTGTGACAGGTTATCAAATTATTGATAATGGCCATCGCCACAGATACCACTCAAAGCATATGTGTTACAAGTTAGCGAGACGTGATGCATACGGTTTAGGAGCTGGAAAGTATCCGAAAAATATTCCGGAAAGTCTAATGAATCAATTAATATGTCCACATCCACAATGTTCTTCACGGCTGAACTACTTAATAAGTGAGGAGGTGTAGCAATTGCTTACTGAAGATGATATTAAAGAGATTCGCGAAAATCGTGAAATGATTGAGCAGGGACGTAGAGAACCGGTGATTTTATACATTAAAGGGGTTTCTGAAAAAGATCCAATTACAGGAGAAGAAATTCAGGGTGCCGCCCGAAAAGAAACTGTTCAATTAGTTTGGAAGAAATTCACGTCAGTGGAAAAGACGAAGTTCGCTGATCTCGATGTTAAAAAAGGAGAGGCGCTTGTTACATTTCCTCTTAATGTGGACTTAGAGAACATTGAAAAAATTGAACATAAAGGTGTTTTTTACGTTATCGAACTTATCGATGAACGAGGGCTTGGTGGCGTAAACCGTCGTGAGGTCATTGTAAAGAGGGTGATTTGATGAGAATCAGAGTTGTTGTTAAAGGAAAATCAAATGTGTTAAAAGCACATAACCCTAATAGATACAAAACACCAATTGAGCAAACGGTAGAAAAACATACACGCTTACAAGCTAATCAAGCCTCTAATCGAGCACCGATATTATACGGTCCTTTATCTGAAAGTATTCCTGCAAGTGTAAAGATGGTAGTCGGTGCGAGAATTATTGGTACGTATGGATCTCCTCTTATTTACGCAGCGGTACAAGAATTTACGCACAAAACCAAAAAAGGCTTTATGCGTAAAACAGCATTTGAAGGTGAGCAACCATTTGTTGAGGATATAAACAAAACTGTTCAACGTGTAGCAAAGGGGCATTAATTATGTTGAATGATGTAATGTATTCATTAAAAAAGTCGCTGGACGTTTTTGCACCTACTACATGGATATACGATGGTGTTTCTGTATCAGGAAAAGACAAGCCTTTTATTACTATCGAGGATTTGTCAGGTAAAATTGATAGATTTTCAAAAGAAAATTTCTCGCGAGATCATCTTATCCAAGTAGG
Source organism: Bacillus sp. 2D03 (assembly GCF_003946765.1). NCBI lineage: Bacteria > Bacillati > Bacillota > Bacilli > Caryophanales > Bacillaceae > Bacillus > Bacillus sp. 2D03. Next base: position 44,954 of record NZ_RPSJ01000003.1, on the reverse strand, counting down.
TGTTTATGCGGATAAAGTTTTTGACAGGAATGATTTGCAAGATAAATTAATTAACCGATTCGAAAAGGGTTCAATTGACTTGTACGATACAAGTAAAAAGAATCCAGAAAGAATTGGTTTTTTTAATGCTAAAGTAAAGGATTTTGAACCACTGTCTCAAAAAGACGTTGAGATTTTAACAGCGAAACATTTGAGTTTTATTACTATAACAATCAGAAATTAGAGGGGGACTAAAAATGGCAGAAGTGAAAAAAAGTAATGCACCTGAGTTTAAAGGTGCTGAAACACTTTACTTGATTGACATTCCGCAACCTGATGGGAAAACTACAAAAACAGTCCGATTTTTTAACCAAACGTCAGGTTCACGGTCAATTGAGGCTGGAGAAATCGAGTTGAAAACGAAAGATAAGAGTGGATCTGATTACGGTGACGTAACACAATCCGCTAGTATTGAAGGGATTTGTACTGAAGGTGACGAGGGACTTGATTATGTAGAAGAAGCAATTCTTAATAAAGTTTTAGTAAGAATTCATGAAGTTAACCTACGTAGTGCAACCGCTTCTGAGTTTAAAGTTAAATCAGGAACATACATGTTGAATAGTTTGGAACTTTCTCATGAAAATGAGGAGTACTCAAAGTATTCTATCGGCTTAAAATTAAATGGAAAGATTTCTAAAGGGACGCTTAATAAAGTACCTAACGGCGCGCCAACTGGTGACGTAGCTACTCCTGAAGCGTAATAGTAAGTCTATTTACTATTAATTAAGAATGTTTATGGGGGGAGATCTTTGGATATATCTAAAATCGAAAAAATTGCAATCGCATCTTCAATTCTTTCAACATTCGGAGAGGATGCATTGGCTCCTCACGTTGATTTAAATCGTTTATCAGAATTATGTGAGGAATCGACTCGAAATTCAACAGCGAGACAATGTGGTGAAGCGACAGTTAGTGTTTTAAATAAGATTATTGATAGCTTGTCAGAGGAGGGTGAACAATGAAGCTAGATCAACAAGAGCAAGCGGTTATTATAGGCAATACAATTATGATGCTTGGTGGGCATGAAGAGGTAACTAATTATGTTGATCCTAAGAAGTTGGCCAAAGTAAGTGATATTCACAATGAGCTATACGATAATACAACCCCGCGTGAGCGAAGAGAAGCAATGATTAGTTTGCTTAATAAAACAATGGATGAATTTGTGGAAAATAAATAATTGAGATCTGAATAAGCGTTCATATAGATGCTTTTTTATTTTGAACAAAAAATAATTGGAGGTAATTATTATGGCTGAAAAATCATATACGCGTTTCGTAATTAATGGTAAAGAACAAGAACTGAAATTCTGTTTACAAGCACTGAGGTTATTAGATGAAAACGGTGGGCCGATGCAATTTGTTTCTCAAACCATGCAGGGCGGAATTACTAATTTCACGGATGTGGTTTATTACGCACTGATTCATACAAATGAGGGAATCACGTATGAAGCAGTACAGAAAGAGATTGAAAATATGTTTAATGCAGAAAAACTAGACCTTGATGAAATTCTAAAGTACAACAAAGCAGTTGTATTAAATAGTTTTTTCTTCCAGAAGACGGTGAAGAAACTTCTAGGGACAATGACAGCGGAACAACAGAAATCGTTCGAGAACCTGTACGCATAAATATTGATGAATTGCAAGGTGAGTGTTTTCGTTTTTTTAATATGACTACCTTGCAATCTTGGCGTATTAGTCTCAAGGAATATCACCTTATGTTGAACGGATATAAGGAACAACTACTTGATAAGTACGAGTTCGCAAGTGTACAAGCTTTGTTTAATCGGAATGCTCAAAGTGAAAAAATCAAGTCATTAGCGGATATATATACACGTCCAGAAAGTGTTCGTGATATTGAAAAACAAGCAAATGAACGGAAAGAAGTAGTTGAAAAAATTCAAAGGAACGAATCGTTCTTTGATCAAATAGAATCGATGATTAGAAGTCAAATAAAAGAAGAGGAAGGGTAGGTGAGGTGAATGAGCCAGAACAAGGTAGAAACTCAGGTGATCGCGGACATATCTAATTTAATAAGTAACCTTGGACAAGCTACACAAGCATGGAATACATTTTTTCAACAGATTAGTAGACCACCTCCTATCCCACCGGCTCCACAACCGCCGTCACCTCCACCATTACCACCAGCGCCACCAGCACCGCCGCCTCCTGATTATTCAGGGTGGCGTGCTAGATTTCAAGAAGTAGGTAATCAAGCAATTGAAATGGGCCGACGTGTACAGCAAACAGGGCAAACAATGCAAAATGCATTTGGTCCTGCAGCTGCAGCGTCGGCTTTTGCTTTAGGGAGTATGATTCAAAAGTCACGAGAATTTGAATCACAAACTCGTAAAGCGGCGGTTTTAACTGCAGGTGACTACGGTCAAGTAAAGAAAGCAATTCTTGATATGGCAAAGGATTCTGTGTATTCAACAGGGCAGGTAGCAGCGGCTTTTGCTGAAATGGGTGCGAAAGGTTTTGATTCGGCCCAGGCAACGTCCGCATTACCTGGTGTGTTGAGTGCAGCGGCTGCGTCAGGCGAAGACCTGGGGATGGTTGCTGATACGATTACGTCAGCTTTAAACTCATTTGGTATGGAGGCAAGTCAAAGTACACATGTTGCTGATGTTCTAGCAACAGCCGCAAACGCAACGGCTGCAGGTGTAGGGGATATGCAATACGCTTTTAAATATGCGGCGGGTCCAGCAGCTCAATTAGGCATATCGATGGAAGAACTAGCGGCTTCTGTTGGTATTATGTCAAATAGCGGTATTAAAGGTGAGACCGCTGGTACAGCATTACGTGCATCTTTACTACGTTTAGTTAAACCACCAAAAGCAGCAGCAAATGAGTTAAAACGGCTTGGCGTATCTATTACGGATCAACAAGGTAATATGAAACCATTGTCTCAAATTATTGGAGAATTAAAAACGGGAATGGAAGGTATGACAAGTGCACAAAAAGGCGCGGCGTTAGCAACAATATTTGGGACAGAAGCTGTATCAGGTATGATGGCACTTGTAGCAGCGGGGCCTGAAAAGATTGATGCTTTAACACAATCCTTAGTGAACTCGGACGGTGCTTCTAAAAAAGCTGCGGACTCCATGCTTGAAGGATGGGCCGGAGCACTGACGAAAATGGAATCCTCTCTTGATGCTGCAGCACGTGCATTTACTGATGCATTAGCTCCTGCATTAATGGCCGTAGCTGGAGTAGTAGAAACCTTGGCAAACGCGTTTATGAAATTACCAGCTCCCGTGCAGACGGTGATTGCTTCCGTAGTAGCATTTACTACGGCTTTTTTAGTTATAGCAACGGTAGCGGGTATTGTTATTAACGCAATTGGAGGAGCAATAATTACTATCGGCAAACTAATGCTTTGGATGTCAGGAACATCAAAAGCAGCAGTAATGCTTCGGGCTGCTTTATCAGCATTAAGAGCCGGATTTGCTTTGTTGTTAGGACCGGTTGGTGCGGTTATTGCAATTCTAAGCTTAGTGGGGGTAGCGCTAGTTCAACTTTACAAACATAACGAGACTTTTCGAAATGCCGTTAACAGTGCGTGGGAATCTATAAAAAGTGGGACAGTAGCGGCGGTTGAAGCTATGAAATCTGCTATTGATTCTTTAGGTTCTTATCTTGGGACAATACCGGAAAAATTTTCAGCAATGGGTACAGCAATCGGCGCAGCATTAGAGGCAGGGTTAATTAAAGCGGGTCAAGTGTTTTCTGGTTTTGCAACAGCTGTAGAGATTTCGCTAGCTGTAATAAAATCGAAATTTAGTGCATTTGGTCAGGGGATAAGTGGTGCGTTTAGTTCAGCAATATCAGGACTTAGTTCAGCATTTGCTGGAATTGGATCAGCTCTTTCTCCAGTAATTAATTTTATCAAAATGTCTTTCTCCTCAATAGGAAATACGATAGCCACTTTAACACCATTAATTGTACGTTTAGGTTTATCGTTTTTAGGTGTTTCAGGCCCCGTAGGATGGGTAATAGCTATTGTAGCTTCTTTAGGTGCTACGATATTTAAATTGATAAATACAAATGATCAAGTGAAGTCTGCTTTTATGTCGGCTTGGCAGTCTATACAATCAATTTTTAGTTCTGTGAAGTCTGCGATTTTGCCGGTTGTTCAGTCGATAGCTCAAGGGATTACACAAGCATTTGCACCACTTGCTCCTGAATTTGCGAAAACCGGACAAGTTATAGCAGAAAGTTTCGCGACACTTGGACCTGCTCTTTCTGAGCTAGGTACGGCCTTTGGTGAGCTAGGTTCTACAATAGCTAGTTTGTTTAGTGAAGTAGTACAAGCTGTAGTACCGATAGCACTCGACTTATTCCGTTTGTTTGGAGAAACAATACAAGCTGTAGTACCTTTAGCGTCTGATTTATTTAAACTTTTTGGGCAAGTAATACAAGAAGTAATGCCTATGATTACTGAATTAATTCAGATGTTTGCTGATACGACAATAGAAATTATGCCATTGATAACAGAGGCTATACAACAAGTAGCTCAAATTTTTACTGAGCTAGCATCTACAGTTTTACCGATATTCGCTCAAGCTTTTCAAACGGCATTCCCTATTATTTTACAAGTAATCCAGACGATGTTTAGTATAGCAGGAATGCTGATTCAAGGATTTGGAGAGGTCCTATCTATCATAGCGACATCAGTAATTCCGATTATTCTCCAGGCGGTACAAGCGGTCTTCCCAGTAATAGCTGGGATTATTGCTGCTGCGATTTCCGTTGCGATTCCGATTATTCAATTATTAGGTCAGGTAATCTCTATCATAGCGACTACAGTTATTCCTTTAATTTTGCAAATAGTCCAGGCGGTTTTCCCGGTAATAGTTTCGATAATTCAAGCGGCGATTCCCGTAGCTACTGCGATACTTGAAGGCCTAGCAACAATAATAAAAGGCGTAGTGATCCCGGCGATTCAATTTATTTTGTCGATTGTCCAGACAGTTTTTCCCGCTATTATGGGCGTAATAACCTCTGCTATTGGGATAATCACCAATATAATAAAGCTTTTCACTTCAGTTTTAAAAGGGGAGTGGAGTGGAGCGTGGAACGCGGTGAAAGGCATTACGTCGAGTGTGATGTCATTAATCGGAAATATCATCCAAGGGGCAATAAATTTAATTTCTGCGGTCGTGACTGGTGGGCTAAATTTAGTGAAATCTATTTTTTCTAGTGTTCTATCAGCGATAGGTTCTCTAGTAAGCTCAATTTTCTCGGGGATAGGCTCGGTTATTTCATCTGTTATGAATGCAGCTAAGTCAGCGACATCTAACATCCTAAATTCTATCTATAACACAGTGACTCAAATTTTTGGCAATGTAAAGTCATTCCTAAGCGGAATCGATTTAGGAAGCATAGGAAAAAATATGATGCAGGGGCTTTTAAACGGAATAAGCTCTATGGCTGGGGCTATTTGGGACAAAATTACGGACATCGGAAATGGAATTAAAGATAAAATTTCAGGACTTTTATCGATTCACTCACCGAGTCGTTGGTTCAGGGATTTCATTGGTGTCAATATGATGAAAGGGTGGATTAATGGTATTGATGCAATGAAAGGCGCTGTACAAAGAACAACCGAACAAATGACTGAATGGATGAAACCGGAAGCTCTACAAGTAGAGACTGTATATGGAATGCCAAGAGGACTTGGTGCGTACCAGACAGCTAAGCCACAAGCAAGCTCAGGAAATGCGGATTCCGGAACTGCTTCAAATTCTACAGCTAGTGAAAGACAACCCGCGTATATTAATATACAACTTGGTAGACAAGAGTTTAATAGGTTCGTTGATGATATTACTGGAGAGCAAGAAGCTGTGAAAAAACGGAAAGATGTATTTTAAAGGAGGGCGGTAGATTGTTAGTTTTTAATGGGATTAATTTAGAAGAATATTTCGAGAAAAAATACGAAAAAGGATTTTTTATGGTTAACGATATAAGAGGTCGCGGAATTTTAAGTGACGAAATTAATGAGTTAACGGTACCTCACCGCCCAGGTTCATATTTTTTAAGTAAAAGGACTCCCAAGAGAGTATTAGAAGTAGATTTCTCTCTTAAGGGAGTCTCTCTTTTTGAATTAAGGAAACGGATAGATGAATTGAATGGTTTATTAGATACAGAAGAACCTGTAAAAATTACCTTCACAGACGAACCGGATATTGTGTATTACGGGATTAAGGAATCTGTAGAGGAGACTTTAGAAAAATCTAATATTCATCAAGCAACTATTACAATAATATGTCCAATGCCGTATAAGTTAGGGAATGAGAAAACGGTTGACTTTGAAAATGACGGTCGAGGGTTAATAGCCAACATTCAAAATAAAGGCAGTGCGGAGTCAGAACCTATCATCGAAATTGAAGTTGAAAACCCTTCTACATTTTTAGATGTTCGGAATAAGAGCGTATATCTTCCAAACAAAGAAGATTATTTTCGGATTGGTTACCCGTTACAAGTAAACCAACTTCCAGTAGAGTGGAAACAACGTGTAATGTGGGATGAAATGTCTACTACAGTTGGATGGACAAGTGTACCACAGTTTGAAAACACTAAAGGTGGAGGTACATTCAAATCTAATGGACATCAATTTTATGTAGAAGATTATGGTGATCAGAATTACAAAGGGAATCATGGAGCGATTGCTAAAAAAAGCATTCCTAGCGGACCATTACAAGATTTTATAATGGATGCTTATGTAAGGTTCAACTGCAGTAGTTATGTACAAATGGGACAAGTAGAAGTGGCCCTACTGGATGAGACTAGTAAACCTGTAGTTCGATTGTCGCTAAACGATGTATATTGGGAGGCTGAAGAAACTTTTGGTGTTGCTAAGATTGCCTATCCAGGGCATCCAGCTGAACAAATGATGATCCATACGCGCGGTATGTATCCTTGGACGTGGAATAATTTTTACGGAAAGTTATGTGTTTACCGTATTGGGAATGAATGGGAGTTTTATATTGCGAAATTTGCGTACGGTACTGAGATTGATGATGCTGGAGCAAAAGCTCGTTGGGTAGACAAAGATGGGATTTTGATGAATAAAATTGCACAGGTACAAATTTCTATCTGTCAATGGTGGAATAATAATCCGGCTGTACTTATGACAGTTGATGATATTAAGATTTGGAAAGTTAACCAAAATACAAGTAATAATCCTCCATATATTGTTGGAAAAGGAGATAAAGTGCAAATCGATACAGCTAAAAGTCTAGTTAGTATTAATGGTTCAAGTGCAATTAATCTGAAGGAATTATTCAGTGATTATCCTAAAATTACTAAGGGCCAGAATAAACTTGAAATTATGCCAGCAAATATCGGAACAGCAAAAGTTAAATATAGGGAGCGATTTCGATGAGAACACCAAGCGGATTACTTCATGTTGTTGATTTCAAAACAGATCAAATTCTATCCGCTATTCAACCAAAGGACTACTGGGAAGATAAGCGTCATTGGGAAATCAAGAATAACATTGATATGCTAGAGTTCAAAATTTTTGACGGTACTCCACATGCAATTACATTACAACAGCAGAACTTGGTTTTAAAGGAAGTACGTGATGGTCGAATTGTTCCGTATGTTATTAATAATGAAGTAGAAAAAGATTCAAAGGATAGATCATTAACTGTACACTCTTCCGGTGCCTGGGTTCAAATCGCCAAAGATGGGATTATTAAACCTCAACGTATAGAGAGCGAAACAGTTAATACGTTTATTGATATCGCTCTTGCCGATTCAAAATGGCAACGTGGAATAACGGATTATTCTTCGTTCCACACGATGACGATCGATGAATTCATCGATCCCCTTACTTTTTTAAAGAAAATTGCAGCTTTGTTTGAATTGGAAATCCAATATCGAGTTGAAGTAACTGGTTCTCAAATTACTGGATGGTACGTCGATATGATAAATAAACGAGGGAGAGAAACAGGGAAGGAAGTAACCCTGGGAAAAGACTTAGTAGGCGTTAGACGCATTGAGCATTCCAGGGATATTTGTACCGCCTTAGTCGGATTTGTACGAGGTGAAGGTGATGAAATTATCACGGTTGAGAGCATCAATAACGGACTTGTTTATATTACAGATAGTGATGCCTTTCAACGTTGGAATGCACATGGTAAACATAAATTTGGTTTTTACACTCCAGAAACAGAAGACCAAAATATGACACCAAAACGATTAATGACTTTGATGAAGACGGAATTAAAGAAGCGTGTCAATACTTCAGTTTCGTATGAAGTAGAGGCACAATCAATCGGTCGCATTTTCGGACTAGCACATGAACTAATCAATGAAGGCGATACAATCCGAATCAAAGATACAGGCTTCACACCTAAGTTATACCTTGAAGCAAGGGCAATCGCTGGTGATGAATCATATACGGATCCTTCGCAAGATAAATATGTATTTGGAGACTATCGAGAGATTATAGATTCGAACGAGGAATTACGAAAATTATATAACAAAATGCGTGCTTGGTTAGAGGGGAAGGCTAACAAGGAACTGTTAGAACAACTAGAAAAGTTGGCCGAAGAAGCAAAGAAAGAATCGGGAAAAGCTGTAAAGGAATCACAAGAGGCTAAAGATATATCAGAGCAACTAAAAAAAAATATTGAAAATAATATGGTTAACATTATAGAAAGTAAAGAACCACCAACTACTGATCTTAAGCCAAACAAAACGCTATGGCGTGATATTAGTAATGGAAAGCCTGGTATTTTAAAAATATGGACAGGTACAGCTTGGGAATCGGTTGTTCCGGATACAGGACCATTACAAAAAGATATAAAGAATGCACAAACAGAAATTGATACTTTAAAAGAGACAATTGAAGATATACCTGATAAGACTTGGTTAAATCAGCAACTTGAAGGAAAGGCCAACAAAGAGGGTGTTTATACAAAAGATTGGGTAAACGAAAACCTTATTGGAAAGCAAGTGTACGAAACAAACCGTAAAGGTGATATAAAAGTATTAAATGAAACAAAAACGACTGCTGAACGCACAGCTGAAGAAATTAAAAATAAAGCAGAGAAAACGGAGATAACAACTCTAAACGATAATCTTAAACTAGTAAGTCAAACTGCTAATACTGCTAAACAGACAGCCGAATCTAACACTAACACCATTACAGAATTAAAAACTACTGTAAATAATATTTCTGTAGGTTCAATCAATTTAGCTAGCGGTTCAGAAACAGGGTTAAATAAACAGAACATGACTGGAACCTGGTCAGACAGTAAACAAATGACTTTATCGGATAAGGTCAACTATAGAAATAAAATTTTTACTATCTCATTTTTGTTTACTGGTAAAATAACAAAAATCAATACAAATGCTTGGTTTGGCGTAGAAACAGCGATAACGTATGCAGATGGAGAGCAAGAATGGCAATCTGTACGTGCTGACTCGCAATTAAAGATTAATGTGGATTATAAAGACGAACCACTATCAGTTACATTTAGAACAAAAGATAAAGATATAACTCAAGTTAAATTCTATTACTCTGGGCGCAATATTGATGGGAATTTAAACTCACACCATGCAAAATTTGAAGAAGGTAACATACGAACTACATGGCAACTTTCTAACGATGAAGTTACCTCTAAAGCAGATTTTACCCAAACAACTAATGAAATTCAACAAACAGTAAATACGAACTCAAAAACAATCTCGAAAGTACAACAAGATCAAGGTACAATGCAAACAACTCTAAATGAAGTGAAGCAGACCACAAATTCGAATTCTCTTAATATTAAAACGCTAACAGAAACACAAACAAATCAAGGAAAGCTCATTCAAGAAAACAAGAATGAAATTACGCAAACAAAAGACTCATTAAGTTCAAAGATTTCGGAAAAGCAAATGAAAGCTTACGTAGGGGCACTTGGTAGTATAAATCAATTTTTCAATACAGAGTTTAAGAAAAAAACAGTTGATGCTAATGGCAATATAACAAATGAGGTTGCTAGTACCGATAAATGGACAGTAGCAGGAGTTGTATCAGGTGCTACAGTAACACCAGTAACAGACAGACGTCATGACGGTTATAACTCGGTTAGAATTGCAAATGCGGGGGTTACAGCAAATAGCTGGACTGGTATTGCTCAAAGTATTGGAGCCTCACAAAATAGCGGTGACTACGTATTGTCTGCATGGGTCTATGTAGTAGATAAAAACTTATTAGACCAAGGAGCGTGCGTTAAGCTTCAATTCTTTAATGGTTCAACCGCATTAGGTTATGAGCAAACTGAAATAAAAGAGTTATTAGTTAATGGCTCCTGGATACTAGTTAGTGTAACCATTAAAGCTCCTGACGTTCCTGTAACTCGTTTGCAAGGAGATATATGGGTACGCCGTAATGGCACAATGTGGGTATCTCAACCGCAGCTACAGCAAGGAAAAGAACCATCTGTATACATGCCAAACCCAAAAGACATTACCAACTATAAAGAATTGGTTGACTTAGTTGCGGATAAGGTTGCTAAAAGTGACTTTGATACAGTAACTACAAATATGCAGACAGAAATCCGGCAGAATACCGAGGAAATAGGTTTTCGTGCTAAAGCGACTGAAGTGTACTCAAAGACGGATGCGGACAAAAAATTTGCTTATGTTTTAGAAATGGAAGCGGCTTTTAGTTTAACAAATCAAAATATTAATTCTAGGGTTAAAAAAGGCGATGTTATATCCCAGATTAATCAATCAGCTGAGGAAATTCTAATCCAGGGAAGCAGAATTAATCTTATAGGATATGTAACAGCTGAGCATATCAAGGGCAAGGTTTTGGAAGGTGTAACACTTAGAACTACTGGAAGTAGATTTGTTGAAATAAACAAACAAGACTTTAAAATTTTTGATGCAAATAAAGCTCGCGGTTATTTAGGGTTTATGGAGACGACAGATGGAAGTATTCAGCCTTCACTCGTCCTTGGGTCTGACAATATTAAATACAGGGGTGCAGGATCGTTCTATATTTATCAAGCGACTCCTCGAATCAATGGATTCGAACAACCTTCGAAAGCTTGGGCTAAATTTGGACTCTCTAAAGGAGAAAACGCTGAAGGGAACAATATATGGTCATCATATATTCAAATGCAAAATGATGGCGGCCATATGGATATATATGCAGATGGGAAGTTACGTTTAAAATGTTTGAATAATATTGAGATAGAATCTGAAGGATGGACATCTGGAGCTGGTTCCTTCAGCGTGACCACAACGGAGCCTCATGCTTTTACAAATAACTGGGGACAGTTTACTTTCAAAAGAAAAGGCAGTGACTATAAAATACATTTCTTAAACGGCGCCACCGATCATGATTTAATCATGGGTAATGCAATGATAAGGTCAAGTTTTGTACAAGGTTATAACAATGGCTTGCAGATTAAAGATATGATGGGTCAGGGATGGAAAGATATAGAATTAAGAACGCTATATGCGCAAGAGGATGCGATAGCTACTCAAAATATGTGGGCAAAAGCCTTTAAAACTACATCGGCTAGAAATATGAAAGAAAATATAAAAGATATTCCTTTCTCAGCTCTTGATAAAATCATGAACTTAGCTATCAAACAGTACAATTTCAAGGACGATATGTATGATCTGTATCAAATGCGTGTGAACAAGCCGGAAGAACAAACAGAACCATATACAACGAAAGATATCGAAACTTATTTCGGTATGATTGCAGACGATACGGACGATGTATTTACAGATAAAGAGAAGCGCGCTATTAATTTATATAATACCGTTTCTCTTTTTATTGCAGCTTTCCAACAGCTGTATTATGAATTCATATTGTTAAAGGAGCAGGTTAAGCAGAATACCGAAGAGTTAAATGTAGTTAAAGAAGAAAATAAACAATTAAAAGAGAAGGTTACTACATTAACAGATCAAGTTGAGACACTTACAAGTAATGTGGCCACTTTAACAGATTTGGTTCAAAAATTAATAAATGAAAAACCGGAGCAGCCATAAGCTGGTCTTTTTTTATTGTCTAAAAGGGGTGATGGCGGTGGAGCAAAAAGAGTACGAACGTATTGCGAAATTAGAAGTGCATCTTCAAACAATGAACGCCGCAGTTAAACGAATCGAGGAAAAGCTAGACTACAACCAAAAAAATTATATGCAAAGGACTGAAGTTGATGAAATGTTCAAGTTTCGTGATCGAGAAATACGAGACTTAAAACTAGCGCAAGAAAAGTTGGAAAGTAACAAAAAAGCTCATATATCTATGTGGATTTCAGGACTGTCATTGGCAGTCCTTTTATTATTTAACATTTTAAATTTCTTGAAATGAGAGGAGGTGGTCACGTGAAAAGTTTAGATAATGCATCAATTACGCGTTTTGTCATCCTTATTATTGCTGTAATTAATAGCGTATTAAACTTAGTCGGTTACCAGACTATCAGTAATGAACTGACAAACAATATCGTAGCTGTAATTACCGGTGGTTATACGCTGTATATGGCTTGGAAAAACAATTATTTAAGTAACAAAGGGTTGCAGCAAAAAGATGTTCTTGAAAAACACGATTTAAAATAAGGAGGTTTTTATAGTGGGTTATACTGTAGATATTTCAAAATGGAACGGTAATATTAACTGGCCTGTAGCAAAGCAACACTTAGATTTTGTTATCGCTCGTGTACAAGATGGTTCGAATTATGTAGATCCATTATACAAAGATTATGTACAAGCTATGAAACAACATGGCATCCCTTTTGGTAACTATGCATTCTGTCGTTTTGTTTCTGAAAATGATGCACGTATAGAAGCACGTGATTTCTGGAATCGTGGTGACAAAAGCGCTACAGTTTGGGTAGCTGACGTAGAAGTAAAAACAATGAATGATATGAGAGCTGGTACGCAAGCTTTTATCGATGAACTAAGCCGATTAGGTGCTCGAAAAGTTGGTTTATATGTTGGTCATCATATGTATGCTCTATTTGGTATGGCAAATGTGAAAGCTGACTTTGTGTGGATCCCACGTTATGGTGGTTTAAAACCTAACTATCCTTGCGATCTGTGGCAATATACTGAAACCGGAAACGTTCCAGGTATCGGTAAGTGTGATTTAAATGAATTAATCGGAAGCAAGCCTTTATCCTGGTTTACAAATCAAACTGTTGAAAAAACTGAAAAACAAGAAGAAGGAGTGGAGGTTATCGTGAACAAACATAATAAAGTCATTACTTATGAGTTTGGTGTAAATTTAATTCCTGATATGGTTCAAATGATGGATACGCTTGGATACACTTCTAAAATTGTTTCTCGTGGAGATCGTCAGGGACTTGTATATTTTGAGACGGATTATCGTCAAGGAAACGAGCTAGACAAAGCAACAGCGTGGTTAGATGCGAAAGGACTTAAATATTTCTACACGAAAGAATAACTTATACGACAGTGAGTTTATGTGAAAATAAATTAGAAGCGGAATCCTATATAATGGGATTCCGCTTTTTATTTTGGTATCATGAAATTAAAATATTAAAGGAGAGGTGTAGAATAAATGGCTCTAATATCATATGCGTCAAATAGAGGCTATATAGAAATTAATCCTAATAACATTCCTGACGAGTTAAAAAATAAACGCATTATTATTCAAAATTTAGATGAAGACGGGAATGTAATACAAGAAACTGTAGCAAACGTAAGTGATAAAGATACAATGTTATCTTCTCTTGTTGCAAAGTACGGATTCGCAGCATTAACACCTTTGGAAGCTTTAGATGAATTTACAGATGAAGAGAAAAAAATAATAAACTACATAACTGATGAAGATTGTAAGTACCTTACAGGTAAAAGAATTCAAGAGTTTAGAAATTTGTTTGATGAACACGGAGTTAGAAAAATTGACTTTGCTCTACAAATTTCACAAAGAAGTCATCATAATCCATATTCCGATTATCATGCTTACTTTTTAGTTCAAATGGGTAGTGAATACGCACGCTCTTTTACTTTTGAAGAAGCTTTAGAATTCATTGATGAGCGTGATGGTATATATTACGCAATAACAAAAGAGGGAAATCGTCATTGGGATTTTATAGATAAGCCTACAAAAAAACAAGCTCGATATCAAAGAAATAAACACGGTAATCGTATCGTTTTTAAGAGTTTTACAGATTGGAAAGAGTATCTTGTGAATGAGGATGAACTAGATTAATGTTGCTTACAATGTATGTTATGATTTTGTCTATATAAATTTTTGTGGCAGGGGAGCGGATTGTACTAATGGGTGATCAAATAACGGAAATAGGCGCTGTAAATAAAATGATGGAAATTGATCCTCCTAAAAAAGTAGACGAGGAAACATCGGAAAATGATTTATCTTCTCAGCAAAGCGCGAATACATTGTTTAATTTTACCGGGAAGTTTGAGTGGTTAACAAAAACCTTAAAAAGGAAAGCTTTTTCGCCGAGATATAATGAGGAGAGCATTGAGGTATTTGGCTTAGGGGATGAAAAAAAATCTGCTTCCCTATGACTTGCTTTTGTGATATACATTTAAAACGTCTTACATCTCATATGAAAAAATACGGGAATTTTGGTATAGGATTAAAAAAAGAATGGGGGATTAATGCTGGTGTACAGCCTATTCAATATATAAATGTTCATTCGCCGTTACATAGAGAGTTTGCGGAATTATTCACAAAAACATTGAGAAGCGAGGAAGAAGATAATGATTTATTGATAGAACATCAAAATTTTCTTTTAACCAAGTTACTTTATATTAAGCCTTTAGAAGGAATGATGAGGGTATCTAGTACGGGAGATGATTATGCTACACGTAATTTTCATGATGAACGTGAATGGCGGTATATTCCTAACATAAATGGCCAAGGAGATTTACCATTGTTACTACCTAAGGATCATATGTCGCCACAAGCATACTTAAGTTATTCAAGTGCCTTAGAACATAAGTATGAATTTTGGTTGGATTATAAATATGAAGATATTAAACATTTAATAGTTAAAAATGAAAATTATAGGGAGCAGTTAATTCATTTTATATCAGACAAATTAGATATTAATAATTATGAAAAGATGTTACTAGTTTCAAAGATAATTGTTTGGGATGATATTAATAAGGATTGGTGATACTATATGTTTTCTAATTTTAAACAGGCATTTAAGAAAGACGAAAGTACTACTTCTAACATACCACAGGCTGTTTTGGATGCATTAAGTGAAGAATTACCTAAAGGATTAAAATACGTTCCTCTAGATAATCATCATATACAAGCTGTTCCAAAAGAAGGTGAAGAAATCAAAATAACAATTTCTAATTTGAAAATAAAATTACCTAATGGGCTAAAACTTAATTCACCAGATGAGTTGCAAGAATTTTTATATCGCACACAACAAACAGTGCAAACAGATGGGGAAAATATAAAAATAAATGGAGAAACAAAACCAATAACAGAATTAGTTAAAAAACCATTTCAGCCTCAAAAAAATATAATAGGGAAATATGATATTATTCCTGAGCCATTTCCTGAACCAAAGCCATTAGAAGTAGTTTATGAGGAAAAAGGTATAACTGAAGTTTTCCATATAAAGAGGGAACCTTTAGCTGATATGAAAAAAAGTCTATTTAAAACTGTAGACAATGGTCCGCTTGAACTGATTTTAACATTGGATGAAGAAGTTAATACTATAGCAATTAATGTTAATTTAATGTTATCAAAAGCCATCGATATCGAAGAAATTATAGCAGCAATAAAGCTATATATAGGCTTCTTAAACGGGAAAATAAAATTAGCTGGCGGAATTCAAACGCCTATAATGAACGAAACGGATGCAAAAGGATCTATTGAGGATGCATTACGTTATTGGGAAAAAGTATCAGCAATTAGTGAAAAATTACATGTGAAATTTAATCCACAAGAGGAGATTGATGAAGAAGGATTACTTCTTATTGATCGACTATATAAATCTTTGATTGAGAATTTACCTTATAAAATGCCAGTAACAGTTAATAACTTTACCACAACAACAAGTGAAGCGCTAAATAAAAGTGAATTTTTAAACGGTAACGGTATGGCATTCCAGTATACGAATACTGAATCTTTTACATTGTATGGGGCCAAGTTTAATATATTTAGTGCAGTAGCTCTGCTTAATTGTAAAATTAATAGTATTGAAACTGTTGAAACTAATAAATACAAATTTAATATAGAACCTTCATACGGAGATTCTATAATTCAAGCTTCAAAACATTTTATTACCAAGGAAGAATTAGACAAGTTCTTCACTCCCCCAAGTAGTGCTTTAGAAGCATTATCAAAAGCTGAAAATCTATAAAAAATAAGCCTTCTAGTTAGAAGGCTTATTTTTATACAATAGCAAACTTAATTTTTGTATTTTTATTTACAACACGTCTAACCCGGAACTTGGAGGACATATCAAAGTTGAATATCTTCGTAATAACCTTATTTTCTTTATTCATTAATTGCATTTCATTAAGTAGTGCGTCTTCTTCAATTACTATATCTAGTTTTTCTCCGTCTTCATCAGTTAACTCGATTTCGATATACTGGAACTCAATAGGTTGTGTTGTAACATTGATAAATCGTAAGGATAATTCTATCGCATCTGTACCATGACTTTTAGCTCTTTCTAGTTCAATACTTACATTTCGGGTTGATGCTTCCTGGTCTGCAAGTACAGAAACTGCAGATAGATATTTAGTTTTGTCATCTTGCCAAATTTTATAATCTATATTTTCTAACTCTAAATTTTGAATTATGCTGTCTCTAAATTTATCTAATCCAACTGGATCATTCATTTTGAATGAAATCTGAGTAGGGTCAATTGCACCAACTATTTTTTTGAAATCAAAGTTGGGCGTAAGAACTGTAGTGTATTTCTTTGAGGTAATCCATGCAGCTCCCATTTCATTTAGACAAGGAGCACTTTGATAATAATTATCCGAAAGTACAAATAACACCATAATGTTATTGTTATTTAATTCCTTTTTAAGAAATTCATAGATGCTCTCACCATGTGGAATATCGTATCCCGGCAATGAACTGCAAAAAATACTTTTTGAATTTTTCTTAATCCCAATATCATTAAGTAGGTTCACTAATTCTTTTACGTATTTTACATCCCTTGAAGCATGACTAATAAAAATCTTATCGATTTTACTCGAGGCATTTTGATCTAAAAGGGCAGAAGAATCAGGGAAATCATAGCCAATCCAAGACTGGAGCATCCCTATCATCTTATCAAAATATTTGACACCATTTCCGTCCGCTTTATTTGCAATGCTTTCAAATTCTTCAATAAACTTTTCCTCATGAACATTTGCTTGTAAAAATCTTTTGCATTTGTGAATCCAAGTAACATAATCAGGTCCGCTAATGTATTCAAAACCACTACCATTTACATAGTTCGAAGCTTTAACTTGATGCCCGTTACTAATTAGTTCGTTTAATTCTATTTGTAGTTGTTCTTGATTTGTCATGATTTAATACCCCTTTATATGAAATGAATTAGCTGCTATTCAAAATTATAAACCACTTTTTTTCCACTCTACTAAAGTACGTTTCTTGCAACTTCCACAATTAAAATAACCATTTCCTTTTGTAATTCTTTGTTTATGACTGCAGTTGGGACACTGGATTTCTTGTTTTTCAAACGCTGCATATATAAAGCCTAACGAAAAAAGAAACAGTGGAACCGCAAAAAATAACCCAACTATTGTGATACCTAAGATAACAGAAAGTAGGATGCCAAAAATTCCGGAAACTAATGAAGCTTTACGGCCAAATTTTTCTTTTATGGAACTCTTTTTTTGCTCAATCTCAATAATGTAAGTATTACCGTCTACGGTTGTTTTTGTCTCCATATTTCTCCTCCTTTACCATTTTTAAAAAATTATATCAGAGTATTAAGAAATATTTCTATAAACAAAAACAGTACATTTATTTTATGTACTGTACAACGTCTTCAATACGGTATGTTTTATCAACACCGTTTTCTTCAGCTAATTGATTTAAAGCATCCAGGATTGACTTTAATGTGTCAAAACGTACAAGACCAACCTCACCATTAACTAGATTACTAATAGTGGCTGGACGAACTTTTGATTCGACTGCTAACTTGTTTTTGGTAATCCCAATTTCCTCCATTGTTTCTCCTAAAGTGAATACCATAGAACTCATGGTAATACCTCCGTTCATTCCGATCATTTATTACTTTACATTTTACACAATTTACATATCAAAGTAAAACTTTTTTCGAAAGACTATTGACGTATGACTCCTAGAGTTATATATTAACACTAACAAAGTTTTACTTCTAGAGTCATACTTTTATGAAACGAGAAGGGTGGAACGGTATATATGCAAAAAATAAGCGATTACTTCGGTTTAGAAACAAAATCTGATTGTATTTGGTTTTATGGTTTTTATACTGTAGCTTCGGTTTTATTCATTATTAATATGCTTATAGCTCATGTTCTATAAGCTCTTTCTTTAACTAAATATCGGACAACCTCCAGCCTCGTGAATATCCTTATTCGAAAAAATAGATATACACGAGGTCTAGTTTCCTATTGTCTTTTTTAGGTAACTAAGAGGAGGATCCACACGAGGAATGACCTAACACTCGTTAAACTTGAACAGGTTAGCTAAGCCAACGTCAGAAAGTTAAGCGTCCTAACGAATAGCGTTTCCTTGTTTGCGTTGTTAGGAGTCTAGGCGAGTACGGCCATTAACGGTACGGCGGTTGCTTGGCGTGTTACGGCACGGGTAGCAGCTGATAATGAAAGAATTATAGGTTACGAGTAATGAAGGATACGCCAGTAGTGCATTTCCTTTCCTGATTCTTTCTGCAGATAGGACAAGCTTTATCTGTAAAAAGTCAGCTGTGTAAGAGATTACAGCGTTTAAACAGGGTGTTACTATACGGATTCCTTAACCCGATAGACCATGATTGACAGAACGTCTACTTTACAACGCTTTTTATTTTTGAAGCGTTGTAAGGTAGTCATTCTCTGCCCTAGCCGTTGTCCTGTACCCTCATCCCATGATTGTCAGTCGAAAGCACAAGTCAAGTGTAAAAAGAAAATAAAAATAAAAACTTATTAAGGCTGGAGGGGGAGGAATTATTCCTCGATGGTCCAGATCTCCTCAATTGGTTTACCGAGTTCTTTGCAGATTAGATAGGCCGTATCAAAACGAGGTTTAGTACGATTACGAACAATTGCACTAAGAGTAGAGTCGTCAACTCCAATACGTTTTGCAAAATCACTCTGTTTAACATCAAGTTCTGCAAAGATTACTTTAAGTCTACATTTAAACTTCATATACACTCACCTCAAGAATTTACTTTCTATATGCAGAAATAAACTCCTTTATAAATAGTACAGGCTAAAAAGAAAAAAATTGGTGTGGACGTGCAAAAATAGTTCTCTAGGTCATATACCTATATTAAGACCACGAGGAATACCAAGTGGAACTAAGGACATCAAGAGGGGAAAGGTGAGGAATAATGAGACCTGGATATAAGTATTTATCTCGTATGCAGCTGTATCCGTCACAAACCTTGTTTAACATGTACACAGAAGCGGACGACGAAAATGAAGTGCGTTGTGTGTACGATCACATTGCAAAACACGATATGCTACAAAATTCAAATTACATCGATATCGTTGATTTATTAGGGGAAGAGGAACCTTATGGACCGTATAACGAGATAGGGATTCAGAAAAGGATTGATGCGTATTTAGAGGATTGTAAACAGTGGAGGGATGAATAATGAGATGGCAATATGATTACTTGAATGACACGCCGTATCTGTATCCTTCTAAAGAGCTGAGAAGCATGTATAAAGAGTCCAGGGGTAAAGGTGAAGTAAACTCTATTCTAAAACATATGGAAAGACACGAGGTATCTAACAACAAAGAGTACCGCGGTTACTACAGTTTATCTAACGATATTATGGAAGATCTATACGGGGAAGAGGAAGAAATTCTTGAATGGGATGAAATGGTTAATCAGTATCAACCGATTCTCACGTCAAAAGGATTACAACTAAAAAGAAAGAGGGATTCGATATGACACTTGCTGGGGAAGCTGTAGTAATTTGGACAGCGACAGGATTGTCTGTAGTGGCGATGAAGGCAGCTGAGAAAATGAGGATGAGTGTTCCACATTGGCTTCCACGTATGACGATGTATACAACTCTTACCGGCTCGTTTTTGTATCTTCTACGTTATGTGCTAATGGTGTTTCTTTGAAGGCATAGAACCTGGAATCATGGGACACTTTGTTATATAAGAAAAACAACTTGTATGTAAATCTTCCAGTAAAGAGCAACTATATCCTTTAAGGATATATAAGGAGTGAACCCCTATGCTTGAATTGTTATTAATACCTGCAGTTTCGCTCGGGTACGCTTTACTAAATGATAGTTTAAAAGGTAAAGAGGATGATAGAAAGAAAATACAAGTATTCTTTGAAGTAAGTGGGATTGCAATTAGGAAGGATGAAAAATTACATTATCCGGTTTTTCTCGAAAGAAAAGAAGATGATCGTAGTACGACTTATGTATATAAACTTCCGTTAGGGATGCCATCTAAATTAATACAAAAGGTTGAGGATGTTGTAAGTGAAGGATTAAATAAGCCTGTACGTATCAAATACGATAACTACAAGATAATGATTCGGGTATTCAGTAAACGTATCCCACAAAAGTGGTGTTGGAATGAAGGGCTAGTAAAAAAAGGTGAATGGCAAGTACCGATGGGGCAAAGCCTCGAGAAGTTAATTTATCATGACTTTGATAAAACTCCTCATATGGTACTAGGTGGTCTTACACGAATGGGGAAAACAGTATTTATGAAAGTACTACTTACTACTTTGATTGAGGCGAATCCTGAAAATGCTCACGTATATTTAATTGATTTAAAGGAAAAGGGATTGGAATTTAGCGAGTTCAGCGGCTTAAAACAGGTGGAAGAAGTGGCTGATTCTGTAGAAAAAGCACATCATGTACTAAAACAAATAATGAAAAAAATCGAAGAGCGTGGAAAATTCATGAAGGAAAATGGTTACAAAAATATTGTTGAAACAAAAGAAAAAGATCGGTATTTCGTTATTGTTGATGAGGGTGCCGTACTTGCTCCGGCCAAAGGATTACCACGTCCCATTAATAAAATTCGAGAAGAGTGTCAGTACATGCTTAGTTATATAGCGACTGTATCAGGCGGCTTAGGATTTCGTTTGATTCTGGCTACACAATATCCGACCGTTACGTCAATCCCATCAGTAGTAAAACAGATGTCCGATGCGAAGTTAGGATTTCGGCTACCGACATATAAGGCATCTGAGGTTGTCCTTGATGAATCGGGGCTAGAAACATTGCCGTCCTTACCTGGTAGGGCTATTTATAAAACAGATCGACTAATTGAACTGCAGGTACCCTTTATCAGCGATAAATTGATGTGGAAACATCTAAAACAATACGAGGTGAAGAAAGATGAACATCCAGACACATATCAAAATAAACCGTCAGATGACGATTCTGACCTCGATTAGAAAGCTGAAATTCGCAACACGTAGGCATCTAATGGCGGTGCACGATATGGGAGGGATTCGTAACGCAAATCGTATTTTAAAAGACCTGAGCCCTTATGTAAATAATACAGTGTACCAAAAAGAGTACGTGTATTATTTAAATAAAAAAGGCCGTGAACTGTTCGACGATACAGAGAAGATTGTACCAAATAGTCGACTAGCTCACAGCTTAATGAGAAATGAAGCATGGCTCTATCTGTTTTGTCCCGACGACTGGCAGATAGAAACACCTATACGTTATAAAGTAGATGATAAAAAGAAGACAATTATTCCTGATGTGAAGTTCAGGGATGAAGAAGGTACACTACATGCTGTAGAAATAGATCGTACGCAAATGATGAATGTGAACGCTGAAAAGATGAGCAGGTATAGGGAATTTTCGTTATACTACAAAAATAAATACAACGGAAAAATACCGCTCATTCATTTCTTTACCATGACAGAATACAGACAAAAAAAGCTGGAGCAACTTGCAGCTAAACATGATATATATGCAAAAGTTTATGTGGTTCCAGGTGTTTAATTCTTAAAATTGAGGTGGTTTATCATGAATGAATCGACAAAAGAATTGAATACTGACACCTAATTAAATGAATCTACAGCTAAAAAAAAACTTAGAACCCTAACAGTAATAATACTTATATACTATTACTAATAATATACTCTATATATAATATATAATATATAATATATAATATATAATTATTAGTTTTATATTTATATTATATATATAAGGTATATTTTTTATAGAGGGGGTTCTTTTTCTTTTTTGTTTTTATTAGATGTTGTTGTGTATTGTTTACCCCCTCCTAAATTTTTGAGATTTATATATTTTTATTTTGACGACTGTAGAAAGTCGTCTTTTTGTTTTGGTAATAGATTGCCATATGACTCCAGGAGTTATATAATGGTGTCATAATCATGATGGATGTGGGAGGGTGATATTAGTTGAAATATGCTGTATATGTACGTGTATCCACTGATAAAGATGAGCAAGTTTCATCGATTCAAAATCAGATTGAAATCTGTAGATACTGGATTGAAAAAAACGGATTCGAGTGGGATGAAAATTCAATTTATAAAGATGAAGCTGTTTCTGGAACAGCATGGCTAGAAAGACGTGCGATGCAGTTGATCTTGGGGAAAGCTCGTAAAAAAGAATTAGATACTGTTGTTTTTAAATCTATTCATCGACTGGGAAGAGATTTGAGGGACGCATTAGAAATCAAGGAGATACTGTTAGGGCATGGTGTCCGATTGGTGACGATTGAAGAAGGTTATGACAGTTATTATGAAGGGGAAAATGATTTGAAGTTTGAGATGTATGCAATGTTTGCATCCCAATTACCTAAGACATTATCCGTTTCTATATCAGCAGCGCTAGCGGCTAAGGTAAGAAGGGGAGAGTACACTGGTGGGACAGTTCCGTATGGTTATAAAATTGTAGATAAGAAATATGTGATTAATCAGGAAGAAGCTGAAATTGTTCGGGAAATGTATGAATTATATGACAATGGATTAGGCTATTTGAGAATTTCTAATGCTCTAAATGATGTTGGTAAGTATAAGAGATCTGGGAAATTGTGGACTTATTCGGCTGTGAAGCTAATAATTACGAATCCTATGTATAAAGGTGATTATGTAATGGGGAGGTCTACAGAGGTAAAAGTAGACGGAAGAAAAAAGCGGATTCAAGAGCCTAGAGAAAAGTGGGTAGTATTTGAAAATCATCATCCGGCTATAATTGAACGTTCGTTATGGGATAAAATAAATAACCCCAAAATAAATAAAAAAATAAAGCGGCGTGTAGCAGTAACGAATGAATTAAGAGGAATAGCACGTTGTATTCATTGTGGTTCACCGTTTGTTCTACACACTTACAAATACAAAAACAAAGAAGGTGAAGAGCTTAATTATGGTTATTTAACGTGCGGCACGTATAAGTTGACTGGTGGGCGTGGTTGCGTCAAACACTCCGGACTAAGGTATGAAAGATTGCGTTCTCTTGTGTTGCGAAAATTAAAGGAAAAAGAGAGAGATTTGGAAAAAGTATTTAAATTGAATGATAAAGATAAACATCAAGAAAAGCAGAAGAAATTAAGAAAAGAAAAGAAAGAATTAGAGATAAAAAGAGAGCGTTTATTAGATTTGTATTTAGATGGTGGATCTATCGATAAAGCAACTTTTACCAAACGAGATGCTAACTTTGCGAAAAATATAAAAGAAAAAGAGTTAGAAATTTTAAAATTGGATGACGTTAAAGCGTTAATAGTCGAGCAGCAGAAGGTAAAAGATGCATTTAAGTTGCTAGAGGATTCTGAAAATCTATATCCGGTTTTTAAGAAATTAATTGCACGAATAGACATAAGCCAAAATGGGGCGGTAGATATCCGATATAGATTTGAAGAATAGTAGTTTTATTTTTGTCTATATAGTCTGTCGGCATCTGCGTGTCTCATAACGTATTTATGCGCTACAGCGATTGCTAAAACATCATCTAATAAGCCAATCCCAATAATAGCAGCTATATCTGGAATGAAATCGATTGTTAATACGTAATAAGATAAAGCGGCTAATATTATGAATTTCGCCTTAGTAGGTAATTCTTTCTTTTTCATTGTGTAGAATAAAATAATACTTTCATATACGCTAGATTTACCGAGGTTTACAGAGCTTTTTTTGAACTTTTTCCAAAGTGTCTGTTTCTCCATATAAACACTCCTTTTACAAAAACATAGATTTTTTAAAAGGATGGACAAAGAAGTGAGAGATTAATCAATTTTATTGTTTTTCTCATTATATATTTCCATAAAAATAAGGGATTACCTGTTCAAAATAATATAATGTGGATTATGCAACGATTCACAGTGTTCCGTTACATAGTATATATATTGTAAGATGTATGTGGATGATTTAATTATTATTATGCATTTTATAAGCAGTATGGGGGAAGAAAAATGAAAATAATAGAACTACCAATTGAATTCGAATTTAACGGGCAAAAACAATGTATTTATCTAAGTTTAATTATAGTACATAATGAATTAACGTTAGTCGATACAGGATATCCAAGGTTTTTACCTTTAATTGAAAATGCAATATTAAAACATGGATATGAGATGAAAAACTTAAAGAATATAATTATTACCCATTATGATGATGATCATCTAGGGGCTTTATATGATTTCAAAGTGAAATATCCTCACATTAATATTATTGCTAGTGAAATTGAATCTAACTATATTAGTGGTGATATAAAATCAGAGAGGTTGGCTCAAGCTGAAAAAATGTTAGAACGTATGCCGAATGAAGAAAAAGAATTTGGTAAATGGTTTATACAACAGTTAAAAAATATAAAACATATTTCCGTCGATGAAAAAGTACATGATGATCAAATGATTTTGAATAATGAATGTCAAATAGTAGCGACCCCAGGACATACTTCGGGACATATTTCATTATATTTTCCGAATTTAGATTGTGTAATTACGGGAGATGCGGCTGTTCAAGAGAATCGTGAGTTAGTAATAGCTAATCCGGATTTTTGCTTAGATATAGAAAAAGCGGAAGAGTCATTAAATAAGATTAAAAGTCTTAAAGCAGCAGAGTATTATTGCTACCATGGAGGAAAACTTACTGTATAAAATAATGAAAACCGGTCTTTCCTAAATCGAAAAGATCGGTTTTTTAGTTCATATATTTTGCGATTTCAACTAAATTAGTAACATTATATTTCGGTAAAATTGAAATATATATGTAAAGAAGAATATATAATTTGAGCAAGAGTATAGGGGGGAGAAAATGGGTTCGTTATTTGATATAATAGCAGATATCATTTTATTTTATCCTCGAAATGACATGAAATTGAAACACCATATCGCAAAATTAAGTGAATTAGAGTGGTTTCGAAATCTACATGAAGATCCGAAGTATACAAGTTTAATTTGGAGTAATAGAAAAATTAAAAGGCATATTTTGACTTCTATAAATATGGAAACATTAATAAAATCCGAGAAAAACCAAAAAGAATTTGTCCATCTAGTACACGATGAATATAAAAAAAGAAGATAAGAATTTTTTTATTTTTCATATTTAGTGAAACAAATGGTACAATGAAAGCTAATGTGAAAAATAAGGAAAAGAAGTGGTCTATTTGAAAAACTTTTTAGAATTAGGAATTAGTGAAACTTTTAATCATACATTACGTGAAAATGGAATTACAGAAGCAACACCAATTCAAGAGAAGGCAATTCCTGTTATTATGTCAGGTAAAGATATTATTGGGCAGGCGAAAACAGGAACGGGTAAAACGTTAGCATTCGTGTTACCGATTTTAGAAAAAATCGATCCAGAGTCTAGTGATGTTCAGGCTTTAATTGTTGCACCAACAAGGGAACTAGCTCTGCAAATTACAACTGAAATTAAAAAAATGCTTGTTCAAAGAGAAGATATTAATGTACTAGCGATTTATGGTGGGCAAGATGTAGCACAACAATTGAGAAAATTAAAAGGTAATACACATATTGTTGTTGCAACACCAGGACGATTATTAGATCATATACGACGTGAAACAATTGATTTAAGTAATCTTTCAACGATTGTACTAGATGAAGCGGATCAAATGCTTTATTTCGGTTTCTTATATGATATTGAAGATATTTTAGATGAGACACCTGATAGTAAACAAACGATGTTATTCTCAGCAACGATGCCAAAAGATATTAAAAAATTGGCGAAGCGTTATATGGATGAGCCGCAAATGATTCAAGTACAAAGTGAAGAAGTAACGGTTGATACAATTGAGCAGCGTGTCATTGAGACGACAGACCGTGCAAAGCCAGATGCACTTCGTTTTATTATGGATCGTGATCAGCCATTTTTAGCTGTTATTTTCTGTCGTACAAAGGTTAGAGCAAGTAAGCTTTATGATAATTTAAAAGGATTAGGTTATAATTGTGCTGAACTTCATGGTGATATACCTCAAGCGAAACGTGAAAGAGTTATGAAGAGTTTCCGCGAAGCTAAAATTCAGTACTTAATCGCAACGGATGTAGCAGCTCGTGGACTTGATGTAGATGGTGTAACGCACGTATTTAACTTTGATATCCCTGAAGATGTAGAAAGTTACATTCACCGCATTGGCCGAACAGGACGTGCAGGTGGATCAGGTCTTGCAATTACGTTCGTTGCAGCGAAAGATGAAAAACATTTAGAAGAAATTGAAAAAACGCTTGGTGCACCAATACAAAGAGAAATAATCGAACAACCGAAGATAAAACGTGTAGATGAAAATGGAAAACCGGTACCAAAGCCGGCTCCGAAGAAATCAGGTCAAAATCGTCAAAGAGATAGCCGTGAAGGTTCAAGAAGTGATTCAAGACGTGATTCAAGACGTGATTCCAGAAATAGCTCAAGAAGTGATTCAAGAAATAGTTCGAGAAATGAAAATAACCGATCATTTAATAAGCCAAGTAATAAAAAAGGTAGTACAAAGCAAGGTCAGCAAAGACGTGGTCGTTAAATAGTTATAATTGTAAAAGAGTCGCAAAATATTGTGGCTCTTTTTTTGTTTGTATACAACAAGGATGATGGCAAGAAAAAACAAAAATTTCATTCACCGTATTTGAAATTTATAAAGGAAATTTTATAGTCCAAAACCATTAGAGCAAGGGTATTACTATCATTCAGCAGAACACTTTGGTTAAAAGAAAAGGTATTGAAGCGAGCGAGTATTTTCATTACACATTCCGCAATTATCGAAATAGAACAAGAGAAGTTTATGAAGGATTAAATTCGTATTGGTGTACGATCGTTGGAAACTGGAAAACTAATTTGTTAGTTTTGATCAATGAGGAACTCGAGAAGCACCACTGCCATCCTTATGGGGAAATTGCTTATGACGATGAAGGTAATGTAGTGATAATATGCGAAATAAGAAAAAAGGACTAGCAGTCGTACCTGCCGTCCTTTAATAGGAGAAAAAGTAATCTTGTTTAGAACTACGCATAAACAGAAAATCTGCTTGTAATTAGTTTTACCCTAAATATACATGTCTATACAAAAAAGGGATAAGTAAAAGATACTTATCTCCGGAAGGGAAATCCCAAGCACCAAAATGGCTCGTATTGGTCTGCAGGTTCAAAAGTAGTATATGTAAAACGAAAAATCTCATACAAAAAGCAGACAACGATTTTGGTTGTCTGCCAGTGAGCTCAATGAGTTAGCTAATTGTGATAATTTGCATCCCCATTGCGAGAAGAGTGAAGCTGCTAGTTCAAACAGCTTGTTGGTATTATTTTCGATTTCTTAAAAAATATACAGATAAAGCAGATAAGTGAAGAACCTACCTGCTTTTGCTGTAACAAAAAATAAGAGGTATTAGCCGTGGATACGGCGGCTTGAAAATAGTATGCATTTTTATTTGAAAAATATTCAAGGGGTGAAGAAACATGGAATGTTTAATAAAGTTGTTTGTTTTATTAATCAGTTAATTAATAAAACAAAATAGTTATTTGGGAGAAAGGGAAAATGAATATGAGATGAATTGAAGCTGTTGAAGAATTACTTGAAGTGATGAAAGAATACTTTTGGAACGGAACATCTTTAAAGGGTGAAGCTAATGATTTTAATATTGTATCTTGGCTGATTGAAAAAGCGACGCGTAAAACAAAATAAAGATTTCATTTTGTAGCAATGGAGAATAGATATGTGTACTTATTGGGGGAAAGTAGATAAAGAGTTCTTTAAGAGGCAAGAACCGGAACAAAATAAAAGAGCGGCTAGCAAAAGCTAACTGCTCAATACAAGGAGATACAGAGAAGACTACTTTAAATGAATGTTGGCATACAGCCTACATACAGTATTGACCGAATATTTATTTTAAATTCAATTTATTTAAAGTAAACATCCCAACAGATAAAATGGTTGCGCCTGCTACAGAACCTAGCCAGTCTCTCCAACCTAATGTATTTAAAGATGCATCTGTTAAATCCGTAATTAAGAAGATAGCAAACATTAATACACCAAATGTTAAGCATCCCCAAAATGTTTGCAAATATTTAATCATCTTCTTTCGGAACTTGCTCATATAAATCACCCTTATTAATAATTTATATTTTTATAAATAAATTATCGCATGTGCAAAAATTAAAAGTGCGAAATATGCAATATTACATATTGGAACTCAACAAAATACTCCATTGATAAGTACATAGATCGAACGGAGGGGAACCGTATCGTATGAATCAATTGTCATTTTTTGAAGTCATCGATGTAAAGGAGATGTGCTGACTTGTGGTGAAGGAGCTGAAAAACTACAAAGTGTTGTGCGTCTGGATAAAGAATCGAGAAAAATAGGATCAAGCGGAGGGCATCGTTCTTTTCCTAAAATGAAAGGTGACGATAAGAAACATGAGATACGTTTTAAACAAATTGAGCGGACGTTAAAAAATAAAAATTTATAAAGGAAATGGAAAGTATGGTGTTGTATATGTACGATAATAGGAAACTTTTTGCAAACTAAACATATAATTTTAATAGACCGACAGTCGGTCTGGTGGGAAGGAGAACTTGAATGCGAATTGTAAAGGAGTATGAGGAGCGTAGAAAGGAAATTTTAGAAACAGCTGAGCGTTTGTTTCTTACGAAAGGTTATACGAAAACAACCGTGAATGATATTTTAAAAGAAATTGGTATAGCAAAGGGGACGTTTTATCATTATTTTAAGTCGAAGGAGGAAGTAATGGATGAAATCATTATGAGGATTATTAAAGAGGATGTCACTAAGGCGAAAAGGATTGTCTCCAATCCCGATATCCCCGTTTTAGATAAGTTATTTAAAATTTTAATGGAACAATCACCAAAATCAGGAGATGTAAAAGAAAAAATGATCCAACAATTCCATCAACCAAATAATGCAGAAATGCATCAGAAAAGTTTAGTGCAATCCATTATACATTTATCTCCTGTATTAACGGAAGTTTTAGAGCAAGGAATAGAAGAAGGCATATTTTATACTCCATACCCACAAGAAACAATTGAATTATTACTCTCTTCAGCACAAGTCATATTTGATGATGGTTTATTCCAGTGGAAAACGGAAGAAATGATGAGAAGAGCTAAGGCTTATATTAAAATGATGGAAGTATCTGTTGGAGCGAAAGAAGGGTCCTTTAATTATATGATCGAGGTTTTAATGAAACAGAAATAGCTTTTTTCTGTTTGGGTATTATAGACCGGCAGTCGGTCTATGCTAAATGAAGGATGTGATGAGGATGCCAGCAAGTATTCAATCTTCCTTGAAAGATTTTCACTTAATGGTAAGTGGTCAAATTATTACTATTTTAGGTTCAACACTATTACGTTTTGCACTGTCTTTATATGTGTTAGATATAACAGGACGTGCCGATATATTTGCGGGGTTATATGCGGTAACGAGTATCCCGTTTTTGTTAGCTCCTCTTGGCGGAGCGATAGCAGATCGTTTCAACCGCCGTAATGTAATGGTCATTTTGGATTTTATAAACGCTGCTATTGTATTAAGTTTTATAGTTTTGTTATTAACTGAATCGGTATCTATTTTATGGATTGGAACAATTATGTTTTTACTAGCAGTTGTTAGTGCAATGTACGCACCAGTTGTTATGGCAAGTATTCCGCAATTAGTTCCAGAGAAAAAGTTAGAACAAGCAAACGGTATCATAAATGGTGTGCAAGCATTATCTAATATAGTTGCTCCTGTATTAGGAGGAATATTATATGGCATAATTGGTTTGAAAATGCTCGTAATAACAAGTTGTCTTGCTTTCTTTTTATCTGCGATTTTAGAAATGTTTATTACAATACCATTTATAAAAAGAATACAGGAAGGCCATATCGTACCTACAATTGTAAAAGATATGAAAGAAGGTTTTCTTTATGTTTTAAAGCAACCTTTTATTTTGAAGGCTATGTTACTTGCAGCTTTACTAAACTTAATTTTGACACCGTTATTTGTTGTTGGGGGACCTATTATGTTACGAGTAACTATGCAGAGTAGCGATACGATGTATGGAATTGGAATGGGATTAATTGATTTCGCAACCGTATTAGGGGCATTGTCAATCGGTTTCTTTGCTAAAAAGTTACAGATGAAAACATTATATAATTGGATGCTTATCATAGCTTTATTAGTAATGCCAGTGGCACTATCAGTTACACCGTTTATTCTTAATTTAGGATACTATCCACCATTTATCCTCTTTATACTTTCTTCTCTTCTAATCGCAATGATTATGACAATTGTATCCATCTATGTGATTACTGTAGTCCAAAAGAAAACACCAAATGAAAATCTAGGAAAAGTGATGGCAATTATAGCAGCGGTATCTCAATGTATGGCACCAATTGGGCAAGTCGTATATGGTTTTATGTTCGAAGGATTCAGTACGAAAATTTATTTACCTATATTTGCTATTAGTTTCATAATGACAATAATAGCTATATTGACGAAGAAAATATTAAGAAATGAAGGGAACTAGCTTCATATGCTTAGAGTATTAGCGAAACCCAACCCTAATCAATTCTTCATCATTTATTTCAATTACGAATCTATATTCTTTGTCTAATAGCCAGTAATAAAAACTGACTGCATCAACGTCAACTAGTGATTGGAATACTTTATCAAGATTTGTACTTACTACAGGGATTTCATAGTTATCCCATATTATAAAAATCTGTTCGTCAAAATCTAGTTGGTTTGCTCTAATAAGGGAAATTAGTTGTTCTTTGTTCGAAGCTATGAATTGATTATCTATCTGTTCCCAATCTATTCTTCCCGATACAGTTATAGGAAATGAATTCATTAAAATAGTAGCAATCTGCTGGCTTTTTTCTTGGGAGAAAATGAGAGTTTCGTTTCCTAGGGATTCAAGGCATTCACTAAACAAAGGGTTTGTGTCATTGTTGTTTTTGGTTTTCAGTGCTCTTAACTTTTGTCGCAATTTCCATTGTCTTGACGATCTATCATCCATTTTTAACATTCCTTATACAATTATTTAAGAATGAGTATAGCATATAAGGGAAGTCTTTATGAAAAGGAACTTTTTAAATATAAATTAAACAAAAGCGTTATTTGAAAAAAAGCCTTTTAAGGAAAGATAAGAGGCCATCAAAAAATATAACAACATGAAAATTTTATATTATGTATATACAATTTAAAGAGTTAGTGGAAATAAAAAAATGTATAAAATTCTTATAAAAAAGCCCTAGGATTAGGGGATCTAGGGCTTCCTCTGTTGGTATATCTCACACGACATTATAAAAAGAAAAGAACTTAATGAAGATAACACATGAATGTTTCGTAAATGTATCAAAAAAGTGAACAAAAGCGTTATTTTATTAGAAAAGTATGATTATATGAAATATCATGCATGAAAGAAGAGGCGTTAGCAAAAATATCCATTAACGAAATCAGCTTTATTTTTCAGCAAAGTAACCTTCTTAAGTGACTCATATTGTAAAGGTAGCAGCGAAAACAGAAAGAGTTCTTTTTATGGCGGACGGAGAAGTTGTTAGTGAAATACAACTAGGCAAGTTTAGGAATGATGATTTAAAAGCGCGAGAAGAGAAGTTGTTAAAATGGTTAGCTGTACTCGGATTTTAAAGACAAAAACTCCTATTGAATATAGGAGTTTTTTCTTTGTTTGAAAGTTCAAAAAGATATATAATAATTTTCTAACTATTAATTCGTGGAGGGGTGTTAATGAAAAATGAAATGTTACACACACAAGAAGACATTTTAAAAATGCTTGATTCATTATTAAGACCTGCAGAACCATTTTGGAATGAGTTTTATGAGAATAGAGAAAAGGATGTTCCGTTTTTTGAAAATGTTCCAGATGAGAATCTAGTTTCGTATATACAAAAAGAGAGAGTTTCAAAAGGGAAGGTATTAGAACTTGGATGTGGTCCAGGTAGAAATGCCATTTATTTAGCGACTCAAGGATTTGATGTAACAGCAGTGGATTTATCTGTAGAAGGCATTAATTGGGCTAAAGAAAGGGCATTGGCAAAAGAGGTAGAAATTCATTTTATTTGTGATTCAATTTTTAATTTAGAGGTTCAAAACGAATTTGATTTTGTATATGATTCGGGCTGTTTGCATCACATTCCACCGCATAGAAGAATAAATTATGTGGATTTAATTAAAAATTCATTAAAATCGGGTGGTTATTTCGGATTAACATGTTTTGCGGCAGGCGATTTAGATGAGCGAAATGGATCGGAAATAACAGATTGGGACGTATATAGAGGGTGGAGTCTACAAGGTGGTCTTGCATACTCGGAAGAAAAGTTAAGAGAGATATTTAAAGAATTTGAGGTAATTGAGATTAGAAGGATGAAACAAATGAAACAACCGAAAGAAATGTTTGGAGAATCATTTCTTTGGACAGCATTATTTAAGAAGAAATAATAAAGTAGATAATTGACAAACTCATCGTTTTTATAGACAATATATTAAAAGGAACATACGTTTGTTTTTTGGTGGCGTATGTTTTACATAAATACATAGCAAGGGGCTGTCTCCATATGAGTAACGCAAATCAAAAAATTACTACGTTTTTAATGTTTGAGGGCAAAGCTGAGGAAGCGATGAATTTTTATACGTCGCTATTTGATCAATCAGAAATTGTAAGTATTTCTCGCTACGATGAAAATGGACCTGGTAAAGAGGGAACTGTAATTCATGCAACTTTTACGCTAAATGGCCAAGAGTTTATGTGTATTGATAGTTATGTAAATCATAATTTCACATTCACTCCAGCTATGTCTCTTTATGTAACTTGTGAGACAGAAGAAGAAATTGAAATGGTCTTTCATAAATTAGCGCAGGATGGAGCGATTCTTATGCCTTTAGGTTCTTATCCGTTTAGTAAAAAGTTTGGCTGGTTAAATGATAAGTATGGTGTATCTTGGCAGTTAACTCTTGCTGAATAAAAAAAGAAAAAGCGTAGCTTATTTGTTTGTAAAAGATGTTCATCTTGTATGGAATGAAGTTTCTAGGGTTTTAAAGAATAAAGGTGTTCTTATTGCTGGATTTACAAATCCGTTACTATGGATTTTTGATGATAACCAAGAGCAAAAAGGTATTCTGGATGTTAAACATTCAATTCCTTCATCAACATTGGATTATTTACCAGAGGATGAAGTTCAAGATTACATCGATTCAAATCAAACAATAGAATATGCGCATACTTTAGAAGACCAAATCCAAGGTCAAATTGAAGCTGGTTTTGCTATAACAGGTTTTTATGAGGATGATTTTGGTGGAACAAGGATATTAGATAAGCATATTAAAACATTTATTGCGACAAAAGCTATAAAGTTAAAGATGGATTAAGAATTTTTGCTTGTCACACGGGGCGTTAGTCGAAGAAGGCTCTTAAAATAGAAAAGGATGGTGCTTTCCATCCTTTTCCTTATGTATTTTGAGTGTCGAAACTATTCTCAAAACAAGCTTTACACTACTAGTTGTATAATTAGGTTATGCTTTTATATTAAGAATTTTGCTGACCGAATCTTTTCCCGAGTTTAGCTAACAATTCAGGTTGATCGCTTTGGCTCATTATAACTTCAATAAAGATAAGTTGATTCTTATTAAAAATTATATTTGCTAAGGTTTCTGCTAATTCTGCTTCATTTTCTACTTTAAATGTTAGACTTTTTTCTTCTGATCCAAATATCATTGATAGTTTATTGTAATCCCACATCTGTATGTCATTATAAGGTTGGTTTTGGCCGTGAATGGCACGTTCAACAGTGTATCCGTTGTTATTGATTAAAAATATAATCGGTTTTAAATTTTGACGTAGTATAGTTGATAACTCTTGGGCAGTTACTTGGAAAGAACCATCACCAATAATTAAAATGTTGCGCCGTGATAAATTGGCGAGCTGTGTACCAAGTAGAGCGGGCAGTGTATATCCGATAGATCCCCATAACGGTTGTCCTACATATGCAGTGTTATTAGGTAGAGGGATAGCAGCGCTACCAAAGAAAGGTGTTCCTTGCTCTACAATTAAGACGTCGTTTTCTTGTAAGAAATGGTATATATGCTGCCAAAAACGTTTTTGTGTGATCATTTGTGCTTTTGGATTGAACTCTTCAGTAAAAGGTGATGATTCTAAAATAAATGGCTTAATGTCAAGGGTATTTTTATTACGATGCTCAATTAAATCACTTAAATGTTGTAAAACATCCTGCATTACAACTGGACCGTATTTTTTATCTATAATTTTCACAGTGTAGGGATGGATTTCTATCACTTGTTCTTTTGTAAAACCTTGTGTGAAGCCGCCTGTAATAGTATCAGTTAACTTCACACCAATACTAATAATACAATCAGACTCATCAATTCTTTTTCGCAAGTACGGAGAACTTACATCACCAGTATAAACACCTATAAATTGAGGGTGTTTTTCTGGGAATATTCCTTTTCCCATACTTAACGTCGCGATGGGAAACCCAGTTTTTTCTACGAATTGATGTAAATTTTCTTTAGCGTGAAATCGATCTACTTCAAAATCAGCTAAAATAACAGGTTTTTTGGCGTTTTTTATTTTTGAAGTGGCATGTAGAAGCATTTTATCCAACGCTTCTTTATTACTTAAAATCGGTTTATATAAAATTGGTTCTGTAGGTTTATTAATTGGTTTATTATACACATCAATCGGCAAATTAATATGAACAGGGCGTTTTTCATTCCAACATGCACGTAAAACACGGTCAATTTCCTCAACAGCATGCTCAGGTGTTACATTTGTTTGTGCCACAGTGATTTCTCGATACATATTGGAAAAGTGGTCGAACTTTCCATCGCCTAACGTATGATGAACGATTGCTCCATTTTCCATTACTTTTGTTGGTGGCGTACCCGTGATTTTTATAACTGGTACGTTTTCTGCATATGAGCCAGCAATGCCGTTAATGGCGCTTAATTCTCCGACACCGAAAGTAGTAATAAGAGCAGCGATTCCTTTTATGCGAGCGTACCCATCTGCTGCATATGCAGCATTTAATTCATTACAATTGCCAATCCATTTTAAACTTTTATGTGCTATCACATCATCTAAAAAGGCAAGATTATAATCACCAGGAACCCCAAATATATGTTCAATTCCTAATTCGTGTAGTCTATCCAATAAATATGTACTTACAGTATATTGTTTTTTCAAATGAATCATCTCCTAATTATGCAATGAATGTTTCAATAGACTAAAGAAGTTCTAATGCGTTGATTAAAATATTCATTACTAGATTGTGGTATAATTTACATACAGGGGGAAAGTAGATGACACAACATAAAGAAGAACAGATGAATGAGGCATTAGCATTATTTTATTTTGCATATAAAACATTTACTGAAAAGCCAGATGAAATTATAAAAGAATATGGCATTCAACGAGTACATCATCGAATTTTATTTTTTATCGCACGTTTTCCAGGGATAAGTGTAAATGAGTTATTATCACTATTAGAAATAAGTAAACAAGCTCTCCACGGGCCGCTACGTCAACTTGTGGAAAAGGGCTTAATTGAGAGTAATGAAGCTATGCATGATCGACGTGTGAAACAGTTGTCTTTAACAGAAAAAGGTACAGATTTAGAGAAAAAACTGAGTGATGTACAAAGACAACAAATGGGTGCTATTTTTTCAAAATTTGGTGAATCATGTGAGGACAATTGGCACCAAGTTATGAATGAAATGGCAAATAGCCGATCAGGTTTTGATGCTTGGATATCGAAACGGGAAATACCAGTCGATCAAAAATAATGAAAAAGCTTCTGTTTTTATCGTTTGAAAAAGAACAAATTTTATCCATACATTTGGCAACTATCGATTGGTCATAGAGTGAATGGATAAAAAGATACATTACTAGATACTTTATACGTGTACGTAATGGAACAATAAAATTCACATTTCCGAAAGGGGAATTATAATGATAAAACTTGTACTTATTCGTCACGGACAAAGTTTATGGAATCTTGAAAATCGCTTTACTGGATGGACAGATGTTGATCTATCAGAGAATGGATTAAGTGAAGCGAGAGAAGCAGGAGCAATATTAAAGAAAAACGGATATACTTTTGATGTGGCTTATACATCTGTATTAAAACGCGCAATTCGGACGTTATGGATTGTACTTCATGAGATGGATCTTACTTGGGTCCCAATGCATAAATCTTGGAAGCTAAATGAAAGACATTATGGTGCATTGCAAGGGTTGAATAAAGATGAAACTGCTCAAAAATATGGTGAGGAGCAAGTTCATATTTGGAGAAGAAGTGTTGATGTAAGACCACCGGCTCTTACTGAAGACGATCCTCGATATGAAGCGACCGTTCCAAGATATAAAACACTCAAAAAAGGTGAATTTCCATTAACTGAATGTTTAGAGGATACGGAGAAGAGAGTACTTGCTTATTGGCATTCAGAAATTGCGCCGACATTAAAAAGTGGTAATAAAGTAATTATTTCATCACACGGTAACACAATTCGCTCGCTAGTAAAATATTTAGACAACCTTTCAAGTGATGGTGTAGTTTCATTAAATATTCCAACTAGCATTCCGCTTGTTTATGAATTAGACGAAAACTTACGTCCGATTCGTCATTATTATTTAAGTATGGATGGAGAAGTACCTGAAGGGGAAATTCCGAAACATATTTCTTTTTAATACGAAAATTTGAAATGAATGCTTGTCTACATATACAATATAGACTCATGGTAAAGTGAAATTTTAATCAGTGGGGTCTTACTGCTCACAAATAGCAGGATAAAAGACGTGGTACCTTCTAATATATATGCGATGTAGCTAATTTTAGAAGCTTGTCCACGTCTTTTGTCATAAAGAGAGCAGCTTGCGCATGTAATGATATCGTGAGTAGTTTTTGAATGGAGGGTGATGTGATTAATGATCTCTAACATTCGAATTGGCTTATTTGTTTTAGCGATTGTCTTTGTAGTCCTTGTTTTCTTTTATTGGAAAAATGAAGAGTTGTACGAGGAGAAGAAGCAACGTATTAGAAAGACTTGGTATGGTTTGTTTATCATATCTGTCACCGTGTATTTCATGATAAAAGGAATCGATTTAACCCTCTGGAAAAATCTTTTAATGTTTACTGCAATGGTTATTTTTGTTGATATTGCGTTCATTTTAACGCCTAATATTTCAGAAATATGGGGTGCAAAATTTAGCGATATTGGCAAGACAGTTCAATCCATAAAACGATCATTAATTGCATCTAAAGCAAGAGGAGAAATATACACGACAATTATTCAAAATGTTAATCCAGCAGTATTCGGTACGATGGAATGGCATACGGAAGAGGAATATACAAAGAGCTTAAATGCATTTTTAGATTCATATGGGGAAAAGATTGGCGCGAAAATTGTTGTTTTTGAAGCTGCGAAGGAATTAAATA
This sequence comes from Bacillus sp. 2D03, assembly GCF_003946765.1. Taxonomy (NCBI): domain Bacteria; kingdom Bacillati; phylum Bacillota; class Bacilli; order Caryophanales; family Bacillaceae; genus Bacillus; species Bacillus sp. 2D03. The sequence goes on along the minus strand of NZ_RPSJ01000003.1, from coordinate 6,839 downwards.
CAAACTTTCGTGGTATTCGCTCACAATTTAGTATTATCGTCCCGTTAGAACATATCGAGCAATTGAATGAGCAGAAAGCGGTGCAAGTAGAAAATGTCGGGATTATACCAGCAAAAATAGTAAGTGACGTTTTCATTGTTATTGATGGAAAGAAAAATAACCTGCAAGATCGGGATTTTGAAAATGTATATAATTTAACAATACATCATAGTTATTTTAGTAAATAAGGACAGAATCTTTTTCTGTCCTTTTCTTCTATACATAAATTAAAAACAAAATCCGACAAAGTTGAATAAAATTGGACAATCATTCCTACACTAGCATGTAGAGGTGATTGTAGTGGTAAAAGATTATGACAATGATTTTTTTAAAGAAGATAACGAAGATACAACAGATTTCTCTTTAATAAAAGGGGATACGTTGCAGCAAGTAGAAGAATTAGAAGAAGAATTAAAAAGAAAATCATAAGTGTACACTCTTTCTACATTTGCTATATAATATAAATAAAAGGTTGTATCTTTTTGAAAAGGGGGAGAAGAGATGGCTGAAGTCAATGTACAAAAGTCTTCGTTTTTTAAAGAAAAAAAAGAAGAATCCAATACAGATTTCTCTCTTGTGAAAGGTGCATTAACGGAGAATATAAATCGGTTAGAGAAACTGATGAATAATAGTAGTTCAAAATATATACAGGTGAAAAAAACAAAAGAAAATGCATAGAGCATTTTCTTTTGTTTTTTTATTTAATAGTAAACTTATCTTTTACTTTTTCAGGTAAATCTGCTTTCTGAATCTCTTCATAGGACTTTACTTCAATTGATGATATTTCATTTTTGCTATTATCATCTTGATCTACATAAAGGCGTAAAAACGCGTCTTCATTTAATTTATGGTTGTTTTCTTTTTTTGTACTTCTAAATGTAATTTGTTTTTTGACACCATCTTCATCATATGCGGGCAGCGTATAGTTTCGTAAGTTTCTACCATCTACTTTTTCGATAGTTCCTTCGCCTTTTATCTGCATGTAATATACATCCTTACCAATTCTATTTAGTGACGCTCTCTCACAGCCAATAGTAAAACTAAAAAATAATAAACATAGTGTAATAATTGCTAAAAACTTTTTCATTTTCTTTATCTCCTTTAATGTGTTTCTTTAAAAAGTATACGACTATTATTAAATGAGAAAAATCGATATAGCTTACAACGCCCTTACAATATTGTAAGAGTGTTGTACATAAAATGAACAATAAAAGTTAAAAGAAAGGTAAAATAATGAATCATGGTATAATGATAAAAGACTTACATACTATTTTTTCATTTTGAGAGGAGCTTGAAAAATGTATTCTACTTTAGAACAATTAACAAAGCACCCTGTATTTTATCATTTTGCAGAAATTTCAAAGATTCCTAGAGGATCAGGTAATGAAAAGGAAATTAGTGATTATTTAGTGGGCTTTGCAAAAGAGCGTAACTTGGAAGTCATTCAAGATGAAGCATTAAATGTTATTATTAAAAAAGAAGCAACAGCTGGTTATGAAAATGTACCAGCTATTATTATTCAAGGTCATATGGATATGGTTTGCGAAAAAAATCAAGCAACAGTACATGATTTTGAAAAAGATCCAATTGAATTACGAATCATTGGGGACATGTTATATGCAAATCAAACAACTCTAGGTGCTGATAATGGTATTGCAGTTGCGTATGCATTAGCTTTATTAGATTCAAAAGAAATTCCGCATCCAGCACTTGAAGTCGTTATCACTACTGAAGAAGAAACGACAATGGGCGGGGCTTTTGCTATTGATCCAAATCATTTTGAAGGAAAGATATTTATAAATATTGATTCTGAAGAAGATCATAAATTACTTGTAAGTAGTGCAGGTGGTGCGAAAGCTGTTGAAACAATTCCCGTAATTTGGGATGAAACGCCAGCGAATATGGATGCATACCGTCTATATGTTGGTGGTCTAAAAGGCGGCCATTCTGGTATGGAAATTGATAAGCAACGCGGTAATGCGAACAAAGTATTAGGACGAGTATTACGTGATTTATCAGTACATACGGAGTTTTACATAAGTGAAGTTCACGGCGGATTAAAAACGAATGCAATTCCGCGTGAAAGTGTAGCTACAATTTTAATTCGTACAGAAGATGTAGGACAAGTAGAAGAAAAACTAGAATCATGGACACGTGTATTACAAGAAGAAATGCGTGCTGTTGATCCAGATGTTCATGTTACACTGACAAAATTGGATGAAAAAGTTGAAAAAGTATTTGCTAAAGAGACACAAAAGCAGCTTATTTCATCATTATTCTTAATTCCGAATGGCATTCAAAGTATGAGCATGGATATTAAAGGTCTTGTAGAAAGCTCAACAAATTTAGGCGTTATTGAAACGTTGCAAGATGAAATTAAATTACGTAACGAAGTGCGAAGTTCTGTAAGTAGTTTAAAACAACATGTTGCAGAAGAAATCAAATATATTGCTGAATTAGTTGGTGCTACATTTGAAATAGAGTCAGAGTATCCAGAATGGCCATACAATCCAAACTCACAAATTCGTAATTTATTTGAAAAAGTACATCAAGAAAAATACAATAAAGAAATTGAAATCTTCGCTGTACATGCGGGGATTGAGTGTAGCGCATTCGTTCAAAAGATGCCTGAATTAGATGCAATTTCATTCGGACCAGACATTTTCAACGTCCACACTCCAGATGAACATATCAGTATTTCTTCTGTAGTGAATAACTGGGGATTCTTCATTGATGTAATGAAGGGTACGAAAGAATTAGCTAAGTAATAACGACGAAATAAAAAGGAGTCTATAAAAATTTATAGGCTCCTTTTTTGTATTGGAATTTATCCCGCTATTTGCCGGGCAGCCCGATTGGTTTAACTAATAATCAGTGGGGGATGAATAAAACCACTACTGATTAAAGATTCACTTTATGAGAAGTCATTTTTCGTTAGTATGTAATATTAAGCTTGAACAATTAATAAGGATGAATTGTTGATGTTTTTTTAGTACTGATGAAGGGGTGGAGAAATGAAGGAAAGAAAGCATTTTATTGTTTGTATGTTTTTATTGTTTTTCACATTTAGTTTTATTGGTGTTCAGAAAATAATAGCAGAAGAAGTTGAATTTTCAGGGACAACAGCTCCATTGAATGTAAATGTTAGAGAGGCAAAAAGTTTAAATGCAAATATTGTAGATGTGATTCCCGGAAATACAACAGTATCTTTTAAAGGATGGGAGTATGGTGAAGCGGTTAAAGATTACTGGACAGGAAATTTAGATAATCGTTGGTTTTATTATTTAAAAGATGGAAAAAAAGTATATGTAACGTCAGCGTATATTAATGGAAATCCTCCAAATACATCAATAGATCGTAAATTATCTGTACCTAACATATTACAAGAAAGGTCAAATTGGTGTTGGGCAGGCACTTCGGTTTCAGTTTTAAATTATTTTGGAAAAACTCCTTCACAAGATCAGTACGTTAGGTATGTTAAGGGTGGATCATATAATAATCCTGCAACTTCACGTGAAATACAATATGGATTATCCGGATATGGGGTTAGCTCAGCTATAAGTTCTGGAGCAAAATCGTATGATTGGTTCAAAAGTCAAATTAATAGTAATCAGCCGATGATTGCACTCATTATGTGGCAAAATGGAGCTAACATCGGACACTTTTTAGTACTTGATGGATTTTATAAAGGGACAAATGGAACAGATTATATAACATACATGGACCCTTGGTATGGTGATCATTATAATCATAATTTCAGTACGTTCCATAACAATAATAATTTTTGGTGGAGTGAAACTGTTTATAATATCCATGCAAACTAATAATATTAAAAGCGGGGGTTCATAAATGGGAAAACTACTTAAGCTTGTGATACTGTGCATGTGCTTAATGACCGTTATTATTTTCGCTAGTAAAATTAGTTATGCATCAAAAAATAAAAGTGAATCAGTACAATCGATCGCATTAAAAGATTATCAATATAGTAAGGGAAGTTCTTCTGAAAATTTAAGTTTTGAAAAAATAACAACATCCCCATTTTCGTTACCAATCTATGAAACAATTCCAGCACAGCAAATTTTAAATAGCTCTGAATTTAAGAATTTACTATTACCAACAAATGAAAAGCTGTGGTTTATTATGAAGGGTGAGCAGCCAGAAGGACTAATTGTTGCGAATGATACTGAACCGATTCGAACGGGCGGAGAAAATAGAAGTAAAGATTTATATGGATTATATAAAGCAATAAAAAATAATACAAATGAAACAAAAGATATTAGTTATTTCGAATTTGAAGGGCAAGGAATATTGGTAGTAAATCAAAATAATGATCAAGAAATATACCTTAGTAAAGGTGCCGCTGCCATATTAAAACTTCCTGCTGGTCAAAAAGTATTGAGCAGTGAAGTAATACAGAAAATGAAAGAGAGAATTGTAACTGGTTTTGAATAGTGGTAATGTCTGATTTTTTTTTGTTTATACAAGGTTGAATAGGGAACAGGATCAATGGTAGCATTAGGGCATCTTTACTGTTTGAAACCTAATAGTGTATATAAAAAGGTTAGAGAAGTTAATTCTCTAACCTTTTTATATTAATGTCTGAAATTTAAAAAGTGATGGAGTAAACCAAATAATAAAAGTTTGTTTGCTCTTCTATTTTTATTTGCAATTTAAACTCGTTATATTCCGCTATCTATTGTACAACCTTTTTACATAGCTGAATTTTTTTATTTGAAAATAAGGGTGCATCTATAAAACCATAATGATAAACTAAAATACCTAATTCCACTCTAGAATTAATATGCCATTTTTCTTTAATATGATTAATTATCGTTGAAATTCTTCGAGGGGTAACATATATTTTTTTGGAAATTTCTGCATCCGTATATCCTTTTGCTACATAAATAGCCACTTCTAACTCTCTTTCGGTCAACATTCTTTTCATAAAATACGCTCCTTCGAAATTATTTATATAAATATCAAAAGAAACTATTAAAAGAAATAAAGGTGAAAAATCATATTTATTTTAATCCGGCTATTTGCGGGTAGTAAGACTCCCACCTCAAAATCTAGATGTGGCAAAGAAGTCGGACTCCCTGTAAACGCCTGCCTGGGATGGACTAATAATCAGTGGGGGTGAATAAAACGCACATTGATTATTAGTGAACCATATTTTAATAATTTCTCGTATTGTGGTACAAGTTTGTAAAAGAAACTATAAATCCATATAATTAGTAATTGTAACTATATCAATTTTACATTACATTAAAAGTTGGAAAATATTCTTATACTCATAAAGTGTTACATTTGAGGGAGGAAAGATGGAATTCTACAATCTTGGTATTATTATTAAAGAACTTAGAAAGAAAAAAAACATGTCACAATCTGAATTATGTCATGGAATATGTTCACAAAGTCAAATTAGTAAGATAGAAAAAGGTATTATTTATCCATCTAGCATATTGTTGTATCAATTATCTGAAAGACTTGGTATTGATCCAAATTATATATTCGCACTAACCAAAAATAAAAAAATAAAATATATTGAAAATGTAAAATGTGTAATGAGAGATTGTGTAAAACAAAAACAATATAATGAGCTTTACGAAATAGTAAAAAAAGAGAAAAATGATGATAATTTCCAATCAAAAGAAGATAAACAATTTCTATTATGGCATGAAGCGATTGCTATATATTATGTAAATGGAGCAACAAGTAATGCTTTTGACATTTTAAATAGAGCACTAAAACAAACCTTAAGTAGTACTAACTTTTTATCAGAAAAAGAAATAAGCATAATGAATTCAATTGCTATAATACATGCAGAAAATGAAGAGTATGAGAAAAGTATAAATATATTAAAACAAAGTTTAATTAATTTTAATAAGATAGAATTTCCTAGAGAAAAAGAAATCAAATTAAGACTCATTCATACGTTAACAAAATGTTTACACCTTGCAAATCAATATGAAGAAGCAATAAAGTATAGTGAAATAGGCATAAAATTAGCCATAAATATGAATATTTTATACTTATTAGGTGAATTGTTTTTTGAAAAAGGTGCAATTTTATTGAAAGTTCAGCACTCTAATGAAGTTGGTTTAACAGACATAAAAAAAGCATTATTTATATTTGAACTAACTGAAAGAAAACAATATATAAAAATGATCAAGGAAAAATATATTAAAAATCAAGAATAAACAAGAAAGAATTTTAACATAAACTATTCCTAATTGTTATTTATTTCTAAAAAAAGTACTGTAATACGAACTATTCCTAATTGTTGTTTATTGCTAAAATGAATACCGTAATATTAGATAAATATAAAGGGTGGCATTTTATGAAATCAAGAGGAATTACTCGTAAAGCAGATAGTATGGGGCGTATTGTTATTCCAATGGAAATAAGACGGAGTTTAGGAATTGTAGAAAAAGATTCTCTTGAAATGTTTATAGAAGAGGATCAGATTATTTTACGAAAATATCAATCTCCAAGAGCTTGTGCACTTACAGGAGATATTTCAGACAGCAATATTTCGTTAGCGAATGGGAAGATTATTGTAAGTCCAAACGGGATGGAACTGTTAATAAAGAAGTTACAGCAATATCTTTTAAAGTAAAAGGTAAGTAAGAACTTTAAAATAGAATATACTTGGAAAAAGTCCTCTATCATTTGAAGTGCACCCCAATTGTTAGACACATAACTAACAATTGGAGGTGCATTTTTTATGGCTAAATTTTCTTCAAAAGATAAAATAAAAGCAGTAAAACGATATCTAGAAGGTACGGAAGGCGGAAAAA
>NZ_RPSJ01000029.1:0-15087 GCF_003946765.1 Bacillus sp. 2D03 | reverse complement strand
AGATTTCCCATAGCGTAAGCTAGTAAGATCCCTGAAAGATGATCAGGTTGATAGGTTCGAGGTGGAAGCATGGTGACATGTGGAGCTGACGAATACTAATAGATCGAGGACTTAACCATATAATATGTAGCAAATGTTATCTAGTTTTGAAGGAATATGCCTTCATAGTTTGGTGATGATGGCAGAGAGGTCACACCCGTTCCCATACCGAACACGGAAGTTAAGCTCTCTAGCGCCGATGGTAGTTGGGACCTTGTCCCTGTGAGAGTAGGACGTCGCCAAGCAACTAAAAACACAAGTCATTTGACTTGTGTTTTTTTATTTCCCATGAAATAGATTTGGTTCCATTAATAAAAAATTTGAAATATAGTAAGGGATTTTTTGAGCAGAAATACTTAGAAATTGATAAATAAATGGATAATCTTCAGAACCATAACTGCCAAGTAAGTCATACCACCAATCTGTTTCATACCTAGAAATCATGCTTAAATTATAGAGCAATAAATAATGAATGAGGAGTTCAGGTAATATTGGCTTAGGATTTCTAGGATCAGTCGTAAGTGGCAAATAATAAGTATTAGTAAGATGTTCATAGTATAAAGGAGTACTGTACATAGGATTCCATGATTGAATGGGCGCCGTAAAAAGTAAATTCGATTCATTAGTCTTCTCAGGTACGTGCTGTATTGATAAATGCTTACAAGATGTTTCAATGTAACGAGAAAATCTCTCTTTAGTCATATGTAATCGATCTAGTAGGTTGACTGAAAAGGAGAGCTCATTTTTAATTGTTGAATCGATTTTATATAAAGTTGATTCTTTTTGACTATAACGAAATAAATTTTGTAATTCTGGAATATTTCCCATTAGTTCTAACATGTTAAATTTTTCTGCTTCTAAGTGTTTCATGTGAAACAGTTGTTCTGCAACATGAGTAAACAATCCGTTTTTTTGTATCTTCACCTCATCTTCTAAAAATTGATACCCTTGTTTTTTTCGTTTGCGAGTTGTAACGCCATGAGCTAAAACAGTAGTGGATTCAGGATAGTTAGGGTCAATAGTTAGTAGGCATGCTTTAAAAAGTTGACTAATTCCATAAAATAACAACATTGGTTGAATGGAAAATGGAGCTGTCTTATATAATTCATAATAATTTTTCCCGTGTTCTAAGTAATAAATAAAGGGATAACAATTTTCAAAACTTTTTTTTTCGGCATCCTGAATAGAGGATTTTTCGTAACAACGGGCAAGATAACGTTGTACGTTTTGAGATGAAAAAAAGAAACTTAACTGCTGCCAAGTACAAGATGTTTGATGCATATATTACGCTCCTTTTATTGTCTAAAAATTCTAACATATATATACGTCCTTGACAGTATTTTAACCAATTGATAAGCTACTAATAATAATTTCTGGTATCATAGGGGGAACAATTATGTGGGAATCTAAATTTGTTAAAGAAGGTTTGACTTTTGATGATGTATTACTTGTACCAGCTAGGTCAGATATATTACCAAGAGAAGTAAGTGTTAAAACAGTTTTATCTGAAAGCTTACAGCTAAACATCCCGTTAATTAGTGCAGGAATGGATACAGTAACAGAAGCTGACATGGCTATTGCAATGGCTCGCCAGGGTGGTTTAGGAATTATTCATAAGAATATGTCTATTGAGCAACAAGCAGAGCAAGTTGATAAAGTAAAGCGCTCTGAAAGCGGCGTTATTTCAGATCCTTTCTTCTTAACTCCAGAACATCAAGTATATGATGCAGAACATCTTATGGGAAAATATCGTATCTCAGGTGTACCGGTTGTAAATAATTTAGATGAGCGAAAATTAGTTGGTATTATTACAAACCGTGATATGCGCTTCATCCAAGACTACTCAATCAAAATTTCTGACGTAATGACAAAAGAACAATTAATTACAGCTCCAGTTGGTACTACACTGGAAGAAGCTGAAAAGATCCTACAAAAGTATAAAATTGAAAAACTCCCTCTTGTTGATAATAACGGTGTATTACAAGGGCTTATTACAATAAAAGATATTGAAAAAGTAATTGAATTCCCAAACTCTGCTAAAGATAAGCAAGGACGCTTATTAGTTGGAGCAGCAGTTGGTGTAACAGCGGATGCTATGCTTCGCATCGATGCATTAGTAAAAGCTAGTGTAGATGCAATTGTACTTGATACAGCACATGGGCATTCTAAAGGTGTTATTGATAAGGTAAAAGAAGTTCGTGCTAAATATCCATCACTAAATATTATCGCTGGAAATGTTGCTACTGCTGAAGCAACGAAAGCACTAATTGAAGCTGGTGCAAACGTAGTTAAAGTTGGTATTGGACCAGGTTCTATTTGTACAACACGCGTTGTAGCCGGTGTTGGTGTACCACAATTAACTGCGGTTTATGATTGTGCAACAGAAGCTCGTAAACACGGTATTCCAGTTATTGCTGATGGCGGTATTAAGTACTCTGGTGATATGGTGAAAGCTTTAGCGGCAGGAGCACATGTTGTTATGCTAGGTAGCATGTTTGCAGGTGTTGCAGAAAGCCCTGGAGAAACTGAAATTTACCAAGGTCGTCAATTTAAAGTGTATCGTGGTATGGGTTCTGTCGGTGCAATGGAAAAAGGAAGTAAAGATCGTTACTTCCAAGAAGGCAATAAAAAACTTGTCCCAGAAGGTATTGAAGGACGAGTACCATATAAAGGACCTTTAGCAGATACAGTTCACCAATTAGTTGGTGGCTTACGTGCAGGTATGGGATATTGCGGAGCACAGGATTTAGAATTCTTACGCGAAAATGCACAATTCATTCGTATGTCAGGTGCTGGCTTACGTGAAAGTCATCCTCATCACGTACAAATTACAAAAGAGGCTCCAAACTACTCATTATAATGTCTTATATACAAATAGACAGAGATTTGATATCTCTGTCTATTTTTTTTTGATTATGTTAGAATAACGGTTATGTGAGTACATAGATATTGGGGGTAGCAAAAGTGAAAGGTATGTTTTGCAAAAGATTCATTGCTTTGGTAACAGTGCTTACACTAGCTTGTAGCATTTTTATGCCATATAGCAATGCATCAGCTGAAACAGGAGCCGCTTTAAACATTGAAGCAGGTGCGGCGATTTTAGTAGAAGCGAATTCTGGGAAAATTTTATATCAAAAGAATGCAGATGAATTATTATCCATTGCTAGTATGACAAAGATGATGAGTGAATATTTAGTTCACGAAGCAGTGGATAAAGGAAAACTTAAGTGGGACCAGAAAATTAAGGTTTCTGAATATGCATATAAGGTTTCACAAGATGCTTCATTATCAAATGTTGCATTAGAAAATGGTGGCTCTTATACAGTAAAAGAGTTATACGAGGCAATGGCAATCTTTTCTGCAAATGGTGCAACAATTGCGTTAGCAGAAGCAATTGCAGGTAAAGAAGTAGACTTCGTAAAAATGATGAATGATAAATCGAAAGAACTAGGGTTGAAAAATTATAAATTTGTCAATTCTACAGGTTTAACGAATAAAGATTTAAAGGGAATGCATCCTGAAGGAACAACAGCGGATGAAGAAAATAAAATGTCTGCAAAGGATGTTGCAACTTTAGCACAACATTTAATTAAAGATTATCCAAAAGTGTTAGATACAGCAAAAATCCCTAAAAAAGAATTCCGTCCAGAAAAAGAGAAGTTTGCAATGTCGAACTGGAACTGGATGTTAAAGGGCTTAGTTAAAGAATATGATGGCGTAGACGGCCTAAAAACAGGCTCAACTCCAGAAGCAGGAGATTGCTTCACTGGTACGGTTGAAAGAAACGGAATGCGTTTTATTTCTGTAGTTATTAAAACAAGTTCTCATACAGCACGTTTTGATGAAACAAAGAAGCTATATGATTATGGGTTTGCTAACTTTGAAGTAAAACAAATGTATAAAAAAGGTTCTTCAGTAAAAGGACAAGAAACAGTACGAGTAGAAAATGCGAAAGATAAAGATGTAGCAGTTCAAACGAAACAAGCTATTTCACTTCCAGTGCCAAAAGGAAGTAAAGATGTTTATAAAACGGAATTAAAAGAATCAAGTAAGGGACAAGAAGCACCTATTAAAAAGGGAGCTGCGCTTGGTCAAATGGTAATTACGCCAAAAGATACAAACGACCCTGGATTTTTAACTGGTAAGTCACTGCAAGTGGATCTTGTAACAACATCTGAAGTAGAAGAAGCAAACTGGTTTACTCGTGCTATGCGCGGAATTGGTTCATTCTTTAGTGGCATGTGGAATAGTGCTGTTGATACAGTAAAAGGTTGGTTTTAAAAGCTCCTCATGATAGGAGCTTTTTTTTATTCCTATTTTTCATACCGACTTTATGAAAAAGTAGTAGACAAGCATCTGATAGTTAGTGGTAGAATGTAAGAGTATTCTTAATTTTCGCCTTTAACGGGGGAAAGCAATTCACCTAGGGGGGTTTTTGTACATGACAAATGTAACAGGGACAGAACGTGTAAAACGTGGAATGGCAGAAATGCAAAAAGGCGGCGTTATTATGGACGTAGTTAACGCTGAACAAGCAAAAATTGCAGAAGAGGCAGGCGCAGTTGCCGTTATGGCATTAGAGCGTGTACCAGCAGATATTCGTGCAGCAGGTGGCATTTCTCGTATGGCAGACCCAACAATTGTTGAAGAAGTTATGGGTGCGGTGTCAATTCCGGTTATGGCAAAATGCCGTATCGGTCACCTTGTAGAAGCACGTGTATTAGAATCATTAGGGGTAGACTATATCGATGAGAGTGAAGTATTAACTCCTGCTGATGAAGTATACCATTTAAATAAACGTGATTACACAGTTCCATTTGTATGTGGTTGCCGTGATATCGGAGAAGCTGCACGTCGTATTGCAGAAGGTGCATCTATGCTTCGTACAAAAGGTGAACCGGGAACAGGAAACATTGTAGAGGCAGTGCGTCATATGCGCCAAGTCAATGCAGAAATCCGTCAAGTTGCGAGTCTACGTGAAGATGAGTTAATGACATATGCAAAAAATACTGGCGCTCCTTACGAAGTATTACTTGAAATTAAACGTCTTGGTCGCTTACCAGTTGTAAACTTTGCGGCAGGTGGTGTAGCAACACCAGCAGATGCAGCATTAATGATGCAACTTGGTGCTGATGGGGTATTTGTTGGATCTGGTATCTTCAAATCAGAAAACCCAGAGAAATTTGCACGTGCAATCGTTGAAGCAACGACTCATTATGAAGATTACGAACTAATTGCAAGCCTTTCTAAAGGATTAGGTAATGCAATGAAGGGTGTCGAAATTTCAACGTTATTACCAGAACAACGCATGCAAGAGCGTGGATGGTAATTAAAGGAGAACTTTAAAATGGTGAAAATAGGTGTACTAGGTCTTCAAGGTGCAGTTCGTGAGCATATAAAATCAGTTGAAGCAAGTGGTGCAGAAGCTGTTGTTGTAAAGCGTATAGAGCAACTTGAAGAGATTGATGGTCTTATTTTACCAGGCGGTGAAAGTACAACAATGCGTCGTCTTATTGATAAGTATGCTTTCATGGAACCACTTCGTACATTTGCAAAGTCTGGTAAACCAATGTTTGGTACGTGTGCAGGGATGATTCTTCTTGCAAAAACACTTATTGGCTATGAAGAAGCACATATTGGTGCTATGGATATTACAGTTGAGCGCAATGCGTTCGGACGCCAAAAGGATAGTTTTGAAGCTGCGCTTTCAATTGAAGGCGTGGGTGAAGACTTCATTGGTGTATTTATCCGTGCGCCGTATGTTGTAGAAGTAGCTGATAATGTTGAAGTGCTTTCTAAGCATGGTGACCGAATGGTAGCGGTAAGACAAGATCAGTTTTTAGCTGCTTCATTCCATCCGGAATTAACAGATGATCATCGTGTGACAGCATACTTTGTTGAAATGGTAAAAGAAGCGAAAATGAAAAAAGTTGTATAAGTAACTTGCAACTTGTATAAGATTATAGTAAATTGATGGTAACAATTTTATAAAATAAGCGTGTTGATAGGAAATAGTAACAAATGTCGTTTCTTATAGAGAGTCGATGGTTGGTGGAAATCGATAGAAACAGTTTGTGAATCCATCCTGGAATGGAATGTGGAATATCTTTTGGATTAGTAAGCATTCCCGGTGAAGAGCCGTTATTTCTACTTGAGAGGAAAGCGGTAATGCTTTCAACTAGGGTGGCAACGCGGGTTAACTCCCGTCCCTTTATATAGGGACGGGAGTTTTTTGTGTTTTATAAAATAAAAGGAGGAGTATATAATGCTTGATATTAAATTTTTACGTACAAACTTTGAAGAAGTAAAAGCGAAATTACAGCATAGAGGCGAAGATTTAACTGATTTCGGCCGTTTTGAAGAACTTGATACGAGAAGAAGAGAACTACTTGTTCAGACAGAAGAATTAAAAAGTAAACGTAACGAAGTATCTCAACAAATTTCTGTATTAAAGCGCGAAAAGAAAGATGCAGAAGCTCTAATTTTAGAAATGCGTGAGGTTGGAGAAAAAGTAAAGGATCTTGATTACGAACTTCGTACAGTTGAAGAAGACTTAGAAAGATTAATGTTATCTATTCCAAATATCCCTCATGAATCTGCTCCAGTTGGTGAAACAGAGGATGATAATGTAGTAGCACGTACTTGGGGAGAAGTGAAAGAATTTACTTTTGAGCCAAAACCACATTGGGATCTTGCTACTGATTTAGGAATTTTAGATTTTGAACGCGCTGGGAAAGTAACAGGAAGCCGCTTCGTATTTTACAAAGGTGCTGGTGCAAGATTAGAGCGTGCTTTAATTAGCTTTATGCTTGATCTTCATACTGATGAGCATGGATATGAAGAAGTATTACCTCCATATATGGTAAACCGTGCAAGTATGACGGGAACAGGACAACTTCCAAAGTTTGAAGAAGATGCATTCCGTATTGAAAGTGAAGATTACTTCTTAATTCCAACAGCTGAAGTACCTGTAACGAATATGCATCGTGATGAGATTTTAAATAAAGAGCAATTGCCTATAAGATATGCTGCATTTAGCTCTTGCTTCCGTTCTGAAGCAGGTTCAGCTGGTCGTGATACACGTGGCTTAATTCGCCAGCATCAGTTCAATAAAGTAGAGCTTGTGAAGTTCGTAAAACCAGAAGATTCTTATGAAGAATTAGAAAAATTAACAAATGATGCAGAACGCGTGTTACAATTATTAGAGTTGCCATATCGCGTTATGAGCATGTGCACAGGCGATTTAGGATTTACAGCAGCGAAGAAATACGATATTGAAGTATGGATTCCAAGCTATGGCACATATCGTGAAATTTCTTCTTGTAGTAATTTTGAAGCTTTCCAAGCGAGACGTGCAAATATCCGTTTCCGCCGTGAGCCAAATGGAAAACCAGAACATGTTCATACATTAAATGGATCTGGTCTTGCAATCGGACGTACGGTTGCAGCTATTTTAGAGAACTACCAACAAGAAGATGGTACAATTATAATTCCAGAAGTTCTTCGCCCTTATATGGGAGGAAAAACAGTTATTAAGTAAATTTAAACATTCATCGGTATGAGTGATTGGTAATTATGAGCGTTGTCAGTACTGTAATGTAGGAAGGGGAAAGTAAAATTTTCCTTTCCTCATAATTTATTTTAGTAGGGTTGACTAACTGTTTTTCTTTTGATATTATATTTGATGTCAATATGGAGGTATACCCAAGTCTGGCTGAAGGGATCGGTCTTGAAAACCGACAGGCGGCGAGAGTCGCGCGGGGGTTCGAATCCCTCTACCTCCTCCAGATATAATTGACAACAGCGCATATAAGTGGAGATTGGAGAACTCGTTACCAACACGTAACGAGTTTTTATTTTAAAACCAATCATAAAGTATGGTGTAAGGTAATTTTGTCCTTATTACACACTCATATTCCGATGATTATCTTCATAGATATGAAAGGAGTCAACATGGATCTTATTATACAAACGTTTCCTTTAGATGGAAAAACTTTATATTATGTACAATGTCCTGTCTGTAAGAACAATAGAATTTTAAACAGTGGTGCAAACGTATCACGCATTATTAGTGATGATACATTCCGTAAACTTTGTGGTTGTACTTGTGATGTAAAACAAGCTACGAGTAAAGTAGAGGCGCCAAAACAAGTTAAAAAAGCAGCTGTAAAGAAAGCGGCGGCTCCAAAACGTACAGGTAAAGTATTAACGGCAGTAATTAACGGGAAAGAAATGACTGTTAAAGAAATTGCTGAAGCATACGATATTAGTACAAGTACTGTTCGTCAGCGCATTAACGCAGGAAAACCTGAGAGTGAAATTATTGCTCCAACAAAGAAGAAGTAATTTAATAGGAAAACCCGTGCATATGCACGGGTTTTTTATTTTACAAGTTTACGTGTTTGTTTTAAAAAATGGCCAATTTTTTTAATGATTGGTTCGATTGAATCACCATCTTTTAAAATATCGTACTCATTAATATTTAAGCGTAATACAGGGCATGAATTAAAGTTGTTAATCCAGTTTTCATAACGTCCATGCATTTCTTTCCAGTACTCAATTGGTGTTTGCTGTTCCATTGGGCGCCCGCGTTCTTGAATACGATCGACAATATCATCGAAAGAACCTTCTAAGTAAATTAATAAGTCTGGATGAGGGAAGTAAGGAGTCATGACCATAGCGTCAAATAAACCTTTGTATGTTTCATAATCAGTTTCCGTCATTGTTCCTTTTTCATGATGCATCTTTGCGAAAATTCCAGTGTCTTCGTAAATGGAACGATCTTGAACAAAACCGCCACCATATTCAAAAATTCTTTTTTGTTCCTTAAATCGTTCTGCTAAAAAGTACACTTGTAGGTGGAAGCTCCAGCGAGTGAAGTCCGCATAGAACTTGTCCAAGTATGGATTGGAATCTACTTTTTCAAATGATGTGCGATAACCTAAAGCATTAGCTAATGCAGTTGTCATAGTTGATTTACCCACACCTACCGTTCCGGCGATAGTGATTACTGCGTCATTAGGTATATCATATTTTTGCCTTAAATTCATTATTATTTCGACTCCTTTAAGAGAGTATTTTGAAGGGCAGATAGGATGACGTTTAAATCATCAGGATTTTTTACAAAATCCATATCGTCTCCATTAAATTTCAATACTGGTATTTCCGGATGATCTTTTTTAAAAGCATCCATTGCTGTTTCATAATCTTTTGTGAGCTGTAGTAAGTAATTTGGATCCATGTTTTTTTCAAATTCTCTTCCGCGCATGGCGATTCGTTTTTGCAATGTTTCTAGGCTAGCTGTTAAATAAACAATGACATTTGGCACAGGCATATCTTGTGTAAGGATACGATAAATTTGCATGTATTTGTCATATTGAGAGTCTTTTAATGTGCGGGATGCAAAAATTAAATTTTTAAAGATATGGTAATCCGCTACTACTGGTTTCCTTTGATTCAAATACTTTATGTTAATGTCTTCTAATTGTTTGTATCTATTACAAAGAAAGAACATCTCTGTTTGAAAACTCCATTCGTCGATGTCTTCATAGAACTTTCCTAAAAAGGGATTTTCATCAACAATCTCTTTTAGTAAGTGGAGTTGCATGTGAGTTGAAATTTCCTTCGCAAGTGAAGTTTTTCCAACACCAATTGGTCCTTCAACCGTGATAAATGGTACTCCGGTCACGCTGTTTCCTCCTTTCAATCAGTGATTTACCGTGACTACTAAAAACACAAAACAGAATTATTGTAGCACAAGAGGGAAGCGAGCGGGTTAATTTGATATAAAAAGTTAGAAAATAGATATATGTATTAATTAAATTTTATTTTGGTTGATGATGTTATAGTTGCTTTCAATGTAGTTTCCATTATTTTTAAAGCATGTATATTATCTTGGTCGTTGTTAGAGGCGATACAATCCTCTGGTACATACAATGTATAATTTCTCATATGAGCATCATTAGCTGTAAATAGGATACATATATTTCCGGCAACCCCTGTTAATATTAGATTTTCTATTTTTAAATAACCTAGTAATGAATTTAAAGGTGTTTCATAAAAAGCGGAATAATGTGGTTTAATAAAAATGTAATCATCAGAACTTGGAGCAATCTTATGGATTATGTTTTTGCTATATTCATTTGTACAATGAGTAATAAGTTGGTCGATATCAGATCTCCAAAGTTGATAATGGTCATTAACGTAAATTATAGGATAGCCGAAGGATTTCATTTTTTTCTTTAATTGTAAAATAGGGTTTGTTATAATTTCACATTTTTTAGCTAGAATGGGTCCGTGGGAAAATTGAAAGTCATTAATCATATCGATAATGAGCAAGGCGGTATTTTTCATATGTAATCCCCTCTCTTTTTTCTTTTAGGGTGGATTGAATTTGTAAAAGTTATCCCCTGTGTAGTAAATGGAAAATAAGTGTACTTTATTTGTAATGAAAGGACTATGTTATGGAACAAGATCAAGATATTTATTTTATGCAATTAGCGATAGAAGAAGCTAAAAAGGCAGAGGAAATACAGGAAGTACCAATTGGAGCAGTTATAGTGTTAAATGGTGAGGTAATTAGTGTTGCCCATAATTTAAGGGAAACTGAGCAGAGATCAATAGCTCATGCTGAGTTGCTAGCGATAGATGAGGCATGTAAAAAATTAGGGACATGGCGTTTAGAAGATGCAACATTGTATGTAACATTAGAACCTTGTCCAATGTGTGCGGGTGGAATTGTTTTATCACGAGTGAAGCGAGTTGTATATGGTGCAAGTGATCCTAAGGGCGGATGTGCAGGGACATTGATGAATCTTTTAACGGATGAACGCTTCAATCATCAATGTGAAGTAGTATCTGGTGTACTAGAGGAAGAATGCGGTACGTTGTTAACAAGCTTTTTTAGAGAACTTCGTAAAAAAAGAAAAGCAATAAAAAAATTAGAGAAGAATACTGGGAACTAACGTATTTGCATTTTATAAAGAAACAAGTTATACTGATAATGCCTTTAATGAAGGCAACCGAATATTGGTTTTAACTTTGCCGTGCTAAGCGGGGAGGTAGCGGTGCCCTATACTCGCAATCCGCTCTAGCGAGGCCGAATCCCCTCTCGAGGTTATGTTGCTGTAAGGTCTGCCTTAAGTAAGTGGTGTTGACGTTTGGGTCCTGCGCAACGGGACCCCGTGAACCTTGTCAGGTCCGGAAGGAAGCAGCAATAAGCGGGTCTTCTCGTGTGCCGCAGGAGTGCCTGAACCGAGCTAACTGCTTGAGTAACGCTTATGGTACGTAATCGACGGAGGGTGCACGGCAGTTATATATGTATACAAAACTCACCTTAATACAAAGGTGAGTTTTTTGTATAGAAAATAACTTTTGGAATCTATAAACAGAATGGGTTATAATAAATGAGATAATAACCTTTGAGGGAGGCCGTATTTTCGTGTCATACCAAGCGTTATACCGAACATGGAGACCGCAAAAGTTCGAAGATGTAGTCGGTCAAAAGCACGTAACAAAAACGTTGCAAAATGCCCTTCTTCAAGAGAAAGTTTCACATGCTTATTTATTTTCTGGCCCGAGGGGAACGGGAAAAACGACAATTGCAAAAGTATTTGCAAAAGCAATTAACTGTGAACATGCTCCGGTAGCTGAACCTTGTAATGAATGTCCTTCTTGTTTAGGAATTACACAAGGATC
Source organism: Bacillus sp. 2D03 (assembly GCF_003946765.1). Classification (NCBI taxonomy): domain Bacteria; kingdom Bacillati; phylum Bacillota; class Bacilli; order Caryophanales; family Bacillaceae; genus Bacillus; species Bacillus sp. 2D03. The sequence continues at coordinate 3,351 of NZ_RPSJ01000029.1, read as the reverse complement.
CATTTCAGATGTATTAGAAATTGATGCGGCTTCAAATAACGGTGTAGATGAAATTCGAGATATTAGAGATAAAGTAAAATATGCTCCAAGTGCTGTAGAATATAAAGTATACATTATTGATGAAGTTCACATGCTTTCTATGGGTGCATTCAATGCGCTTTTAAAAACCTTAGAAGAGCCGCCAGGACATGTTATCTTTATTTTGGCGACAACAGAACCTCATAAGATCCCGCCTACAATTATTTCACGTTGTCAGCGTTTTGAATTCCGAAAAATATCAGTGAATGATATTGTTGAGAGATTATCAACGGTCGTGACAAATGAAGGTACGCAAGTGGAAGATGAGGCATTACAAATTGTTGCGCGTGCTGCTGAAGGTGGTATGCGTGACGCACTTAGTCTTATTGATCAGGCTATATCTTATAGTGATGAGACCGTTACGACAGAAGATGTATTGGCCGTAACAGGATCTGTTTCTCAGCAATACTTAGGCAATTTAGTAGAATGCATACGTGAAAATGATGTATCAAGAGCATTGCAAATCATAGATGAAATGATGAGTAAAGGGAAGGATCCAGTTCGTTTTATGGAGGATTTCATTTACTATTATCGTGATATGCTTTTATATCAAACTTCACCGCAACTAGAACATATGTTGGAACGAGTAATTGTAGATGATCAATTCCGTAAGTTGAGTGAAGAAATGCAACCGGAAGTGATCTATGAGATTATTCATACCCTTAGTAAGGGACAACAGGAAATGAAGTGGACAAATCATCCGCGTATTTTCTTAGAAGTTGTTATGGTGCAATTGTGTCAACAGTTTATGATGCAAGCAAATGGTACAGATCGTTTGCAAGCAATTATGAACAGGATGCAGCAACTGGAGAAAGAGTTAGAGCATGTTAAAAAGAACGGTGTGCCAGCTGGTGTACAACAGGAAGTAAGAGAGACACGTGCAACACCAAAGCCGGTAAGAACAGGAAGTATGAAGATTCCTGTCGGACGTGTAAATGAAGTATTAAAACAAGCGAAGCGTCAAGATTTAGAACAATTAAAAGCTGTATGGGGTGAGTTGTTAGGAAGACTCAAATCATATAACAAAGTAGCGTTTGCTGTTTTACTAGAAAATAGCGAACCAGTGGCAGCTTCAGATGACACTTACGTTTTAGCATTTCAATATGAGATTCACTGTAAGATGGCGAGCGAAAATCGAGAAGCTATGGATACAGTAGAACAAGCTTTATTTGAATTGCTAAGTAAAAGGTTAAATATGATTGCCATTCCAAAAAGTGAATGGGGTAAAATCCGTGAAGACTTTTTACAACGTGAAGGTGGAGAGTCTGAAGAAAGCCCAGAGAAAAGGGAAGACCCTCTTATAGAAGAGGCAGTGAAATTAGTAGGGCAAGAACTCATTGAAATAAAAGAGTAATAATAATTAGGAGGAATTAATTATGATGCGTGGCGGAATGGGAAATATGAATAACATGATGAAACAAATGCAAAAGATGCAAAAGGACATGGCGAAAGCACAAGAAGAGCTTGGTGAAAAAACAGTTGAAGGTACAGCTGGCGGCGGAATGATTACAGTTATCGCAAATGGTCACAAGCAAATTCTTGAAGTGAAGATTAAAGAAGAAGTTGTAGATCCAGAAGATATCGAAATGTTACAAGACTTAGTGTTAGCTGCAACAAATGATGCACTTAAAAAGGCTGATGAGCTTTCAAACTCTACAATGGGTAAATTTACAAAAGGCTTAAACTTACCAGGTGGAATGTTCTAGGAGGATATTGATACATGCATTATCCAGAACCAATATCAAAACTAATCGATAGTTTTATGAAGTTGCCAGGTATCGGACCGAAAACAGCGGTTCGATTGGCATTTTTCGTATTAGATATGAAAGAAGATGACGTGTTAGGTTTCGCGAAAGCACTTGTAAATGCGAAGCGAGATTTAGCGTACTGTTCTGTATGCGGACATATTACTGATCGTGATCCTTGTTATATTTGTAATGATTCACATCGAGATCAATCAGTTGTTTGTGTCGTGCAAGAACCGAAAGATGTAATCGCGATGGAAAAAATGAAAGAGTATCAAGGTGTATATCATGTGTTACGTGGTGCGATTTCTCCTATGGAGGGAATTGGACCGGAAGACATTAATATCCCGCAACTCTTAAAGCGACTACATGATGAAACGGTACAAGAAGTGATATTAGCAACAAACCCTAATATTGAAGGGGAAGCTACAGCGATGTATATCTCCCGCCTCTTAAAACCTACAGGCATTAAAGTAACTCGTATTGCACATGGTCTGCCAGTTGGTGGAGATTTAGAATATGCAGATGAAGTGACACTATCCAAAGCGTTAGAAGGTCGCAGAGAAGTATAAGAGGAGAAACAAAAATGTTCTTTCAAAAAAAGGGTAAATTGCGTAAAGAGTATGACGATAAGTTAATTGTACTTTTGGAAAAAGTGAAGAATGAGTGGTTACGTCAGAAGAGAATGGTCGAACAAAGTGTAGAACCGTCTCAAGATGTCATTTGTTCTTTGAAAATAGCAGAGGCGAAATATTTCTTTTTGTTGAAAGAAGCAAAGCGTCGTCCTGTAAAAATGGAACAATGGTAAAGGGTTCTGCTTTCTAAGCAGGCCTTTTTATTTTATTTGTTAAATGCTGAGGTATTGTTTTATTTAGTTTATATAAAAGAGATGTCGCTTATGATAACTGTTCTTTTTTATTGTCTTGTCCCATACAAATAGATGTATAGGTCATTCATAAGGAGGAAAAAATGAATTCTACAATTATTATTGTTGGCATTCTTACTTTAGTATTTATTTTTCTTGTTTTTGGTGTTGCCTCTAAGCCATTACGTTTTATAGGTAAGGTGATTTTTCATATTACTTTAGGGATAGCATTGCTTTTTATCGTAAATGTTGTAGGGACATATTTTGATTTTCATATCCCGATTAACATGGGTACAGCAGCAATAACGAGTTTATTAGGCCTACCGGGTGTAGCAGCATTAGTGATTATTAAGCTTTATATCATGCCAAGATAAAATTATTTTGGCATTTTTTTAAAAAAGTGTTGACTATTAAATTATTAATGTGGTAAATTAATAAGCGTCGTCAGCAACGAAAGAAAAAAGCTGTTGACAAATTTAACGAGAAATGTTAAATTATAAAAGTCGCTGAAACGCGATATTGAACTTTGAAAACTAAACGAAACAAACAACGTGAAACGTCAATTTTTATTTTAGATGCTAGACAAACTAACTTTATTGGAGAGTTTGATCCTGGCTCAGGATGAACGCTGGCGGCGTGCCTAATACATGCAAGTCGAGCGAA
>NZ_RPSJ01000028.1:0-15655 GCF_003946765.1 Bacillus sp. 2D03 | reverse complement strand
TACCCCACATCCATCAACTTAAGGATTCGGGCTATTTTTGAAATTAAAAGCGCGTTACTATTTTCTTATATTAATGAGAAAGGGTGACGTGCTTTTTATGAATATGCATCAAAAGCAAGAGTTGTCTTTATTTGCCGAAGAGTTATATCGATATATGTCTCCCGCTACACTTAATCAATTAGCTATAGAAGCAGGCGGGATGAAACGAAAACGGAAGTGCCACGGGCATCATTTTTTATCTTTGTGTGTATGGCTAAATCAACAAGTCGCTACTACCTCTCTTACCCAACTATGTAGTCAATTAGAAACTTCAACAGGAGTTTTATTAAGTCCGGAAGGACTTAATCGGCGATTTAACTCGGCTTCTGTAGCCTTTTTTCGTACTGTATTTACTACACTTCTACAAGCTAAGATTGGAGGCGTATCTAAGATTTCTCATTCTCTTTCTTCCTACTTTGAGCGCATTCGCATCCTTGATTCTACAACCTTTCAAGTTCCAGATCGATTCGCAGCTATGTATCCTGGTGCCGGAGGATGTAGTCATAAAGCTGGTGTGAAAATTCAACTAGAGTATGACTTGTTGAGTGGAGAGTTTTCTGATGTGAAAATTGAACCAGGAAAACGAAGTGATCAGGCGTATGGTGCGACTCGAACAGACATGATACAAAAGAATGAGCTGTATATCCGTGACTTAGGATATTTTCGTCTACAAGACTTTAAGTCTATTCAAGACAAGCAGGGGTATTATTTATCCCGTCTTAAGTTACCGACTAAAATATATAGAAAAGAGTTCGAAACAGTAGTATTTAAAACAAAACCTCCTCAATTGAAACCAGTATATATACAAATTCATTTGGAAGACATTATGAAACAATTAAAACCTGGCCAAGTTTATGAATTACACGATGTATATGTAGGGAGTAAAGACAAACTGCCTACTCGTATTGTAGTTTATAGATGTACCGAGGAGCAAAAACAGAAACGCTTACGTGACCGAGCTATTCGTGAAAAGAAAAAAGGGATTACATATACAGAGCGCACGAAGCTTTTACAAGGTATCACGGTATATATGACAAACATTCCTACGGAATGGGTACCAAAAGAGAAAATCTATGACCTATATTCATTACGTTGGCAAATTGAGCTGTTATTTAAAATATGGAAATCTTGGTTTCAAATTCATCGTTGTAAATCTATTAAACAAGAGCGATTAGAATGTCATCTTTATGGGCAACTCATTAGTATTCTATTATGTTCTTCTACTATGTTTAAAATGCGAGAACTCCTATTACGTAAGAAACAGAAAGAGCTAAGTGAATATAAAGCGATGTACATAATTAAGGATTATTTTTCACTTTTTTACCAAGCATTACACAAAAACACCCAAGAATTATCAAAGGTTCTCCTTCGTCTGTTTAACCTCCTACAGCACAACGGACGAAAATCTCATCGATACGAGAAAAAGACAGTCTTTGATATTTTGGGTGTTGTCTATGAGTATACCACTTCTACTCATCAGGTAGCATAGTAAAAAATTGAAACCCGTCAGGGTTTATTTGATATGCCCGCTTTTATAAAATCTACAAAAGATAATAAAAAACTATATGGAAAGACCGCATTTTGTTTGAAAATATACCTTAAGTTGATGGATGTGTGGCGGTACCCCATGTCCATCAAGCTAAGAACTTGTTTTACCCCCTAGTTTTTTGAGAGTAAGTTGTTTTTTGGAACCAGAAAGTTATATTTTTAACTATAAAAACTATGGGAAATTTTATCTGTTTTTCCTTTTTACCTACTTGCTAAATTCAGCAAGTAAAATATTTTTAAAAGGATCAGAACGACTAGTTTTATGGCCATTCAAATTGATAGCCACTGTATGCTTGCCTCCAAGTGTACCTCCAGCAAAAGTAGAAAACCCTGGGACACCTCCTGAGTGTCCCCATATCGAGACACCGTTTTGAAGTTTTGTTTCAAAGATTCCAAGACCATATCCATCGATTACTTCTGTTCCTGTAGGAACTGTAGTAAGCATTTGTTTTAGTTGCTGTTCCTTCAGTAATTTGCCACTGAGCAAGTAAGAGAAGAATTTATTTAAGTCGTCAGCAGTAGAAATCATATCACCATCCGAGCTACCTGGATTAGAATAAGTAACGTCTTTCAGCTCACTTTCTCCGTCATATCTTTCATATCCTCGGGCATGATTGGTGCCTGGAATAACCGTTGAATTGCCAGGTAGGAATGTATTCGACAATTCAAGCGGTTCAACAATTCGATTTTCAACCTCTTCCGCATAGCTGTTTCCAGTTACTTTTTCAATAAGGATACCCAATAATACATATCCCGTGTTTGAATAAGACCAACCCTTTCCTGGAGCAAAGTCTGGGGGAAGAGAAATCCCCATCTTTACGAATTCTTCAGCTGTATACGCTTTTTTTGTATCTTTAATATCAAAGTCCTTTGACTTTATGTAGTCAGCGATACCACTTGTATGGTTCAATATCTGCCGGATAGTAATCTGGTTACTATCATATCCGTTTCCTTGAATAACACCAGGCAACCATTTTTCAATGGAGTCGTCTAAATTCAAGCGGTTTTCTGCAGCTAATTGAAGTAGTACTGTTGCAATGAATGTTTTCGTCACACTACCAATGCGAAAGCGAAAATCTGCCTTCATTGGTTTCTTGGTTCTCAGATCCGCTATCCCGGCGGCATAGCTCCAATTTTTACCACCCTTAGAAATTTGAGCGAGTATTCCAGGGTATCCAAGTTGGAGTGCATCCCGCATTGCTTTCTTAACGGAAGTACGATCGCTTTGATTACTTGTTTGTAACGAACTAGATACATTTTGCGTGGGTTCTGCTTTTACAATTGAGGCTGGTGTTATGTATAACAGGGAACTTCCAGCTATTAAAAATGATAGACTTGCACATGTAATTTTACTGCGTGTTTTCATAAAGCACCCCACTCCTTTTTTTAAATTGTATAGTTAGTTGCTTGCTGTTTCGTATTAATCACACAGCTGTTATCTCCACCAATGACAAAAAGTCAGAATTGAATTCGTAATCATATTCATAATTATTATTTTTACGGACGCTATTCTGTCTTAGCAAACGGTAAATCCCTCTTCTTCCACATATATGTTAACGCCAGAAATTAGTTCTTTTGCTTAAAACACTCTTGTTACTGGTTTGTTTTTCATATATAAGTCATATCTGTTCCGCCTTACACACCTCCTTATATTTTGATCTTACACATTAAAAATCTCTTTTTTCTTACCTATTCCTTACAAATTACTTACGTTCAAAATAGCTTCTATAATAAAATAAAAACACAGAGATTTTTCACTTCTATGTTTCTTTTTTCGTTTTGGGAAACAATTAATTTTTAAGTTAATAGCGATGTGTCAGTACCCCATATTCATCAAGCTAGTGAAAAAACAACCCAAAACAGTAAAATTGATATTTCTGGGTAAAAATGTACAAAAATCTTATTTGAGGGCGTTATAAAATCCTTAAGTTGATGGATATGGGGTTCTACATTTTTTGCTGCACTAAAACAATCTTCAATAATCTAAATTAGATTTGTAACTACAAGTGGGTTTCTACTTGCATTAATATCATGAATGTTGCTTACTGCTATAAGATTACGCTTCTTGTAATCTTTCAAATGTAGACATATTAGTTCCCATCTTTGGTGCAGATACGGAATGTTGTTACCTTCAGTGCTCGCTTCTCTTGGTGGGACATAAATAATCCTGTAATGTTCCTTTAAAGACCTGAATCCCGTTCGAGTATGCGATAACAGTTTTATCAAAATTTAACGATGTAAGTGTAGACATTAAGTTTTTCATCTTATTTATTCACTCCTGTTTTCCATTCAGATTTTGTAATGGTCCCGTCAAAGTTGTATGAAATCTCTAATTGGTCGAATCCACTCTTATAGATATGCTTCGTACTTGTTCCGTTCAGCTCGGTAACATCTGTCCATGGCAGGTTACTATCATCTATCTCAATAAAGTTTACACCCTCCTTAGCTACTTGTAACATATCCTTACTAGCCCATCTCGAAAGCTTCGGCTTAATTAGTTCTTTGTATGTCTCCTGCGCTTCTAAACTTCCTAGAGAATTGAGATTCGCATATGCTTTCTTTTCTCGGGCTGCATATTGCTCCTCTTTGAGTGTTTCCTCTTCAGATTTCTCTGGCTCCTTATCTTGAATCAGCGTCTCTTCCACCTTCTCAACAGGTTTTTCTTCAGTGTCATCAACTTCTGCAGGTTTCTCCTCGGGTAGATTCTCTATCGCATCTAGTTTAGCCTTCAGCTTAATGTAATTAATTTCTAATTCATCATACTCTTTGGCTAATTTCTCTGACTCTGCTTGATAACGTTCTACTTGTGATGATAATCTATCGGTTTTTTGGTTATAACAAGATGTCAGCCCAAAGAATAGAAGAACTGTTGCCCCATACTTTGCAGCTGTCTTTCCTTTAATAGATTGTACTTTCTCGGTAAATGTAAATTTCTTTGATTCCATAATTTGTAGTCTCCCCCAAGTCACTCACATATCTAATTATAATGATTTAGTTACATATAAAATTTTACACGACTATTAATCAGATGTACAGTTGACTATACTAGACGATTAGTCATTTTTTCAAGGATTTAATATAGTGATAATATACGCGTATTTTGCCACTGTTTAATGACTACAGCGTATTTCTACTTAATGAGTTCTCACCACACAACAATCAGCTTAAGGTTTTAAATTATCCCCATAACAAAAATTTAGAACCATGTTAGTTAATTTTTTTAAAATTAGGAAAGCCATCCTCATAACTGAGAATGGCTCTTATAAATAAAGGTTTATGAATGCATTTTTGTACGTATACGTTTTAAATAGTGGTGTCTAATAATAAAGAAGTAAACCATTTGAATGCAAATAAAGCTTACTAATACTACAATTGAGCTTTGTAAAACAGACATTTCCCTACTTACTGTTTGTCCTAATTGATGAAACGTTAGAAATGCAAAACTACTGTGAAGCATAGCCACTACTATCGGCAGGAAAAATAGTAACATCATTTGTCTTGTCACGATTTGCTTTAACTCTCTTTTACTTAAACCTAATTTTGAGATCATTTCATATTGCTCTTGATCGCGTTCTAAATCAGTAAATAGCCGGAAATATAAAAAGCTTAACGTAAACACGAAAAATACAATCCCCACCATTACACTTGAAATAGAAAGTAGTCCGTTTTGTTGTTTCATTTCAATCCATCTTAAATACAGTGATGAAAACTTATAATAGTCTTCTTGATTCGTACCAATGAACTTCTTAAGACTTGTCGAAATCGCACTTGTTTCAGACCAATCTTTAACGATAAAACCGTAAATCGTGTAATCTCGGAGTACGCCTTCTTCTTGAACATGTAGGACCTTATTATAAACAGCATCAGAAACAATAACAGGGTTATCAATCATGGCTAACTCTGGGATATACACTGTTTTTTGTACAGAAAGTGGAATCTCGAGTTCACCATGATTTATTTCAAAAAATTTCAGATGCTCTGTACTTTTCTCTTTCTTATTAAGTCGTATAGCAATGCTATCATTTTCATTTGTTAATTTCTCTATTTCATACCCTAATTTTTTAGCGTATTCATTATACGCAGAAAGATTAATCAAAGCCAATCCGTCTAATGTCCTTTTAAATTCTGTTGCTACAAGGTTATATGAAAATCCAGATTCCTCTAATTGTTTCTTTATCTCTTCAATATGAGCTTTTTCTTCTATATTCCCCTTATCTGAACGATAGGTAAATGCATATGGAGTCTCATGCTTAGCCAATTCAGGATTTGCAATAGCCGTACAAACTCCAATTGCTGTAAAAGATACTGCAGATATAATTGATACGATAAAAAAGGTTCTCGCATTATCTTTCATGCGATACATTAATTCTGAAATAACAAGGAGATTGGTTCTTTTAAAGAATGTAGTTTCTCTATTTTTTAAAGCGGATAACACATATACACACAATTGAGTAAAGAAAAAATAGGTCCCACATACAATGAATACGACTCCTACTCCTACGAGTAGGAATAATTGATTTAAACGCATGTAATCGACCGCGGCGATACTGTGGTGAACGCAGGAGTAACCCGCTCCAAATAAAATAATGACCAACAAGGATATATAAACAGACACTATTGGCTCAGTTTTTGGTTTTTCATCTGATTTTATGAGTTCTACAAGTTCATTCATTTTCACCATTTTTGATGTAAACAAAGAAATAAGTAGAAATAAAATAAAAAAGGACATTGCTGTTACTACCATTGCCTTGATTGGAAAGTAAAATGCTAACGTTTGCTCTATCCCTAATAAAGACCCACTAATCAATAAAAACAATTTAGAAAAAACCATTCCTAGTCCAATGCCTACTACGATTGAAGGGATTCCAATCAACATATTTTCGAAGTAAATTAATCGATAAAGCTGCTTATTAGACATTCCGTGTAACATTAATAATCCAAACTCTTTTTTTCTATTTTTTAAAAATGCACTAACAGAATAGAAAATAAATAAGAAAGAAAAAACAAAGATTAAGTAATAGGATAAATGAAATCCTATTTTTCCAAATGCACTCATGATGGTACTTAGATGAGTCAGCTCATCTTGTAGGTTCGGATGAAAGACAAGTAGTCCATAAGTGAAAAAAATCAATACCGCAAATGTACTACTAAAAAAATGACCAAGATATATTCTTTTATTTCGTAAAACATTATTAAATGCGAGTTGTCGAAAAGTCATGTTTATTCCCCCCTAACATAGAAAGACTATCCATAATTTTTTTATAGAATAATGGACGCTCATCTTTGCAAGTAACTTCATTGCATAACTGGCCATCTTTAATAAAAATTATGCGGTCACAGTAACTTGCAGTAACTGGATCGTGCGTTACTAACATCATTGTTGCCTTTTCTTCTTTGTTTAATAGTGTTAATAGTTCCATCACATCTTGAGAGGCTTTAGAATCTAAGTTTCCTGTCGGCTCGTCGGCAAGAACCAATTTAGGAGAGTGAATGAGTGCACGGGCAATCGCTGTTCGCTGTGCTTGCCCTCCTGATATTTCATATGTTCGCTTATTTAAAATTTCGTTGATTCCTAATTTTTCCGAAATAGATTCTACTTGTTTATTTATTCTTTTCACATTCATGCCATCTAATACGAGTGGAAGAACTATATTCTCTTTTACTGTTAAGGTATGCAGCAGATTAAAGGATTGAAAAACGAATCCTAATTGCTTTCTGCGAAATAAGGCCAAATCATCAGAGGAGAGTTGATACGGATTTTGATTATGAATACATACACTGCCTGATGTTGGCGCGTCAATAGTAGAAATCATATTCAATAATGTTGTTTTCCCACTTCCCGAAGGTCCCATTATCCCAACAAATTCCCCCTCCATAATTGTTAAGTCTATATTTGAAAGTGCTGTATGTGGAACCTTTCCTGTATATTCTTTACTAAGATCATTTACTTTTACTATTTTCATATGAGAAATTCCCTCCAAATGTACACACTACGAATAAGATTTGATAGAAGATATCTGCCCACATTATGATTTTTTTAATACGAGTCATGTACCATTCACAACTAATCTGTTTCGGCTTCTCCTATTGAAACTAGAATACTTGGTCAAATTTATTAAGTACCAAATTAAATTTTATATCGTAACACATGATTTTTATTCATGTTTCTGTTTTTCATTGTAGTAGTAAGGTTGTTTTTCTCATATTGAATTACCTTTCATTTGTCTTACACGCTTGCAATGTTTCTGAAAATACAGTTTATAAAGTCAGTGAGCGTATTTTTTGAGGAGATAGCAAAAAGAATGCTACACGATTACTTTCCTTTACCGAACTAGGTTTCTATATAGTAATTCATAATATTTTTTCACCATACTCAAGTTCTTCTTCATCTAAAAGTGGAACAAATGCATTACTTAGAATGTCTATTACGTGTATTCCTGAAAATAGATGTCCAAATTGGATACAACCTATCTCCGCTGGACACCTATTTATACGGTTAATAAAAAAATGAGAGGATTCATTATTTTGCAAAAGAGAAGGATGTATAAAAGGTGTGTATTGAAATACTACGTTTACATGTTACCAGTTTCATACTTTTACGGGATACTCATTGCAAGTGAAAAAGTAAAAAAATATTTCACTTGAATTTTGGGTTATTCATTCCGTAAACGTTTTGAATGTGCTGTAACCTGAAAAATTTAAGCTGTAGAGTATCGTTATCGTATGCTCTCTACACTCGCATCAGTATGAAGTACTAAATTAAAAACATATATTCTTGAAAGAGGTTGAAAATTTATGTTCGTTTTAAACAAGTTCTTTACCAATTCACATTATAAAAAGATTGTACCTGTCGTATTACTTTCATGCGCGACACTGATAGGCTGTTCTAATAGTAATACGCAATCAGAATCAAATAAACAAACAAATCAAACCAATCAAGTTAAGCAAGAAAATAAAGGTAATCATGCTTTTGCTAAACTTGAAAAAGAATATAACGCTAAACTTGGTATTTACGCACTGGACACAAGTACGAATCAGACTGTTGCTTACCATGCAGATGATCGTTTTGCATTTGCCTCTACATCTAAATCATTAGCAGTGGGAGCTCTTTTACGTCAGAATTCAATAGAAGCTCTTGATGAAAGAATTACGTATACACGTAAAGACCTATCTAATTATAATCCAATTACTGAAAAGCATGTGGATACAGGAATGACGTTAAAAGAACTTGCAGATGCTTCTGTTCGATATAGTGACAGTACGGCACATAATTTAATTCTTAAAAAGTTAGGTGGTCCATCCGCATTTGAAAAAATCTTGAGGGAAATGGGTGATACTGTTACTAACTCCGAGCGATTTGAACCTGAATTAAATGAAGTAAATCCAGGAGAAACACATGATACGAGTACACCAAAAGCAATCGCTAAGACGCTTCAATCTTTTACATTAGGAACTGTACTACCATCTGAGAAACGTGAACTGTTAGTAGATTGGATGAAGAGAAATACGACTGGGGATAAATTAATTCGTGCGGGTGTACCAAAAGGATGGGAAGTAGCTGATAAAACAGGTGCAGGATCTTATGGAACAAGGAATGATATCGCAATTATTTGGCCACCAAATAAAAAGCCGATTGTTCTTTCCATCCTTTCTAATCATGATAAAGAAGATGCAGAATACGATGATACACTTATTGCAGACGCTACGAAAATCGTGTTAGAAACTCTAAAGGTTACGAATAAATAAAAATAGGTTAAAAGTTTTCCATTTTAGTCACGTGTATTCTCTGTTAACAGACACATGCATGCTACTCAAGTCAACTACCCCCACTGAGATGAAGCGTTTCAGTGGGGGCTTGAGTTAGAACTCTAGGTCTTTTCTTCTATCGCTAGACAGTTTGACGCTCTAGAATTCATGCCACCGTATGGTAACACCCCAAGTATGTTTTTGGTTGGTACTAGCAACGAACTATTGCTTTCCCACTTGCACCACCCTTTCAAAAAGAGCAATTCTTCCTTGTGGAAGAAGCCACCACTCAGATGAATCCGACGTGAGCTACAAGCCTCGACAAGTCGAATACATATGGATGGTTGACGCACCCACTAAGCTATACGCGAAGTAACAGCCTTACGTTTTTGCACTTCTAATAGAATCGGCGTTTTTACTTTAAGATTTTCATCTGATACAGTAAGATTAATTACTTCCTGTCGTAGACTTTTTACTGTATCTATTTTTATCTTATTTGTTTTTTCTAATATCTTGTACTTCTATTGTTTGATCGTTATGACTGGTACTTGCTCGGTGTCAGAAATTTTACTGTAACCATAATAAAGTAGAAAAAATAATAAAATAATTGTCCAAATAAATATAAACACTTTATAATCATACTTCATATGAAAAACCTCATTTTCCCTATATAAGTGAATGTACATACACCTTATAAATTCAATTACATAAATTATTGGATGTTTTAGTTGTAAAAAATCATTAAAGATTAGAAATCGTTATTCATAAACATATCCAAGAAATCTTCAAAAAAATATCATCTAGGCATTTTAACATTTCATAAAAATGCACAGATGATATTTTTACGTTTAGCTAAGTAATGCTTTTTATGTAATAAATCTTTATCTCTATTTCACTTTAATGTTTATATGTACAAGAGTCTGTGTAGCAACTAGGCTGTACTTTAAATATGTACTAATTTGTGTGTGTGGGAAAGGAAGCACATTTTATTTAAAGTTGTTACTTTAAACCCCTTAATTAGTTGGTAGTCTTCTTCATTCAGACAGAAAAGAAATTTAAAGTGTACACGTATTTTAAACTCAGGCTCTTTACTACACACACTCCTATCCACATAAAAACATCTATAGCTTTTTGTAACAATACAGAAATTGAAGGAAATAAAAATGAAATAATTTTAATGTTAATTAACATATTTGTAACACAAATGTAACATAAAACATTTAATCGTACAATACTTTTTTAACTAATTATTAACAAAGTTCTATTAAAATCGTTCAATTTTAATAATGTTCCCATAGACTATTACAATTAGAGTTGCTTGTGTTTTATTAATTATCCTTCATTTCAGCTCCATTTCGGCATGTGTCTGTTATACAATAAGCATATACTTGAAAGGCAATGGAGTAACTGTTTATGTATGTCAAACAATTAAGATAGCTTCCTTTCATCTCTTGCCCGAAACCAATTCATCTTCACCTACTCAATTCGCGTTCCTTTTGGAAGGAGTCTTCTTGGCTAAAATGACAAAAAAGTTGAGGATTCCCCCAACTTTTTTATACATTTATTGTCTTATTAATCCTGTAGATGTAACCTGATATGTTCTTTTCTTTCCTATATATTCCTGTTTTCCATTCTCAAGGTTAGTTAAAGTCGCTCTTGTTTTTTCCTTAGCTGCATCCCCTTCTATATGAGTAAATTCTATATAATCTCCCACTTTTATAGGTACTGTTTGGGTTTCAGCATTTTGTTGTCTATTTCCCATGATTTCTTTATTGTACATAACGCTACCAGACGAGTTCTGGACTTTAATACTTGCATATGTACTATTGAAGTAAGAATGCGGTACGCCAGCTTCTAATTTGATTTTCAGCTCTTCTGCTGTTTGATTATAATCTACTTTTGCAATTTCTCGATCACTATATCCTTTTAATGACCATGCAAATTGTTTTCCATCTAGAATTGTTGTCTCTGGCATTTTTTCTACTTTCTTTAAGCCCTCTTTTGTAACCTGGTATCTTGCTGTCTTTCCAATAGTTTCATTTTTGTTATTTTCAAGATTCATTAATGTTGCGCGTTTTTTTTCCTTTACAGCGTCTCCTTCTATATGAGTTAATTCAATGTAATCTCCCACTTTTACGGGCACTGTTTGGGTTTCAGCATTTTGTTGTTTGTTTCCATAAATGTCATTATTATATACTACTTTTCCTGATGCATTTTGTACTTTAATACTCGCATACGTTTCATTAAAATAATGATGCGGTACGCCTGCTTTTAAGTCAATTTGCATTTCTTCTGTCGACTTATTGAAATTGATTTTTGCAAACTCAAAATCACTAATTCCTTTTAGGGACCATGCAAATCGATTCCCTACTAAAATATCAGAATTTCCATTTGTAATTCCTACTTTTTTCTCTACAGTTCGATCAAATATATCTGTTAATGTAATTTTAGCAAAAGCTGTTTGAGGCAATTGCATAGTTTGACTTACCTCAGTTTGGTAGGACTTAATATTATCAATTACTTTTAAAGGTTGTCCCGCTAACTTTTCATTGTCATAGATTTCAATTTTCCCTTTAAACTGTGGAGTACTTTGTTCTTTCAATTTCCATGAAACATTTAATTTTCCAGCTTCAAAGCGAGTATTTTGGATATCAAAATCTAAATTTCCCATTTCTGGTTGACTAGGCTGATTTATATTAAACGTTTTTCCAGTACCAATAGTTGATTGAGTATTTCCTCCTGCCCTAACCCATAGATATTCTGAAGTTGCTCCTCCATCGTATTGATAGGACGTATCATGTTGCCCAGAGATACGCTGATTATTCCAAGAATTCCATTGTTTATCTGAAACTTTTCTGCTGTATCCATTCTTAAGACGTGCTTCTCTTACATCTTGTCCATTACCAGCCCAGTCCTCTTGAAACATCGATAAACCATAGTTAAATGCAACATTCGTAACTGGATGATCCATAATAACAACTAACTTCCATTGATTTAATGTATTATCTTTTATCCACTGGCCAAACTTTGTATGGCCATCTTCTTGCCAAGAGCGTAGAGTCATTCTATACCATTCACTATCTTTCCAATTATAAGTTGTTTGTACCTTCAGACCTGTTCCTTCTCCACCAAATCTGCTGGCTTCTGAAGTCGGCGATAAATATTCAGCTTTTATTGCTTGGTTTGATGCTATTGGATCCCAAAGTGCAAAGTGAAGGGTACGTTTACCGAATTGATCAAAACCACTTTGTTGTTGGAAACCCGCATAACCACCACCCTCCCCTCCCTGATTCCAGTTATGCACAGCCCAATACGTATAAGGTGCTGTTTGGACTGGTGACCAGTCTATACTAATAATATCTGAAGCAGCAGTATTTTGTGGTGTTACATAAACTGATGGGGCATGCGATCGGGTTGCTGCCTCTGTACTAGAAATTGGTGCTCCATACATTGACAACATGGTACAAGCCGTTGAAACCATAACAATTCTTTTTATTTTTCCCCTTGTTTTTACTTTAAACATAACTTCCTATCTCCTTTTAAATTATTTTAGTTACATTGAATAATAACCCTATATATCCCTTTAAACAAATTATGTAATAAAGTAACATTAGCTCTAAAATCTAAATATATTTAATGTTTTTTACACTGCTATTATTAATCAAATTATAGTATTTTGTATTAAAATCGTATGATTTAGGACTAAATATAAAGTGAAAATTTTATAAAATTTCATAAATATGTAGTTTTAGATATTTATGATGAAAGACCCACTAAATAACTTAATTGATTTTATAAAAGATTTCCTTTCGTTATTGATTACACTATTAAACCCAGAATTGTTTACTAGAAAAATGTTATGTAAACTTCGGTTTGTCGATTAGACAAAATAGTTTATCAATTTGCTGATATCTTATCATTAGTTAGAAAGAGCCTACTTAAAAACGTAGACTCCTTTAGGTATCTATACATTACATATATAACAAACATAAAAAAATAACATCGCATTCTTCTGTTAGTTTATTTAATATTTAATGACGTAGATAATGTATTCCAAGGTGCATTTGTAGATGTATTTTGATATTTAAATTGCCCATTTTGCTGTCCTGAAGCATCCCATTTATATTCCCATCCATCCACTGTTCTATCCCCATTTATATCAATCATCTTAGAATCTACTTTTTTTAGTTTTTGACCACTCATTTGAGCAATTGGATTTCTACCATATCCCATTTCATTTGTATAAATGTATAAATAGCTCCCTCCATGATCTTTAACTGTACTTAAATTATTAGGACCAATAAATTCAACCCCGCCTAATTGAGATTCAACTTTTACCACATTTAATGATGTTAATGGTGGTGCAGGTGCTGCGGATACATCAGTCGCTAAGCCAACTGTTGCTCCCACTACTAATGATGAAACTCCTAAAATCATTCTTTTTAGCATACACTCATCCCCTTTGTATTTAATACAAATTGATTCTATCATACTAATTTCATACATTTCGTTTTCTGTGAAAGAGTTAACAAAAAGTACCTATTTATATATGAAATTGTGCATATTCATTGCATTTTTACTATTTACACTTACTACTAATCCTACTACAGCATAATTGCTTCTCTATCTTGATTGACTTAATACATTTTGCCTTATTTCAAGCTGTTTTTTGTAAGAACTAATAAATGGTGTGTAGTTCGGTGTTTTAACAAATAAAGAATAGAGTTGCAAATCCCACTCTATTTAAGTCGGCTTTTCCTCTAGCATTATAAACAAGATCCACCACTTGCATCAATTAACTCACCAGTTATCCAACGACTGTCTGATGAAGAAAGAAAACCTACAATATCAGCTATATCATTAGGTTCTCCCAACCTATTAAATGTCGATAAACCTGCGGCATATTTTTGCCCATCTCTATTCCCCAATGTCTCAGCGTTCATTTCTGTATTAATTATACCCGGGAGAATTGCATTTACTGTAATACCACGGGCACCAAGTTGTTGTGCTAAAGTATGAGTGAGTGTATTAATTGCTCCCTTAGATATACTGTAGGCAAAAACACTTGGGGAGGCTACCCGTGTGACAAAAGACGAAATATTGATAATCCGGCCTCCATCTTTTAAACGTGGCAAAGCCTTTTGAATAATGAAAAATGGAGCTTTCACATTAATATTCATAACCTCATCAAAAGACTCCTCTGTAGATTCCTCTAACGTTAAAATCTGCCCAATTCCAGCGTTGTTTACAAGAATATCAAATGTAGTATCGCCTATATATTTTTGAAGAGATTGATCCATCATTGAATACAATTTATTAATACCGTTAAAGGTACTTAAGTCTGCACTAATCGCAAATGCGGAACCGCCATCTTGTTTAATTTTATCCACTACACTTTCTGCTTCTTCTTTTCTTTTACTATAGTGAACAACGACTAACGCACCAGCCTGTGCCAAATGTAAGGCAATGCTTCGGCCTATTCCTCTACTAGCCCCTGTTACTACTGCAATTTTCCCCTTCAATTTATTCATCTCATCATCCCCTTGCTTAAAATTCTACTTAGTTATATCACAAGATACCCTTTGAAATGTTGCTCTCTCATTTGGTTTTCTTAAAGAACCTAGATAGTATTGCTACTAATTTTATTTAATACTAAAAACATCTAATTTTCTTTTGATGATATAGTGCCTCATGTCCGTTAAGCTGGGAAAGTGAATACCAAAAACTAAGAAAATTATTAGGTTAAGATTGTAGTACCCGAAAAATATTTAGTTTCTAAACTCTTGTTAAGTAGCTACGATGAGCAATTATACTAAACTAATAATGAAAAAAGGATCTGATATGAATATCAAACCCTTTTTTACTATGTATAATTATTTCACAGATTCTTTTAATTCTTTTCTAGCTTTAAATGCCGGTGCTTTAGAAGCAATAATCCAACATTATTATATACGGTTTCAACGAATTTTATGTTGAACTTATTATATTTCAAGAAGTCCGTTACTTTTAGAATCGACAATTCTTCAATACCCTTAGACTTTCCCTACGCCCCCTGTAGAGATTTTTTCAATAAACTAACATACTTTTTGTACGCTTTCTGAACCTTATCTCTACTATTTTGTAGCCACTTCAATGTTAAATCTTTTATCAAAATAGAAATCCCTTTAGTATTGTGAACTACCCGCCACTTAACGCCCTAACGGACTGTTTGAAGTGGGGGCTTCTCGGTTAGTCGTTACTTTTGGTAGCTAACGAATTCGTCCTAAGACAGCCGAGCTAACTCCCTTGTTCCAAGGGTTATTTTATTGCTATCTATACTAAC
>NZ_RPSJ01000027.1:0-15662 GCF_003946765.1 Bacillus sp. 2D03 | reverse complement strand
ATATATAGATTATTATAATACGAAACGGATTAAGGCAAAATTAAAAATGAGCCCGGTACAATACCGGACTCACTTTTATCAAGCTGCCTAATGAAATAACCGTGTCTAACTTTTAGGGGTCACTTCAATGCGGTGCTCTTTTTTGAATTTATAAAATGTAAAAATAGTTGTTCCATTTTCCTTCAAATGGCTAATTCCCTTTGTTATTCTTCTGTTGATTTCTGTATAATCATTTATGCGATCAGCATATTCTGCTTATGTAGTGCATTCACGACTACTTACTTCCATACTTTATCTTATATTTTGTCTTCTTGGATATTTCATTATAAGCTTCTTCAATTCCCTTGATTTCCTTCCCCTTCTTTTATCTTAAGAACAAGCAATTTCTTTCATTAATATTAAATAAACTAAAGCATAGATTTTAAAAGAACCTAATTTACATATAATTAATGATAAACTACAATGTGTATTCTCCACGTTTAATCAGCATCTGAATTATAAATCTAACATATTTTTTTTAGTTGATTGTCATTATGGTACAACCGTGTATACATTTACCAAACAAATTACATAGTTTAAATTAGTAAAATATATAGAGAGGAAGGAAATAAATCTATGAAAGTCATAATTTTGTGTGGCGGAAAAGGGCTTCGGATGCAAGGAATTTTAGAGGACATTCCCAAACCATTAGTTCGAGTTCAAGGAAAGCCTCTCCTCTTGCATATAATGAATTGGTATAGAAAATATGGACATTCTGATTTCATTTTGCCCTTAGGATATAAAGGTGAGAAAATTAAGGAATATTTTATGGACTTTAGCTGGAAAGAGAATGACTTTAGTTTGAATTTTAAAACCAGTCAATATACGCTACTTCAGAAATTAGAAAATTGGAATATACACTTTATAGATACAGGAATTGATACAATGACCGGGGCAAGACTAAAAAAACTTGAATCCTTTGTACAGGGTGAAACCTTTTTATTAACTTATGGTGACGGATTAGCCAATATAGATATTGATCAACTAATAGCATTCCATAAAGAAAAAGAAAAAATTGCTACATTAACTGGAATTAAAAAAAATAGTCAATACGGCCTATTGGCGGTCGAAGATGGAATTGCTATTGATTTTAAAGAAAAACCATTACTTGATGAAGTAATTAATGGCGGTTTTTTTGTATTTAACAAAGAAATATTCGATTATTTAAGTAATAATGATGATTGTGTTCTAGAAGAAGATCCTCTTCGAAATTTAATAAAAGACAATGAGCTCGCAGTCTATGAACACAATGACTTTTGGGCTAGTGTCGATACACCTAAAGATTTAAAAACTGTAAATGAAAGTTGGAATCCAAATAAATTTTAGTGGAGAGGACTGAATAAGCATTGAACTCTAATGATAAAAAAATAAGTTTACCTCGATTGTATATCCCCTCTAATGAGAAAATAGTTAACCCACTTTCAACAGGATTTAAAGCTTCAAATCTCTCCAAAAAAAATACTCAAAAAAGAATTGATCCCCAATTCTATAATCAACAACATGATCTAAATAATCATTTCTGCGTCATTGTAGGTAGTGAGTATGTCTTGAAAATTATTGCTTTACAGCAATCATTAATGCAGTACTCAGAAAAATTCACATTGTGGATTTGTTGTATAGATCCTTTTGTATATTCACTATTAAAAGAAATGAGTTTAATTAATGTAAACCTTTTACAAGTTGAAGAATTGGAAGATCGTGAATTAAAAGCAATTAAGAGAAAAAGAAAAGTAAATGAATATTGTTGGACTTTAAAATCTGTCTTGATAGAATATTTATTGGTCAATTATGATTTACCATCTATTCTATATTGTGATGGTGATTTATGCTTTTTCTCTGACCCTAATATTATTTTTGAGGAATGGGGTGACCATTCTATTTTCCTAACCCCCCAAAGAGATCGTGATTGGGTAGAAAAAATGTATGGAAAATATCAGGCTGGTCTAATTGGATTTAAGAATGATCTCTATGGACTAAAAAGTGTAAGATGGTGGAAAAATAAATGTATAGATTGGTGCAGTGCCGAGGCTGAGGAGGGGAAATTTGGAGACCAAAAGTATTTAGATTATATCCCTATATATTTTCCAAAAGTAAAAATTTCAAATAACTTAGGTATAAATGCTGCGCCTTGGAACTGTATATATAATAACGATTATAAAATTGACAAGACTAAAAACGATATATTTATTGAAAACGACAAACTAGTTGTTTACCATTTTGCATGTATTACTATCTTTACTGAAAATGATTTTGATCTTTGGTCTTTGGGAGAAATTTCAATACCCAATAATATATTAAACCATATTTACACTCCATATTTAGAGAGAATTCAATTTGTTTTAAAGCAATTAAAGGATAAATTCAATAAAGATACTAAACAATTTTTAAGTAAAAAAGATATAAATAAAGCTCAAACTTTATATAAAGATTCACAATTAAGAAGAAAAATGAATCAATCCAATCATTTTATGAACTTTTCCATGATTATAAGTAAAGAACGATTAATTCAAGGATTGACCTCTTATTATTCCTTAGAAAATTTCAACGCTAAATTTACTGTATGGATCTGTTGTATGGATGATTTAACTTATCAAATATTAGAGAAATTAAAATTAAAGCACGCCATACTAATTCCGGTAAAAGAAATTGAAAATCATGAACTCCTCAGTATAAAAAATGATAGAAGTTTACAAGAGTATTGTTGGACATTAAAAGCGCCCCTATGTCTACATGTCCTTAGTCTTTATCCGGAAGTTGATCACATTATATATTGTGATGCTGATATGTATTTCTTTACAGCACCTAATATCATTCTTGATGAATGGTGGAAGTACTCTGTATTTCTTTGCCCTCAAAGAAGCTCTACTGAAATTGAAAGCATACACGGTATATACCAAGCTGGTTTAGTAGGCTTCAAAAATGATCAAAATAGTAAAGAAATTTTAACATGGTGGAAAGATAAATGCCTAGAATATTGCAATAATCAATATGATGTTGAAATGAATAGATGGGGTGACCAAAAATATTTAAATCACATTCCTAACATCTTTTCTAATATAAAAATCATGACTCATAAAGGTATTGATGCAGCACCTTGGAATGTCATTTTAAATAGCAGTTCTATATCCAAAACAGATAATAAAGTTTTTATTGATCAAGATGAATTAATAGCTTTTCATTTTGGAAGTATGCAAATTATTAATCCAAATGAGTTCGATTTATGGAAACAAGAAACTTTAGAATTACCTCCAGCAGTTTTAGATTATATATACATTCCTTATATTGAACAATTGAACAAGACATGTCATACCCTTCATAATACTTTTCAAAAATCTCCCTCCTCTTTATTTGCTGACCAAATTGATACAACAACAATAAAAAATTATTTTAAATACCCCTCCCCTCATCACAATTAAGACTGATACTTTCCTTATTTAAAAATAAATCTATTTATTTCAGCAACTAAAAATACATCTTAATAAAGGATAGATTATCACTATGATTGCTTCATTTAAAAATAAAACTTTCCTTATTACTGGTGGATACGGTTTTATTGGTTCTCACTTGGCACGAAGACTTTTAAATTTACAAGCAAAAATTGTTCTTTTCATAAGAACACCATCAAATTCTTGGAGACTAAAGGATATTCTAAAATATATTGAAACCTATGAAATAGATATACGAGATAAAAAACAAGTACAAGATGCAATAAAGAAAATTAATCCCGATTATATCTTTCACCTGGCAGCCTATGGTGTAAATTCTGCCCATACAGATTACATCCATGCTATAGAAACAAATGTTATAGGGACTTGTAACATTATTCAAGCAGCAAAATTGGTGAATTGTAAAAAAATCATCAATTTTGGGAGTAGTTCTGAATACGGTAACAAGATGGAACCTATTCATGAAAATATGTTACTAACTCCTGTGGACATCTATGGAAGTACCAAAGCTGCTGCTACTATACTCGCCCATCAAATTGCTAGCGAAAACAATATTAATCTTATAACATTAAGACCTTTTGGCATATTCGGAGAAGGCGAAGAGCCGCATAAAATTTTTAGCTATATAATCTTGCGAGTATTACAAAACAAAGATGTAAATTTAACTTTATGTAATCAATTAAGAGATTATTGTTATATAGAAAATGTAATAGATGCCTGTATCCTAGCAGTAGAAAATACTACTGTACAAAATGAAATCTTTAATATTGGGAGCGGCACTATTCACCCCTTGAAACATTATGTAGAATTATTATTCAAACATTTGAAAACCAATTCCAGACCAAATTACGGTGCAATTTCCTCTAGAACAAATGAAAGATGGGTTCCTGAAGCAGATGTGCAAAAAATAAAAAACTCTCTTTCCTGGGAACCTAGAATTAATATTGAAGAAGGAATTATAAAAACTATTAATTGGTATAAAAATAATAAACATTTATACCTAACCCCCTAAAAATAGGGTACTAAAGGAGGTGGACTAATTGTTAAACCGAAACTTTAATAATGCTTTTTACGGAAAAAGAATTTTAATTACTGGACATACTGGTTTTAAAGGTTCTTGGTTATCCCTATGGTTGAATGAATTAGGTGCTGCTGTAATCGGATATTCATTAGATCCTAAAAATAAAAATGATAACTTTAACATTACTAACCTTCAAAATAATATAATTGATATTCGTGGAGACATTAGAGATTTTAATAAATTAAATAAGGTTTTTACAGATTATAAACCTGAAATTGTATTCCATTTAGCTGCCCAACCTCTAGTTAAGTATTCATATGAATATCCTAGAGAAACATACGAGGTAAACGTTGTAGGAACTATGAATGTACTAGAGGCAATTCGATTACATGAATCAGCTAAAATAGGAATTATGGTGACAAGTGACAAGTGCTATGAGAATAAAGAATGGCCTTGGGGTTATCGTGAAATTGACCCTATGGGCGGCCATGACATATATAGCTCAAGCAAAGGATGCTGCGAACTTTTAATTTCTTCCTATCGTAATTCTTACTTTTCAGAAGAAAAATTTTCTCAACACAAGAAAATAATTGCAAGTGTTCGAGCTGGTAATGTAATTGGTGGTGGTGATTGGTCAATAGATAGAATTATTCCCGATTGTATACGAGCATTAGAATCAAACAAAAAGATTATTATTAGAAATCCTACTGCTATTAGACCCTGGCAACATGTACTAGAACCTTTAAGCGGGTATTTACTCCTTACAGAAAAAATTATAAATAATGGTATCCTTTTTTCAGGAGCATGGAACTTCGGGCCATCCCTAAGCAATATTGTTTCAGTAGAAAAATTAGTGACCAGTTTACTAGATATTTGGAGCTGCGGGGATTGGACAGCAGAAAATATAGGTCCAATAAATTTTCATGAAGCAAATTTACTAAACCTTGACATTAGCAAAGCAAAATTCAATCTTAATTGGCAGCCAAAATGGTCCCTACAACAGACTTTAGAAAATACAATAGAATGGTATAAACATTATAATTCTTACACCAGTTCTGAGATGAGAAATCTATGTATTAGCCAAATCAAACAATATTGCATGCTTTGAACTACTCCCACTTACCCATACTTGCTGTGAGTTCCTTATGGAGGGAGTCTTCTTGGTTAAAATAATAAAAGATACATTAATTTTTATAGTCTAAATTATAAACCTACTATACCTAAAATTATGTGATTGTCCATTAACAAAAATTTTATTTCTTCGGTTATTTCAAATCAACTATTGACATTATATTGAAGAATAAAGGAATCACGTATTTTTCTAGTGATTCCCTTGTTCTGAGAAAATAATGTCTTGCTTTAACGACAATACAGTATATGTGATTATTAATTTATTTGTTCTAGTTATGAAAAAATCTATTCCTGTCAAAAGAGCTTTCTTCAAAGAAAAACTTCCTTTTTTTCTACTTATCCTACTCGAAAAGTAAATAATGTTATTTTTCAGATGATTACATCTACTATTTATAGAATTACACTGAGCTTTAACAAGTTTATGCTTATATATTGATTCTCTTATTTATTATCACCAATGTTGATGAATTTATGCATAGCTTATTCTATACACAAATAGCTTTTTGAATTATCTTTTCAGAATAAATAAAGGAGACTTTCTCTTTTATGCACTTTCCCCTTACCATTCTTAAATTTCCCTTTAATCAACAATAAGAACAAATCTTCAATATAGTACATCTTCTTTGAACTACCCCCACTTTCACTTCGTTTAGAAGTGAGGGATTCCTAAGTAAAGAGTTCTATCGAACTCTAATTGATTAGGCTAACCCCGCAGTCCTTGCGGTTAGAAGCCTTATCGCTTCACTCTTTAGATTGATACTTGCGTTAATATCCCTATCATGGTGTGTACGACAAGAAGGACAGTCCCATTCACGTAGGTTTAGATTTTTAACGTCTTTATTTTGATATCCACAACAAGAACATAATTGGCTGGAAGCAAATGTTTTCGATACGACAATGACTTGTTTGCCATACCATTTTGCTTTGTATTCTAACATTGATCGAAATTGCAACCAAGATACCTCACTAATTGCTTTTGCTAACTTATGATTCTTTAACATATTCGATACTTGCAAATCCTCTATACCGATAACATCGTGGTTTTTGATGATTTCAGTTGAAATTTTGTCCAAGTAATCTTTTCTAGTATTTGATATGTATTCATGAATTCTAGCTACCTTTACTCGTTGTTTATTCCAGCGAGAAGATCCTTTCATTCTTCTAGAAAGAACACGCTGTGCTTTCGCCAACTTATCTTCTAATGATCGGAAAAATTTCGGATTTTCATAGTGTGTTCCATCTGACAAAATAGCGAAATCTTTTAGTCCTACATCTATTCCAATGTAAGAATGTGTTTTCGGAAGTTCTTGTACTTCTGTTTCAACTAATAGTGACACAAAATATCTACCAGAAGGGTTCTGTCTAACTGTAGCATTTACAATACGCCCCTCTACTTCGCGACTTTTGGCAAATCGAACAAGGCCTAGTTTCGGCAACTTTATTTTGTTCCCTACAACGGCAATGTTTTCATTTGTTTGTTTTGTGGTATAAGATTGTACGTTGTTCTTCTTAGATTTAAAGCACGGTGCGCTGTTTTGTTTTTTGAAAAAGCGCGTATAAGCATCCGCAAGGTTGCGAACAGACGACTGAATCGCAATACTATCCACTTCTTTTAGCCAAACAAGCTCTTTCTTCATGGCAGGTAGTTTGGCAGAGCATATACCATAGGTCAAGCCTTTTCCTGTCTCTTTGTATGCGTGATCCCATAAGGATAGAAAATGATTGAATACAAAGCGAGAACACCCAATCGTTTTGTTGATTAGAATTGCTTGTGCTTGATTTGGATAGATACGAAACTTATAGGCTTTATTAATCATTATTTGATTCACCTCCATTTCGGTATATGACTATTATACACCAAACATACATTCGATAGATAGTAGAGTAATACTTTCTATATGTCGAACAATTAAGATGGCTTCCTGCCATCTCTTGTTCGAGGCCAATTCATCTCCCGCCTACTCACTGGACTGTGACCCTTCACGCTCCTTGAGGAAGGAGTCTTCTTGGCTAAAATGATAAAATAAAACAAAACCATACATAAGATAATTTTACTATTACAAATAATGACATAGTCTGTTTCACCTTTTACATTATCTAAAAAAGAACTTGTAGGAATTCTTACAAGTTCTTTTTTATTTCCTTTATTCTCTTCTTATTTACATACGCAAGATTTATACATTTGGTGGTGATACATACTATATTTATCCGATAAAATAATCTAAAAATTAACACATAATTGATCGTTTTAAGAAAAAGAGATTTCATAAATCTTCAATCACAGTTTCTTAGTTCACCTAATAGAACGTATAAAGACTCATATCATCTTTTGATTATTTTTGGATGTTTTATTCTACGTATATTCGACACAAATTGATTGTTTTTTATGAATTTTCTTGAAAAATATTGTAATATCACTCCATTTTTTCTTCTATTTTGTTATGATGTTTATAATTAAATTGGATTAGGATTTTTTTAGAAAATGGGGGCGTATATTATGAGTGTCTCAGTAAAAGGAAATGAGCAATTAACCTCTCTATTGAACGACTGGTATCGATCTATGCTATCTCAGCAAGTTATAAAAGCTACTAATCTAAAAAAGAAAATTGATGAAAAAATTAATAAGTTAAGCATTGAACCGAATCAAGAGCATCAGGATCAAAATTTGTTACTATACTATTCACTACTCGAATTTCGTTACAAGGTCTTAACAGATAGCCTTGGTATTCAACAAAATAGTTTTGATACTATTAGCGATTATGATATGCCTACAGATCAATTTCTACAATTCTATTATCATTTTTTCAAATCCATTCATTCCACTTTTATATCAAATTATACTGAGGCAGAGGAACATTATAAACTAGCAGAAAAAATATTGGTAGCTATACCAGATGAAATTGAACACGCCGAATTTTACTATAGAATTGCTACTTTCTATCACCATACCTATAACAATCTCGCTTCTATCGAATACGCAAATAAATCGAGAGCAATCTTTTCAAAGTATGAAGGTTATGAAGTAAAAACAGCCTTTTGTAATAGTTTGCTAGGTGGTTGCTGCATCTATTTAAAACAGTACGAACAAGCAGAAGAATATCTACATTGTGCAATTGATTTACTACAAAAAAATAGGGAAGAAGATTCCTTGTTATACGTAAAAAATACTATGGGGTGGCTGTATTCTGATCAAAGTATGTCTACTTTAGCTATTCGTCACCTTTCAGAAGTAACAGAGAAAATCCCTACACACTTCAAGGCCATCTTCCTACAAGCTAAGGAACATTATAAGTTAGGAGAACAATCAACGGCCAGCCAACTCATTGATAAGGGTCTACAGATTTGCAGAGAAATTCATAACGAAGAATACACACACCACTTCTCTATTTTAAAAAAATTAAACGAAAATATTCCATTGGAAGAATTAGAAAAAATCATTCAAGAAGGAATCTTATACTTTGAGGAAGAAGAATTATGGGAATATGTTGTCGAATACGCCGAATTATTTGCCACAAAATGTAGACAATTAGAGAACCACCAAAAAGTAAGTGACTATTTCCATATTTGTTATCAAGCAAGACAAAAATCAATCGCAAAAGGAGTGTTAAAATAATGAAAAAAATTAGCTTATTATTATCAGGCATTGCTTTTATTGGGGTATTAACGGTGGGAATTTTTCAGTTTTCTAAAACAGATCAGCTTGCTACTCATGGGCATTATCCTGCTCCTTCATATAGTGTTGGCGATTATAGTGGTGCACCACCACAAATTTAATGTAAATGTATTTAAAAACCCTCCAAATGGAGGGTTTTTAAATGGCTTATCTGCCTGTTCAATACGCATAGAGAGTACATATTATACTTATTTACTATGTTATAAGATTTTTCATTTCCACTCTGTAACAAGATTCTAGCATTCTCTCCTAGAATCTCAACTTAAATCTTAAATCCACCAATTAACTCTTGAAGTTCTTCCGCCATCTGTGCTAATTGTATTGCTGAAGAATTTATCTCTTCCATAGAAGCATGTTGTTCCTCAGATGAACCAGCTATCGTTTGCATACTTGAAGAATTTTCTTTTACAGCCATAGCTATTTGATCAATCGATGTATCAACTTTCATTGCATCAGTTGTCATTTTATTTGATAGTTCTACCATACCATGCACTTTTGATACAATATCATTTGCAGATTTTGAAATCTCATAAAAACTTTGTTTTGTATCATTCGCAACCTTAATTCCCGACTGTACTTCTACGCCTACTTCATTCATAGCTTTTACAGTCTCATGTACGTCTGCTTGTATTTCCTTAATTAAACTTCCAATTTCCATTGAAGATTCGGATGATTGCTCCGCCAACTTTCTAACTTCATCAGCAACAATTGCAAACCCTCTCCCCTGTTCCCCAGCTCTAGCTGCTTCAATCGCTGCATTTAATGCTAATAAATTTGTTTGTTCCGCAATATTTTGAATCGCTTCTAATATACTGCCAATTTGCTGTGATTTCTTATCTAATAATTTTATGACATTATCGGATTGAGAAACAGAGTGATGGATAGACTGCATTTGTGTTACAGTTTGTTCTACTAATTGTTCACCTTCATTGGCTTTTTGTTTAGTGTATATGGATGAAGCCGATACTTCAGAAGCATTCTCAGCTACATATTGAATATTTCGTGTTACCTCACCAATTAATTCAGCTCCAGACTCAACTTCATTATTTTGAACCTCTGCACTGTTCGAGATTTCTTCCATCTCTTTTGTAATTTGTTCTGTCGCAACACTTGCTTGCTCTACACTAGCAGTTAGTTCCTCAGAAGACGCAGCTACATGTCCTGCAGATGTGTTAATTTGAGAAATAATATTACGTAACGACTCTGCCATTGTATTGAAACTACCACCTAATTGACCAAGTTCATCCTTTGAACGAATATCTATTTTCTCGGTTAAATTTCCTTGACTAATTCTTTGAGCTGAAATGACTAATTGTCTTAGTGGAGTAATTATAGATTTGAGTATGAATAGAATTACAATTCCACCTAACAATAATGAAGCACCTATTATAGTGAGCGTTTTATAAAAAATAGGATTGGTAGCTTCTTCAATTTCTTTCGTAGGCATTACGCCAGCTATTTTCCAACCTGTTTTTTTATTTGTCTTAAAGCTTATGTTTCGATCTTCACCATTGAGGCTATAAGTAATTACTCCATCTTCTGTCTTGTACAATTCATCCACTAAAGTTTTATCTAATTTCTCTCCAGGTTTTAGTGATGGATGAACAACTATAGTTTTATCTTGACTAACTATAGATACAAATCCTTGCTTCCCAATTTTTATCATTTTGGATGTTTTTACGATATCTTTAATATTCAAATCTACGCCAATGACACCACTTTTATCTGCATTCTGCTTTGCAATTGCAATTACCATATTTCCTGTAGACTTTGATTTATAGGGAGATGAAACAATAATCTCTCCATTTGCTTTTACTGCATCCTTATACCAACTACTTTCTAACGGATTAAACCCTTCTGGTATTTTTCCAACAGGTGCATGAATAAATTGATTGTTACTGGATGCCGTATAAATCGTTTCTATCTCTGGATGTAACTGTATATATTGATCAAATTTATTCTGTACATTTTGCGATTGTTCAGGATTATAATCCCCTTGTGTGAGTACCTTTGCAAAATGAGTGATATCTGTATGCTTATTTTCTAATTCATCATCAACAATCTTATCTAAAATACTTATATTATCTTTTGCAGATTGTAGAATTGTTTCATTAAGATCTGTTTTTGCTTTATTATAAGATGATACTCCTACGATAAGGCTTGGTATAATTAATATTGCTATAAATGCCATAGACAACTTCGTTTTAAGCTTTATTTGCCCCAATCTTTCTTTTATATTAAACACTAGCTACTTCTCCTTTTCATTTTTACTACTTATATAGTTTATTTAAATTTTTCTCCTTTACTTTTCCACATTCATTTATGGTACCATTCGAAATGAAACCACAATTACATCCTATTATCCATACTTTATAATTTAAAGATTTAATTTTCACAGACAGAGTTTTATCTGTTCTCCTTTCGAATATGTTATTTTTCTAGATTCAGCAATTATTAGACTACGAATTATTCCAAATAAACTTGATGCAACAAATACTTCATTTAAAAAATAATTATTGGATTTGTTTGGATAAAAATCTAGTTTAGCGCTAATCCAATCGGATGAAATTCTTACCATAATACATTCACTAAACATAAATAAGTAAATTTATTTCTTTTAATACTTATATTTAACTGCCTTTTAACCATTCTAACTGTATTATTTCATCGTTTTATCTATTTATTACAACCACTTTTGTTTTATTAAATCACTAAACTATAAATTCTAAATAGGAGAATAAAATAAATTAGAGAATTACATTGTAACATATATATATAAGTTGTTAATATTAAAATTTAAAACTTTACTATTTTTCATATGCAATATTACACGCGAAAAGCCATAATTTTTTTGTTATACTATGCATGTGGATTTTTCATCCAAAATCCACCCAAACGCATATTTATGTATATGCCACCCTAATTGATGAAAGTGAGAAGAGTGTTTATCATTTTTCTCACTTTTTTATTTAGGCTCTGTTAATATTGATTATTGATAAAAAGTATTAAATAAGGGAAGACACCTTAGAGTTGGTGCTTCCCTTATTTGTTGATTATTCAAATCTAAAATAGGTATTTTCTAAACCTATTCTTTGCTTTAATGTTCTGTCCAAAGCATAATTATTTGGTAATTCTTTTTCAATGACACAAATAATATAACCTGCTTTTCCTGTTGTTAAATTAGTTAGTTGTAAGTAGTTAGTGTTGTCGTAGATATAAGAAATAATATATTCATAGAAATTATTTTCTTTATCTTCTCTATTCATACCAACATTGTACAACCTAACTCTTGCTCCTACCCAAATTTCCTCATCATCATCAACATTACTTAAAGGCATCCATTTCGAGTTATCCAATATTTCACCCTTTTCTTAATTCATTCGTTTATACACGAATGTTGCTAGACACAAACTATCATAAGCATCCGTCATTTCATTGATTAGACGACCACCGACAGAGAAAAAAGACTCAACATAGCTTTTTACCCATTGAAACACTTGCTCTTTTAGTTATTTTTACATTTTGAATCTACGAAAATGAATTCCCTTATAAAAACTCTAACAGAGAATCTTCCTTCCAAATTTCACCTAGGGAATTATTTGTTTTCCAAAAAACCTACCAACATCTTTATCAACTCATTTTAGAATATTTAAACAATAATTCCATATACATTACCTGCATAAATTATTCATTTTCTTTTATATAAGACCTACCTTTTTACTTTTAATAGATTATTAGACATTGGATTATTATACATAAATCCCAAAAACATGCGGTATTTTGTAGAATTTTGTCTATCAATATGTATGTACACCCTTTTGTAGTGGATATAGACTGTGAGGTGTAAGGAGATACCTTACAAAATAATAAAAAGGAGATTATAGAATGAGTAGATTAACAAAATTCTCAAAGTTAGTATTTGCAACTTTAATCGCGGGAAGTAGTCTAAGCACCTTTGTTTCGTCACACAGTGTACAAGCTGACACCTTAGATCCTAATTACCAAGACAATGTAAAATTCATACCACCTTCTAGTGCTAGGCCAAAATTGGAACAAAAAAACACTATTGTTCCAGAAGCAAAAGTTGTTAAAGACCATTATGTAAAGTACTCTAAAGCACATTTCCAAACTAAAGAAAGTATACCAAAAGAGATTTATTATTCTTCAGAAGGCTTTAAGGGCTATATACAGGCAAGTACCGTTTGGGATATGGGAGATCATTTCGCAACACTATATTCCGGAACCGTTATTCGATGTTAAACTTTTAATCCATTCTCCCCTAATGCTTAAAATGGTTAATAACTCACTGCCAATACTGTAATATCTATTGTTCATAAAATAAACCACAAAATCTTTCGATTTCATGGTTTATCAAATATAAAGATAATGCTAAACGAATACTCTAACATTACCTTCCCCAAAGTTAATTATAGAGTATTTTCAAAAAAAAGACACTCTTGTAGTGTCTTTTTTATAGTATTTTAAAAAGAATTCCACCTACTAACACCTTTTTGTTGCACCTATTCGTTTATTTCAATATGATACTTTTCCATCTCGTATATGCAATAGACAATGATAGCTAAACTCCAACTGACACTATAATAATTATGTGTGTAGAAGTCATAGCCCGCTTTAATACCTTTCTCTATTACAACTAATGTAAATCCTAAAGCCACCCATCTGTTAATTTTCATCTTTATAAACGTTAAAGAGATAATTATTAAAAATAAAATATTTGTAAGATGATTTATCATTAGCTCATATTTTTGAATGTATACTGCCATTATACAAGCAACGATATTAGTCGCAATGCCAAAGGCAATCACCGCTCCCCAAACCCTGTCCGAAAGTCCCACTCCTGAGTCAGTCCCTTCCTAAACAAATATCCCTTTCTTTAATTCGTTCCTACACCCTATTCAAGATATGCTAAATTATCCTTGTCTGATGAATATCTATTTATCTTTTCATATAGAGCAAACAAAATTTCTACTCATAATTTTTTCTTTATTAGACAAACTATGTCTAAGCCGTTTGAACTAGCGGCTTCACTCTTCTGGTAATGGGATAGCACAATTTATTGAATTGACTAACTCATTCACCCCACTGGCACCGGCAGGCAATAAAATATTTGTCTGCCATTTTCATGTATACTTTTTCTAATTTCATTTCAAACCAAGTGTGTGCTGTACTGATTTCAAAAGGACAGAATTTCATTTTTTAAAATGTAAAAAAGATAAGATCCTGTCTACTTTTGGTATAGGACTTTTTCTTTTCACACATACTATTTTTGAACTTGTTTACCAATACGTGTCCTAATGGTGTCTTGAATTCCTCCTAAAAAGAGCTGCAGATACGACTGCATGCCCTTTTATTTACGTTGTTTCTCTATACCCAATAAAGCAATTAAAAGCTAAAAACACACTATTACACATTCTTTTCATTCCAGATTATGTTAAAATTTCTTAAGTTGCTTATTTCATAGTCGAATTATGATTTCGTATCTAATTCAGCAATATCTGAGCTGTATCTATTATAATTAACAACATAACAATTGAAGTACCAAGGCTCACACTCCCTTCTACTGTAAAAAAAGGTGATGTTCTTATTATTGAGTTTAATAAATATGCAATTGATAAAAAGGAAACAGAAAAAAGCAGACGTGAAATTCAAAATTTATTGGATAAACTATTTGAATAGTAATATTAATTCATCAAACAAGAAGAGCTATCCAATAGGACGGCTCCTCTTTATTTCACATACACATAGGCTTTGTTCGCAATAATATAGCATGTTTTTCTTTTGCTGTTGTGAAATATACAATTAAAAAAGTGAGCAATATAGTTATATTGTTCACTTTTTTGATACATTTATGAAACATTCATGTGTTATCTTCATTACGTTTTTTCTTTTTATAAAACCATGTGCACTAGAAGCCCTAGAGCCCTAAACTCTAGGGCTTCTTCATTTACAATGAGTATATTTTGTCTTATTTACTATTCATTACCTTTATAAATAATTTCTAGCACTCCTTTGTGATTTCCATTTTAACATTAGAATAATTATGAGCAACTCAGAGTAGTCATTGAGCACTTTTTATGGCGCTTTTTATTTCTAACTAGATTAGGACTTTGTTAAAGAACTAAATAAAATCCAATATTCTACTAATAATCACAATACAATCTGTTTGTTACTCAAGTTTTATTAAAAAGAGCAGTTATTACAACTAATGAAGTGACCCCTAAAAGTTAGACACGGTTATTTCATTAGGCAGCTTGATAAAAGTGAGTCCGGTATTGTACCGGGCTCATTTTTAATTTTGCCTTAATCCGTTTCGTATTATAATAATCTATAT
>NZ_RPSJ01000026.1:0-16143 GCF_003946765.1 Bacillus sp. 2D03 | reverse complement strand
TTCGCTCGACTTGCATGTATTAGGCACGCCGCCAGCGTTCATCCTGAGCCAGGATCAAACTCTCCAATAAAGTTAGTTTGTCTAGCATCTAAAATAAAAATTGACGTTTCACGTTGTTTGTTTCGTTCAGTTTTCAAAGAACTACTTGGTCGCTCATTTGCGACTTCCTTATGTTAACATTTTCATCTTTCAATGTCAACTAAGTTTTTTATTTCGTTTGTCGCTTTCGACGTTATTATCATCGGCGACTTGTTCTATATTACACCTCTAAGCTCTAATCGTCAATATGTTTTTATAAAAAATATAAAAAGGCTTATTTATTTTAAAATAAGCCTTTTTATCACATATCATTCTATTCATTTATTATTTTTCTATAATTGGTAACGAAACGATAAATTGAATAATACCATCCCTATATTCCGCTCGAATACTACCACCTTGTAACTCAACAATACTTTTCGCAATCGCTAAACCGAGTCCCGAGCCTTCCGTTACTCTACTTCGAGATTGATCCTTCTTATAGAAACGTTCAAACAAATTCGCTAACTCTTCTCTCGTAAACTCTTCACTATGATTCGCAATTACAATTTGTATATCCCTACGCTGCCTTTGAAGAGAAACTTTTATCTCTCCATCATCTTTACTATACTTAATCGCATTCATTAGTAAATTATCAAATACACGAACCATCTTTTCCGAATCAATCGATGCATAAGCACGTTCCTCAGGAAACTTCTTAACAAACGTAAGTCCATGTTCTTCCGCCTGCGGTACTAACTCTTCTATTAATTGCTCGAGTAGCTCATTCATACAAACTTCCTGTTTTTCTAATACAACTTGTTCATTTGTTAACTTCGTATACTCAAATAAATCTTCTATTAAATTTTTTAACTGCTCCGACTTTGCAAAAGCAATTCTCGTATACTCATCGTGTTGTTCTTTATTTTCATATTTAGAATCTCGAAGTAATCGTAAGTAGCCCATAATAGAAGTCAGCGGTGTGCGTAAATCGTGAGATACATTCGTAATAAGCTCATTCTTTTGCTTCTCTAATTTACGTTCCTTTTCTATATTATTCATAAGCTCTTCTGCCATATTATTAATATTCTCAGTTAAAGCTGCAATCTCATCTTCACCTTTTTTCTCAATGCGGTACGCTAAGTTGCCTCTTTCTATTTCCTTTACACCTTGCGCCATTGCTTCAATCTGCTTCATCTTTCTCTTTGTTATATAGAAGAAAGAGAAAATGAATACAAGAACACCAATTAAAAATGGGAATGGTCCTTCTACTTTATAATACACTACCTCCCCTTGAGGAATCCCGCTTACAAACATATATAAGTTCTTACCTTCAATTGTAATAGGGGAGAATGTAATAAACTCTTTTCTTGATCTTTCAATATCATTATTATTTGAATAATTGATAGCAAATGAAGTCGCATTACGAATTGTATTATGCAAATTAATTTGTTCTTCTTGCGCTTGCTTCGTTTTATACAAAACTTTACCATTTTCGTCAGTAACTAATATTTTAAAGGCATCATGCCCTTGCTCTAAATTTTCATTTTCTAGCTCTATCATGTTTTGTACAGCATCTAATTTATTTTCAGCAACCATCATTTCCGCCGTGCTTTGAGCTTTACGATTAATTTGCTCCATACCATCTCTATAATTAATCTCAGCATGCTGGCTAGCATCTTCAAAAATAGGTGCTACTATCTTCGTTGATACAAAGAGACCTAATAACGCACAAGCAGTAAACGCCGTAATAAGTTGAATCCGTATACTCCGTTTCACACTCTTTATTATCTTTCCAATTAATTCGCGAAATTTCCTAACATAAGTAAACGGATTAAATATCTTTTTCAATCTTATACCCCACTCCCCATACTGTTTTTATATATCTAGGTTTCCTTGGATTCTCCTCAATCTTTTCACGCACTTTCCGAATGTGCACCATTACGGTATTATCAGACTGGAAAGATCGTTCGTTCCACACCTTTTCATAAATTTGCTCCGCACTAAACACCATACCTGGATTTCTAGCTAGCAATTCTAAAATTGAAAATTCCCTCGGAGTTAGTTTCACTTCTTCTCCGTCCACAATAACTTTATGGGTCGAGATGTTTATTTTCATCTCTCCAATTTCTAGCTCGTCCTCATTTTGTATAGCGAAACCATTCATTTTCATATAACGGCGTAACTGAGATTTAATTCTTGCGATTAACTCTAACGGATTAAATGGTTTCGTTACATAATCATCTGCACCCGTTGTTAACCCTAAAATCTTATCCATATCTTGCGTTTTCGCAGAAAGCATAATAATAGGCATTTCTTTCGCTTCCCTTACCTTCATACACATATGAATACCATCCACTTTCGGCATCATAATATCTAATACGACTAGATGTACTTCATTTTCTTCCAATAGACGTAATCCTTCTTCTCCGTCTCCTGCTTGTAATACTTTATATCCTTCATTCTTTAAATAGATTGTAATTAAATTCCGAATTTCTTTTTCATCATCTACGACAAGTATTGTTTCGTGTGCCACAATATCTCCCCCATCACTTTTTTAATCCCTAACTTCTATTATAGGAAAACTTCTGAAGAAAAACGCTCGGAAATCCTTAAGATTTTCTGAAGACGCAAAAAAGGTCTAGACTCCCCTTAAGTCTAGACCTTTAAAAAACCCCTTTTATTTACGAACATAGATGAAATATAGTACGAATAAAACTCCCATAACATACATAATCGGATGAACCTCTTTACGACGACCACTCACAACCATTGTAATTGGATAGAAGATAAATCCAATCGCAATCCCAGTTGCGATACTATACGTAAGTGGCATAGAGATAATTGTAAAGAATGCTGGTACTGCAATCTCGAATTTCTTCCAATCAATTTCCCCTAAGGAAGAAACCATCAAGATTCCTACAATAATTAAAGCCGGTGCTGTTACAGCTGGCGTTACAACACTTAGTAATGGCGAGAAGAATAGTGCCAGTAAGAAGAATCCTGCTGTTACAACTGCTGTAAATCCAGAACGTCCTCCTGCTGCTACCCCTGCAGACGATTCAATGTAAGACGTTGTTGTTGATGTACCTAAAATCGCACCAATTACAGTTGCAATCGCATCTGCAAATAACGCTTTTCCTGCACGTGGTAATTTATTGTTCTTCATTAATCCTGCTTGATTTGCAACCGCTACAAGCGTACCTGCTGTATCAAAGAAATCGATAAAAAAGAACGTTATAATAACAATCCCCATTTGAACTGTGAAAATATCTCCGAAGTGCGTTAACGCCGCGCCGAACGTTGGTTCTAGACTCGGTATTGCTCCCACCACAGCTTTCGGAGTATCAATTAATCCTGTTGCAACTCCTAAGATCGCTGTAAGAATCATACCGTAGAATACTGCACCATTAACTTTCTTAATCATGAAGATGATCGTAGTAACAACCCCGAAGATTGCTAGTAACGTTGTGCCCTTTGTTAAGTCCCCCAACCCAACAAGAACCGCATCGTTTTTCACGATAATTCCGGCATTTTGGAATCCAAGGAAAGCAATGAATAATCCAATACCTGCTGCTACTGCAAACTTTAACTCCGATGGAATTGCATTAATGATTTTTTCACGAATACCTGAAGCAGTAAGAATAATAAAGATAATACCTGACATTAATGTTCCGGCAATGGCCGTTTGCCACGGAATACCCATCGTTAACACTGCTGTATAAGCAAAGAACGCGTTAATTCCCATACCTGGCGCTAAAGCAATTGGATACTTCGCGAAAATACCCATAATTAACGAACCGATCGCTGCCGCTAATGCCGTAGCAACGAATACTGCACCTGGATCCATCCCTGTACCTGCTGGTAACCCTTTAACATTTCCAAGCGACAGCGTAGCAGGATTGACAAATAGTACGTAAGCCATAGATAGAAATGTCGTTAACCCTGCTATGAACTCAGTCTTATAATTCGTACCGAGCTCATCAAACTGAAAATAGCGTTTCATCCTATGTTTCCCCCGTTATATGATTACTCGCCGTATTTCACCCTAGCCCTCTTTTATCCCGAGAAATAAAAAAGGCTTCCATTGCATATATACATGGAAGCGTTCTATAAACAAAGACAAGTTTCCCCTCATCTTTATACAAACGCCTCGTAGTCAAGCCATTTACGGTAGCTAGGTAGAAACTTTCGGGCCATATCCCCGATATTATACGACGGCTATAATATTCACTTTTCGTTTGAATTACATAATCATATTAACTCGACGAAGTAGTTTTGTCAATTTAAAAACGAACATTTTCATAAATTTTTATAGTTTCGTTCGTATTAATACCAAAATAAAAAAGATCCATCTATGCATAAGCAATAGATGGACCTTTTTATAAATACTATTCCCACTCAATAGTTGCTGGTGGCTTACTCGTTACATCATACACGATACGGTTAACGTGTTTTACTTCGTTTACGATACGTACAGAGATTTTCTCTAATACGTCCCAAGGGATACGTGCCCAGTCAGCTGTCATACCGTCGATAGATGTTACCGCGCGGATACCTACTGTGTAATCGTAAGTACGCTCGTCACCCATAACACCTACACTACGCATACCAGGAAGCGCAGTGAAGTATTGCCAGATTTCGCGGTCTAAGCCCGCTTTAATAATTTCTTCGCGTAAAATCGCATCAGATTCACGAACGATTTCTAATTTCTCTTCTGTGATTTCACCTAATACACGAATACCAAGACCAGGTCCTGGGAATGGTTGACGCCATACGATTTCATCAGGAATTCCTAATTCTGATCCTAATACACGTACTTCATCTTTAAATAAAGTGTTTAAAGGCTCAATTAATTTGAACTGCATGTCTTCTGGAAGTCCACCAACGTTATGGTGAGATTTAATTGTTTGTGCAGTCGCTGTACCACTTTCAACGATATCTGTATAAAGTGTACCTTGCGCCAAGAAGTCCATACCTTGCAATTTAGAAGCTTCATCATCAAATACGTAAATGAATTCGTTACCGATGATTTTACGTTTTTGTTCTGGATCTTCTACACCTTTTAACTTGTCCATGAAGCGATCTTTTGCATCTACTTTAATAACGTTCATATGGAAGCCTTCGCTAAATGTTTTCATAACGCCTTCTGCTTCGCCTTTACGAAGTAAACCGTGATCAACGAAAATACATGTTAATTGGTCGCCGATTGCTTTATGAATTAATACTGCTACAACAGAAGAGTCTACACCGCCACTAAGTGCGCATAGTACTTTTTTGTCTCCAACAGTTTCACGAATCTTTTCTAATTCTACTTCGATAAAGTTCTCCATGTTCCATCCTTCAGAACAACCACATACGCCGAATACGAAGTTTTTAATTAAATCGTTACCGTGCTCAGAGTGACGTACTTCTGGGTGGAATTGTACACCGTATAAGTTTTTGTCTTCATTGCTCATACCAGCAATTGGACAAGACTCACTTGTTGCGTCTACTACGAATCCTTCAGGTAAACCAGTTACTAAGTCACCATGGCTCATCCATACAACTTGCTCTTCTGGAAGGTTCGCATATAATTTTGATTCGTTCTCTACTTTAAGAACAGCTTTTCCGTACTCACGGTGATTTGCACGCTCTACTTTACCACCGAAGTGTTGCGTCATAAGCTGCATACCGTAACAAATACCGAAGATTGGTAAACCTAGTTCAAAGATTTTTTCATCACAATGTAATGCACCTTCACCGTATACGCTATTTGGTCCACCAGAGAAAATAATCCCTTTTGGATTCATTGCTTTAATTTCTTCTGCAGTAATTGTATGTGGATGAAGTTCACTGTATACACCGAACTCACGAATTCGACGTGCTATTAACTGATTGTATTGACTTCCAAAATCTAAAACGATAATTGTATCGTGTTGTTTCTTCAAAATAATC
The DNA here is from genome assembly GCF_003946765.1 of Bacillus sp. 2D03. Taxonomy (NCBI): domain Bacteria; kingdom Bacillati; phylum Bacillota; class Bacilli; order Caryophanales; family Bacillaceae; genus Bacillus; species Bacillus sp. 2D03. The sequence goes on along the minus strand of NZ_RPSJ01000026.1, from coordinate 10,188 downwards.
ACCCCAACGTTAGTTCTCGTATATAAATATTTTCACCAATTTGGCGAAAAGCATTACCAATATAATAAAAAAAGCCAGTCCTCCGCCTCTAGTCTCATAACAAAGAAAAGGCAGGGGTCTGGCTTTATAAAGAAAGATAGTCTCCGCTCTTTATAAATATAAGACACACTGCCTTCATAGTCAGGTTGTTTACGGTAACCCGGTAGAGACTCTCAAACCATATCATTGAGGATATATGAAGGATCGTTTTATATTATCTTCCTAGATTCTAACAATGAAGTATCAATATGGTCAAGAGAGAAAGCGACAAAATTCTACAGAAATTCATTTCCTTTTCTAAAAAACATAAAAAAACATCCATTTCTATATAGAAATGGATGTTTTTTAGGACAAACGGAATTACATCATTCCGCCCATACCACCCATGCCCATGCCGCCCATGTCAGGCATTGCTGGTGCATTTGGTTCTGGCTTGTCAGCTACTACAGCTTCAGTTGTTAAGAACATAGCTGCAACAGATGCTGCGTTTTGAAGTGCAGAACGAGTTACTTTAGCTGGATCTACGATACCAGACTCAAGCATGTTAACCCATTCGCCAGTAGCTGCGTTGAAACCAACGCCTACTTTTTCGCCTTTTAGACGCTCTACAACTACAGATCCTTCTAGACCAGCGTTGATTGCGATTTGACGAACTGGCTCTTCTAGTGCGCGAAGTACGATGTTGATACCTGTTGCTTCGTCGCCTTCAGCTACGATAGAAGCTACTTTTGTGTATACGTTCATAAGTGAAGTACCACCACCTGCAACGATACCTTCTTCTACTGCTGCACGAGTTGAGTTAAGTGCATCTTCAATGCGAAGTTTGCGTTCTTTCAACTCAGTTTCAGTTGCTGCACCTACTTTAATTACCGCTACGCCACCTGCAAGTTTTGCAAGACGCTCTTGTAATTTTTCACGATCGAATTCAGAAGTTGTTTCTTCTAATTGCGCACGGATTTGACCGATGCGAGCTTCGATTTGTTCTGTGCTTCCTACACCTTCAACTACAGTTGTGTTTTCTTTCGTTACAACAACTTTACCAGCGCGTCCTAAAGATTCAACTGTAGCAGATTTTAAGTCACGGCCTAATTCTTCAGTGATTACTTCGCCACCAGTTAAGATCGCGATATCTTCTAGCATTGCTTTACGACGGTCACCAAATCCAGGAGCTTTAACAGCTACTACATTGAATGTACCACGAAGTTTGTTCACTACTAATGTAGCTAACGCTTCGCCTTCTACATCTTCAGCAATGATAAGAAGTGGTTTACCTTGTTGTACCACTTGCTCTAATACTGGTAAGATTTCTTGAATGTTAGAAATCTTTTTGTCAGTGATTAAGATGTATGGGTTATCAAGAACTGCTTCCATTTTGTCAGAATCAGTAATCATGTAAGGAGATGCATATCCACGATCAAATTGCATACCTTCTACTACGTCTAATTCTGTTGTGAAGCCTTTAGATTCTTCTAAAGTAATAACGCCGTCGTTACCAACGCGCTCCATTGCTTCAGCGATTAATTGACCTACTTCTTCGTCAGCAGCAGAAATAGCAGCTACTTGTGCGATAGAAGATTTACCTTCGATTGGTTTAGAAATCGTTTTTAATTCTTCAATTGCAGCAGTAACAGCTTTTTCGATACCTTTACGAAGACCCATTGGGTTCGCACCAGCTGTTACGTTTTTAAGACCTTCACGAATCATAGCTTGCGCTAATACAGTTGCAGTTGTTGTTCCGTCACCAGCTACGTCATTTGTTTTGCTAGCAACTTCTGCTACTAATTTCGCACCCATGTTTTCGAATGCATCTTCTAATTCGATTTCTTTTGCGATTGTTACACCATCATTTGTAATAAGTGGTGAACCAAATTTTTTCTCAAGTACAACGTTACGACCTTTTGGTCCAAGCGTTACTTTTACTGCATTTGCAAGAGTGTCGACACCGCGAAGCATCGAACGACGTGCTTCTTCACTAAATTTAATATCTTTTGCCATAATAATTGACCCCCTTGGATTTTTTAAGATTTATATAATTAACCGATAACTGCTAAAATGTCACTTTCACGTAAAATCAAGTAGTCTGTACCTTCATATTTCACTTCAGTACCTGCATATTTTGAGAAGATGATAAGATCACCTGCTGCTACCTCTAAAGCAACACGCTCACCATTCTCAAGCACTCGACCAGTACCTACTGCAACAACTTTACCCTCTTGTGGTTTTTCTTTTGCAGTATCTGGTAATACGATACCACTTGCTGTTTTTTCTTCTGCTTGAACAAGCTCAATTACAACGCGATCACCTAATGGCTTTAGCATGAACAATAACCTCCTCATTTTGTTATGTAAATTTCTTTTATTAGCACTCAAGTCATCCGAGTGCTAACACACTTATAATAATAAATAATCTCAATTTCTTTTGCAAGTAAAAAAATCATAATTTTTTCGCAAATCACTATATAAACTTTCTATATAGAATACTGCCTTTACTATATGAATCGTTGTTTCCACTGCTCGTATGTTACAATATGAAAGGACACCCTAAGTTGTTTTCGCTACACACACAACTTTCTCCTGTCTTCTATTATAATTTCAAATAAGGATTTACGAAAAAAACATAATTCAAGTGAGGTTTATATCGTAGGTAGCATATTTACATGTTATCCTAACTTATCTCATACACTATAGTTAGAAAGGATGGTTAAACCATTTGAAGAAACAATACTGGTGGATTATCGTTACATACATTTTAATGCAGTTATCCGGCGTTGTTGGATTACCACTTCTCCTAAAAACAGGACTCTACGATAATAGAGGATTTACCATTGAGGAAAAAGGACAAATCATAACGGGACACTGGGCAATTATTAGCTTCTTTGTTGCATTATGTATCGTACTTTGGTTACTTAGAACAGATATTCGTGACAGGCATTTAGATCCAATGCGCTCTTCTATCCCAGCTACTATTGGATGGATTTTCATCGGGTTCTTCTTAGCAATCATCTCACAATCCATTGCAGGTATGATTGAAATGTATGTATTTGGGGTTCCACGTGAATCTGAGAATACAGACAGACTGATGGACATCGCAAGAACGATACCTTGGTTCCTTATTGTTGTATCTATAATTGGACCTATCTTAGAAGAAATCGTATTTAGAAAAATTCTATTCGGCACGCTTTATAAGAAGTTTAACTTCTTTATCGCAGCTATCATTAGTTCGCTTGTATTTGCAGCAATTCATTTTGATTTTACTCATTTATTGGTATACACTGCTATGGGGCTCGTATTCGCCTTCTTATATGTGAAGACGAAACGTATTATCGTTCCGATTGCAGCTCATGTTGCGATGAATACATTAGTCGCTATTGGGCAAATTTTTATGAGCAATGAACAAATTCAAGAAATGATTAAAGAAGCTGAAAAAATGCAAGGCTTTATCGGAGGATTTTTTGTATGAGAAACTCACCATTGTTCATGGCTGCACTATACTTCCTTCTTGGATGTATCTTTACACGCTTCGCCATTACGAACGTGACAGATACAATCTGGAATGTGTGGACAATACTATTTGCAGTTATGGCAACAATTGATTTTAATTTGGCACTTCGCCTTATATTAATTAAATTCACAAAAAAGAAACAATAATAAAACGCAGAGGTCGCTTCCTCTGCGTTTTATTGTGGATAGTTTTTCAAAAAGTAAACTAATGTTTGTAACTCTACAGCTAAGTCAATATGATGAATTCTAATATTCTCTGATACGTTTAATCGCGCTGGTGTGAAATTCAAAATACCGTGCACGCTTGTTTCAGCTAATCTATCTGCTACAGCTTGTGCTACTGTAGCCGGTACTGTTAATATTGCCACTTGTATATCATTTGATAATCTCTCTTCTAATTCATCTAAATGATATACAGGAATGCCCCCGATTTCTGTTCCAACTTTCTCTTCACTAACATCAAATGCCATTTCAATTTTTGTATTATTGTTTTTCGTGAAATTATAATGTAAGAAAGCGGTCCCTAAATTACCTACTCCAATAAGTGCTACACGTGTTATATCATCTTGATCAAGTGTTTCACGGAAAAATGATAATAAATAATTTACGTTATATCCATATCCCTTTTTCCCTAACGCTCCAAAATACGAAAAATCTCTTCGTATTGTTGCGGAATCTACTTTTACTGCCTCACTCAATTCGGCCGATGAAACACGCTGCTTACCAGAAAGAGATAAGTTTTGGATAAATCGATAGTATAGAGGCAATCTTTTAGCAGTGGCTTGTGGAATCTTTTGCTGATCCATATGACCTCTCCTCTCTTCCTATCTTTATTCATATACTTTAATCAAATACAGAAGTTTAGCACTCATTAAATTCCTTGTATAATAAAGAGAAGAAGTATTCTCTCTTTATTTTAAACTATACACTATTTTTAGTATGATTGAGAAATATAAACATGGCAAAGTTAAGAAATTATTTGAGGTGAAAACATTGATTTTATTACAAGTAAACGCGCTTTCGAAATTATACGGTGCAGAAACGATTCTTGCAAACATAAAATTGGAAGTACAAACAAAAGATCGTATCGCATTAGTTGGAAGGAATGGAGCAGGCAAATCTACATTATTAAAAATTATCGCTGGTGAATTATCTCATGATGGTGGCGAAATTATAAAACCGAAAGATGTCTCAATCGGATATTTAGCTCAAAATACTGGACTAGAAACGTCTTTAACAATTTGGGATGAAATGCTAACCGTCTTTACCCACTTACAGCAAATGGAGACAAAACTTCGAAGGCTTGAGCAAGAAATGGGAAAAGAAGAAAACTTTTCAAACGAAGCTACATATGAAAGATTGTTAGCTGATTATGACCAATTGCAACTCAATTATAAAGATCAAGGTGGATATCAATATGAAGCGGATATTCGCTCCATTTTAAGCGGCCTTGGCTTCCCAGTTGAAACGCACCAGACGACGATCTCTACTTTAAGCGGCGGGCAAAAAACAAGATTAGCTCTCGGGAAATTATTATTAACAAAACCAGACTTACTTATTTTGGACGAGCCTACAAACCATTTAGACATCGAAACATTAACGTGGCTTGAGCAATATTTACAAGGTTATCCTGGCGCAATATTAATCGTTTCACATGACCGTTATTTCTTAGACAAACTCGTTACACAAGTATATGAAATTTCGAATAAAGAAAGCAGACGATTTGTTGGTAACTACAGTAAATATTTAGACTTAAAATCAGCATTATATGAGCAAGAAATGAAACGTTACGAAAAACAACAAGATGAAATCGCAAAACTTGAGGACTTCGTTCAAAAGAATATAGCTCGCGCTTCTACAACGAAACGTGCTCAAAGTCGTCGTAAACAACTAGACAGAATGGAATTATTAACGAGACCATTAGGGGATTCTAAGTCAGCATCATTCCACTTCGATATTGAAAAGCAAAGTGGAAATGATGTTTTACAAGTAAATGATGCAACCATCGGCTATGATGAGAACCCTATAATTGAACATGTAACTATGCGCTTAACTCGCGGAGATAGTGTTGCTTTAGTTGGTCCAAACGGAATTGGGAAATCCACATTGTTAAAGTCTATTGTGAATAAGTTACCACTATTAAATGGTGATGTTTCTTTCGGATCAAATGTATCTGTTGGTTATTATGATCAAGAACAAGCAAACTTAACATCTTCTAAACGGGTTTTAAATGAATTATGGGATGAATATCCACTGCAACCTGAAAAAGAAATCCGTACTATACTCGGGAATTTTTTATTCACAGGAGATGATGTACTGAAACCAGTATCTTCTCTTAGTGGTGGACAAAAAGCTCGATTAGCTCTTGCAAAACTTATGATGCAAAAGTCAAATTTGTTAATTCTAGATGAGCCTACGAACCACCTTGATTTAAATAGTAAAGAGATTTTGGAGAATGCTTTAATTGATTACCCAGGGACTCTTCTATTCGTCTCACATGACCGCTACTTTATTAACCGTGTAACAACGACTGTGGTTGAGTTATCAACAGAAGGTGCACAGGAATATTTAGGGGATTACGATTACTACGTTGAAAAGAAAAATGAAATGATTGAACGTGCAGAACTTGAACAGCAAGAAAGTGACATTCCTGTTCAAAAAGTGGTTGCACAAGAGAAATTAAATTATTTAGAAGAAAAAGAGCGTAAAAAACTAGAGCGTCAACGCACCAGAAAAATTGAAGAGCTAGAACAAAGTATATTAGAATTAGAAGAAGAAATTGCTACGTTAGAAGATCAACTTTGCTTACCAGAAATATATGCAGATTATGAAAAAGCTAGTGAAATTACAACTAAAAAGCAAACGCTACAAGAACAACTTGAAACTTGTATGGCAGAATGGGAAGAGCTGCATGTATAAGCATATTTAAATAAAAAAGATGTCTCATAAGTCAGGATTTTTGACTATGCGACATCTTTTTTTCTTTTAATACAGAAACAATTTTTTGAGTATATCAATCGTAACTTAGAATATACCAACGATTTTTCAAATATATCTATTGTAACCCTATATATATTAACAATTCGACACGAAATATCGATTTAACGACAAAGATTGACAATATTAGCATCTTCTATAATAGGGGGATGTTTCAAAATGTTTTTCAGGGATATCTTCTTACTTTTTATTTCCCGAAAAAGAACAAATTCAAAGGTCTGACATCATCCTATTTATCCACAATTTTATACACATATCCACCTTTATAAAATAAACCTTAAAATACCTTTTCCACATTATCCACAATCGACAAAAAAGTTATCAACATTTTATATACACAATAAAACCCATATTATCAACAGACAATATGGGTTTTATCCACAACCTGTGGTTAATTATGTGCATAACTATGCTTCAATATCTAATCCTGGATTTGCATTTAAGGCTAATGTTGCACGCTTACCTTGTTCATAAGCAATTGTCCCTGCGGCTGCAATCATCGCTGCATTATCTGTGCATAAAGATAGCGGTGGAATAATTAATTCAATGTTTTCTTTTTGTGCAAATTCCTCTTCTAATCGCGCACGAAGTCCTTTATTAGCAGCTACTCCACCAGCAAGAAGTAATTGCTTTACATTATAAGCTTCTGCTGCACGAGCTGCTTTCGTTACAAGTACATCTATTACACTTTCTTGGAAACTTGCCGCTAAATCTTCTGGCGCAATTTCTATACCGCGTTGTTTTGCGTTATGCACAGTGTTGATAACTGCTGATTTCAATCCACTAAAGCTAAAATCATATGAATCCGGTTCTAGCCATGCACGAGGCAAATCAATTGTCGGTTCTCCTTCATGTGCAAGGCGATCAATATGAGGACCACCTGGATATGGCATAGATAACGTACGAGCTACTTTATCATATGCTTCTCCAGCTGCATCGTCTCGTGTTTCACCAATTACTTCGAATGAACCATGTTCTTTCATATAAACAAGTTCTGTATGCCCACCGGATACAACAAGTGATAATAACGGGAATTGAACTTCTTTTACTAAACGGTTCGCATAAATATGACCAGCAATATGATGAACACCGACTAACGGAATATCATGTGCAAACGCTACTGCCTTCGCTGCATTTACTCCAATTAGAAGTGCTCCTACTAAACCAGGACCTTCTGTTACAGCAATTGCATCAATATCATCAAATGTGATGTTTGCTTCCTTTAAAGCTTCTTCTAACACAACTGTAATTTCTTCTACATGATGACGGGATGCAATCTCTGGTACAACGCCGCCAAAACGTTTATGACTTTCAATTTGTGATGCAACGACATTCGCAATAATTTCCGTTCCATTTTTAACAACTGCTACTGCTGTTTCATCACAACTTGTTTCAATACCAAGTATAATCGTATTTTTTTCCATTATATATTCACCCACATTACGAGACCATCTTCCTGATTGTCTGCATAGTATCGTTTACGAATCCCACCATTTTGAAATCCGTATTTTCTGTATAACTGCTTTGCTACTTCATTTGATACACGTACTTCAAGTGTCATTGTTTTTACCCCTAGTTCTTTCGCTTCAGAAATAACTGCTTTCAATAGGGCATCTCCTAACTTTTGACCTCGGTATTCTGGCAAAATAGCTATATTCGTTATATGTGATTCATCAATAATTATCCACAATCCACAATACCCGACTACACGACCATCTTTTTCTAACACAATATAATGTGCATGTTCATTCATCGTTAATTCACGATGAAAGGCATCTGCAGTCCAAGGAGTTGAAAAAGACGCTTCTTCAATAGCTACAATTTGAGCAATATCATCAAGCTCCATCTTTCTAAATATCATATCCATCTTCTGCAAGCTCCTACTTGTTTTGACTTTCTAACCACTTTGTTTCAGCTTCAGCTAAACGAAGATAGCTCGGAACAAACGTATGCACATCTTGTTCTTCTTTTTGTAATCCTAAGAATGCTAGCTCACTTGGTCTTGGATTATTTTTAGTAAATGGAGCGAATACAGCTTGATCACCTAAATGTTCTATAATTGTTTCTTTATGCAATTTAACATCGTTACCGATAAATAAAACAGGCTGTCCTTTATCTTTTAACATTTGCAACCAGTCCACAATAAGAATAATTCGGTCTTCTTCTATTGAAGTTAACTGCTCTCCTTCATATGTATATAACCCTGTATAAATTTGCCCACGTCTTCCATCAAATAAAGGACAAATTAACCCGTTAAAGTTAGCACCGTTTGCAGCTACTACCTCTAAACTTGATACACCTACAATTGGTATTTGAAGTGACCAAGCTAATGTTTTTGCCGCTGTCACGCCTATGCGAACACCTGTATAGGATCCAGGTCCAGCAGCTACAACGATTTTAGTTAATTCCTTCGGTTTTACGCCACACTCTTTTAACAGTTTCTCTACAGCTGGCATAAGACGTACAGAATGGTTTTTCGTTAAATTTGTAATGATTTCCCCAATTACGTTTCCTTCCTCAATAAGGGATACACCCATTACGTAATTTGAAGTATCAATTGCTAGTACTTTCATCTTGTAATAGCTCCTCACATAATCTAATATAGCGATCTCCAATTGGCTCGAGTATAATTCTTCTTGTGTCATCTCCAGCATGGAATAAACTAATTTGTAACTTTTCATTTGGTAAATATGCCTCTATTAAATGAGCCCATTCTACTACCGTAATTCCTTCACCGTAGAAATATTCATCAAAGCCTAAGTCCTCTTCACTTTCTGCTAAGCGATACACGTCCATATGATATAGCGGTAATCTTCCTTTATATTCTTTAATGATATTAAAGGTAGGACTATTTACAACTCTTTTCACTCCAAGACCTTTTGCTAGTCCCTTTGTAAAAGTCGTCTTACCAGCTCCAAGATCTCCTTCTAAAATAATTACATCTTGTGCCTCTACGAGCTCACCTAGTTTTTCTGATAACCTTTGTGTCTCCTCAGAAGATTTTGTTGTTACTTCATATTTACTCACAGACTTCACCTACTTTACTCACAATGTTCTCTGCTCTTTATTATACAGGTTTTGAATATATAAAAAAGTCCTTAGGAGTTGTCCTAAGGATAGTTTGACTGTCTTTATTAGTTTTTTGTTAAAACAAATAAAAAAATACGAAACAACTTGTTTCGTTCTTTTCTTTATATGAAATGGCGGTCCCGACCGGGGTCGAACCGGCGATCTCCTGCGTGACAGGCAGGCATGTTAACCACTACACCACGGGACCATTTGGTTGCGGGGACAGGATTTGAACCTGCGACCTTCGGGTTATGAGCCCGACGAGCTACCGTGCTGCTCCACCCCGCGACAATATAAATAGCTTGGCGACGTCCTACTCTCACAGGGACAAGGTCCCAACTACCATCGGCGCTAGAGAGCTTAACTTCCGTGTTCGGTATGGGAACGGGTGTGACCTCTCTGCCATCATCACCAAACTATGAAGGCATATTCCTTCAAAACTAGATAACATTGCTACATATTATATGGTTAAGTCCTCGATCTATTAGTATTCGTCAGCTCCACATGTCACCATGCTTCCACCTCGAACCTATCAACCTGATCATCTTTCAGGGATCTTACTAGCTTACGCTATGGGAAATCT
>NZ_RPSJ01000025.1:0-20326 GCF_003946765.1 Bacillus sp. 2D03 | reverse complement strand
ACACATTTCTTCTGTATTTCACGACCAACACAAGGTGATAATATAACAAGAATACTGAATGGTTATTACTATCTAATTTCATTTATATACCAGCCCTTATAATTTATAAGACTGATTATATCAGAGGCAAAATAAAAAGGAAAACCTTTTGGCTACGCCAAACCGAAATTCATCTCCCACCTACCGTTGGGCTACGCCCTTCACACGCTTGAGGAAGGAGAATTCTTTCCGGAAATTCGTTAAAATATTCCAAAGTAATTCTCATTAAACGGCAATTATAAATGTAGGGTTCTACTTATGTCTGCGATTTATATAAATAATATGATTTATCAACTTATCTATATCTTGACTTAAACTTAGCACCTGCTGATGTCTAAATCCATATTTATCTACAAGTTTAATTAATTCTACTTTCTTGTCTTCAATTAGTTTTTGTAAGTTTCTCATCTCCATATCTATTAGAACTCCTTTTTTACGATTTAGCAGTTAAATTATAGTATAGATATAAAAAATAAAGAAACTGGAACTTTTGGAAATCGAAAGAAATTCAGACGTGTCTAAAATATAATAAAATTATATATATGCATAAATGCATTTAAATTCTTCCATGATAATGTTATAATAGAATTAACCAAGAAGTATCCAACAAATTATGATTAATCACTACACTTTCTTTCAGAATAAGTCAACATATAAAAAGACACTATGCATACTATAGTGTCTTTTTATATGTTCTAATATTAATTGAACGCCTCCCACCTACTCACTGGACTGTGCCCCTTCACACTCCTTGAGAAAGAAGTCTTCTTAGCTAAAATGATAAAAAACACTAATAGCCTTATTATTTTTCGTGATATTCAGTTAATAAAAACAATAAGGGTTTATTGTTTCCATTCCTAAAAATCCTTATTTTTAAATAAAAAAAGAAAAACACTCCCGAGAGTGCTTTTCTTTTTAATAAATATCATCTATACTGTTTTTACTAGGAGTTGATTTTAGAATATGATCTCTTAGGCTTAGGTAATACTTTTTATTTAATAAACCGCAAAATTGGCTGATTTTGTGGTTTATTTTTATGGGCGATAAAATTTAACATGGCCACCATCACGATCAAACCAACCTCTAAATGCCCAGTTAATCCATCCGCCATCACCTTTATTCGTGAATTCCCCATCCTCAAATACCCAAATTCCAAAAGTGATTCCATCATATACTGTTGTTCCGAAGAATTTAACACCGTTAAAACGATCCTCATAGTTTTGGTTTAAGTTAAAAACCATAACATTATAACGTTGACCTGCAGAATAAAATGTTGATTCCATTACACCTTTTACAAATCCTGAACGATTAGTTTGACTATTAATAGCATTCCTAATCAAATTAGCGATACCTAATACATCTATGCTTACATCTAAATTCGCACTAGCTTTGGCTGCATTTGGTAACTTAGACTCTACAAAATTAGTAGGTAATTCAGTAGATAAGTTAGTAGGAATATTAGTTTTAGCAGGAGAGACCTCAGCTGCACTTGCATCTGTTGGTGCGAAAGCTCCCAATCCTCCTAAACCAATAGTTCCAGCTAAAGCAAGGTTCACTAACTTTTTCATTTTTTTCATAAAAAAACCTCCTTTAAATTTTTATAAGGTATTCACCCTTACACCTCAAAGTATATATTTCTTATACAGAAGAGGCAAACGATTTTATCGAAATTTTTTTAAAGTTTTAATAGTCAAAAAGTTAATAAATATGCAAACAAAACTATTGTAAATGCATATAAGGGATAAAAACCAAAAGATATATACATTTAAAGGAATAAAAAACCATTAACTGAATTTTTTGTAAATAAATGAAAAAACTTTTGTTTTAGTGTCTTAGATTCTTGTGCAAGAAATACTTGTATTGTGTACAACGAGGTAGAGCCGCATCGCTATTAAGCTAAACTATTATAGTATCCACAGAAAAAATCAATTTTCCAGACAAATAAGAGTTATATAATATTGTAAATAAAAACATATCATCAACTCTAATAGAATAGAGCTTTTAATTTATTAATTAAAGAGAACTTTATTTTCGTACAGCTATGTACAACGATTCTTTCTAAAATAAAAATACATCACTATTTAATAGTGATGTATTTTTATTTTAGATATTAGAATAGGAATACGGACGAATTACTAAGGAAAAGGTTACTGGATAATATTTCTATAATAGAGCATTTAAATCCTAACTTCTCAATTTTATCTACACTTTCTTATCTGCCAACGAAACATTAGATACAATTATCAATCCATTTCCCTTTTAGGCTCTACCAACATGATGTGGGATTCCTTTTCAGTGAAAGGTTTATGCTCAACGCTTCTCGGGACAATAAACATCTCGCCCTTAGAAATTTTCACCTGTCCATCACGAAAATCGATGAACATCTCCCCTTCAAGCACAATAAATAGCTTATCCGTATTAGGATGCTCATGCCATATAAAATCTCCATTAGCTTTAAAAAGCTGAATTTGATCATCATTCATTTCACCAATCACTCGTGGATACCAATAATCGTTAATTTTAGATAACTCGTCATTTAGTTTAATAGGTTGGTAATGGATAATAATCCCTCCTCATTTTTAACTTCCACTATATTACAGTAATCTAAGTGAAAAAGTCGTCATTATGCTTAAAAAGAAAATGCTCAGGCCAGAACTTTTTATTCAGATAGTACAAAGGAGTGATTTCAATGAAAGTTCTTTCAATCCAATGTTCCTTTAACTCTCCATAAGTATAGAACAGTGATTTTCAAATAAGAATGGACCCCTGTTGACATTAGTATGGATTATTGATGAAATTCTCGCGATATTTAGTAGGCGAAATGCCAACTCGCTTCTTGAAAACTCTACTAAAATAAAAAGGGTCTGCGATTCCAACAGCCTGCGCAATTTGTTGTACAGGCACACCACTTGTACATAACATTTTTTGAGCTATCTTTATACGATAGTTCAATAAATATTCTGCTGGCCCCATACCTGCATGCTTTCTAAACACGTAAGAAAGACGATTTCGATTAATATTATTTTGTTCTGCAAGTGTATGCATTGTAATATCTTTGTAATAGCATTTATGAACATAACTAGATATTCTTTCGAATAAAGTATGCGACTCATAGTTGTTTTCTCTATTGACAACACTTAATAAAGCTTCATTCAACGCTTCGCGAAACAGCATTTCGGTCTGAAACATCGAAATGCCTCCACGCTGATTATATACATCCCAAAGACGCATAAGTAATTCGACAAGACGAGGAGATTGTCCTGTTAATAATTCAAAATGCTGATGAGTAAAGCCAGAGTCTTCTCGTTCTGAATTGCTTATCCGATATAAAACAAGAATATATTCCCAGTTTATTTCACCAAGCATTTTATGGGCTAATGTCATTTTTGCACCCCCATGTATAACTTTTCCTGGGGAAAGAGTATACGGCGTACCATTAAATTGAAATTGCGTCTTCCCTGTAAGTGGAAATACAAATCCTGGGAAAGAATCTGTAGACTCAGCACAAGGCACACCTGGATTTTTAGCATAACGATATACTCCTTCTACTCGGAAAGGATTATTGGCAAGATACTCTGCTAACTCATTCACGTCTAACTTCACAATGCACGCCTCATTTCAATTAAATTCATTTCCGCAAAATAACATGTAAAAAGTAAAAAAGAACACTTTTTACTTTTTCTAGCTTCCCAGCACAAATTTGAAAAAAGATTTCAAGCTATCCTTCACTATATTTAAATTTTTCTCTTAAATTCTTCTCAAAGATAACCCTATTATGTTCCATCTTATTATAAGTTTGAAATAAAATTTATGTATATTAAAATTATACTAAGTTTAACTAATAAGCATCCAAGTTTCTTTAATTAATCACTACATTTTCTTTAGAGCTATATCCACATATAAAAAGACACTATACAGTGTCTTTTTATATGCTTTGTTCCTTTAATCAATAGTAGTTTCCTAATGTAGATAGGCTCCCGTAGATTTCATAAACGCCCTCCTCTATATATTAAGGGGCACTACCTTATGGTAATTATATATATATTTGTAATATTCTGCATATTTTTTATAAACTACCTAAATATTTACAATTATTAGAAGAGTGTTATATTGATAGTAATCTATTAAACATTAAAAGTTTAATAGCAAAAAATAAAGGGGGATATAAATTATGATGAAATCTAAAATCAAGAAAGCTATAGGAGGGATTGCTTTAGCAACTGCTTTAGTTACATCCGCATTACCTGTCAGCGCAGCTACTGAATATGTATGGGTTAGAGATGCATATCCAGGATATGATAATTATGTTTTTGATAGCGCAAAGCAACGAGTTCAAATTTGGTCTGGAAATAATTATTTTTATGTAGATTGTGATTTTGTTGAATATGGTAAATGTTTTGTGAAAAGATAAATAGAAATCAAGAAAATGCCAACTTTTTTGGCATTTTCTTAATTTCTATTTGTATTATGTGGGTCACCATACATGCCCATCAGCTTAAGAAAAATAAACGCCCTAAAACGAAAAAAATGAGCTGACTTCTCAAAGTAACTGCCTGTAGAGAAAAGAAATTTTCGTTTAGGGGGTACTTCAAAACCTTAGCTTGATAGCGATGTGGCGGGACCCCTTTTAAGGTAGGAATTTTAAATTTATGTTTTTGAATATTTGAATGATTTGAAAACAGTCTGATCTATGCTAAAATGAATATGATATGAAAGATTGCTGATATATTTGCTATTGTAAAAGTAGTATTGATGGAATTATGTTGGTTCAATTTAAAGCAAAAGACATCTATTAAGGTGTCTTTTGCTTTAATGTAATTTACTAAGAATAATGAATCTACTTAACTAATTGCTGTTGGATTTCCTTAATTAACAGTTTAGCACCTTCAGGACTAAGAACGATTTGAGCATTTGCTAATGATATATTTTTTTCTGAAATATCACCAGTTATTGCACAAGCATCATAAGATTTGTATTTTTGTAAAATGATTTTTTCATCTTCTACAAATATTTCCATAGGATCTTTTTCTACAATTCCTAATGTTCTTCTTAACTCTTTCGGAAGAACAATTCGTCCTAATTCATCTACTCTTCGTGTAACACCTGTTGCTTTCATCTTATCCACCCTTTTTATTTTTTATAAATTTTCATATTTCTAGCTATTAATCTCCTATGAACAAGCAGATTAAATTATGTTTGCTTGGTATCATCTGCATTTAATAGTACAATTATATATCTAAAAAGGGTTTACTAGTAGTAATTTGACTGATTGTATTGAAAGTAGCCTTTATGTAGAAATAAGTAGATTATCTAGATTAGGTAATTTTTGTTGTATAAAATCAAAATGTAAAAATATAAATTGTGTGATGAACACATTTTTCTTTCTTACTACCATACAGAAATTGTCCCCCTAGCTCTTGCTAGGGATTTTTCTATGTATATTATTAATTGCATCATAAAAATACACACGTTGTAATAGTTACCTAATTACATATGAAGATGTGCTAAAAATGAATTAGACAGAATTAACAAAAGTAGTAGCGGAAAAAATAGAACTTACACTAAAAGAGGTAGTTGCAGTAACACAGGCTGTATTAGATACGATAATAAATGCGTTAGCTAATAAAGAAAAAGTACAGATACTAGGATTCGGTACATTTGAAGTGTGTGAAAGATCTGCATGTGCAGGACGTAACCCATAAACAGGTGAAGAAATGCAAATCGCTGCTTCAAAAGAACCTACATTTGAATCTGGAATAGAATTAAATGAGACAGTGAAATAAATGTACATAGTGAAAAGGATTTGATATTTTTATCACCCTTTTTTTAATAGCCTTTTTGTTCATAAAACAAAAAAGTATCAACCAAAACATATATTGGATGATACCCCTTCGTTTATAGACATATTATTTCTAAGTACACATCATGCAAAATTTATATAAATAATTTAGATTTCCCAAATAATGTAACCAACTTGTGTTACAATAAACATTTTTCATCAAAAAAAGACCTGCATAAATGCAAGTCAAATATAAATTATGGACTTTCTCTATATAAAGTCACAGAAAAATTTTCATATCAATTATGCGTCTGGTGATGGAAATCTTGCAGCTTCAAAATGCGTACTATTTTCTACATTAGAAATAACTCCAGCTACACTACTTTGTGCAAAAATCTCAACTATATCCCCTGCATTTAACTGAATGATTGATGAAACAGCAACAACATTAGCAAAGTTTATTGGACCAAAAAAATCATTATCTATTGCAATTGCCGGATTTCCATTAACTCGAATTTCTACCCGCGCTCTATAATTTGTGTTTAGATTATTGGGAATGAACGCAATAGTCCCAATAACAGAATAAACACCTCTTGTCTTTGGAATAAAAATTGATGTAGCTGGATTATACTCATTCGCTAAATCAAATTGTTCATTTTGAAATAAGACCTTAACAAATGTATTTGCTGATAAATTTTGATTAACTGTGCTCACAGCTCTAAAAGCAGATGCCCTTACAAGATTATATTGGTTATCATCAGAACAACAATTTACTTTTACATTAACCCAAGGTTTCTCCTCATGCTTTTTATCACATTTTTCATAACCCTTACTGCTTCTATGACAATCGTGATATTTCTTTTTGTAATCCTTACAATGATTACAGTAGTAATAAGACATACTAAATTCCTCCTTTTAATTTATTACTACATGCTATGTAAGATAGATTAGTACAGTTTGGACAATCTGTTACTAATTTTAATAGAATTAAAATTAGGCCTATCAAAAAATAGGTCAGTGAAACAATATAACATGTAAAGCAGAAAAACTTCATTTGAACCTATCTATATCAACACTACAAAATGCTAGAATTCCATTTCTGTTACTTTAAAACCAAGCTCATGTTATACCCAAATCCATAGTTATCAGCTCACTTTCGCTTTTTCCTCTGATAAAAATTCATATAAAAAAGAAACAAAGTCAAATTGACTTCGTTTCTTTTTTTACTAATTCTTTTTTGCTAGAATACGTTCAACCTCATCAACACTTAACTTGCTTGCTTTAGCAATCGTTTCAATTGGTACACCAAGTTCATGCATACCGTTAATTATTTGTATTTTCCCTTGCTGAATCCCTTCTTTTTTTCCTTCATTACGAGCATGAGCAAACTTCGCAGCTTCATCCATCAACGCTTTCTCCCTTGCTTCATACGCTTGTCGGAAAGAAGAATCTTGACTCATACGTTCCCATTTATCCATCGCTTTTTGTAAAATCGGGTCTTGGTTCATCGCAATATCCTCCAATGTTTGGGTTAATCTTTCATCTTCATTCGCTGAAAGTAATAACAACCAACGAACCAACGAATCTTCCCAGGGATTTACTTGTTCATTCCGCCACTGTTGCATGAGTTTTGGAATCTCCACAATATGAACTTCCAGATCATCACTTAACTTCTTTTGTTGCTGTTGATTCCATAGGATTCCTGTTGTATGAAATGCTTCATATTCTGGAAACATCACAAAGTTTAATAAATTAATCGTAATGGTTTTGTGAAGAGAACTATATGGCATTCCCTTTTGTAGTTGGGATGTATATAACCTTCCCCAGTAATACAAACTTCTCTTAATCATGTCATGATTGTTATTCAGCTGTATTTCTATATTTACTTTTATTCCTGTATCTAATGTAGCGGAAATATCTAAAATCGATAATTTATCCTCTTCATGTTCTCAGTGCAAGTGTGGATCTTCCAGTTGTAACGAAACAATGGGCGATTCTAAAGAATCCTGTAATATAGCATTTAAAAAAGCAATGAGAATATCCTCATTTCCACTTGTACCAAATAATTGTTAAAAAGCAAAATCAATGCGTAAATTCACTAATTGTTGGTTGGACATGGGTTTTCCTCTCCCCATCTCATATAATGTTTTTCTTTCATTGTACATAAAAGAGTGATTCATATACAAATAAGCTCTTATATCTGTGGACATAAGAGCTTATTTGCTACCATACATAATTAACAGATTAGTTGGCTGTCATAGAAATTGAAAGATTGCCTACTGTAAGGAAACTCACATTTAGTATACAAAATACGAACAAAAATGCCAATATACAAATGTATTCAAGACATTATATGACAATTGAAAAGTTACTTCTAGATTTCTTTAAGAGCGTTTTTCATGAAACTTTACTTTTTACTTGTTTACGGGCTATCTTATGATAACGTCCATGCTTTACTACCTGTCTAGCATCAATTAACTCCTCTTCCATCATATCTGAAACCTCTACAACAATGGTATTCGTTAAAACTCTTACCACATATCCAGTTAATTGCAAGGAAGGATTCTTACGATAAGAAAATTGAACGCAATCACCAATTTTTACTTTTGCTGTATGTTTCATATAATAACCTCCTAAATTATAATTAATCATTCAGTAGATTTTTATGTTTTGTTTCTTCATACTGCTTAGCAAGTTTGTAAAACGAAGAACGTTTGATACCATATTTCTTCATGACTCCTACTGCTGTAATGCTACCAGACTTCCATTCTTTATAGGCTTCAATAAATTCGGCTGTAATTTCTACTGGGGGACGTCCTAACCGCTTACCTTGCCTTTTAGCTAGAGCAATACCCTCCACTTGTCGCTGTTTAATATCATGCCGTTCTTTTTCTGCAAAAGCAGATAAAATGGTAAGAGTTGCTTTCTGAATAGCACTTTGAATAACATCATTTGTACTCTTACCTGTGTAATTTACATTAATGAATGGTTCTTTTATAAATTGTAAATTAATCTCATGCTTTTCATAGTATCTGAATTCCTCTAGGACATCATTCATGCTTCTTCCTAGTCTAGTTAAAGAATCAAATACAATGGTATCACCTGTACGAGCAAGATGTTTTAACATTTGATAATTTTCGCATTGCATATTTCTACCAGATTGTTTATCGATAAAAATATCTCGATTTTCTATCCCTAAATCTTTCATATTTCGAATTTGTCGTTCTTCATTTTGATCTTTACTGGAAACTCGTACATAT
Source organism: Bacillus sp. 2D03 (assembly GCF_003946765.1). Taxonomy (NCBI): domain Bacteria; kingdom Bacillati; phylum Bacillota; class Bacilli; order Caryophanales; family Bacillaceae; genus Bacillus; species Bacillus sp. 2D03. The sequence goes on along the minus strand of NZ_RPSJ01000025.1, from coordinate 11,248 downwards.
CCAAATGTTTTGTGTTTCATTTCATACACCTCATCAATAATTACAACAAAAATATCTGTAAATGTTCATAGAATATACAGACATCCGTAAAATTTAAAACTAACCTTTATAGACACACAAAATACTTCCCACATCTTCGAACATATATTAATAAACCCCCATTGATCTCATGTACACATACTGAGATTAATGGGGGTTATCAGTTTAACATTCTATATGTTTTGTAAAACTCATTTATTAAATAAAAAAATCCCTTTACGATTTGTGAAGGGGTCAGTATACATTGAAAGGGTACTTCCATTTTAATATGTAAAAGAAAAAACTCGTATTGATAAAATTAACCTTTTTGTTTTTTGCCGTTTTTAATTCACTATAAAGAAAATGTAAAGATTAAATTCATCCTATATAGAGTTTTTGTGTTTCTCATTAGACATGTATATTTGATAAATCATAATTTTTATGCAATATTGCATAAAAAATACCTGTCGCTCCTGCTATAATTTTGAATGTAAACTGTTGCATCCAACATTTTATAATCTTCTATATTCATTAATATAGAGACCCTAATTGTAGGAAAAAGGAAAGAATATTGGTGGTTCTTCCCTTTTTCCTTATTTTTTATCTCTCTAATGATTCATTCTATAGTCTAAAATATTTTTATGAATAAAACCTGTTAAAATACAAAATTTTAGTTAGCAAACGAGAAATAAACACTTCATTATTATTTCTGCTATATTTAAAGGGCTTTTTTCTAATACAATAAGAAAAACAAAAAGAACTTGTAGAAATCACTACAAGTTCTTTTTGTTTTAAAGCGAATACACGGGACACATAAATTATCTCATTATTCATAACGAGGAAACCATATTGATTATGGCTTGATTTCATTATATAACAAATATTAACATCCAGAGTTTTAATGTTTGAAAATTATGTGAATTTATAATTAAAAATCCACCCTTCCTCTAAAAATTGATCGTTACAAGTTCTCGTAAGTTTTTTTCATGAGAAGTAATTAACTTTTAAACTCTTTCTAATATTCAAAACCACTATTTGTAATCCAATCCATATTTTATTGATACCAATCTAATTACAGCTATGCTACAATCCATTTGAAATATTGCTTTTGGGAATGCAATTGCTATTATAATCGCAATTTATTTTCTACAAACTGATTGGGTGTCAGCCCAAATTGCGGTTCTATTCCGCAATCCTTAACAAATTGTTAAGGACTTTTTTATCATTTTCAGACAGAAGACTCCTTCCTCAAAAATGTGAAGGTGTGAAACACCAATTGCAGGTGGAGATGAACGTCGGTTGGCATATAAAAGAATCCATGATAGTGCTTTTTCTAAATGAATATGTTACTCTTTAACGGCTGGTATTTATCATCGTAAGAAATCCAGTAACTTCATCAAAAAAATGCTCCTAGATTGATCTAGGAGCATTTTTTTGAAACATTATTTTTTATTTGCCTTTGATTCACTTTATTATAGTAACCGTGTTTTACTACTTGCCTAACATCATCTACTTCAAATCCCATTATCTCTGTAATATCTACAACAATTGTATTCTGTAGAACACTGACTACATATCCGGTTAATTCTAAATTAGGGTTTTTACGATATAAAAATTGAACATAATCCCCAATTGTTACTTCTGTTTTATGCTCCATTTGGTACCCCCTGAATCATCCTTAATTATTCGTTAGATTTCCTTTTTTTTTACTTCTTTATACTGTTTAGCAAGTCTATAAAATGTAGAATATTTAATATCCTATTTTGCCATTGCTTCTACATTAATTGTATTGAAAATTTTTAGTTAGCAAATTAGAGATAGATACTTCATTATCATTTCTGCTATATTTAAAAATTTTTACTCTAAATACAATGAGGGGTATCACCAGCATTTTGAAAAATAACCACGCTAAGAGTATGCAAGATATTATACAGTTTTTCTACTAATTCACGAACAAAAGAGGACCCTAAAACCTTGTCAGGGTAGTAATGTATAGAAAAATGCATAGACCCATAGCACAAAAAAGGGGGTTCCCTTGTGAGAGTAGGGTTCCTCCTTTACTATTGCTACTGATAATAGGACGTTATGTTAACCTCACATGAATAGAATATACATCTTAAAAACAGAAAAAGACTACCTTTTTCCAGTTAAAAGAAGTAGTCTTTTTCTATTACGTAATTTGGTTCCATAAATGATGCTTTATCGCATCTTGAATAGTTTACTCAAAGGGTATTTCCCACAATTATAGAAAATATCCTTTGTTTCTTAACTCTTTATTGTTGGCTAGATTGTTGGTTCTTTTTAGCTTCTGCTTGAGCGTTTTGTTGTTTTACTGCTTGTACATCTGTTTCACTAGCAAATTCCGTTCCAAATTTGTTAGATGCAGCATTTGTTCCTACAGAAGTTTTGTTTGGTTGTTTGTTATTATTCATTACAATCACCTCCATAAAATTTAATGTTCCCAATAGGATCGTAACTATCCCAAAAAGCTTTTAACGAATATACGATTGTTAATAATAGGACGTTATGTTAACTTCACGTGTATATGTTATACATCAAAACTCCTCATCCAGCGTTCCCCTCACATGGTACAATTAAGAAAAGGAGGAGAACTTCAAAATGATTTTAGAAGCAGTCATGTTGCAAATAAAAGACGGTATGGAGACGGAGTATGAATCAGTATTTAAGCAAGCATCCTCAATCATCTCTTCCATGCCAGGATACATAAATCATGAATTACAACGCTGTATGGAGCAGAAAGGAAAATATTTGCTCCTTGTGCAATGGGAAACTTTAGAAGACCACACGATAGGATTTCGTCAATCTGAACAATATCAAGAGTGGAAAGCATTATTGCATCACTTTTATGATCCATTTCCAACAGTTGAACACTTTAAGCCTGTAGAGTTATCACGAAACTCAACTTGACCGTCTATTAATAATTGAAAAGTAACTTCCAATAACGAGAATTATGTAAATAAGCTGTCCATATGGACAGCTTATTATATTTTTGCTTAGCGTACATAATTCGCGTTTTGTTGGTGCTACCCCATGCCCATCAACTTAAGAATTTTCACTACCCCTAAGCACAAAAAAACGAATCCTTTTTCAAAATAGGTTCGTTTTTTTATTGAAAGTGTTTTTGATCGAACTTTTTTATAAAGCTTCTCAAATACTCCATACAAAAATTTTAGCTACATGATTCTTCCAATTTTTTTAGCATATTCTCCACTCTTATAAACATACTGATTAATAGTAATAGCATAGACCCCATAAGTAAAAGTATTGCAGTGGAAGGGTTATTTAAAAATAGGCTGATAATACTTCCTAGTATAATAATTATAACTCCATTTTGTGTCATGATTTCAGAACTATACCTATTTCCAGCTTCCCAAAGTTTCATGTTTTTCATAGACCTAGTTGTTCGATAGCCAAATATTGGATTAATATCTGTTGGGGGTCTTTTTTTCAATAGTAATGAAGTTGATATAAAGATAATTCCAGTAACAAATTTTATATTAGTTAGAACGTACTTGCTACTTTAGCAGCCTTTTCAAGACCTGTGGTAATAATTTTTTCTGCACGGTTTAAGTAATCAATATATGTGTGTAGTACAGCTGGGATTGTTAAATTCCATAACGGGAAACCAAAGACTACTTTATCAGCTGCAAGGAATTGATCTAAATATTTATCAGCAACAGCTACTGCTTTTGCTTCTTCTGCTGTTAAATTAAATCCTCTACTTGCTTTAAATGTGCCGTTAATCATATCTACTCCTACATATGGTAATTCTTCCTTGTATAAATCAAGCTCTATCACTGTATCATTTGGATGTGATTCTTTGTAACTTGCTAAAAAGCCTCATATAATTTCACACTAACCGCCTGATTCGCTGGACGATTGTTTGCTTTTACAAATAATACTGTTGTCATGCTTTTTCCTCCTGTTACTCACTATTATGTTGTTATATTTTTAAAGGGATTATATTGTCTTTACAATGTCTTTTTAAAACTGCACTCCATGTCTCCACCTAGTGCTTCAGCTGTATCACCAGTTTCTCTGAAATCATGTGTATGAATTAGTTCAAACGGACCAAAATCTGTTTGTTTATAAAATTCATAGCAAGGGAATCCATCATGTTTACCTTCAATATCAACAGTGCCATTTTTTTTTGACATGCACAGTTAAAAGATAGTCAACAGCAGGTACATTTATATTTAATGGGTTGCTAGCACTTGCACTCATTTGAAACTTGACGCCATTAGAACTCCATTAACTTAAAAGCATAATATCCCCCATAATAATGAAAAAATACGCTATTCTTGTTTTAGAAATATATATAGAAAGGATGGCGTTTTTGTATGTCTATTTCTGTATCTGATGAATTACAGCTATTTGCTCAAGAGATTCACCGCTTTTTATCTCCAAATATTTTACGAGACCTTGCTAGGGATGTTGAATTGCTCCTTATGAAGAAAAAACGAGAGCTTAGTGAGTATAAAGCCATATAGATGATTAAAGACTATTTTCTTCTTCTATTCCAAACTATACAAAAAAACACCCAAGAGCTATCAAAGGTGTTACTTCGTCTGTTCAATCTCCTACAGCAAAACGGGCGAAAATCTCATCGATATGAGAAAAAAACAGTCTTTGATATATTAGGTGTTGTTTACAATTGTACCATGTCTGATAATCAAGCGGCTTAATTCAAAAAATGAAACCCGTTAGGATTTATTTCGTATGCAAATCTTTAAATTCCCTACACGTAGCCTTTAGAAAAAGAGAAGCAACCTCTACTATGATTGACGTTGTATGAGCTTAGCTTGATAGCGATGTGGTGCTACCCCATGCCCATCAAGCTTAAGATCTTGAAGGTACCCCCAAACGAAAAATTTACTTATCTACATCAGCTCATTTTATACATCTAGCGGTTTATTCTTTGATAGTTGTTGTACTTCTGTTTGAATATAAATAAAGTAAGTCCCATTTATCCAAAAACACCCCTGATTTCCATTATGTATAGGAAATTAGGGGTGTTTTTCAGTATATAAAACTTCAACATTATTAATAAGTCTTCTTTTAAAATATAGATGGTTAAACAGATGAAAAACTTCAATTATTATATTGTCCCTTATTTCTTAAATAAAGGTGCTATTTTATCAATTTGATTTGTCCAAATTCCACCTGTATAATCGTCAGGAAGGCGTTTTATATCTTCAGATGAGTCAAATCCACTTGAAAATCCAAACCCATTTCCTCCTACAACGATAACTCGAGTATCTGCTTTATCCATTCGATTAAGAAAACGATTTGGCCATCCCCAAAGCCAAGGAGCTACTTTGTCTGGTATATGTAACTCTCCATGCTTCAGGCTTGAAGGTATGTAGCCAGTCCACCCTAATGCCATATAAGTAATAAGATCTTTTTTCATGGTCGCTTTTGACATTGTTCGTAAACTAGGGATGCGCTCTTTTATCGCAGCAATTGGTTTATCGCCACCATATATAGTTAGTTGATCAAGGCGTTTCGCTGGTAATTTCTTAAGGTGAGCAGCCAATTGGATTCCTTCATTTTCATCATCACTTTTAATATGAATAAGAAAAGAACGATCTGGAAAATGGTTAAGTACTTCATCAAGTGTTGGCATAAGATTAATCCCTTTACCACGAAACGGGAATGTTTTACCTCCATCAGCTGTATAACCGTAACCAATATCAAGTGCTTGTAGTTCTTTTGTTGTAAAATCTCTTGTAACACCTTTACCATTAGTACGGCAATCAAGAGTCCAGTCATGAAAAATAACAAAATTATTATCTTTAGTTGGTTGAACATCAAACTCTACTAGATCAGCTCCAGCTTTAAATGCCGCTTCCATAGATGGAATTGTATTTTCTAAATAAGAATGTTCAGGTTCATTTATACGTTCTGCTGTACATGTATCGCTCTCAATCTCTTCCATGCTAAATGTTTGCGAAAGTCCTCGGTGAGCAAGAAGAAGAGGAGTTCCATCATCCCTCTTAGCAAAAAAAGAACTGTTATTTACATAAACAAATACGAATAGGATAAGAATTATCCAAGTCGTTTTACGTTTCAATAACCTTTTTAGTTTGTTCATTGTATGCTCCTCTTAAATTTTGGTTGAAATGCCTTAAACAATTTTTGGCATTTAAATACTGGTAAATATTAAAGCCTATCTTATTTTTTCGCAATGGATATAATTGTTAATTAAAGGCTGGTACTATGATATAAAACGGGGGCAATAGAAATCAATTCAATAACTACTCAACCTTCAATAAGAGTAGTTTTGAAAGATTTCTATGAGAATTTAATATAAATGGGTATTTGTAATATCCTATTATTTAAGAATCAATTTACTATATGTATATAATTATCTGACAGCATCTTAATCACCTTATTGAAGGATTAGAGGCCGTCTAAATAAAACTGGATAATAAATTAACATCATACCTACAAATGAGCAAACCAAATAAAAAATAGCCTCGTATTTTATTACTAGAGAAATATTATTATCAATCTTTTTTTCATCTCTTTTATATAACATTTTGAATAATACTCTATATAATAAATACCCAATAATTGCTCCCAGGGTGTTCATAGATAAATCATCAATATCTGTAATTCTATTATCTAGCAATTGACCTAACTCAATAGCCAATGAAAAACCGAATCCAGCATAGGCAGTACTTTTCACTCTTCTAAACTGCGGCCAAATAGCCGGCAATAAAAAACCTAATGGCATAAACAGTAAAATGTTTAAGACATAAGTAGTCATACCTTCAGAAGCAAATGGAATCAAGTTAATTTGATTTGCACGAATTAATGTTTCGTATCTACCTATGTCCCATATAGTCCCTATCTGCGTCACCTTATACACTAGTGAAAGGTAGAATAGAAAAACATACACCCATAGAAAATGCTGAATAGATATATTTTTTTTCGTTTTAAAATAAAATCCAATTTGAAACATTATACAAAAAATAATAGTAAAAAAATAAGTATATAAATAATTAATCAAAACTCCTGAATGCATTTAAAATCTCCTAACTTTACATTGTAATCTATAACTTTGTCATTTTAGAATATAATTCAAGAACGGGTGGTCATAATCACCCCACCCATATCTTTTACAGGTATTTCAACATCAATTGTCTTGCTTTGAAAAAAGGGATAATATGACATCGTATATTTTTCCCCCTCAATACTTGCTGAAATGCTCTCTTCTTCTTTTAAATAATCCAGGTATTCTTCCAAGGCTAAATTCATTTTTTGCATAATCGTACTGTGAGGCAAACCGACATAGCGAATATGCCAAGGTTCATATTGAATACCTGTAACATCCGTTTTATCCGAGGGATAGCGTAAGATAAAGCCGTATTTCCAAGCATTTTTTTCTATCCACTTCCCTTCAGGTGCTCGGTCCATTTGCGTTAAGCCTGATCCTACATCAAGTGATAAACCTGAATTATGTTCACTATAACCTGCTGGTAAGGCATAATCAGCCTTCATCTCATGGTAAAGTCCACTTGGCGCATAGGATATTTACTGTTAATTAAGAGCAGATTCCCTTGATAGATGTGTTCTTTTACAATCTCTTTCTTTTGAATAATTGAGGTAGTCCCTGTATTATCTATGTTATCTTTGTGATTTTGATCATATTTTTGAACCTCTACTTTATTCTGAAAAAACAGTGCTTTATTCATGAAAGCAAAACCTAAGAAAAATAACAATAAAAAAACACCACTTCTTCATTTTCAGCTTCCTCCTTAGGTAAATGACTTGATGATAATGTCACGCTGATTCAAACGCTGAAGATTTCGGATATGAAACTCTTAACGATTACTTTCTGCAAAGCGATGCTATATCTAGATGTGTATACTCTGTTCAGTGGTGTGCAGGAACATCCAAAACAGTAGATTGCTCATTTGGCACAATTCGCTAAAAAGAAAAGAAATATTTGTGTCACTCTTTTTCTAAACATTTGAGCTATTTTAATCCACGCATAAGTTATCATATCTTTCTTTGACGAAATAAAAAAAGCTCGTTCTTATGGTTTAAGTCTACCGCATAAGAACGAACCATTTTTTAATATTAAATTGTTAATTTCCTAAGAAAAAATAGAGATAACCTTAAGAATTTCTTAAGAAATAATGATTATTTTCTAAGAATCCCCTTTATCAACCGAGTCTTGGAAGACTGGAAGTTCTACCGTGAAAGTCGTAGAGTTATCATTACTTTCCGCGTAAATCTGTCCGCCATGCTGAACAATGATTTCTTTTGCAATCGCCAATCCAAGTCCCACGCCGCCCGTATCAGAAGAACGGGCATCATCCAATCTGTAAAACTTTTCAAATATGGTAGCGAGTTTATCTTTCGGGATGTTTCCGGCGTTCTCAAAAACGATGGATACCACATCATCGGAGAGTTCCGCCGTAATGTCAATTACACTGTCGTTCTCGCTGTATGCAGCGGCGTTTTTTAAAATATTGTTAAAGACCCTCGCTAGCTTATCAGGGTCACCAAATACGGTCAAATCTTCAGAAGCATGGAGTACCACCTGTTTCCCCTTCGCAGAAAGCTGGGGATAAAATTCATCAGTCATTTGCACCAGCATATAGTATAGGTCTATGTGCTTTTTCGTGAGCGTAATCGTTTGAAGGTTATATCGCGTAATCTCAAAAAACTCGTCGATTAGCTGTTCCAGGCGATACGCTTTGTCTAACGTGATATGCACGTACTTTGCCTTTTGCTCTCTTGGCATGTCTGGTGCCTCGTCAAGCAGGATCAGATAACCGATAACTGATGTAAGAGGCGTTTTAATATCGTGTGCCAAGTACATAACAACTTCATTTTTCCTTTGTTCGGCCACCTTTGCATCATGCTCTCGCTTTTCAAGGGTTCGCTTTAATGTGTTGAGCTTCTGTTCCATGAACTCCATTTCCGCAGAAAGCTCAATTTGTTTATCTTCGTTCTGAATAAGTATATCAATACCGGTATTTATCTCTTCAAAGTATTTTACAAATTTTAAAAGCATAACTCGGCATAGAATAAGAATACTAATGGCAACCGCCACATAAATAAAAATTTCTATATTGTTCCGTATAGTATACTGATATATTATCATTGCGTCCCAACGCTCTAAATGATAACTGTTTTCCAAAAAACGTACGATCCACTCCCCCAGTGTCCCTTGGATAAATAGACGCACAAACAGCACAAATACAACTGCTGCCATGACAATCGTAAGGATATACTGGTAGAGTTTTCGTTTTAATTTTGAATAATCGATTTTTTTATTCTTATTTTTATTTTTCAATTTTATAGCCGATCCCCCATACCGTTTTTATATACTTCGGATTATCAACCGTGTCGTTCATCTTTTCTCGCAGATGTCGGATATGCACGGTGATAGTGTTATTGCTCTTGCTGAAATATTCGTCACCCCATATCTCATGAAACAGCTGCTCAGAGCTAACCACATTCCCCTTGTTTTCACAGAGGATACGCAGGATTGAAAACTCGGTGGGAGTGAGAGATAACGGCTTCTCGTTCAGAGAACACTCATGCGTGCTTATATTAATGACAAGACCAGAGTGAACGATAACATTCTCGTTCTGTGCCGTTACTCCATTGTATTTTTTATATCGGCGTAACTGCGCCTTGACTCGCGCAATTAACTCTAGTGGGCGAAAGGGTTTTGTAATATAATCGTCCGCACCAATTGTTAGCCCTGTAATTTTATCTACTTCCGTATCTTTCGCCGTCAACATAATAATTGGATAGGTGTGCTTGTCCCTTATTTTTTGACAGATAGTGAGACCACTTACGTCGGGAAGCATGATATCCAATATTGCAAGGTCAAGCACATTCTTATCTATACATTCCAGTGCTTCTTTGGCGGTATAGTATTTGAAAACCGTATAATTCTCGTTTTTCAAATATAGCTCAACCAAATCTGCAATTTCGCGTTCATCTTCCACAATAAGTACTTTATCACTCATGGTTACCAATCCTCCTCTATGGATGTGCTTTTTTTCAATCGGAATCTTTTCTGAATAACGAGCCTATCATACCTATTACACCAAGTAAAGTCATATTGCTGTATACAGACACAGTCGGTTACACAAAATAGATTCTCGGATTTACTCATTTATTAGGATTTAATTTTACGCCAAGAATAAGAGATCCATCGGACTCAAAATTATTTACAATAGATAAAGCAAATGATTATCCAAAACTAGAAGGAGGTCCCGTCCTATCCATATGAACCTAACAAAACAAAGTCCCTTCCTAAAATGAAAAAATACGCCATCCTTTCCTATGATTCTACGAAAAGAATAGCGTATTTGTTAAGTGACAATAAAGTTGTTTAATTCTTATTGGACTAACGCGCAGTTTAGTACAAAAATCAAAGGTAAGGGAGGATTTCCACCTTTACCTTATTTTAACTTTAGCTCTAGTATAGGGTATGGACGTCCAGAAGAATCTGTTTCCGTTTCACTTACTATAAAAAAGCCATTATTAATATAGAATTTAGTTGCACTCTTATTGTCTTTATTTACATCAACTGTTGTAATATCAAAGTCTTTAATTAAAGAATTAATAATAGCTTTACCGTATCCTTTACCTATTTTATTAGGTTTTAAGAATAACATTTCTAAGTGTTGTTTATTTATAGCAGAAAAGCCAATTAAATCCTCTTTCTCATACCATAACTGGACATTAAGATGTGGGAAATATGAGGGGATTTCTTTTTTAAACTCTTCTCTATCGGTATCTCTTAAAAAATGATGAGTAGCTAAAACCGACTCTTCCCATATATTCAAAATTGTATCATAATCTTTCTGATTTGCTTTTCTATATATCATTAATATCTCTCCTTTAGCTTTAAATTATCAACTCCTTCCCAATAAGTATTTTATGATTTTCATATTATATAACCACGAACTTAAAATGTTCATTAATAAAACCTCCAAATAAACATTTAGATAATTTGATTATACTATCAAATCTTTATTATTACTTTACAGTATTTTTTCATTTTAGGAGGTATTTTGTTTTTTTAACTTGATAGCGATGTGGTGCTACCCCACATCCATCAACTTAAGGATTCGGGCTATTTTTGAAATTAAAAGCGCGTTACTATTTTCTTATATTAATGAGAAAGGGTGACGTGCTTTTTATGAATATGCATCAAAAGCAAGAGTTGTCT
>NZ_RPSJ01000024.1:0-34514 GCF_003946765.1 Bacillus sp. 2D03 | reverse complement strand
AGACAACTCTTGCTTTTGATGCATATTCATAAAAAGCACGTCACCCTTTCTCATTAATATAAGAAAATAGTAACGCGCTTTTAATTTCAAAAATAGCCCGAATCCTTAAGTTGATGGATGTGGGGTACCGCCACATCGCTATCAAGCTAAGAAAATACAACTACCCCCAGAACAAGATTTTGTGCTAATTTGTAATAAAAAAGCTCATTTTTTCGTTTTGGGGATACCTTAAAATTTTAAGTTGATGGGCATGGGATCCCGCCAACATTTTAACGAAAATATACGCTAAGCAAATTCCAACATAAAGCGAGCCGAATTTTCTACTCATAAGAAAAATTTCGGTTCGTTTTATGGTTTCATGACAAGTTGTTTACTGAACAATAAAGTTCTTTATTGGAACAGGCTACTTTCTTCAACAATCGGGCCAGATTGTTGAAGAAGAAATATAATAAAAATACTTTTGATTGTTTTATTAAACGAATTAAACCGCAAAAAACAAGAAGAATTCCCCCCCCTTTTACTAGTACACTAAATTCTATAAAGGGGGGAGATCATGAACAATAAAGCCATTGGATTATTTCAAGGAATTGCGTTATATATTTCAGCTATTCTAGGATCAGGTGTCCTTTTTTTATCGGGGGTAACAGCCTCAATAGCGGGCCCTGCATCTATTGTATCCTGGTTTATCGTTATTATAATTAGTTTTCCGCTTGCTTATTCCTTTGCTAGTTTGGCACGGATATATCCTGATTCCGGTGGAGCAGCAACCTTTGTTAGAAATTCTTTTGGATATCATCTTGGCAATATCGTTGGGTGGTTTTACTTTGTAACAGCAGCAGTTGGTCAAACGATTGTATCTTTAACTGGTGCTTTTTACGTCAGTCAGGCATTTGGATTTTCGCATTTTGAAACAATTTTAATTGCCGTCTTTATTTTGGTAATTGCAGGTGTTTCCAATTATTACGGCGTAAATGTTAGTGGTAAAGTTGCATTGATTTTAAGTTCCTTATTACTGATTCTTTTAGCGTCAGCTGTATTTGTGGCGTTTCCAAGAATACAATGGGGAAATTTTACTCCCTTTGTTCCAAATGGATGGTTTTCTGTCGGGAACGCTATAACGGTTATCTTTTGGTCATTTTTCGGTTGGGAGGCGATTTGTAATCTGGCTGAGCACTTTAAAAGGCCAGAAAAAGATATTGTCAAAGGAGCAGTTATTAGTGCAGTTGTCATTGGATTATTATTTTTAGCGCTAAGCCTTGTCACTATTGGAACGGCCACGTATGGCAGTCAAGAAAGCAACCTGTCTCCTATTGGTGTTATAATGGGAGATACAGTAGGCGGAGGTGCCAAAGTCGTTACAGCTGTTTTAGCTTTAATTATTTGTACAGGGACAGCGAATGCTTTTGTAGCCAGCCTAACGCAATTAGGATATTCATTAAGCAGAGATGGTGCTTTCCCAAAATTTTTCTCAAGGCTGCATGCAACTACTCAAATTCCAAGACAGATGGTATTGTTTGTTATCTGTTTTTCGGTAGCAGGTGTGTTAGTGACAAAAGCTTTGTCACTAACGTTTGATGATATTTTGTTTATACCGACTTCTCTTGGGATTCTAGTTTATGTTCTTTCAATGGCAGCAGGCGTTAAATTATTTAGGAAGAACACACGGGCATGGTGGGCATCGTTAATCTCTTTCATTTTATGTTTGCTGGTGATTCCATTTTTTCAATTGTATATATTTGTTCCGTTAATTGTCGTGGCTATATATGCGATTTATATGATTTTGAGTAATAAGATTTTCGCCTACAAGGGAGGGTTAAATTCTAATGAAGGATCAAAATAACCTTTCCAGAGATACCATGTGGAAAGCAACAGTATCATGTGATTCAGCGTATGACGGGATATTCTTTTACGCAGTCAAGACAACTGGAATTTTCTGCCGGCCTTCTTGCAAGTCTAAGGTTCCTAATTATGAAAATGTATCCTTTTTTTCAAATGCGCACGAAGCTCAAAGGGCAGGCTATCGTCCATGCAAAAGATGCCGATCAGATCTAAATATAAAAATATACGACCCGTTCGAATGCGTTTTGGAAGATACTATGCGATTGATAAAAAATAATTATGTTCAAAACATGTCTTTAAATGAAATTGCATCAAGGGTAGGAGTTAGTCGTTTTCATTTAAATCGGATTTTCAAAGAAAGAACAGGGTATACTCCTCGAATATATTTAGAAAGGATCAGAGTTAAGAAAGCAAAGGAACTTCTCTTGACAACGGTCTTTAATAGTACAGAGATTGGTTATCAAACAGGCTATCAAAGTGTATCTAGCTTTTATAATGCATTTAAAAGAAATACAGGATTTTCACCGAGTCAATTCCGTGCTTTCCATAGTGGAAATACCGTAAACCAAGAACTTGACTGAATTCACGTTCTTTAACAAAAGATAACATGAATTAACAAGAGTGCTTTGTACTCATCGTATTTTTTGATAAATCATTACTGATTGATTAAAAGTAAGCAACTTTGTATTGAACAATAATAAGCCATTTTTTCTCTGTTATAGAATTGTAAGCTTTTTAATTCAATCCTCAACAAACGGGCAGGATTATTGAACAAGTTTTATGAACTTTAGTGGTAGCATCATTAGTGAAATGCTTTATAACAACTAATTAAGGAGGGATAGAATATGAGAAATAACTTTCAAATCGTTGCGTTACAAGAGAAGGAGTTTAATAACCTATTTCTAATGAACGAAGAAGTATTAAAAAGTATCGGGGCAGTCAAAATAATAGCAAATAAAAATCCTGGATATCCTTGCAGGATAAGTTTGAAGGATGCAGAGGTAGGAGAAGAGGTAATTTTACTGAATTACCAATATCATAGTGTTAATTCGCCTTATAAAGCAAGTGGTCCTATATTTATACGAAAGGGAGCAACTACTGCTAAGCTAGATGTAAATGAAATTCCGCATATGTTACATCATAGGTATCTATCTGTACGCGGCTACAATGCTGACTCAATGATTGTAGAAGCAAGGGTTACAGAAGGTGTCAATTTAAGAGAAAATATAGATGAAATTTTTGATAATAAAGAAGTAGAATATATTCACATTCTTAACGCTAAACCAGGATGCTATAACTGCCTTGTTAATAGAGTGTGAAAAAATTGAAAATGCAAACTTCTATTATCCTATAAGGGGTACCACCAATCGCTATCAAGCTAATTCAACAAAATCCCCCCTAAAATGTAAAAATACTCTGCTATCTAGTGAACAGTTTTATACTTTCCGAATAATAGTCAAATAAATGGATGATACTATACTTATATAATCATTATCAGGAGGATCTGCAGATTTGCAGATTCTTTTTTATTTTATCGAAAGTAAACTTTTAGCCAGCAGTTTATTTTCCTACTATTGATTTTTTATACGTATTTGTTGAAAAATCAAGGAGCTGCAAAAAAATACTATACCGAAATTTAGTTCGGTAATAGTAACGTGCATATAAAAGATCCCACTTTGGTATATCTCCGAAAGAGTCATAAAAATCTATGTTTTTTTAATTCAGTTGCAAACTACAAAACTTCTTTTGAAAGAAATGTACATACAAATTATATTTTATTCCATAACTCTCTAACTTTTGTTCATGGTAGTCTGATATTGAAAAAATATAATATTTGGTACGACATGACTTTGTTTTTTTATAAAGTTTTGTAATTAAACTATAATATTGTATTTTTTTTTGTATTATTGAAATTAGTAATAATAAAATGTATTATTGAAAAGCACAATTTATAATTCAAGTAATCAGGACTATGCGCCCATTATAATTTGAACATTCAGAAATTATAATATTGTCTAAAAATGAGGTGAGATTCATAGAAACAGTACATATTAAATGGTATGGAATGTATAGTATAAATGATTTTTATAATAGGGAAGAAGCTTCTAAGAAGGGGATATTTGCAATCTCTAGAGTATGTGCTAAGAGTGTAACATTGCTATATATAGGACAAACCAAAAGAAGCTTTATACAAAAGATAAGGGAACTTAACAAGGAGTGGCCTTTCGATGAGAGCGAATTAAAGATTACATTAGGAATAATAGAATTTCCTAGTGGTGAAATTTACTCTGAAAAGAAGGTAAAAGAGATAAAATCCCTTTTGATTTTACGACATACCCCATTAGAAAACGAAACATCTTTATTATACTATAGAGGGAAATTTAATTTAAAAATTATAAATAAGGGAAGAAGAGGTTTAATTGTTAAAAAGCTTTCTACAGGAGATCTAATATGGACATAATTGGAATCACCTTTGAATAAAATTGAAGGTTTCTTAAGTGCAGAAGCTTATCAATTTTTAATGTATTAAACTATTTTGAATAACATATGTCAGATACTTGAAAAAACACAAATTTTATTATGATATGAAATCCTGTATGGAAAGTGTAGTTTATTTCTATTGTTTAATAAAAATATTAAGAATTTTAGGGATAATACATAAAGAGTAGAGGAGAAAGTAAACACGGAGGTTTGAAGAATGGGACAAGTAAGCAGATTTCAAGAAAAACAACAGAATCGTCGTCAAAAGGCAATTTTTAATATTGCATTTACTTTGGTATTAGTGACAGTTGGTATAGTGACATACCAATTGTTTACCCCTTCTAATACATCAACGAAAGCAATTGCTCAAGAAAAGAAAGTAAAAAAGATAGAAGAGAAGAAAACTGAAGATAAAGAAACAGCAAAGATAGAAGAGAAGAAAACTGAAGATAAAGAAACAGCAAAGATAGAAGAGAAGAAAACTGAAGATAAAGAAACAGCAAAGATAGAAGAGAAGAAAACTGAAGATAAAGAGGCAGCAAAGATAGAAGAAAAGAAAAATGAAGATAAAGAGGCAGCACAGCTAGAAGAGAAATCAAAAACAGAAAAATCGGTAAAAACGAACGGAACTGAAAATAATGAGGAAGAAAAAACGGCATCTCAAGAAAAGGGTTCTCAAACTAATCCTTCTTGGAAGCCAATTGGTACCGAGCAAGGAGCAAAACCTGAAATGAAATTTAAAGAAGGAACAGTAGATTGGAGTGAGATGAAAAAAGCAATTTCTTATGCTGTTGATGTTCCAGAGAGCCAATTGATTTTCGATTTTATTGGGAATAATGGTAATAATAAAGCCTACGGTAATGTACGAGATAAGCAAAATAATAAAAAATATAAGGTTAATATTGATTGGGTAGAAAATCAGGGGTGGAAACCAGTATCTGTACAAGTGGTAAGATAAATAATAGAAATGTAATGATGTAAATCAGCTGTCCATATGGACAGCTGATTATTTTTTTGCTTAGCGTATTTTTTTGAAAATGCTGGTGGTACCTCGTTGAGAAACATGAATTAAATCTATATTTTGTTTTATTTACCTCACTACTTTATCCATAACTTCTTTATATTTATAATAGTAATTAGTTTCAAATAAATAGTTGTATGGAAGAAAATGTTCCTTGTAAGTAGTAAGCATCCTTTGCAATTTTAATTTATAATTATTTATAAAAAAGAAAAGACACCCTAAGGTGCCTTCCTTCGACTTGAACCATCTTAATTTTAATAATATATTGGACTCCCATCCAAATATTATTTTACCATGTTAAATTGTTTTATTCATTGAGAAATATAGTTTCATTTTATATTTAAAAGAATTCTATAGGCTAGAACCACCTATTAATTAGGGGGAACTGACATGTTAAGCTAATATTATAATACTTCTAGAACGGAAATTTTGAGCAAGATGTATACGAGCCACATATTAAAAAAAAGACACTCTCAAGAGTGCCTCTCCTTAGCAGCCGAATCCGCCGCCCCAACAGCTAGCGCCAACGATGATTAATAAGATGAAGAGCACAACAAGTAAGGCAAATCCGCCGCCGAAACCACAGCCTCCACCACAACTACCGCCATAGCCCATATTAACTCCTCCTTCCATAAAGACCATTTATTAATGGATTTAATTTACTTTATGTTTTTAAGGATGAATGGAGCAGGTCCTTAAAAAAATAAAAGGACTTTGGAAGTTAAAAAGAGTTGACGACCTTATTTTTGTCACCGACATTTCGTCTTCTACATATTGTATTTTATTCTGTGTATTGGGGGAAGGAGGATCTTATGGCTAATTCTGAGATGATTTTACGTTTACTTACGGATTTAAAGATTGAACAACAATTGCTGAAAGAACAGTTAGAGAAAATGCAAACAGCTGTGACTATTCTTGAAGAAAAATCAGTGACGCTTAAAGAAAAACCAGCGACTCTTAAAGAAAAAACAATGACTCCTGAAGAAAAACCATCTGTTTCAAAGCAAAGAGCTTTTTCTGGACGCCCAACATCTTTTCGTGATTGGAGAGCATCTAGTCAAAAAAATTAGGGAATGTTATGTGAAATGATAAGTAAAAAAGTACAGTCTGCTGTAGAAAAGACTGTACTTTTTTATGTTAGTAGAGAATGTTAAGGGAGACGTATTTATTTTGCCTATTCCAATTCCACTTTTAATTGGAGCTCTTTATCTAACGTATCATTATTAAATTTTAAAGTTAATCCTTGCGTGTTTTTCGGTACATCAAATACAATGTTTCCGTCCGAATGTTCATCAGGGCTAACAATACCAAATTTAAATGTAGAGGTATTTGCAGCTTTAAGTACAGATTGATGTTCATTGGAAATGTGATATTCTCTTCCAAATCCATCAATTAATTTAAAGTTGTTAATATCTAGTGTAATGGGTTCTTCTTTACGATTATAAACTGCGATGTCTAATACTTTAAAGACACCTTGTGCTTTAACTTCTCCAGTCCCTAGAACATCTAATGACTCGGCAGATCCCATTGACATGTATACATCAGAGGAATCTACATTGGTAGGAAGTTCTTTTTGCGAATCCTTGCTGCTAAGTTTGTCATTCTCTGTTTTTTTGGAAGTCGCCTGCTCATTTTTTGCAGGCGCATCATGTGAACTGCAAGCTGATACTCCAAACAAGAATGTGCTACATAATAATGATGCTAATAACTTTTTGTTCATCGTTTCTTCCTTCCAAAATAGAAGCACTTTTAATGAGTGCTATATATATTTGTCTTTATATGTATTACATTTTATATCTTATTATATTATTTTTGGAAAGAAAAGGGAAAATGTTGTGCGTTTCTCTGATTCGAATTATTTATCTGTCTAAAAGTTGAAATTAAAATGAGCCCCATAAATGATAAACCATTCCACTAACAAAAAACACTAATCCTAAAAATAAAACAATTAAAGCAAGCATTCCATTTTTATTATGTTCCATAAAATTAGCTCCTTTTTTCATTTACTTACATACAAAAAGCCTTTAGTCGTAATTATGGCTAAAGGCTGTGGTCATTATACTTTTGTGGTCAATATTACTTTATCTAGCTGTATCTGAGTAATATTCCTCAGCAAGAAACTCTTTAATAAGTGATATTTCATTTGTATCTGGATTAAACTTAAATATTTTAATTTGATTAGATTCGCCTTTGTATGCAAATGTATTCTCACCAACTTGGGTCATATTGCTGGTGTTTAAGATAGGATCGCTACCGTGATCAGTAATTTCTACAGTTTTCTCCCGGTCCCAGAATGCAATGATAATAATCAAAATGATAAGACATACCCGTATAAAACGTAATTCTCTTGCAACAGGATGTTCCATCTGTTAGTCTCCTTTACTGTTTGATAGAGTCTGTTTATAAAAGAGATAATTCCTAGGAATATAAATAAAAAAGACACCGTAAAGTGTCTTTTTTATTTTAGTTATGCGCATTACTTAATAAGACGCTAGTTCCTCAGTCTGGCTATGAGTAACTATGTAGGGTAATTCCATTATAACATTTTAACCAGTAATGGGTCTATATGGAATTTTATTGATTTTCTTTTTGATTATTCAGAATGACTTACCGAGTATTTGGATGAGGAAAGCAGTGAGACAGAAGCGACTAAACTTGTTTTAGAAGAGTGTCTTTTTTGTATCATTGTGAGTAGAGTGTAGAGTTATATTTCCCTTTACACAAACATAACGGTATAATATAGTTAAGTTAAGTAAACTTAACTATTAAACGAAACGAAATAAAAGCATGGAGGATGCTATGACTAGAACGTATAAAGAAGTAATTAATGAAATGAATCGAGCCTATACGGAACTCTATATTTTACTATTTCAAGATTTAAAGGATGAGTTCGGTCTTACTGGGCAGCAAGAGAGCATGTTATTTCATATTCATTTAAATGAAAACACGACAGCAAATAACATTGCGAATACGTTTAATATAACGAAAAGTGCGGTGAGCCAAGTTTTATCGAAATTGGAAAAGCAACAGATGATTTCAAAACAAGTAAACCCTAATAATAAAAGGGAGTATTTTCTTACACTTGGTCCAAACGGTAGTAAGTATATAGAGCGGTTGTCTGAGTTAGATGATGTATTAATTGAGAAATACTTTTCTAAAATCGATATAAATGCCCTAGAGCAAATGACAGAGACGTTAACGAAAATAAATAAAGTGATATTGGAAGAAAAGCAGAAGGATCTTGATTGTAATGAGTAAGAACTTAGATGAAGCAATTAGTAGAAAGGAGGGGAAGCATGTGATGAGTTACATACCAAATATGATTACGATAGCAAATTTTGTGTGTGGGCTTTTGGCTATTCATGCTGTTTTCGTTGAGGATATGTACGGTGCAGTTATGTTCATTATTACAGGTATGGTCCTTGATTTGTTTGATGGCATGATTGCTCGGAAACTTGATTCTGTTTCAGAAATTGGTGGAGAGCTGGACTCATTTGCGGATTTAGTTACTTTTGGTGTGGCACCATCTATTCTTGCATATAATGCTTCGTTAAAAGATTTGCAGTCTATCGGGATGATATGCGCGCTCGCTTACAGTATTTGCGGAATGCTTCGGCTTGCGAGATTTAACACACAGCAAAGCAAACTCCCAACATTCATCGGAATGCCCATTCCATTCGCGGCGATGTGTCTCCTCATTTTATGTCGCCTAAATAATCCAGTTTCCGTGGCATTTGGTACAAGCGTACTCGCTTATTTAATGGTGAGCAAAATCAAATTTCCTCATTTTAAAAAAGATATAGCTGAAAGCTTGGATTCTGAAAGATTGGATTGATAATACGGAATTACAATGAGAAAGATAAAGGAGAATAACATGATTCGTATGGCATTAAGATCATTCAACATACAAATGTATTGTTTGCTAGGCGTAATGTTATTGGGATGGCTCGTGACACCTTTTCGAGCCCAGTTTGTCGGGATAAGCATTGGCCTTTTGGTGAGTATGTACTGCGCCTGGATTTTAGGAAGGCGTATTGAAAAGTTCGGAGATAGCATTGTAAAAAAAGAAAAAGCACCGATGCTCGGAATGATAAATCGGTTCGCAGCCGCAATACTCGGCGCGATTATTATGTATGAAATTGAACATCATGAATTCATGTGGACATTTGCAGCTGGAATTATGGGTGGGTATTTCTTGATTATTATTAATTTGGGGTATTACAGTATGAGGGATGAGAAGGGATAGATGAGTAAACTCTCAAGTATAGAATGATATACTTAAGAGTTTACTCATTTTAAATTTATCTATTACTTGTTGTAACATATCCATTAGAAAAATCCCCATTGCTGTACTGTTTAGCTTTTTCAGTACGTCTAACAATATAACATATATATTCATTATTTTTGGAAATCTTAATCTATTAAATGTCCCTTTTTCGGAGGTCACTTCATTTCGCTAGAAGGCTTTTCTATTTTTCCCGAGAATGAACAGTAATATATAATCTAATTTTCGTGAATGTAATGGGGAGGCAGTAAAATTTGAACAGAAAAATTTGGTTTGTATTCACTTTTTTTGCTCTTTTAGTATCTGGTTATATTGTTGTCCAATATTCTATTATGGATGGATTTCAAACAGGGCTTGTAAAAGCGAAGCTTATGTTTGGATCTAAATTAAGTGATTTCTGGTATAGTATGTTATTTATACATATTACGACTAGTATAGTAGCATTAGTAATTGGTCCTTTCACATTATCCACTAAATTTAGAGAGAGGAATATCAACCGTCATCGAATAGTTGGGAGAATCTACATGGTTGGTATATTATTAGGAGGCGTTTCTGGACTATACCTATCCTTTTATGCTACGGGAGGATTGGTAGCGAAGCTAGGCTTTGGTTTGTTATCTGTATTTTGGCTAACATCAGCATATCAAGCGTTACATAGAGTTAAGAATAAAAAAATTAAAGAGCATCGGAACTGGATGATTAGAAATTATTCTTTAACCTTTGGAGCAGTTACATTAAGAATTTGGCTACCCTTGTTTATAGTTCTATTTGGAATAGAGCGGTTTGAACTTAGTTACGCTATTATTGCTTGGTTAGCATGGGTACCTAATTTAATTGTGGCAGAATTATTTATAAGAAAAAGACTTAATAAAGGAAAATACGAAGGAAATGAGGATTTACATTTTTGATGTGAATCTGCTGTTATATTGAGGACAGAATTCTTCAGTAATTCAATACTTTTATAGGTGTAAGCATGGCGTTACCTAACAACGAATAGCGGATTCCTAATAAGAGTAATAATAAAAACTAACATAAAATTTAAGAAAAATTTTATATTTACCCCACTTTTTATTTTAAAAGTTTTTCCTATCCTATAAACAAGTTACATCAAGGAGGAGACTGAAAATGAAGGAGTGGGGATTTTTTATTTTTAGTATATCCCCTATATTCGAAGACAAAGTAGAAGATTAAATATATGAACAAAGTACTGGTTCTTAAACTATATTCTAAAATAATAGATGAAAATGTAAAGTTAGGGGATTCCACATGCATACAGGAGTTTTGATTAGTTATTTGTATACGTATTTTTTCACTATAATTTTTTGTATTTTGTTTCAAATTGGATTTTATTTTAAAGCGAAAAGAAACATATCTATTCGGCATTTTCTATGGGTATATATTTTTCTGTTCTATCTTTCGTTAGTGTATAAGGTGACGCAAATCGCGACTGTATGGGATATAAGTAGATATGAAACGTGGATTCGTGTAAGTCAAATCAACTTGACTCTATTTGATACGGCAGGTAGTACGACGTATCTTTTAAATATTGTACTGTTTATGCCGTTCGGCTTTTTATTACCGACTATTTGGCCGCAGTTTAGAAAAATGAAAAACACCGTATGCGCGGGATTCCTTTTTTCATTGGCAATTGAGTTAAATCAATTATTAAATAATAGAATTACGGATATTGATGATTTATTTACGAATACCCTCGGAGCGATTGTTGGGTATGTATTATATAGAGCTTTATTTAAAATGATATTGAAAAGAGAGGGAAAAAAGCTTGATACGAACTCTTCTGTAGTCATAAAATACGAGGCTGTTTTTTGTCTAGTATGTTCATTTGTAGGGGCGATGTTAATTTATTATCCAGCTTTATTTGGAAGACCTGTCATCCTTCAGTGAGGTGATTACGAATTTCTTTTGAACGCTCGTGCGATATTTCAATTTGTAAAAAGCCTTTAACTTGTTATAGTTAAAGGCTTTTATCATCATAATTTTTACTTACCAATTACCCACTCTAACATCCATCTTCAACCACTTCACCCAATCCAAATCCTCTACCTTAAGCAAACTAAGCGAAACACCCTTCATATCTAAAGAAGTTAACAGCGTACCAACCTTTACGAATATCACTTGTAAACCTTCAAGTTCACACAAACGGCGAATGTCGTTTGCGAAAATGTATTGTTCCATTAATGGAGTTGCGCCGAGTCCATTAATGAGGATAGCGAAGTTGTCTTCTTTTCTCCAGCGATAAATGCTTTTTAGTTTGTTCATTAGTTCGATCGCTAATATTTCAGAAGAGGATAGTGCTTCTTTACGGTAACCTTTTTCGCCATGGATGCCGACGCCATAAAACACTTCATCGTCATTTAATGTGAATGAAGCTTTTCCTTTTACTGGATCGTTGGCAGGGGAAAGGGCAACTCCTAATGTGTGTAAGTTTTCAGTGATAGAACGGCCAAGTGTTGTTAGTTCTTCTAGAGAATGGCCTTCAAGAGCGGCTGCACCAAGTATTTTTTGAACGAAAACAGTACCAGCGACGCCGCGTCTTCTTTTATTAAAAGAAGCATCATCTTCAATTGAAACGTCGTCATTTACGATGATGTGGTCAATTTTTCTTCCTTCTTCTTTAGCGATCTGCTCAGCCGCTAGAAAGTTCTCAACGTCATCTTTAAAGTTTTTAATGATAAATAAAATACTTTTATCTTTTGGCATGAGGCGAGTAGCCGCTACAATTTGTTCCACTGTAGGCGGAGTGAAAATGCTGCCGTTTACTGCCGCTGTAAGCATACCTATTCCTACATAGCCAATATCAGCGGGTTCATGTCCGCTACCACCGCCGCTTATAATCGCGACGTTTTGCTTTAGTTTTTCGATATCTTTTACATAAATGATGTTATTTGTTTCGTCGTAATTTACTTTGTCGTTATGTTCAAAATAAAAGCCATGCAGCATATCTTGAACGATATTTTGTACATCATTCATAATCTTTTTCATTGCTTTTGCCACCCTTTAATTACTTTGCTGATTGCTCCAGTAATAGTAGTAATTGATTGTTTATCATATTTTTTATGAGAGAAGACATAATGGAAGGATCTACTTCGCACTTGCTTTCAATCCAATCTTTTATTGTTCCAACGAAGCCGTGACTATAAAAGGAGGCGATCGTATTTTTTGTCTCATTAGAAAGGCTGAATCCACAGCTTACAGATAGTTCATCAATAATCTTCATATATAAGTTTTTCGTATGCTCAAATAAATAGTGATTAAACGAGTTTTGCTCAATGACTTTAAAAGCATTTCGGTAAAATTTTTGATTTTCATAAAAGTAATCAAATAATAAATCGAAAATGTTTTCCCATGTTTCATAATCGAGAAAGTCGATAATGTTTTCCTTCGTTTCTTCTCTATAAATCCAGCTTAATAGTTCAAATTTATCTTTAAAATGATAATAAAAAGTTTGCCTACGCATTTGACAGTGTAACATAATATCGCTCACTGATATTTTATGAAACGACTCTGTTTCCATTAAATATTTCAATGAGTTCGCGATTATTTTTTTAGAAATTATAGAAGAGGTCATCTGAATCATCCCTAGAATGTTAGTAATATAAAAATCCTATCCATAAATGAGAGCGGTGTCTTTAGACAGATTGTCCATTTTGTCCGTTTACTATAAAACGCTTTCATTTTAACATGGATAGTAAGAAGAAGATTTCAAATATATCACAATATATTAAAGGAATTGAGGGATAATCACAATGAAAAAGATTATAAACAAACCAGAAACATTAGTAATGGAAATGTGTAACGGAATGGTTATGGCTCACCCAGAGCTTGAACTTTTGAAAAAATATAAAGTTATTAAGAAGAAAGAAATGAACGAAAACAAAGTAACGTTAATTAGTGGCGGCGGTAGTGGCCATGAGCCGGCACATGCAGGATTAGTCGGAAAAGGAATGTTAGATGCGGCGGTGTGCGGAGATGTGTTTGCGTCACCTTCACAAATTCAGGTATATCAAGCAATTAAAGAAACAGCTAGTAAAAAAGGTACGTTATTAATTATTAAAAATTATAGCGGCGATATTATGAATTTCAAAAATGGTGCGCATTTAGCGACGGAAGATGGAATTGAAGTCGACTACGTAAAAGTGGACGATGATATTGCGGTAGAAGATAGTCTGTATACAGTAGGACGCCGCGGCGTTGCAGGAGTTATTTTAGTTCATAAAATTGCCGGCGCAGCAGCGGAAGCAGGTATGGATTTAGGAGCGGTAAAAGCTGTAGCGGAAAAAGCCGCTGCTAACGTGCGCACAATTGGTTTAGCGTTAACGTCTTGTACAGTTCCAGCGAGCGGATCACCTACTTTCACACTTGCGGAAGATGAAATGGAATACGGCGTAGGTATTCATGGCGAGCCAGGAATTAAACGTGAAAAAATGTTGTCAGCAGATGAACTAGCGAACCGTATGACAAATGATCTTGTAAAAGATTTAGGAGTAAAAGATGGCGAGGAAATCGCACTTCTAGTTAACGGTTTTGGCGGAACACCACTGCAAGAACTTTACTTATTTAACAACGCCGTTACGAGAGAACTAGCTGCAAGAAACATTAAAATTAATAGAGTATTCGTCGGTAACTATATGACAAGTATTGATATGGCTGGTATGTCTTTAACGGTAATGAAGTTAGATGAAGAGCTAAAAACATTACTATCAAAAGAATGTAATACACCAGCGTTTAAAGTAGATGGACCAGTTGAAAGTGTAGAGTATGTAAATGTACTGGAAGAGGCAGAAGAGAAGGAAGTTTCTTTTGAACTAGAAACGGCAGAAGAGCACGCTGTTATAAAAGATAATGTTATCACATTAAACAACATGGTGTATCTCGTTGATAAAATGAGCGACATTATTATTAAAAATGAAGTACCGTTCTGTGAGCTAGATACGCATGCTGGCGACGGCGACTTCGGAATGAGTGTAGCAAAAGGATTTAAGCAATTAAAACGTGAGTGGCATTCTATTGTAGATCAAGAAAACGTAACGATCGGATCATTCCTTGACGGTTGTTCGATGATTATTATGGAACATTGCGGCGGCGCATCAGGTCCAATTTGGGGGGGAGCATTCCGCGCAGCTAGTAAAGCAGCAGGCGAGAAGCGTGAGTTAACAGTGAAAGAATTCGCTGAAATGTTGCAAGCAGCACTCCAAGGTATACAATCTATCGGTGAAAGATCATTTGGTAGAGGAGCGGTAGTTGGTGACAAAACACTTGTTGACGCACTTGCTCCATGTGTAGACTCTTGGTTAGCTAGCGCTTCAAACGAGGAAGACATGAAAACCGCCTTCGAAAAAGGAGCAGAAGCAGCGGTCAAAGGAGCAGAGTATACGAAAGAAATCGTAGCTCGCATGGGCCGCGCTGGTACAGTTGGTGAAAGAAGCTTAGGATATCCAGATGCAGGTGCACATGCACTTGGAGTTATCTTTACGGAGATTGCGGGTAGTTTGAAATAGTAATTGGAAAGTCCCTCTGCCTTAAGGTGGAGGGATTTTTCTGTAGTTTTCGAGAATAATAGTATGTGTCTTTTTGTATCACCAAAAACGACCGATTTTGGTGATACAGAAGGACATAAATCTCGTTTTTTGTTATGTCTTCATTTACAACGGTTTTCAAAGGAGATATTCTTAGTAAGAAATTATATTGAAAAGAGGTTTTGATTGTATATGATGAAGCTTATTAATCGCTAATTAAAATTCAAACGAATTTTATACTGTAAAAGGTCAAATTAAGGATAATTCCTTGATTTTATTTGTTATACCCTTTTACTAGTAGCGGTTAGAAGACATTATATCTTATCAAAAAATTTCATGTTATTTCACGATATCTATTCTTTCGAGATAGGTGTATTTATAATAGACAGAAATTTGACCATGAGAAGATGTTTCTTCTTGTGGTCTTTTTTTGTCGTTTTTTGATTCCGGAAGCATGTTTCTATGCCGTTACACCTATTATAAGGCGGTGATTAACGAAAACTTAGTAGTAGATTGTTGTAAGAAATATACACTCTTTTTAGGAAAATATAATAAAAAATGGAGGATTTATCATGAATGAATATCAATTAATTAGTGACTACAAGCAAAATGAAAAATATAAGGAAAGCTTTAATGACCTTGCAAAACATGTATTTGAATTGGATTTTAAAGGATGGTATGACAGGGGTTGTTGGAATGATAACTATATTTGCTATTCTTATGTGGATGGAGATAAAGTCATCGCAAATACATCTATTAATAAAATGAATGTAATCTCTAACGGTAAGGAATATAAAGTAATTCAATTGGGTACAGTGATGACACATCCGGATTATAGACATCAAGGTTTAGCGACTAAATTAATGAATCATATCATTAAAAAATACGAGAAGGATTATGATTTTATATACTTATTCGCGAATAATACGGTGTTAGAATTTTATCCTAAATTTGGTTTTGGAAAGGTGCAAGAAAGTAGCTTCAGCCTGAAGGTTTCAAATATGATACGTCAAATAGACAAAAAGTACGATTTACGAAAGTTAGATGTTAATAATCAGGCTGATTTTGAGCTGATGAAGGAATATGAAGCCGAAAGAATTCCGGTGTCTTCTAAATTAGGTTTGAAAAATAGTAACATTATTCACTTTAATATGTTAATTATTTTTTGTTGTCTTGTTAGTTAAAGGGGTACTTAGTACAAAAAATAACCGTAGATAGTAGCACGAACACTGTTCTTGTTATAATTAATTTTTTTCAGAACGTCTATAATCCTCTTTTAAAAAATATATGTAAATATAATAAAAAACGAATGATTAATAGAAATATTCTACACCACTCGTTTTTTATCGGACTTCTTTTTATTGTACTTTTATTTTCTTTATGAGTTATTGGAAAAATAATTATCTATATAAGTCTTTATTTTTTCAAAATTCTTTTCCATAAATAAGATTGCTGGTACTTCAATTATTGGAAGATTATTTTCATTATCAAAAGCTGGACACGGTTTGGGAACTACCAAATAGTCAACTGAGTTTTTATCCCTAATATAATTAATTGAAACATCATAATACTTAGAGAAATATTCCTTCAAATCATCCTGATTCCTTAAAAATGGTAGAGAAAATATTGAACCATAATTTATACCAGCGTCGACAATTAATACAAAGCATATTTTTTTCATGATACACCCTCCTCGTATAATAAGTTTTAAGTTAATAACTGTTCCTTGAAAATTAAATAGTTTTTATCTTCAAGAGCTACATCAAAAAATGATGTATGGGTAAAATTTAGTCTTGGATACTGGGGGATTTCCCTAGATAATGGAAGTATAGAAATGGATCCATCGGGAATATGCTTACTCCCCCTGTAGTTCGACCACGTTAAAAGACTGTGACCCAGGCCAAAATGCACTGCATACGCACAAGCTGTATCGGTTTCCTTCACTTACCTCTCATAGTGGTGGGAGGGCAGCTAAAAAGAAGTCCTGGTGGAAGTTTTGGAAATTAGTACCATTTTTTTAATTAATACAAGTAAAAGAGACCTTATAGGGTATTTTACTGTTTTCGCTCACATGGATTGTCTTATACATCTAAGTTGTTTCTACATAAATATCTGTAATCTCACCTATTACTATATCTTTAAAAAATTTCCAACAGAACCAATAAACCGTTATAAAAAGTATTTAAAATAATAACAAATAGGTATAATAATTCCCACTATAGAAAATACAATACTTCCTAAATTAAATGCAGAAAGTTTCGCACGATGAACTTGAATTTCACCTAAATCTACCCCTCCACTAAAATGCTTATCCATAACTTTAGCGACGTTTTGTTGTTGATTAACAAAATAAGGTATTAGCCATATACAGCAGAACAAAATAATACTACCAAAAAAGAGTGTGTCAATAATTGAAGCTCTCCAATTTAATGAAGTAATGACTATGAGAACAAATTCTCCCACCATAACAATTACCATAGTTACTACATATCTGGATTTTTCAGAAACGTTTTTAAATACAGTCTCGTCCATAATTTTTTCTATTTTAGTCCATATTACACTGATTAACACGATTAGGCTAATTAAGAAAATAGTAAATAAAGCTTTAACTAAAAGATACTCAAACACTACTGACACCACCTAATAATTTCTAAATTAGAATGTAAAGTTGATTTTTTTAACTCTATTAAAAGATTAAATTCAATAATCTATTAACTAGCTTATCGAAAAATTTATTGATTTAAAGATACAACGCTATATGTATTAGTTATATAGGATAAGATTTCCCAAAATTCCTTTTCTAATATATATATCTTCTAATCGTTGTTGGACTTCAATTGTCTAAATATTTTATTTAGCACTTTATATTGCTTAATGGTTTGAATTTTCTGAATTAAAATTCCGTGATATTGTTAAGAAAATAATTATTATTATGATATCTCGATGTAATTGCTGCTAATGCTTTATCTTCAAGGGGAAATATAAGGTTTTCGTTACCGTAATACTAATAACAACCTAACAAATTGAATAGTTACCAGAAAATACTAAAATATGCCCCTCAGCAATTTACAGTATAATACACTTTTAGAAAAAATGGAATATTTAAGTATTTCTTTATTAATAATATGAATTAATAGAATGTTTATATTATTATACGGATTAAAGATAGCTCAGCTGTGGTGATCTTTATTCATTTTTTCTAGAGTTTATATTAACTTAGCAAACTTTGTAACAGAACCATATATAAGATCAAATATGATAAAAGCAATATCACAAGTTTTTTATTTTTTTACAGTAACCATTTGTCTGCTAATCCCCACTATTAATTCGCAATATTCTGCTATTTTTTTATCAATTTACAATTGTGGGTTAAACTATTATATAATATACAGAATCATGGTAATATTTAGAAAAAAAGAAGTAGTTGAGGAGGACGTAGTGATATGAGCATAAATATATTAATGCATGAAGCAGTTATGCAACAACTTAATGATTTTTATCAAATGATGTTGTCGCAACAAATTATAAAAGCAACGGAATTAAAGAAAGAAATAGATGAAAAAATTGAACAGATTAAACATGCAGAAGAAAAAGAAAATCAAAATCAAAATTTATTATTATATTATTCTTTACTAGACCTAAAATATAGAATGCTAACTGATCGAGTGAGTATTCGAAAAGATAGTTTTGAAGCAATTGATACAATTGATGAATCGACAGATACACTCACAGCTTATTACTATCATTCTTTTAAAGCAGAACATGCTTTAATGTTTAGTAACTATAATGAAGCCAGAAGGCAATATGAAGAAGCTGAGAGTTTATTAGAACATATTTCTGACGAACTAGAGCATGCAGAGTTTTATCAAAAATATGCGGTGTTAAGTCATCATATGTCTAGTATGTTAATATCTATTGAATACGCAAATAAAGCGAAAGAAATCTTTGAAAGGCATGTTGGATATGAGGTGAAAGTTGCTTCTTGTGAAAACACACTAGGGACAGCTTGTATATTCTTAAAGCAATTTGAAAAAGCGGAAGAACATTTGAATCGTTCCATTGATCTTTTGCAAAAACATAATGTAGAAAAATTGATTTTAGTAGTAAGGCATAATTTAGGATTATTATATGCAACTCAAAACTTATCTATATTAGCGATTCGTCATTTATCAGAAGTGACAGAGAAGAATCCTGTCCATTTTAAAGCATTGTTCTTACAAGCACGTGAACACTACAAGCTAAGAGAAACAATTATTGCAAAAGAACTTATTGAAAAAGGATTAGCAATTTGTATAGAATTAGGAAATGAAGAGTATGTATATCATTTCAATATTTTACGTTCTCTTAATGAAGATGAAGCAATTGAACTCTTAGAAGAAGAAGTGAAAAAAGGTATTTCTTACTTCGAAAAGCAGGATTTATGGGATTTCGTAGAAGAATATGCAGAAGTATTAGCAGTTCGCTTCCGCAAATTGAATAAGCATGAAAAAGTTAGTGATTATTTCGATGTATGTTACGAAGCGAAACAAAAACTACTAAGCAAAGGGGCGTTAAAATAATGAAGAAGCTTGTATTAGCGACGTTAGGATTAGTGATAGTATTATCATTTAGTAACAATACAGGTGATACACAACATGCTCTAAAAAAGGAAGAAATTATACAATATTCACATGCTGATCATTTTTAATATCTCATTAACAAAGGGACTCCAATTATGGAGTCCCTTTGTTAATGAGATATTGCTTTAGTTTATCTAATTGTAATAATGTTTGTAAAAAGTGTAGATATTTTCTAAATTTGCAGAGGTAATTATTTGTTAATCTTTTAAAACATTGGCTTAGTAATACCAAGGGTTATTATAAATATATTAATTACATAATTTGTCCATATCAAAATGAACGTTTTTTGCATTTAATATATTGTAAATATATTTTATTTTGGAAGGATCTGATTATATGGCTCATAAATCTACTGGAGTGTTTCGAGTTCCAGTTTCTGAAAATGGGATTATTCCAACTGCTCTCAACATTATGTTAAACAATGATTCACGCTGCCATACTAGTAATGTAACGGTAACTGTTAAGAGAAGTCGAAACACCTTTTTCCCAACTCAAAATGAATTAGTTGAAATCTCTCGTACTTTTGTTTCTTTAGAACCAAACAGAACAACTAAGATTGTGTTGTTTACTCCAGAATTTCAAGTAGAAGATTTCCTTGATGTCATCATTAGTGGAAATAAAGAGGATGTTAAGGATGTTCTTGTATATTCTTTCTTAGCAGATTCAGTAGGTCACAATCTGCCATCTACTGTTTTCAGAAATGCAGAATACACTTTTGCTTGCTGACACTGTGATAATGTATTCTTTACTGTCGTATATCTAAATTGAAATGTTACAAGTAGCACTTCACGGCATACAATCTATCGGTGAAAGATCGTTCGGCAGAGGAGTGGTAGTTGGTGAAAGAAGTTTAGGATATCCAGATACACATGCGCTTAGGGTACCTTTACGGAAATTTTGGGTAGTTTGAAATAGAAATTAGAAGATCCCTTCTACCTTAAGGTGGAGGGGTTTTCTTAATATTATTTTTTGATATATATCGCTAAGTATGTTCCAATAATTCATTCTATTGTATTGAGAATAATGTCATCTACATCAAAAAAACGGCTTATAAAAGGAACTAGTATTTGAGGTGGGTTTATTAACGAATTTTATATATAGCATGAATGAAAATGAGATAAATAAAACAATATTCCCTATTATGTTTTTAAAAATTAATTGAGCAGGTCCTTGTAAAAATAAAGAAAAGACACCTAAAGGTGCCTTCCGCCGGCTTAAATTATTTTAATATTATCGATCTAAGTTTAAAAGCTATAAGGATTTTTTCTATAGGATTTGTAAGTAGTTTTTATGAAATTATGAGTGTTTTTTATTTTGTAATTCAATAAGTTCATCTGGTATCACTTTTGTATAATATTCTTTTTCTGTTAGTTCAAATATAAATAATGCTTTTTTCCAGTTATAAATAACATCTTCTACATTATGTTGTTTCATTTTTAATAAACACTGACCTTTTAAATAGAATAGTTCACCTAGTAGGTATAAAGTATGTAGATTAATTGCTAATTTGATACCCTTATCAATGTACTTTATTGCCTCTTCATATTGATATGTGAAGTCGAAACATTTTGCTAAATTTAACATGAGTTTTAATTTAATTTCTTTATCTCTAGGAAAATCTAACTTATTAAAATTAGTTAAACATCTTTTGAATATATTAATACTTTTTTCATATTCTTTATTTTCTGCATAAAATATAGCCATTGTTTGCATAATATCTATTTCTCTTTCTGATAAAAAATCAGAATTAGTTAAAGTCAGTTTTAATGCATTATTTAAAAAATCTAAAGCAGTTTTTATTGATTTATCCACCATAAATACAGCAATTGCTTCATGCCACATTAGAAATTGTTTCTCATCTTTTGTTTGAAAATTATTTAAGTTTTTCTCTTTTTTTACTATTTCATAAAGTTCTTTATATTGTTTTTGCTTTAAGCAATCTTTTATTACGTATTTTACATTTTCTACATATTTTAATCTTTTGTTTTGAGTTAGTGCAAATATGTTATTCGGATCAATACCAAGTCTTTCTGATAATTGATATAACAATATACTAGATGGATAAATCATACCTTTTTCAATCTTGCTAATTTGACTTTGTGAACATATTCCATGACATAATTCGGATTGTGATATATTTTTTTTGATTCTAAGTTCTTTAATGGTAATACCCAAATCGTTAAATTCCATTTTTCCACCTACTATTTAGCACTTTATTAAAATAAGAACATTCTCTAACCTTAATGTAATGTAAAATTAATATAGTTGCAATTATTGTTTTACAGGGCTTATCGTTTCTATAAGATGGTGAGATTTTTTATGTACAAAAAAGACACCAAAAGGTGTCTTTCGCCGACTTGAACCACGTTCATTTAATATAAACCTATCTGTATTTTCACATGCTTTTCTAATTCCTCTATTTTCCATTTGATAAAATATAATCCCAATATTACCAATAATTAAATAAATATTTCTACATATTCAAGATATTTACATAAATTACAAAAGTGATACATTTAAGTTGTAATCTATAAAAACTATTAAAGGGGGATTTATTATGTTCAAGAAATTAGTAGTAGGAGCGTTAGCAACAGGTATTGCATTAACAGGAGGAATTGGTGCAGCTTCAGCTGATACACAAAAAGCTGTGAGCTCTCCGAAGCAAGCAACATGCTCAATTCCTTATGAGTATTCTAATGGTAAATTCAAAAGAACTCTTTATTACTCAAATGGAGTATATGCTAATAGTTTTAATGAAAATGTTTGTGGCGGGACGATTACGTGGTATTTAAAACATGTTCAAAATGGAGTTGCTTTTTACGAAGGTAATTTAAAATAGTAGATTTTTTGAACCTCATTTATTGAGGTTCTTTTATTTTTAGTTTTTAAACTGATTCTCTATAAAAAAGACACCCTAAGGTGCCTTTTTGCGATTTGATCCATTGTAATATGGTATTGAATGCCAGTCCGATTATTATTTTACTATGTTAAGTAGTTTCGATTATTGAGAAAAAATACAACTCATTGTTTGAATGCAAAAAAGCCCTAGGGGGACTAGGACTTTTTGCTAGAATGAATAAGATTTAAAAAAGGACTTATATAACGTAACATATGAATGTTTCGTAAATGTATCGAAAAAGTGAACAAAAGCTTTAATTTAAATAAAAAAAGCTCCGCGATAAAAGCTGCGGAGCTTCATAAGGTCGAGTTATGTCGTACTCACAAGGGATTTTAACATGAATGTTGTGGTAAAAATACTGGTAAATTTATCCTGCAAAAGCCTGGTTGGTTTAACTAATAATCAGTAGGGGATGAATAAAACTCCCACTGATTAAAGTTTCACTTCATTCGAAGGAATTCATGTTTTATAAATTAGATTATGATAGTTGATATTCTCCATATTGACCAGAAAAGAACTAAAAATTCTAGTGAAATTCCAAGTGTTCGTTTCCTAGTTTTTTGAAATTCTTTTATTAAATAGCCAACAGCACTAATTGCTATAAGAATGAAAAGAATAAGTTCGAGTGTAACTGGCATTTCATCTACTCCTAATACATTAATTTGTTATATAGAGATTATAAGATATTTTTACGGCTAGTAGTGAAAAATTTAATAAAACTATCTCTAATGGAGTTTTGTTTGAACTTCTAAAGGTATTTGTGAAAAACATTGTATGTAAAGTTTATGCGTATGTTTTTAGGAAACAAATTTTAGAAAAAGATAACAAAAAAACCACTCCTCGTCGCCGTTGGAAGCAAAAGGGTGGGTTTTGTAAAAAATAAATGAGCCCTAATGGATATAATGTACAAAAGAAAAGACACCCAAAGGTGCTTTACTCCGACTTGATAACAACATTTTATGTATTAAAGGTCATCAAAAAATGTTGTATTTGAAACACGTGACGTTTCATTGATATATTTTAAACTAAATGTAATTATATATTGAATATAAAATTTAAAAGTTGGTGGGAATAATAAAATGCATAAAATCCTTATTAAAAAAGAAGCCCTAGGATTAGGGGGCTAGGGCTTCCTATGTTGGTATATCTCGCACGACATTATAAAAAGAAAAGAACTTAATGAAGATAACAGAGAAATGTTTCGTAAATGTATCAAAAAAGTGAACAAAATAGTTATTTTAAAAAGAAGAGCAACTAGCAAAAATTAGATACTGATGTATAAGAAAGGAATAGATTAATAATTTAATATAAAAAATACAAGATATGCAATATTGCATATCTTGTATTTTTTATTACATTGAACCCAATTATGCCTTGAATAGAGAGGGTTTAAAAGAAATATAATAATCTAAATTGTTTACCAATTAATATGGTAAATTATAGATAAATAAAGAAATTTATGTTAATGTACTTATGGTAATATACTGTTAAAAAAAGGAAGAGGTGAAAAATTTATATGTTTAAAAAAGGCGTATCATTGCTATTAATTCTCATTTTATCTATTTCTACATTTAGTATAGTAACTCACGCTACTAGTAGTTCAGAATATGTGAATCAATCATTCTATGGGTATAAGGAACCATCTTTTAATTCAGCTAAAACAAATGGCGGATCAGAGTATGGTGCTCAAAATGTAGGAGTCGTGGAAAAAAGAGATAATGGCTGGTGGAAGATTGAAACATGGGAAGGTCCAGTTTGGATTAACTTAAATGGGGAAGTACGTGTCATGGGAGATTTCTATGCATATGATGAACCTTCTCTCTCATCAAAGATTGCGAATGCTGGAGCGAAGTACGGGCGACAAACATTTAGAATAGTAGATGGAACAACAGATGGTTGGCTTAAATTTAAGACGTGGGAAGGCGAAAAATGGATGAATCCTGCGGCTGAACAAATTACCGTCAACAAAACGATTTATGCATATAATGAGCCTTCATTTAATGCAAAGAAAGCAAATTATGGAGCACCATTTAACCCACAAAATTGGGGAGTAGTAGAAAGAAAAGAAAATGGCTGGATGAAAGTAAGTACTTATGAAGGTTATAAGTGGATCAATCCAGATGGAGAAGAAAGATTCGTAAACAAATCATTCTATGCGTATAACGAAGCTTCATTTAATGCAGCAAAAGCAAACGCTGGAGCATTATATAATCCACAGAATTTTAGAGTAGTGGATGGGACAACTAGTGGGTGGTTAAAGGTTAAAACATGGGAAGGCGAGAAATGGATGAATCTAGATGGAGAAGAAAGATTTATAAATAAATCATTCTATGCGTATAATGAACCTTCATTTAGTTCAGCAAAAGCAAACGCTGGAGCATTATATAGTCCACAGAATTTTAGAATAATAGATGGGACAACTAGTGGCTGGTTGAAGATTAAAACATGGGAAGGCGACAAGTGGATTAATCTTAACCAAACAGATTCTGGTAATTCTGGGGTGGTTGACCTTGCTTTAAAACAATTAGGAAAACCATATGTATTTGGAAATAGTGGACCTAATTCATTTGATTGTAGCGGTTTTATTTATTATGTATTTAAAAATAATGGATACAATATTGGAAGAACAAGCGTAGCTGGATATTGGGGAATGGTTACAAAAATAAGTGATCCTCAACCAGGAGATTTAGTATTCTTACAGAATACATATAAAGCGGGTCCTTCTCATTTAGGAATATATTTAGGAAATGGTGAATATATTCATGCTGCTGACGAAACAACAGGTGTAATTAAAAGTAAGATAAATAGTTCATACACTCAAAAGCATTTCTTGGGGTATGCTAGATTTTCAAAATAATTAAATTGGATTCAATAAAAAGACAGTTATCTACGGATAGCTGTCTTTTTATTATTTGTGTTGGTTTGACTACTTATATATATACAAAAGAAAAACAACATAATATTAATACGGAAAAATATATTAATATGAATTTTTGCATATTTTAAAATTCAATATATCCCTCAAAAACTTTTAATTGTATAATATATTTTGTCATATTTTTAGATTTTTCGACATAAACCAACAAAAATAGAGAACGTATTGGGAGAAGACATTATGTATACAAAACTATTAAAATCAATTACATCATTATCACTGATTGGTGGTGCGTTGTTATATACAAATGGCAGCGATGTAAAAGCTGCTGAAGTGGGTGTTTTTTCTGATGTGCCGACATCACATTGGTCATATCCTGCGATTAAAGATTTAGCGAGTAAGAATATTATTTCCGGTTATGGAAATGGGATATTTGGTTTTGGAGATGTTGCGACAAGGGAGCAAGTTGCGGCTTTAATTTATCGAGTGTTAGTACCGAATAAACAAGGCGGTTCGTTTAGTAATGATGGAACTCGTTACGTATTAAAGGATGGGTCTACGTTTAAAAATCCTTACGGTGATATTAATCAAAGTTCTACAATGTTTCCAGAAGAGGTATTAACTTTAACGAATTTAGGAGTTTTTAAAGGTGATGAAAATGGCCAATTTAGACCGAAAGCTTCTGTGAATCGTGCGGAAATGGCACAAATTCTTACGAATGCTTTCCATCTTGCGGCAAAACAAAAACATACCTTTAAGGATGTTCCAAATCCATTTTGGGCAGAAAATGCAATTAGTGCGGTGCAGTCAAATGGAATCGCAGATGGCACAGGGAACGGGAATTTTGAACCGTATGGCACAGTAACACGTGAACAGTATGCGCAGTTTTTATATAAAACTTTGAAGTATAAAAATGCTGATGTGAAAGATACAGGGGATGCGGCATTATTAAAAGCGTTTAAAGAGGAAGTACAAAAGCGTATTAATACATACGAGACAAATATTACACTGCCATATAAAACGAAAAATAATAATACAAACGAAGTGATGAATACACTTTTTAACGCATATAAAGAAGTGGCAAGTAAAAATGAGTATACAAATAATAATAGATCGAATGTTTCATATGGGCTTTCTGGATCACCTGGAAATTATACGTTTACGCTTAAGATTACATATCGTGAAACGAAAGAACAGACGGAATATGTCATGAAACAAGCGAAAGCAATCGTTTCTTCTATTACTCAAGTTGGAATGGATGATCACGAAAAAGTGAAGGCGATTCATGATTACGTAGTAAAGCATGTTTCTTATGATACGTCTTATAAAGCTTATACAGCATATGAAGCACTTGTAAATCGTTCTGCGGTTTGCCAAGGTTACGCACTATTAACTTATCAATTATTAAAAGAAGCAGGAATTGAAAATCATTTCGTGACAGGAACTGGGGACGGACAACCTCATGCTTGGAATTTAGTGAAAATCGAAAACAAATGGTATCACCTTGATACAACATTCGATGATCCGGTTCCAGATGAGCAGGGCCGCGTAACGTATTCGTATTTCAATTTATCAGATGAACAAATCGCAAGAAATCATGAGTGGAACCGTGGAGACTATCCGCAAGCTACAACAAATTATTATAGTACACTGACAAACAAAATTGCGGCAGGTAGTACGAAAACGCCTGCATATCAGCAAATATTAAAAGATACAAAGTTAAACTATTTAGGAAATGAATATATCGCAAATAACTATACCGAATTAAAAAATAAAATGCAGCAGGGTTATAGTGCAAAGCCAGAAAAGATAGAAGTACTTTATAAGCAATCAATGAACGGTGCACTGCAAGATGTGAAAAAGGCAATTGGAGAAATCGGTTATCCGCAAGGGTCCAACCGTGTTTCTTATAAAGCGGAGCCTTACAATGCGAAAGAAGGGTATTCTTTAGTGACGATTACGTTTACGTATTAAGAATGAGAAAAAGCATCTGTTTTAGATGCTTTTTTTATTGTATTAATTCGACAAAATATGACAGGTAAAAGGGAATTGGTCTGTTATGATAATTTTTGAAATTTTACATTTTGGAGGATTAATCATGAATAAAAAGAAGATTTTCGCTGCGTTAATAGGAATTATAGCTTTATTTGTAATTATTAATGTAGTTGTTACGAAAGAGAAAACGACATCAACTAGTGAAAAAATGTACTCTGAGAAAGAATATAATAAATTAGTAGATGAACATTTTGCAAAAACGCAAAAGTTGAAAAGTGATATGAGTGTGTTAGAAACTGAAAAAAACTCTCTTGATGAGCAAATGAAGGCGAAGAATAAGCAAGGGTAAAATAAAAACGCTATCTTTTAAAAAGGTAGCGTTTTTGTTTTGGGTTATAAAGTTATTCCTACATTTGACATATACAGTCTAACTGTATAAAATCAAACTATACAGTTTAACTATATAGTTTAGCTATATAGTTTAGCTATATAGTTATCGTTACATTGGAGGTCTTTATGAATAGAGATAAAAATTTACCATTAACGGAAACAACGTATTACGTTCTTTTAGCTTTATTAGAGCCAGCTCATGGATATTTAATTATGCAAAAGGTGGAGGAACTGAGTAATCATCAAGTGAAAATCGCAGCGGGTACATTGTATGGTGCGGTGGAAAATTTATTAAAACAAGGGTTAATAGAATCGGTAAAAAGTGAAGATAAACGAAGAAAAGTGTATGTCATTACAGAACGCGGGAAAGAAGTATTGCATTTAGATTTTATGAGAATGCAGCACATTATTGCGGTTACAAAAAGTTTATTACACGTATAGTTAGGGGGAAACGATGATGTGGAGATTGAAATTCTTTTTAGACTTTGAGAAAGAGGAAAAATGGTTAGAGGAGATGGCTTGGAAAGGCTATCAACTAGAAAGCAATACATTTGGTTATACATTTAGATATACAGAACCGGAAGATGCGACGATTAAAATAGACCATAGAGTATTTAGTAGAAAAAGTGATTTTATTAATTACTGCACATTATTTGAAGATAGTGGCTGGGAGCATATAGCTGGTAATCGGTGGTCAGGTACGCAATATTTTAAAAAGGTAGATGAAGAAAGTGAAGATGACATTTTTTCAGATCCAATGTCACGAGCAGGGAAGTATAAGCGTCTATCTAAAACATTTTTAGAATTAGCGATCTGTTATTTGCCGATATTATTTTTATTTGTGTATAGTAATACAATGAATTTAGGAGCCTTTGTAAATCCGAAAGAACTATACTTGACGCCAGGATTATGGGATAAGCAAGGTGTATCATTTCTATGGTCATTCTTATTTGAAACGCCATTTGCATTAATGAGAGGACTTTTTTTGACATTTATCCCCGTTGCGACATGTATGTTTTTCGTTTGCTCGTATAAAGCAAATCGATTGTATGAAGAGAGAAGATGATAGGAGAAATCCCCTTAAAGTAGATGCTTTGAGGGTTTTTTTGAATTTGTAAATGACTCTTCTTAAAATAGATATGAGATTAGAGAAGGACAATGATGTATTGGAGGTCACTATATCAAAAAAAGAAAATTGTACGTCTAGACGCATTTTAAATACAAAATAACCGATTCCTTAAATGTTAAGAAATCGGTTATGTATTTCCCTACTTTTTTAGAGATCTTTTTCTTGTAATGGTTTTAAATGATTGATTTAAGGTTATAAACTTAAATCATAAATAAAAGATAGAGTAAAAACTATATAAGAAATAAATGTAATGAAAACAAGAAAACATATAAACTGAGCATTAAATACATATTGTTCTATTCTTCTTTTCATGTTAATTCGTATTATTTTTCAAATGTGAAGTATCAATTTGAAATTGACCTTTCCAAGATCCAACTACTTTTCCAATTCTAGTTATATTTACATCTAAAGTAAGGGGCTGTTTAAAATCGTCTCTTCCTTCATTAACTATAACAAATGTAGAAACACCTTCGGGTCTATCATTATCACGAATACCTATATCATTTAATTTTTTACCTGCTGCCATAAGTTCAAAAGGAAGATAATCATCTGAATCATCGATAAATGATAGTCTTCCTTCATTTTTGATCTCAGGGTTTTCCTCTTGTTGCCCATTAATTTTACCATCATTTTCGAGCTCTAATCCTGATGTATCAAATTCAAAGGGTACTAAACTTCCATCAGATTTTTCCATTCTATAATGAACTGATATACGTAAATCTGATATATATAATTCTTTGAGGTGCACAGTAATACCTTGATCTGTAATTTTTTCATCAATAGGAATATATTTACCATTCTTCATCATATCTTGTGTGACACCATTTTCATCTTGTATTCCTTCATTTACAACTTTATCATTTGTAATTGCATCAGAAAAATATGAGGCAACATTTGTAGCCGCCACTTGTACTTGTGGAATCATTGCTGCTGTAAAAAGTGCTGTTGCAGCTACTGCTGTATAAATGAAACGTTTTGATTTTTTACTCATGTTTGTAAAGAGTCCCTTCTTCTGTTGTTTTTTGTAATTTATATTAGAAACATTGTCTGACTTGGAACGACTTTCAAATGTTTTCCATGCTTGTTCTATATCAATTTTGATTTCTTGTGGTGAATTTGCAGACTCTTCATCTAGCATTACGTTTTCCCATTGATTTAATCTAGTGATTTCTACTAATAAATCTTGGCATGCTTCACATGTATCTAGGTGCTTTGTAAATTCCTTTCTTATATCATGAGAAAGTTCTCCATCAATATATGTTTGAATAAATCCGATATCATAACATTTCATTTGTTATGCCTCCTCCATTTGTTTATAAATCTTGCGAAATTTCATTTTGGCTCGGACCAATAATGTTCCAATAGAAGATATTTCAATTTGAAGTACTTCTGCAATTTCTTTATATTGAAAACCAGAGAATTTCATTAGTAAAAGGGTTCGTTCTCGATCATTCATTTTATTTAGTATCGTTTGGACCTTTGTAATTTCTTCTTTTCTTATCCAATCATCGTCTAATGATGAAACATTTTGTACTTCATGGTATTGTATTTCTTTATCAATCTTCGCTTGCTGCCTTTTTTTAGATCGAAAATGGTTATAGGCTACATAAGTAGAAGATTTAATCAACCATCCAGGTATGTTTTCAATTCCTTTCCAATCACTACGATATAATTGTAAAAATACTTCTTGTGCTAACTCTTCAGCGATAGATTGATCTTTAACAATCCAGATGATTTGTTTCACAGCGTAAGCATAGTACTGCTTAAATAAATCTTCAAAGGTCATATCAGAAGTATGACTTTCTTCATTTTCTATGGTTAACATGTTTGTTTAAACCTCACTTTCAATTTGATACCTGTATTATAGAGAAACCAGAAAAACAGATTTTGTGACAGTTTTTCTGGATATTTTTTATTATGTACTACAAAAAGCATTCGTCTAATTAAAAGAGAAATGCAAAAAGGAAATGAAAACATAAAAACTATAACTCTTGCAGTAGTTGTCTATTAATGCACAAGAAAACAGTTAGTTTGTTGCCAAACTGTATCTAAACGTACAATTTCACTTCTTCTATTTTCATGAATATGTATAATTACATAAAATTTCAAAGAAAAAGAGAGTATACTTTCATATTGTGTAATAAAGATAAAGCCCGCCTACGGAAATAGGCGGGCTTTTTTTACTTATGAAGAAAAGACAACCTTTAAGGTGTCTTCCTTTTGAAATCTAGGTTGTCCAGTTTGTTTTACTTTGGTGCAATAGCAATATTGTTTGGAATAAAGTTTCACCATATTGCTATTAAACTAAAATATTAAGATTGCACTTAAACGAAATTTATAGCATCGAAGTTCATTTTGGAGGGGGGAATGTAATACTACATTTTTAAAGTATTCGTTACACTTGAACCTCTGCACATTGCGTAGAGCTTTTTTCATGAAGAAAGGACACTCACGTGAGTGTCCTTTCGATAGTTTTTAGCAGAAGCAAGCAGCTCCAACGATGATTAATAAAATAAATAATACAACTAATAAAGCAAATCCTCCAGCGAAGCCACAGCCGCCACAACTACCACCAAAGCCCATAACAGTTCCTCCTTTTAATAAGAGGGGAAAACCAAGGGGTCACTCATGTGTTTTAACGGATTCCATTTACTTTATGCTTTTATGAATGAATGGAGCAGGTCCTTTTTAAAATAGATTTATACCGC
Source organism: Bacillus sp. 2D03 (assembly GCF_003946765.1). Taxonomy (NCBI): domain Bacteria; kingdom Bacillati; phylum Bacillota; class Bacilli; order Caryophanales; family Bacillaceae; genus Bacillus; species Bacillus sp. 2D03. Next base: position 2,736 of record NZ_RPSJ01000024.1, on the reverse strand, counting down.
TATTTGTCGGGTAGTAAGACCCGGATTGGTGAGGGCTGATTAAAGTTTCGTTTTATTCTTTAAGAGCGAATAAATGAAAAATAAAATATCTAATAATATAGATAGAAATCCGCTTTTATACCTTTCATTAAAATAATACTAGCATTATATATTATAAGGAATACTTGTCCTTAATTGTAAATGAAAGGGGGGAATTGATATGAGCTATGGCTATGGTCATCCTCCTGGAAGATGTCATAAACATCACAATGAAACTTTGTCAACGGGTGTATTACGTAGACATTCCGCTACGTTATTTCTTACTGTTGAAGCTATGAATGTTGATCCAGATGATACTCGTAGAGTAACAGTTGAAATGTTTGATTGGTCATCAGGTTCTCCGGTATTGTTACCATTAATAGACCCTTCAACACAAACATTGCCACCTAATCGATATGTTACTTTTCGTTCAGCAGCTCTTCCTCCAGCACTTTTTGCTTATGAAGTAAGAATCATTCGTCCGAAAGATAGAGATGTTGTTACGAATGTTTTTGGTCTTAGTGCAATCATATTTAACCCACAAGAAGGAAACAATGTTTTACAACATGATTTAGCAAAATTAGACCTTAAATAGATTTTATAAAGGTCTATTTATTGAGCATGATTAAAAAAAGAGTAGGATGTAATCCTACTTTTTTTAACGTTAACTAGAATTTTAAAAGAAATCCTTCATTATTTTAGCATCTTTAATATTCACTATCACACCTTCTACCTTATCTTTCTTCTCATCTTTAGCAATCGTAATTTGCTCCTTATTATCAGCCCACACAAGAAATTCTTCTTTTGAGTCATCTTTATATGTAACAGTAATAGTAGAATGTGCAGATTCTCTCTTTTTTTGATCTAAAGTGATTGTTTTAGGTGTTCCATTTTGAACTGCTGAAACGATAGATTGTATCATTTTTTCATTATCTGTTTGAGATTTGGAAGTAGTATGATTTGTTGTTTTCAGTATTTCAATGTCTGTAATATTAGCGGAATTTAATTGAAAGGTATTTTGTGTATGTTCTTGCTTAACTTGTGAAGCTTTATCTGTAGCCGAGGTACTTGTACAACCTATTAAGGTGAAAGATAAAGCGGTTAGAGCGCATATAGATATGATTTTTTTCATAGTATCCCTCCTCAAGTTTAATTATAAAAATTTTCTGTTAATTTAGGTAGTTATTGTAAGGAGAAGATGTTTTAAAGAGGTAAATGATGATGTTCATTCTCTATTAAAATCAAAATTCACATAACTTTTTTCATATTTTATGTTTAACATTTCGAAAATGGGTGTACTACATATAATATAACAAATAATTCATTTTAAAGGAGGAAGTTAAAGATGGAAACGAAGTATAGTAAACCTTTTGTATATGAATTTATTACGGAGAAAGAGGTCATGAATGCGGCGAATGATCTAGTGAAGAAAGGGATAGACCAAAAAGATATTTACGTATTAACACATGAGAAAGAGAGGACAGATAGAATCGCAGACAATGCAGACGTGAATACAATTGGGATAAAAGAGGAGGGACTTGGGACAAGCATTATTAACGTCTTTCAAAACACAGGAGATCAGTTAAGAAATAAGATGCAAGAGTTAGGGCTTAATGAGGAAGAGGCGAACTTCTACGAAGAAAAGCTGGATGAAGGAAAAATCTTGTTATTCGTTAAGGATTTAGAAAGAGTCGGTGAATGGTTACAAGAAAGAAGATGCATGTATTCTATTTAAATTTGTATCCTGTAAATCTATAAATCTATTACGAAAAGGAGATTGTAAATATGAGTGAGAACGGACTAAAAGAACAAGTTAAAGGTAAAGTTGAAAAGAAAAAAGGACAAGTAAAAGAAGGAATTGGTGAAGTTACAGAAGATAGAGAGTTGAAAAATGAAGGGAAGTGGGAAAAAACGAAGGGAACGATAAAAGAAAAAGTCGGAAAAGTGAAACAAAAGATAAGTGATGAATTGGATAATAAAGAATAATATATGTTCATCAAGCTTTGGTTACATACTAAAGCTTGATGAATCCAATATAAAACGAATATAGGAGGTTTAATTGTGGGACTTATTATTACGTGTATTGTAGGTGGACTTATTGGTGCGTTAGCTGGAATGATTACAGGAAAAGACTTTCCGTTAGGTATAGTTGGTAACGTGATTGCCGGATTAATCGGATCTTGGGTAGGTAGTGCGTTATTTGGTCATTGGGGTCCTGAATGGGGAGGCATCTTTATTCTTCCAGCTTTATTAGGTGCAATCGTCTTTATTTTAATCGTTACATTCTTCTCTAGAATGCTGCGGAAAGCGTAAGTATGATAATGAATAGTAATCTTAAGTTTATTATATATAGCTATAAAGTTAATGAACTGATAAATATACATAAAAAAGCATCCGATTAAAATAATTGGATGTTTTTTTATGTAATCTGCATAGAAATGAGCGGGGGATGAAGGCCCCCGCTTATTAAAATTACACTTTCTATCATATGCCTTTCGAGAGGACTCCCACTTCTAAACGTAAGTGAAGGTGGTGAGGTGAATCGAAAGAAATATTTTATTTTCAAGAAAACAAAAGAAACATACGTTCTGTTTTTGCTATAATATCCTTAACAAGGAGGTGAATAAAATGACAAAGGAAAATCCGTCAAACTATAAAACTCTTCAAATTTGGATTAAAAAAGGGCATCGTATGTATTCTTATTTTCAAGAATGTTGT
>NZ_RPSJ01000023.1:0-43987 GCF_003946765.1 Bacillus sp. 2D03 | reverse complement strand
TGATTACTTTATATAAACCAAATGAAACAGATTTTACACATAACGGAATTGGTGTTTTAGATAAACATATTTATAGTGCAACTGTTGAGGAAGAACTCAACGGTTTATTTGTTTTTAATTTTAATTACCCTTTATTTGCTCCATATGGAACGAAGATTGACGGAATGAGCATCATAAAAGTTCCTACTCCTGATGGGGATCAGTTATTTCGCGTGGTGACTCCTAAAGTGAGCATGGGGGAAATCAAAGCGGTTTGTTATCACATTTTTTATGATTTAACGGAAAACTTGATTGAAGATATATTTATACAGCCCACAAATGGTAGTGGGGCTATGGCTAGGTTATCATCAGGTTGTCAGTATAAGCATCCTTTTACTTTTTATTCTGACGTAATGAATATATCCACCGCACGTATTGTTCGAAAGAATCCAGTGGAAGCAATGTTGGATACGAGTCAAGATAACTCATTCGTGAATCGATGGGGCGGGGAATTAAAAAGAGACAACTTCGATGTTAAGATGCTGAAAAGCCGAGGAGCTAATCGTGGAGTAGTAATAAGACATAAAAAAGATTTGTTAGGTTATGAAGGAAGTGTGGACTGGAAAAGCCCTACTACCAGAATTATGCCGCAAGGGTTTGACGGATTGTTATTACCAGAAAAATATGTAGATAGTCCACTGATTAATAAATATCCACATCCGAGAATACGAGTGATTGAATTTAATCATATAAAAGCAGCTATTGGTAAAAATGCAAATGATGAAGACGCAGTACCTGTAGAAGAAGCATATAAAAGGTTACGTCAAGCCGCTAAAGCTATGTTTGATATTCAGATGGTAGATCAACCGAAAGCGACATATAAGGTTGAATTTCAAGAGTTATCTCAAACAGAGGAGTATAAAGAATATAAAATTTTGCAGCGTGTCTGGATGGGCGATATTGTTACAGTTAAACATGAGGAAGACGGTATTGATATTCAAGCAAAAGTCATTGCGTATAAATATGATCCGATTAAAAAGGAATATATCAATATAACCATTGGTAACTTTAAAGAATCTTTTACAGACATGGCGGGTAAAGTAGATCAAATTCAACAAGATTTATCAAATATGCCAGGATCTTTACTCGATGCAGCGAAAGAAAATGCAACAAAACTAATCAATTCAGGATTTGGTGGAAATGTTCGTGTATATCCAGACCGAATTCTAATTATGGACACAAAAAATGAAATGACAGCTTCAAAAGTGTGGCAGTGGAACATAAACGGATTAGGTTATTCATCAAACGGGGTAAATGGTCCGTATGAAATAGCAATGACAAAAGATGGGCGTATTGTTGCGGATTTTATTACAACTGGAGTATTGAATGGAAATTTGATTCAAGGCGGAGAAATAACAGGAACTACTCTTAGAACTGCCAATGATTCTAATTATGTCTCTATTTCCAGACAGTTTATTAGGCTAATGGAATCGTATATTACTCGGATTTTCATGGGCTATTATATAAATCAAAGTAATGTCATGCAACCCACTATTGTATTAGGTGGCAACAATGATATAACAGCAACGCAGGGTGCAGTGTTAGTTTACCAACTCGAAAGTTCTCCAAAGTCAGGAGGAATCGGAATATCGAATGGATACCTAAATGGTGATCCGACAAGAGTCTATTTTTCAGCGGCTCTTGCGTTTAATCAAAATGGACATGCGGAACTAAAAGCGGATCAAAGCCTAGAACTAGAGTCAAAAGAATCCTATGCTTCTTTGAGAAGCCAAAATAATCTTTTTCTAGAAAGTAGAACAGGTGGTGCTTATTTCACTGCAAAAGAAGGGTTTAATTTCCGCCAAAATGGAGATCGAATTGTGGATTTGAAGTTGACACCTGGTGGAGATAGTGACATCGTATTTCAGAACATCTTATTACGGAATAACAGAAATTATGAAAGTACCTATGTGCAAGTGAAAAGTGGAGGAGGTACTTATTTCAATGGTGTTTTAGCAGCAGATTTTAAAGTATCTTCTAAAAAGAAATATAAAACGAATATACGTGATATTAAATTTGATGCGTTAGAGAAGGTAATGGGCTGGGAAATTAAACAGTATAACCTTAAGACAGAAGTAGCCGAGTTGTATGATATGCGTATGAAACGTAAAGAAAGAGATCCAATCCTTACAACAAAGGATATTACAACTCATTATGGAATTGTACTTCCGGATGAATCAAAAGAAAATGGTGTTGGCATATATGGAATGATTTCGCAGACTGTAAAAGCATTTCAGGAGTATGTAACTAAAACAGATGCTAGAATCGAAGAATTAGAGCCGATAAAGCCTAAAGGAAATATAAAACACAGAAAAAAAGTAAAACGTCAAAGAAGACCGCCTAGACGCGTGAAAAGGAATAGTTAGAGAGAGGTGTAGTCATGCGAAATGAGGAAATTATTATAGATTTAGCAGATCCTGTGTTTACCAAAACAATTCGTTCGAGGCAAAATGATAAAAACGGATTGAAGATTACTGTAAATGTAAGAGAAAAGGGGCAACTTGTTGATTTAACAGGGTATGCAGTAAAGTACGAAGCGATTAATCAAGTCGGACTGTTCGTTCGGGATGATGCCCAAATAGTTGATGCAAAGAATGGTGTGTTTTCATATACGTTGTCCTCGCAAGCTGTTTCCACATCGGATGATTGGACAGCTTATTTTGTGATGGAAAAAAGTACAGAACGAATGAGTACACCAGACATTCGGATTACATTAAGACGGGATGTAAAAGAAGGTAATATTAAAATCGAAAACTATATTTCTGAGTTTGAGATTATTAAGAAAACGTTAGACGAGTTACAGCAGAAATTAAATGCTATGGATGTTGTTAAGAAAAGTGGCGATACGATGCCTGGCAACCTCTTGTTTGACAGGGCGGGTATAGCCAATACTAACAAAATAGCATTCTCTACGGCAGGAGTTGAAGAGCTCAACTTCTACCAAACAGGGGATGGTTATTACGGGATTAGGGATGTTAAAGGAAATCAAGGCGTTTGGGATTATAATTGTAACAATAAAACGTTTAATGTTTCCGCTAATACAAACCTTGTTAAGAAAGCTGGCGACATCATAAATGGATTACTTGAATTTAAGATTGATAACGCAATTGTGCTGGGAAGTCGTTCTTATAAGACAGTCATTCACAAAGGGGCGCAGGGAGAGCTGATTTTTGCCCCTTCTACAAAGGAACAGGGGGATACTTGGGATTGGTCCAAAAGAGTAGAATTTCGAACAGATGGAACAATTAGACAAGCAAATGATACAGGTTGGATTAACCTTCCTACAACTGGGGTAGAGAATGTTGCTAATAGAGATATGAAATATAAGAGAAGTGGTGAAAACATTAGTGTAATTGGTTCAGTTCGAAATCCTCAAAATGAGGCAGTATTCGCTACACTACCAGTTGGATTTAGACCTGTACAGCACATTGCTTTTCCAGCACTGGCATATGGATATACACCCGCAGTTTGTGAAGTTACAATAAAACCTGATGGGGGGATTTTCGTGAATGGTGTTCCGAGCGGGAGTACTGTTCATATTGCAATGAACTTTTTAATTTAGATATTACAGATTAAGCGTGCATAAGCAGGCTTTTTTATTTTGTATAAAATAGGGCTTTTATTTGGAAAGGAGTTGAACCAATGCCAGAGCAAAAACATGATGATTTTAAAGAGCTATTAGTAGGATTAACAAGGGTAGAAACAAAGTTAGACACACTTGGTAACGTTAAAGATGTTGCGATTGAAGCGCAGCAGTCAGCGAAAAGTGCTCATTTACGAATTGATCGATTAGATAAGTTAGTATTTTGGATTGGTACTACAGTAGTTGGAGCTATTATCACTGGTGGGATAATGGCTCTTTTTAAATTCGCAGGAAAGTGATCGTATATACGGTCACTTTTTTTTGAAAGGAGGTGAGAATATGAAAAATCTTGATGTAGCATCAATTAGTCGCTATGTCGTATTGGTGATTGCTGTGATTAATAGTGTCTTAAATCTTGTCGGATACCAAACGATTGATGACAAAATCACAAACGATTTAGTAGCTGTAATTACAGGTGCATTCACTTTGTATATGGCGTGGAAGAACAATTATTTGAGCAATAAGGGACTACAACAAAAAGATGTATTAGAAAAAAATAACTTACACTAAAAGGAGATGTTCAATAATGGGACACGTTGTAGATATTTCAAAATGGAATAGTAATATTAACTGGCCTGTGGCAAAACAATACATTGATTTCATCATCGCTCGTGTACAAGATGGTTCGAATTATGTAGATCCATTATATAAGGGATATGTACAAGCTATGAAGCAACATGGTATTCCTTTTGGTAACTATGCATTCTGTCGTTTCGTTTCTGAGAATGACGCACGTGTAGAAGCTCGAGACTTCTGGAATCGTGGAGATAAGAGCGCAACAGTCTGGGTGGCTGATGTAGAAATGAAAACCATGGATGATATGCGAGCAGGTACACAGGCTTTTATCGATGAATTACGTCGATTAGGTGCTAAGAAAGTTGGTTTATATGTTGGTCATCATATGTATGCTCCATTCGGAATGGTAAATGTAAAATCTGACTTTGTATGGATTCCTCGTTATGGTGGGAATAGACCAGCTTATCCATGTGATATCTGGCAATACACTGAAACAGGAAATGTACCTGGTATTGGAAAGTGTGATTTGAATGAATTAATTGGAAGCAAGTCGTTAGATTGGTTTACAAATAAATCGTATAAAGAAGAAGGAGTGGAGATTATCGTGAACAAACATAATAAGGTGGTTTCTTATGAATTTGGTGTAAATTTAATTCCCGAAATGATTCAAATGATGGATAAGCTTGGATACACTTCAAAAATTGTTTCCCGAGGAGATCGTCAGGGGCTTGTTTATTTCGAGTCGGATTATCGTCAAGGTAGCGAGCTAGATAAAGCAACAGCATGGTTAGATGCTAAAGGATTAAATTATTACTATACAAAAGAATAATTTGGTGAGAAATAAAGTGCATAATAATAGCAAAGGTAAAGCATACTATGTAACAGCAAATGAAGCCTGTGTGTATGTAAAGTAATTAAAAAGCTGACAATAATTAGTCAGCTTTTTAATTACTATAATCTAGTATTTATCAGTCCGAAAGGCATGTTCTTTGCCTTTAAGTTGGTACTGAAAATCTTACCAATGTTTCTTTTTACAATGGCAACAAATAAAGAAACAGTTACAACGACACTTATTTCGATTGAACTTCCAATCATCATCACAATGGTGCTTGTCTTTAGATTTCCACCAATCGTCATCACAATGGCGCTTATCTTTAGATTTCCACCAATCATCACAACAATGATTTTTCTTAGAACTCCAGCAATCATTATTCCAGGACATTCTTTTATACCTCCCTTCAATTAGGGTTAGTATTATTCTATGTTTTAGTAAAAAAACTGCTTGTTTATTAACCTATTATTATACTTTTATATGATAGAGAGCTTTCTACTAGATATAGAATTCATAAAAACTATGCTAATTTTCATGGGAGAATAGAAGAAATAAAAAAGTGCTAACAAGTTTGCAAACGAACTTGCTAACACTTATACGAAATAGACATAAATTATCGCTGATATATCATCTTCAATAATAGCCATAATCAATTAATACACACTAACAAGAAATAATCATAAAAACAGTCTTAATATCAAGAATATAATCATCCAGATATTCCTTTACTTTTAAGACGGAAACGAGGCATGATATTGATTTCTACCTCAGAGTTTGCGTCAAATAATAAAAAAATACGGTTTGTAAAACTAAAAATACAACAAGCTACAACCGGTATGAAATGGATTAAAATATTTAGAAATTTAAAAGATGATTTTCAAATAGGGGGAGAGGTGGATTTAGACCATATTCTCCAATATCCGAAAGATTATATTGTAGGGGAAAATAAAAGGGTGTTATTTCCATACAATGAGAGAATTTATAAAGTTCAAGGTACTAAAATAGAACCGGGTATAAAAGTAAAGGAAAGAGAGTATTTATTTAAAGAATTTCAGCGTAAATTCTCTTATTTCACAATACTTCCAGAATGTAAAAAGATAGCAACAAATAACAAAAATGAATTATTTCCTTTATTTGCACCAAAAGGATTAGAGACATTAACATTAGAAGTTTGGTCTGAAAATATAGTGCTGGAAATAGAACAAGCATTACTTGAGAGTCAAATTGTTTTGACTAAAGTTGGTGAAAATTCTTATGTTTTGAATACAGATTTTCCAGTGTTATTAAAGATTGTGAGATACAATATTGAAAAGGTGTTACAAAATCCATATAAAATGCAATATTGCCAAAAATATAAAACAAATCTTGTAGATGATGTTACGAAAGCTGTCTATGCTACCGCGGGCGAGCGCAGTGATGCGACATTAGCATTAATCGCATTGAAAAATTGTGATGGACGAGAAAAAATTGATCCAAAACAAATCATTAGAGAGGGATTTGCACGAGCAAACCGTATTTCAACATTTATTAATTTATTTATAGGCCAAAGTGTATCTCGTAAAACAATTGTAAATAGTGTTTTTAGTTTATTAGAGCAAAAAGGATTTTTGAAGCGCAGTTGGAATAAGATAAATTTACCTTGTATATATGTTAATTTATCAATTGAACGAATATCGAAATTTGATTTCTTACCTATTCTTTCAAAAATAAAAGGAAAAGAAATTTTATATAAATTATATGGGAATACAGAATGGCAAACGATTGATTACGTATTATTAAATATAAATAAACATAATGCATTTTTACCACAACCATCAAAGAGAAATGATATGGGAGCTCTTTTTAAACAATATGTTTCCGAAACATTAATGGAAATTGTACAATATGCAAAAGAACAAAATGAACAAGTTTATTTCATTGTAGATGCAAATTTGAGAAGGTATTGGATAAAAGAGTTACAAAATAAAGAAATTAATACAGATATTTTACCTGAAATTGTTCCAGAGGTGTTAAAGGTTCCAAATTTAAATATTATTAGAATAAATACAGGTTTTGATGTACCAAGTTACGGTTTAATAGAATGTGATGATGCTTTAGATAGCATTGGCTTATATGCAGATCAAAAAGGGATGTATTATAGCACTGGTGAATATTCACTTAATTGTAGTGGGATTTTTCAGCGTTATATACTTGAAATTCTACCATTAGGTGTAAAACCTGTAGAAAGGGATTATATCGCTAAAATGATACATTACATGTGCTGTAATTCTAGTATGCTTTCGAAAAAGAATGTACACATGACATATTCCATGCATATGGAAAAGGTAATAAAGAGTTATATTACTGACATAGATGCAAGAGAGTTTAAAGAATTTGATGATGAATTGGATGTAGATGTAGTAAAAGTAGAAAAGAAAGATTCAATTATTCTACTTTAAATACTAGTAAACAAATCCTGCTCGTTATATCGATCAGGATTTGTCATTTTTTTATGTAAATAAGGATATCCTTTGTCAAGTATCTTTTCGTTTACATATTTACTTTATGTGCAGACAGGATTAATATGTTTTTTAGAAATACAAAAACTATTTCATATGGAAAAACGATTTTTATTAATTGAAAAAATTTGAAAGGAATGGGGAATTGTGAAGAAATTAGATGTGCTCTTAATGCTACTGAGCGGCCTCTTTCCAATTGCAGGACTTACAAAGCAAATCCCTCTAGAACAATCTATATATATTGGAGGGCTTTTATTTTTTACTAGTTTCGGTAGTTATTTTGCTAAAAAGATGTATTCACGTATATGCAGTTGGATAGCGTATGCGCCATTTATAACATTACTGTTAGTTATTTGGCATCAGGATATTTCAACAAGCTCAATCATAGCAAATGCGAAAATTGCTGCATGTGTCGCGTTAATTCCATGTTTATTCCGTTTTCGTACATATGGACTTACTTTGGGCTTATTCTCATTATGGGCCGCTTTACTATGGGATATAAAAGAAGTACAGTCGTTAGTCATACTTGAACGCATAACGAGTTTAATGACAAGCCATTATGTATATATATTACTATTAATTGGAGGACTTGTAATAGGAGGATTACTTGCGATGTTCATTCACCGCAAAGAGAAAGATAATAATAAAGAAAATATAAATCTACTTGGACCAAAAAAGAAACGCAAAAGATTATCATTTAAGATTCGTCTTCCAAGATTACCGAAATTAAGGATGAAACTATTTAAGTTTGGTGGGAAAGAATCTAAAAGTAAAATGCCAGAAAAAATCCATGAGTATAAGTACGAAGAACCAGTTGCAACATATGAAATGACAGAGCAAATAGATCCATACAAAGAAAATGCAGTTCAAGGTCAAACAAGGATGGAACGCCGAAGAAATAGATATAATGCATAATGAAGTTTAATAACCCCGTAATGACTTATCTTAATATTGATAAATCATTACGGTTTTTTTATGTAATGAAATGAAGGTTGCTATTGCGGAGGGGAATAGCATATTTTATAGATAGGAACTAAAATAAGGGGAGGATAAAATGCTTATCATTACATATATATCTGCTTGTATATTATTCTTAGTTAGCTTTTTACATGTATATTGGGCTTTCGGAGGTAATTGGGGGACAAATAGTGTTATTCCAACTAAATCAGTGGAAAAGGCGTTTACACCTCGCACCGGAATGACATTGTTCATTGCATTATTATTAAGTATGGCAGCAATAATTTTGTTGCAACAAGCAAATATTGTTCATTTTGCAGTTCCTAATGTTATTATTCAAGTCGGTTCCTGGATTTGTATGATTGTCTTTTCTATTAGAGTAATTGGTGAGTTTAACTATTTTGGTATCTTTAAACGACAAAAAGATACGCACTTTGCAAGAATGGATACGGGTTTATATATTCCACTTTGTGCATTTTTATCTTTATCTTTCTTATTAGCAATAATTTTGTGAGTGAATAATAGTAGTTTCTTTTCTCAACATATATGTAAACGTGAGAAATCTAAGAGTAAATAAAAAGGATGTAAGCGCCTTCTTGTCGAAATGTAAATTATTATGAAAGGCGGTGACACTATGAAGTATTTAAAAGTTAGTATGAATGGTGGAAGTGAACATAAATTCTCAATGACTTTAGATCGGTTTGAAGAACTTATTACTACAGAGAATGGGATATTAGAAAATAAATTAGTATGTATTGAAAATGTAATGATTAATCCTACTAATATATCTTCTGTAGTTGAAAAAATTGGTGTACCGGCTAAGTTTATGGAAGCTTAAAATGTTAGATAAAAAACATCCATTGGGGATGTTTTTTAATTTATAAATATGAAATTGTACAGTGAATATTTGAGTAGATTTTTTAGCAATGACTATGCATATATTAAGTACCTGAACATGGTGCTTAATATATGCACGAAATAATAAGTACAAGCATATATTATTAAGTAGGACAAGATCTTCGTGTCCTACTTAATACTCAGAAGAAACCTCTAATCACATAAGAGCATCCAATTGCAGGGTGCTCTTATTTTTTATGAAAATCTACTACGAGCCTTATTTTATAGTAGGATGCAATAATAAATAGCTATTTTGAAATAGTGTTTTTTAGCCTTTAATTTTAAATTTATCTTTAACGTTAATAAATATTAAAAATAATATGATAGCAGAAATTAAGTTAGATAAGTAGAAATTTTGATGAAACAGTAGTTCAAAGATGACATCGGAAGTAACGAATAAGGCAATAGCAGGTAGTATGCAAATAAATATAAATCTCCAATTTTTTAAGTAATGTTTATAATTTGTAAGTACTTTATCCATAAATATAGCTCCTATATTTTTGTTTTTATATAATTATACATTTAGATACAAGGATTTTCAAAGTAAAAATATTTAGCAATTCAAAAATATAAGGAGAGCTTTTGTTGAAAATCCAGATTGCTGTAGTAATCTGGATTTAACTTTAAAGAACTATACTAAAATGATACACTATAATCTACGTTATTTTTGAATTGAATAGAGGGATTTGTGTGATAGATAAAATTAAAAATGCTGTAGAGGATATGTACGAAGATGAGGCTAAAGATTTACTTCAAAGTATTCTCATACAGTTAAACTTATTAGAAGAAAACTATACTGAAGATACAATTAAAAATTTGATGGATATTCCGAAACAATTAACAAGTAATCCTACTTATAAAAGGAATGTAAAAGAAAGTACGCACGTACATATTGCTTTTGATGATTCAACGGCTGGTTGCTTAAAATATATGTTAAGTCAAGAAGAATTATTTGAAGAGAGTGTTGTTGCTTTTTCGGAATTCTTTTCAATTGGACCGATATATAGGTTGCATACGAATGAGGGGCAACTAGCAAGACAGAATTGGTTAATAAATAACTTAACAGCTTATGATAGTTATTTTGAAGAAGAATATTTATCAAGATTTATAGCAACTATAGAAGAACTACATACTATTCCTGTTGAAACGCCTATTACAATTTGGAAGGCTGATAATGCACATGAACATGTAGGCCTAAGTTTTGTAATGGCACAATTAAAGGATAAGAAAAACATTCGAGTTATTAATACGTCTGAAGCAAGTAGAGAAATATTAAAACAAGAGTATGATATTCGTGGAACGGGAGAATTACCACCTGAAAGTTTAGCTCTATTCCAAAAAAGTTTTATAAAGCTACCTTATTTAACTGAAGAGAAGCGCATGAAGTTTGAAAATGAGTGGGATAGATTATCGGAAAGCATAGAATGTTTAAGAGTGTGGAAAGAAAATGAAGTGCATTCTGTACAGGAAGATTATTTTGATCAATTTATAATTGAATGCGCGAAAAGTGTGGGTGCTGATCGAGAGTTCCTTAAAGCTCCTAGAGTAATTGGTGAAGCACTTGGTCTTGTTGAACAATTGGTTGGAGATACATTCTTAGAATATCGTTTGAAACAATTAATTAAACAAGAAGTATTTGAATTTGAAGGTTCGTTAGATGAAATGCGTTTTTATAGTGTGAAGTTAAGGAAATAATAAACACATTCTATTTTTGAAAGGCTCGTATTTTTAATAATACGAGCTTTTTAAGTTGAATTTGGGCTATACATAAGCTTCCCAGAGAGGGCATATCACATATGAATGGTAAAGGTAATGAATGAAAAGAAGGTGATTTGTTAATATGTATAACCAACAAAATTATCCATATGATCAAGCGATGTATTATAATCCACATGACTACGGGTATGAACCTACAAATGAAGTGAGAGATATTGAACAAGAAGATTACAGACCAGATGATGCGGAAGATGCTCCAACGTCACCACCACCGTCACAGGCGCCGTCGTTACCGTCTACATTTGCTTCTCCGGCTCAATCAGGTAATATGAAATCATGGATGTGTAACTGTCTAGGAAGATGGGGCTATTTACGCTTACATCGTCCTGGTCCTTTCGGAAGGGACTTATGGTTTTTTCCGACTGAAGTGAGAAGAAATGGAGTGTCAGGTTACACGTGGCAAGGTGGTCGTCGTCGTAAAGTAAGTTATCGCTATCAACAAATTAGTAATTTTATGTGCTTCGCATAAAGAGAAGTGGGAGAGTGAAACGATTTTACTCTCTCACTTTTTTATTTTTCAATATACGAAGTAAGATTTTGATTAAAAATTTACAATTTTCACGTTTTTATTAGAGTATAATGCATATGTTGGGTTGGTTTTCAAAAACAAATGAGAGTGAGGGAATACAATGTCAATGAAAAACAAAGTTGGGTTAAGCATAGAGGATGGCATTAATTTAGCTTCAGCTCAGTTTAAAGAAGATGCGTATGAAATTTATAAAGAATCGCGAAAAAAACAACCTATATTATTTGTAAACCAAGTTGAAATCGGTAAAGAATGGCTCATTACTAGATATGAAGATGCTCTGCCACTTTTAAAAGATAATCGTTTAAAAAAAGATTGGACAAATGTGTTTTCTCAAGATATAAAGAACATGTATCTTTCCGTTGATAATAGTGACCACTTAACAACACATATGTTAAATTCAGATCCACCTAACCATAATCGTCTACGATCACTCGTACAAAAAGCTTTTACACCGAAGATGATTGCACAATTAGACAAAAGAATTGAGAGAATAGCAGATGATTTGATAAGTGATATAGAGCGAAAAGGTACATTAAATCTTGTGGATGATTATTCATTTCCATTACCGATTATTGTGATAAGTGAGATGCTCGGTATTCCAAAAGAAGATCAAGCGAAATTTAGAATTTGGTCTCATGCTGTTATTGCATCACCAGAAACACCTGAAGAAATAAAAGAGACCGAAAAACAACTATCTGAGTTTATTACATATCTTCAATATTTAGTTGATATTAAACGAAAAGAGCCAAAAGAAGACTTAGTGAGTGCTTTAATACTTGCAGAGAGTGAAGGGCATAAACTTAGCGCTCGGGAACTGTATTCAATGATAATGCTATTAATTGTAGCAGGACACGAGACGACAGTGAATTTAATTACAAATACGGTATTAGCACTTCTTGAAAATCCAAATCAATTACAGTTATTAAAAGAAAACCCAAAATTAATTGATGCTGCTATTGAGGAAGGATTACGATATTATTCTCCAGTTGAGGTTACAACTGCAAGATGGGCAGCGGAACCTTTTCAAATTCACGACCGAACAATCGAAAAAGGAGATATGGTTGTCATTGCCTTAGCTTCTGCAAACCGTGATGAAACTGTATTTGAAAACCCAGAAGTATTCGATATTACTCGGGAAAATAATCGTCATATTGCCTTTGGTCATGGTAGCCATTTCTGCTTAGGCGCTCCACTTGCGAGGTTAGAAGCAAAGATTGCTATTACTACTTTGTTTAATCGAATGCCTGAACTACAAATAAAAGGCGATCGTGAAGAAATTAAATGGCAAGGTAACTATTTAATGCGTTCTTTAGAGGAATTGCCTTTAACTTTCTAGAATAGTTAAAAGGAGACATGCATACATCGAAAATGATTTACATAGAGTATGTATGTGTTATTTAAATTCGAAACGGAAGGGTGAAAACATCCCAATGATCAACTAATTCTATTTGTAAGAGATCTTCGTTAAAAAACGAAATATTCTTCTGAATAGGGTTAGTCTGTACATTTATAGAAAAGGGATGTATATCGCTCTGCGAATATATAGTCTTTTTATATGATTTGTGCTGCCTCCTGTTCAGAACATGAAATAGGAGGCTTTTTTATGTCGACAAATGTAGTAACGAAACAAAACAATGGGGTATCACAAGTATTAAAAAATCGGTTTGTTCAAGGGATTTTAGCATCAGCATTATTTTTACAAATAGGAATATGGGTTCGAAACTTTGCGGTATTACTATATGTAATGGAAATGACAAAAGGTGATGCTTTTGCTATTTCGATGATTTCAGTTGCTGAATTCGCTCCAATTTTTATTTTTTCATTTATTGGCGGTACTTTTGCTGATAGGTGGAAGCCAAAGAAGACAATGATATGGTGTGAAACGTTAAGTTCCATTTCAGTATTCGCTGTATTAATTACGCTTATGTTTGGAACGTGGAAAATTGTGTTTTTTGTGACACTCATCTCTGCAATCCTTTCACAGTTTTCACAACCATCTGGAATGAAGTTGTTTAAACAACATTTATCAACGGAACAAATTCAATTAGCAATGTCTATATATCAAACGATATTTGCAATATTTATGGTATTAGGACCAATACTAGGGACATTTATCTTTCATAGTTTTGGAATTTATATTTCAATCATCATAACAGGTATTTCGTTTTTACTTGCGGCAGTTGTATTGTTATTCCTTCCGAAAGATCTTGAAAACGACGTAGAAAAGAAGGATATCACTCTGTTGCAGGAGATGAAGGATGGTATTAAGTATGTCAAAAAGAAAAAAGCATTAACTTTGCTAGGGCTTTGTTTTATGGCTGCAGGACTAGGTATAGGATTAATTCAGCCATTAGGTATATTTATTGTGACTGAGCAGTTAGGATTATCAAAAGAGAGTTTACAGTGGCTACTAACAGTAAATGGTGCGGGAATGATTGTTGGCGGAGCATTAGCAATGGTATTTGCGAAAAACGTTGCTCCGCAAAAGATGTTAATTATCGGTATGCTTGGTCAAGCAATTGGTATTGGCATTATAGGATATTCTACAAATTTATGGGTGACACTTACAGCGCAGCTTTTTAGTGGTTTAGCTCTTCCTTGTATCCAAATTGGTATTAATACGCTTATTATTCAAAATAGCGATACCGATTTTATAGGTCGTGTAAATGGTATTTTAAGTCCGCTTTTTACCGGTTCAATGGTAGTAACGATGAGTATAGCTGGCTCATTAAAAGAGATGTTTTCATTAAGTATGATGTATGAAGGGACGGCTTTACTTTTTATAATTGGATTATTGTTTATTTTACCTATATACAATTTAAAGCCAGTAATAGCGGTAGAAAGTGAAATAAGTGGTAAAGGAAGTGCTATACAAAATGAATCCTAATCCAAATGTTAAATACCCTATTGAAGGCAATCAAAACGTTCAATTTATAAAAAATATAATAACAAAACCTAATATACTTGTTGGTGACTATTCTTATTATGATGCGAAAGATGGAGAAACATTTGAAGATCGAGTATTACATCATTATGAATTTCTTGGAGATCGCCTTACTATTGGAAAGTTTTGTTGTATTGCATCTGGAGTTAACTTTATTATGAACGGAGCCAATCATCGGATGGATGGATTTTCGGCATATCCATTTAATATATTTGGAAATGGGTGGAAGAAGTATACACCTAGTTTGTCTGATTTACCTTATAAAGGTGATACAGTTATAGGAAATGACGTTTGGATTGGTATGGATACAACAATTATGCCCGGAATAAAAATAGGGGATGGTGCAATCATTGCAGCTAAATCTGTTGTGACTAGAGACGTCGCACCATATACAATTGTTGGTGGAAACCCTGCAAATAAAATAAAAGAGAGATTTTCAAATGAAATAATTCAAGAATTATTGCAAATTCAATGGTGGCATTTTGATATTGAAAAAATAACTGGAAATATTGATGCTATTGTACGCGGAGATATTGAACCATTAAGAAAGCTAAAAAGGGAATGAAAAATGGATGACAAATAGTATCATACCTCCGAATTTTGTTAATGATAATAGAACAAGGAGGTGTGATACTATGGCACAAGACGTTTTATGTGAAGTAAACAACTGTAAATTTTGGGCGAACGGTAATAAATGTAGTGCAGAGGCAATTTACGTAGTAAGTCATAAAGGTAAACATGCATCTACAACGGAAGAAACAGATTGCAAAACATTCGATCCAGAAGTGTAAATTCTTTAAGGGTAGCCAAATCGTGGTTGCCCTTTTATTAATGATAGTATTGATAATAAATATCATTTTCATTCATTAATTTTAGCTTTTTTTGTTATTTTTTCATATTTTCTTCATAAGTGAAGTAATCCAACTCAATTCATGTTCAATTCGTGATTTACTAAATTCAATGACTTCAGTAATAAAGGGTGAGGTAACCTCTAGAGACTGAATAGCGGTAAGTTGACTATGTAGTACGTTTTGACGTACAGCCAAAATCTCTTTTCTAGCTTCATATTCAAGTTTTTCAAATAGCGCGATACGAACAAGAAATTCTGCATTATTTGTCGCAAGTTTTTCGGGAAACTCTCGTAACATTTCAGAAAAAATTTCTTCTCCTGTTTCTGTTATATCGTACATATTTCGGTTTGGTTTTCCAACTTGTTTATGTATTTTTTTCGTTATAGCACCCATATTTTCAAAGCGACGAAGGGCAGGGTAAAGCATGTTGTGATTTAATTCAAAATTCTCACCTAAACGATTTTGAACATTTTTTTTGATTTCATATCCATGTTTTGGTCCGGTCGTTAATTCTGCTAGTAGTAAAATGTCAACGTACATAAAAATCCCCCTTATATATTTCTCAAGTTCTCTAATGAAAAATCCCCTTTAGTATATGTTAAAATAACATATGATAGTTTATACAACTTTGAACTGCCGACCTATCACTTTTATTGTAAAAGAAAAGGGAGGAAAGAACTATGGCTTCACCTGAAAATGTTATTTTAGTTCATGAAATTTCAAAGCTGAAAACAAAAGAAGAATTATGGAATCCATATGAATGGTATCGTTTGATGAGGGATAATCACCCAGTTCATTATGATGAAGAGCAAGATGTATGGAATGTTTTTTTATATGATGATGTAAATCGTGTTTTATCAGATTATCGCTTATTTTCAAGTAGAAGGGAGCGCAGACAATTCTCAATCCCTCCTTTAGAAACTAGAATAAATATAAACTCTACAGATCCACCAGAACATCGCAATGTACGTTCCATTGTTTCTAAGGCATTTACTCCAAGAAGTTTAGAACAGTGGAAACCTCGAATACAGGTTATCGCAGATGAACTTGTACAACATATCGAAAAATGTAGTGAAGTTAATATCGTTGAACAGTTTGCTGCACCTTTACCTGTTACCGTTATTTCTGATTTATTAGGAGTCCCAACAACAGATCGTAAAAAAATTAAAGAATGGTCTGATATTTTATTTATGCCGTATAGTAAAGAAAAGTTTAATGATCTGGATGCTGAGAAAGGGATAGCATTAAATGAATTCAAAGCATACCTTCTACCGATTGTTCAGGAAAAGAGATATCATTTAACCGATGATATCATTTCTGATTTAATTCGAGCTGAATATGAAGGCGAAAGATTAACCGATGAAGAAATTGTAACCTTTTCATTAGGTTTACTAGCGGCTGGGAATGAAACCACTACAAATTTAATTATTAATAGCTTTTATTGCTTTTTAGTAGATTCACCTGGAATTTATGAAGAGTTAAGAAAAGAACCTAACTTAATTTCAAAAGCGATTGAGGAAGTATTACGCTATCGCTTTCCTGTTACATTAGCCCGGAGGATTACAGAGGATACAAATATATTTGGTTCTTTAATGAAAAAGGATCAGATGATTGTTGCGTGGGTTAGTGCAGCGAATTTAGACGAGAAAAAATTTTCACAAGCCTCTCAATTTAATGTACATCGAACAGGAAATGAAAAGCATTTAACCTTTGGGAAAGGTCCTCACTTTTGCTTAGGAGCACCACTTGCACGTTTAGAGGCTGAGATTGCATTAACTACCTTTATAAATGCTTTTGAAAAAATAGAGCTATCTCCATCTTTCTGTTTAGAAAAATGTATATTGGAAAATGAACAAACATTAAAATACTTACCTATTCGTTTGAAAGCTAAATAAAAATCTTAACAAGGTGCATACATTTGCATCTTGTTTTTTGTTTCTCAATTGTGAGTTTTCGGTAATCACCTTAATATGGAATTGTATAAAACGTAGAGGAGGTTCTTATGTTGACTTGTAATGGAAGTAAATCATTTCAAAAGTTTATTAAAGGTGTTACAGATCTTATGGAAAACGGTTTATTTGAAGAAGAAATAGTGTGTGGCATTGAAAAGTTACTAGAAGAACTTTTAGAAAAGAAAACATGGCTTCCGTTAGATAAACAGAAGGCCAATTTGACTCAATATGCACGACATTTATTGTATGAAGATCCGCTCAAACGTTTTGAAGTACTAGCTCTCGTATGGAAAGATGGACAATCTACACCTTTACATGATCATGACGGCACATGGGGAGTAGAAGGCGTTTTTTCAGGAAGGATTATGGTGCAGAACTTTATACAAACGAAACAACTTGGAAATTCACTTGTTTATTTAACACATACAGGAAATCTTTATTTGGGAGAAGGAGAAACAGATAAAGTAATTCCACCAGCGGATTGTCATATTCTTGAAATTAGCAAAAATGAAAGCGTTATTACGATTCATGTCTATGGAAAACGGTTAGAAAAGTTTAAAGTATATATCCCAACTGAAGAAAAAAATGTGTACATGTGTGAGACAAAATACATTAGTTATAATTCATAGTTTAAAATCCAAAGCTTTTTAAAAAGAAAAGCTTTGGATTTTATTTTTAATTATTTCTTGACCTGAAACGCTTTTCATAAATTATAAATAAGAAGTACCTCACGAGGATTGTATGAAAACGATACCTAATAATTAATTAGAACTCGTGTATTTATAGAAAGTGGTGAAGAAATAATGAAATTAATCGCAATTGATTTAGATGGAACTCTTCTTTCGGGGAATAAAATGATAAGTAAAGAAAATGCAGAAGCAATTCGAACATGTCAAGAAGCTGGCCATGTTGTAGCAATTTGTACAGGACGTTCTATTGTTGACATTGAGCGATTATTGTTAGAAGTTGATTTAGAGTGTCCAATCATTGCGGAAAATGGGGCTCTTATATATAAAGATAAAAAAATGATGAAGAGATATCCAATTCAAAATATGCAGGCACTTGAGATTGTAGAATATCTTGAAGAGAATGGTTTATATTATCAGCTCTATACTGATAAAGGTGTGTATGTACCGGATTATGGAGTAGAGAGTGTACGTAATGAAATTGAGTATGTAAAGAATTCAAAAGAAAATTTCGACTTGAAAGAGTTAGAAACAATCGCAGCATTATATCTTGAGCATACAGCGTTTCATAGTGCGGAAAGTTGTAAACCAATTGTAGAAACAGATATACATGTGCATAAACTATTACCATTTTCTTATGAAATTGAGAAATTAAAAAAACTCAAAGAAACATTTCTTCATAATACAGATTTAGCAATTACATCTTCATATTGGCACAATTTAGAGATTAATCATCGAGATGCTCAAAAAGGGAATGGATTATATACTTTAGCAGAACATCTTAATATTCCGGTTGAAAACACTGTAGCGATAGGTGATGGGCTAAACGATGTTTCTATGATGGAAAAAGCGAACATATCAATTGCAATGGGGAATGCAGTAGAAGAAATAAAAGCAATGTGTAAATACGAAACGTTATCAAATGAAGAACATGGTGTGGCACATGCTTTATATAAATATGTAATGTAATTAAAAAAGAAAAAAGAATCCAAGTGGATTCTTTTTTCTTTTTATTAGGGGTAAGGTATTCTATGAGATTCATAGAAGCCTTATTACATTTTATTATATAGAATATATTGGAATAAATGTTTATATTTTTCATAAAAATTGTGAATATTTTATGAACTTTATACTTATTGCATGTTTATACCGCTATTAGTAACGTGTATGACTCTCAAGTGAAAATTCAGTGAATGTAAGGAGGAATTCAAGTTACCTAGACAATAAGTGAGGCATCAACGAAATATATACTAATTAAAGGTATCTTCAGTATATATATTCTTTTCTTGTTTTAAGTGAAAAATAAAATTTGTTCGAATAATTATTCTACAGCTATATACCTACACTAGCTTTCTTCGTATAATGAAGAAGTATGAATTTTAGATTTGTATGAATTTTACATATTGAGGTGAAAAAGGAATGAATTCGCGGCTAATGGAACTTATTGATGTGAGTACAATAGAAACCATGGCAGAACAATTTTATCAATTAACTAACATATCACATCAACTTCTTGATGCTGAAAAAGAGTGTGTTTTTTCATTCGGAATGAATGAGATAAAAAAGAGTAAACTTCCAAAGATTGAAATCCCCATTTTCTTATACAATCAACATTTAGGATCTTTTGTTGTATGGTCCAAAAAAAGTGAAATTTTTAGTTGTCAAAAATACTTTGAAATGCTCTCAAGTTTAATTTTAGATGGCGCAATAAAAGTATTTCAAAGTAAAAATACAACGTTGCTTTCTCGGAAAGAGGAGGAACTACATACGATTTTACAAAACATGCCTGTTATGGTCGATGCGCTTGATTATAATGGAGATTTTGTTTTGTGGAATCGAGAATGTGAAATTGTAACAGGTTATACCGCTGAAGAAATAATTGGAAATCCCAATGCACTGCAATTATTGTATCCTGATTATAATTATCGCCATCAAATACAAAAGAAATTTTTAACTTGTGGAAAAAATTTCAGAGATTGGGAAATGCACTTAACATGTAAAAATGGTGAAGTCAAAACAATAATGTGGTCGAATATATCAGAACAGTTTCCTGTAACAGGATATAGTTATTGGGCTGTTGGTGTAGATATTACACATTTAAAAGCGATAGAAGAGCAGTTAAAACAACAAACATCTGAACTGGAATTAATTTTTAAAGCTTTACCAGATTTATGTTTCTTAACAGAAGATGACGGCACAATTATAGATTACAAGGCAGGATCTCCTACAAAGTTTTACGTACCCGCAGAAGCTTTTATGGGAAAAAAGTTTTACGAAGTATTACCATCTTCAGTAGCACAGCAGTTTCAGGAAGCCATTAATCAAGTGAAGGAAAAAGGAACGAATGTAATTGTAGAATATCCACTCACACTTAATGGAAGTATTGATTTCTTTGAGGCTAGGTGCTTACCATTATTACATGATAAAATTATGATTATTGTACGCGACATTACAGAGCGAAAAAAGACAGAAGAATTGCTAAATAAATCAGATACACTTGCAGCAATTGGTCAATTAGCAGCTGGCGTGGCTCATGAAGTAAGAAATCCTTTAACTGTAATTAAAGGTTTTATACAGTTATTCCAAATTAATAAAGAAGATCAAGAAAAATATTTTGATCTTATGCTTTCTGAAATTGAAAGGATAGAAGCAATCCTACAAGAATTTCTATCAATTGCCAAAACAGATGAGATAAACACAGAAAAGAAAAATATTTATCAAATTTTTAAAAATGTCGTATCGTTAATGAATACAAAAGCAATTATGACAAATATTCAAGTTGAACTATTTACAGATGACAAAGATATAATTATTGAATGCTCAGAAAATCAATTGAAACAAGTATTTATTAATATTTTGCAAAATTCAATCGAAGCTATGCCAAATGGTGGGGAAATTTCAATTCACATAAAAGAAATAAATGATGATGGTGTCATCATTCATGTAATAGATGAAGGAATAGGAATACCTGAAGAAAGAATTAAGAGATTAGGTGAACCTTTTTATAGTACGAAAGAAAAAGGGACTGGTATTGGATTAATGTTAAGTTATAAAATTATTGAAAGTCATCAAGGGACAATTAGTATCATGAGCGAGGTTGGTGTCGGGACAACAGTAACTATTTACTTACCGAAAGTACTAAGTAAACAATCTCTTTCTAATTGTGACGACAAATGTATAGCAATACGCAATAGTAGTAATTCTTAAATCAATTAATACCCAATAACAAAGCGATTAGTGAAAACTAAGCTTTTTGTTATTGGGTATTTTTTATATTTAATTTAGTAAACTTTACCTTTTCTTTACCTTTGTTTTAATTTCTATTAAGTTTTAAACACTATATTAATATTTGTACAAAGCAATGTATAGAAATTGTACATTACTTTTAATATAGAAATGTGATTATTATTTGGAATATTGTAAGGAGGAGATTATGACAAGGTGAAAAAGCAAGAGAAGAAAAGTGGTAGAGTAGTACCTCTCCGGTTAAATATTTTATTCCTTTGTGTATTTTTATTATTTTCTGGCATTATTATTCAGTTAGGGAAAGTGCAAATTTTTGATGGAGAAACATATAAAAATGAAGTAGAGAAGAGAGAAAATGCAACCGTGGGCCTTTCTGTACCACGTGGGAAAATATTTGATCGTGAAGGAAATCCAGTAGTTGATAATAAGTCTTTACGTACGATTACATATACAAAGGTGAAAGGTGTAAAACAAGAAGAAATATTAAAATCAGCAAGACAACTTGCAGATATTATTGAAATGCCACAAGAAGATATAGATAAGTTAACTGAGACTGATAAGAAAGACTTTTGGATGCAATTGAATCCAGAACTTGCTCAAGACTTAGTATCAAAAAAAGAAATAGATAAGTTCCGAGATAAGGATATTACCGGAAAAGAGCTAGACAAAAAAATAGAAGATTTAAAAAGGAAACGCGTTACAGACAAAAATCTTCAAGAACTAACGGCTAAAGATATAGAAGTGTTAGCTATTAAAAGTAAAATGACCTCAGGTTTTCAAATGGCACCTCAAATTATTAAAAAGGACGTTAGTGAACAGGAATATGCAGTGATTAGTGAAAATTTAGCGAACCTTCCAGGAGTAGACGCATCAGTTGATTGGGAGAGAATCTATGTAAATGATGGTCTATTCCGTTCTGTTCTTGGTAACGTTTCAAACGCTGATGAAGGATTGCCACGTGAACGATTAGATTATTATTTAGTGCGTGATTATAGCCGAAATGATAGGGTCGGCAAAAGTTATATCGAACAGCAATACGAAGATGTACTTCATGGTACAAAAAAAGAAGTAAGAAGCATTGCTGATAAACAAGGAAATACTATTAGAACGGAAACTGTTACTGAAGGGAAAAGCGGTAAAAATTTAACTTTAACAATAGATATGGAATTGCAAAAAAAAGTAGAGGAGAGCATAGAAAAAATATTAAAACAATATAAAGGATCAGAATCAATGTTAGACCGTGCTTTCGTAGTGATGATGAATCCTAAAAATGGCCAAGTATTATCAATGGCTGGGAAAAGGCTTGTAGAAAAAGACGGGAAAATGGAAGTAGAAGATTATGCTTTAGGCACGCTGACAAGTTCATATGAGCTTGGATCAACGGTTAAAGGTGCGACAGTGTTAACAGGGTTTGAAACAAATGCAATAACTCCTGGAACACATTTTTATGATGCACCTATGAAGTTTAAAGGAACTAAGGAAAAGAAGTCTTGGAAAAATTTTGGTGATATAGACGATCTAAGAGCGTTACAAGTTTCTTCAAACGTTTATATGTTTAATATAGCATTAAAAATTGCTGGTGTGGATTATGTGAAAAATAGTTCACTAGATATTAAACAAGAATATTTTGATAAAATGAGATATTATTTCAGGCAATTTGGACTAGGCGTACAAACTGGTATTGATTTACCGAATGAAACTGCAGGGCAAATTGGAAAAAAAGATAATCAGCCTGGTTTCTTATTAGATTATTCTATTGGGCAATATGATACGTATACACCACTTCAGCTTGCACAATATATTTCGACTATCGCAAATGGAGGATATCGAATGAAACCACAAATTGTTCAAGAGATTAGAGAACAAACCGTTCAAAAAGATGAGGTTGGTAAAGTAGTACAATCAATAGAACCCGTTGTTTTAAATAGAATCGATATGAAACAAGAATATATTAATCAAGTAAAAGAAGGATTTAGAAAAGTATTTCAAGAAGGAGATGGAACAGGAGTAAGAGCGTTCCAAAAAGCACCATATAAACCAGCTGGTAAAACAGGGACCGCACAAACTGTATATGGTGGAGAAAATGCAATTGGGCGAAATGCGAAAGGCGATCGTAGAGAATGTTATAACTTAACATTAGCTGGATATGCGCCATATGATGATCCAGAAGTAGCATTTTCTGTTGTAGTACCGTGGGTTGAAAATGATAAATCGGGCATTAACTCCGATATTGGAAAAGAAGTTTTAGATGCTTATTTTGATTTGAAGAATAAGCGGTTAACTGGTGAAGCGCCAAAAACAGATGCCTCTAAAGAGAATTAAAATGTACGAAACGTCTCTAGCATTCCTGTAAACTAGAGGCGTTTTTATCTGGGGATAGATTAGAAATGAGGTATATATGAAGCTGTTTATTCTAAAATATTGGAGGAACATATGTAGCTACATATTAATTATAATAGGGGTTATTTTTATTAATAAGTTCTTTTTATTTTGTATGGTAGAAGGAATTTCGATGCAACCTACTTTGAATGAAAAAGATTATATACTTGTTAATAAGGTAAACGTCTGTTTATCGTCTTTTCATCATGGAGATGTTGTCATTATAAAAAAAGAAGACGAGCCTACTTACTATGTGAAACGAATTATTGGATTATCGGGGGATAACATACAACTAAAAAAGGATGAGGTATTTATTAACGGTAAAAAGCGTGATGAGTCGTATATACATTTAGATATGTCACAAGTATCCAATCGTTTTTCCAATTTTAGAGAAATAAAAGTTCCTATGCATAAATTATTTGTGTTAGGTGATAATCGTAATCATAGTAAAGATAGTAGGAATACACTTGGACTTATTGATGAATCAAATATAATAGGTAAAGTAGAAATGGTATTTTATCCATTTGACCATATAAAATGGATAAAATAATTCTATTAACGATTCACATTTTATAAAATAAATCATATATTGATAGCATAGGACAAGCAGAAACGCTTGTTCTAACCTCACAGAACACTCCTTATCACGGTTAGGCATCTACATAGGTAGATGCTTTTTTTTATGTTGATGACTGAAAATTATTTATCAATATAATGTAGCAAGCATATTAGGACTATTAGGGGAAGATTACTTGTACAAATAACAGTATGCTTAATTAAAACAATGAAATGTAAGGAGTGAGGAATAAGTGCTAAATATTTTAGTGGTTAATTTTCCAGCAGAGGGACATGTAAACCCTACATTAAATTTAGTAAAAGCCTTTACTGAACGAGGGGATAATGTACATTATATTACAACGGCAAACTTTAAGGATAGAATTGAAGATTTAGGAGCTACTGTACATACTCATCCGGATCTATTAAAAGAGATTTCTATTGATGCTGAAACCTCATCTGGGTTAAATGCTTTTTTTCATGTGCATGTTCAAACTTCTTTATATATATTAGAAATTACGAAACAATTATGTGAAAGTATAAATTTTGATTTCGTAATTTATGATATATTTGGCGCAGGAGAGTTAGTAAAGGAGTATTTACAAGTTCCAGGTGTAGTGTCCTCACCTATATTTTTAATTCCGCCAGAATTTTTGAAGACATTACCTTTTCATCCAAATGCAGATATGCCATTCCAAACAGAGGAAATCTCTGAAAAATTACTAAATCAGATGGAACATAAATTTGGAGTAAAACCAAAGAATAATCTTCAATTTATGAATAATAAGGGTGATGTTTGTCTCGTATACACAAGTCGTTATTTCCAACCTAATAGCGAATCGTTCGGAGAAAATAACATTTTTATTGGACCGAGTATTTCAAAGCGTAAAACAAATATAAAGTTTCCACTGGAATCACTTAAAGAAAAGAAAGTTATTTATATTTCAATGGGGACACTGCTTGAAGGACTCGAACCATTCTTTAATACTTGTATTGATACTTTTTCAGATTTTGATGGGATAGTTGTAATGGCAATTGGTGATAGAAATGATATTTCTAAAATTAAGAAAGCACCAGATAATTTTATAATTGCTCCATACGTACCTCAATCAGAAATATTAAATGAAGCAGATGTTTTTATTACACATGGCGGTATGAATAGCGTACACGATGCCATTCATTATAATGTCCCATTTGTAATAATACCGCATGATAAAGACCAGCCAATGATAGCGCAAAGATTAACTGAGCTTGAAGCGGCACATAGACTATTGAAAGAACATGTTAATGTGCACACTTTAAAAGAGGCCGTAACAGATGTTCTTTCAAATGAAAAGTATAAACATGGTATAAGAAAACTTAATGATAGCTTTATAGAATGTGGTGGTTCAAAAGAAGCAATTGCAGTTATTGAATCTCTTTTAAATAAAGTAAAACTTTAATTGGTGGGGGCTTTACTGCCCGCAAATAGCGGGATAAATAGTCGTAACTATATACAAGCATAGAGGTTCTCACCTTTATGCTTGTATATTCTTATCCAGCAAATTGCACAGCAGTATTTGCATGTAAAAAAGCAGTATCAAAAACGGGAACAGTAAGATCATTTTGGGAGATGAGTAAAGGTATTTCAGTGCAGCCTAATAATATACCTTCAGCGCCGTTTTGAATTAATGATTTTGTAATTTGTAATAACTTTTCTTTAGATGTTTCTGAAATGATCCCTCTACTTAATTCATCTAATATGACATGGTGGATAAAAGTTCTTTCCTCGTCATTTGGGATAATTGTCTCAATGTTATATTTCGCTAATCGTGATTTATAGAAATCTTGCTCCATCGTTTGTTTTGTTCCTAATAGTCCGATACGTTTTATATTCTGTTCTACCATTTCTTTAGCACTTACATCACCAATGTGAAGAAGCGGGATAGATATTGCTTGTTCTACCTCCTCGGCAAATAGATGTACAGTATTTGAACACATTAATAAACATTCAGCCCCAGATTTTTCAACTTTTTTTGCAACTGTAACTAGTTCATTTTTCACTTCTTCATATTGATGGTTTTGTAATAAAGTAATTACTTCACCAAAGTCCATACTATATAAAATTAGCTTCGCATTTTGATCGTATTGAGAGAGTGTAAGTGTATTAATATGTTTATAGTATAATGATGTAGATTCCCAACTTAATCCTCCAATCAAACCAATAACTTTCATAATGCATTCCTCCCGAAACGATTTTGAATTTATTATTTCATAATTCCGATAAGAATACAATGATTTAAATGCACTATTTAATAAAAAAATAAAAATAGTAAGAAAAGTGTTGAAATTTACATTCTTTAGTGCCATAATACGAATTACAAATTAATACTTATCCAGAGAGGTGGAGGGAACGGCCCTAAGAAACCTCAGCAACCCCTATGCAATTTTATAGGAAGGTGCTAATTCCGCAGAGGACACGATGTGTTTTTTGAAAGATAAGAGGATTCTTGAACGTGAAAGAAAATGACCTCTTATGTAAGAGGTCATTTTTTTGTTGTATAGAAAGGGAGTGTCGATGCATAATTCATTTTTAAATTAAATATAGAGTAATAAAAGTTGACTAATATGAGAGGGGAATTGTCATGAACAAATTATCAACAAAGTTAGTAGTAGCAATCGGTATTGGAGCAGCATTATACGGGATATTAGGACTTTGGGGATTTTCTATTGCACCGAATACATTTATTAAACCAGCATTAGCTATATTAACTGTTTTTGGAGCATTATTTGGTCCAGTGGCAGGACTGTTAATCGGACTTATCGGTCATACCGTAACAGATACGATTGCTGGATGGGGGATTTGGTGGGGCTGGGTTATTAGTTCAGGAATTATTGGTTTTTCAATGGGACTTATTCAAAAAAGAGTTGGTTTTAGTGTGAAAAACGGGT
This sequence comes from Bacillus sp. 2D03, assembly GCF_003946765.1. Taxonomy (NCBI): domain Bacteria; kingdom Bacillati; phylum Bacillota; class Bacilli; order Caryophanales; family Bacillaceae; genus Bacillus; species Bacillus sp. 2D03. The sequence continues at coordinate 16,756 of NZ_RPSJ01000023.1, read as the reverse complement.
CGTTTAACAAGGGGGATATTTCTTATTTAGCAATTACTGGGCTAGTTGGTATTGTCATTGCTATTATATTTGCTGGGGCATTCGATATTATTGTGATGGGAGAACCATTTGACAAAATTGTTATACAAGTATTAGGAGCAACAATTTCCGATGTCATCGTTTTCTTAGTACTTGGATTGCCACTTACAATTGGTTTGGCGAAATCCAATAAGAAACATACACATTTAAAAATTGAAAAGTAGGGATGTTAACATGCAACCAATTATTTCGTTTGAACAATTCACCTTTCAATATGGGCATGCTGCGCAGCCTACTTTAAGTGATATTACCTTTCATATATACCCTGGGGAAAAAGTGCTAATTGCTGGACGAAGTGGTTCAGGAAAGTCGACATTAGCTCATTGTATAAATGGGCTAATCCCATTTTCTTACGAAGGGAATAGCACAGGTAACGTTTTAATTGCCGGTAAAGACCCGAGGGAAGGAAGTATTTTTGAACAAAGTAAACTGGTAGGAACAATTTTGCAAGATCAAGATGCTCAATTTATTGGTCTGACAGTAGAAGAAGATGTAGCTTTTTATTTAGAAAATGAATGCGTAAAGCAAGATGACATGAAAAAGATTGTTTCGGACTCATTAAGAAAGGTGAAGATGCATATGTTTCATAAACAAAGTCCACATGAATTATCAGGAGGTCAAAAGCAAACAGTTTCTCTTGCTGGTTTATTAACAACAAATGCGGATATATTATTGTTCGATGAACCGTTAGCTAATTTAGATCCACTAAGCGCCTTACATACGATAGAACTTATGAAAGATATACATGAACAATATAATAAAACGATTGTTATTATCGAACATAGAATAGAAGAAATTTTAAAACTGGATTTAGACAAAGTTATATTAATTGATGAAGGTAAAGTTATTGCGATAGGAACACCAAAAGAAATCTTAGCGTCAAATATATTACCACGTATCGGCTTAAGAGAGCCTATTTACATCGAAGCATTAAAGAGATTACATTTTGATAGTAATAATGACGTAATATATCCAATGGAAAACCTTCAAAAAGAAAAGGTAAGCAACGTTATAAAAGAGTGGATGGAGAAACAAGTCATATTAAAAGGGAATACTAAAAACAAGGAATTACTTAAAGTGGAGAATTTATCATTTTCATACCCTAATAAACAAAAAATATTAGAAAATGTAAACCTTTCAATATATGAAGGAGAAATTGTGGCACTGTTAGGACATAATGGAGCAGGGAAATCAACATTAGCTCATAGTCTTATAGGCATAAACAAAATGAAAAATGGGAAAATCTTGTTAAAAGGTGAAGATATTAATTCTTGGTCTATTCGTAAACGTGGGGAAATCATATCTTACGTGATGCAAAATCCAAATCATATGATTACACAGCCTACTGTTTTTGAAGAAGTTTCATTTACATTAACATTACATAATTTTTCTAAGGAAGAAATTAAGAATAAAGTAGAAGGAACTTTAAAAATTTGTGGTTTATATCCATTTCGTAATTGGCCAATTCAATCGCTAAGCTATGGGCAAAAAAAGAGATTAACAATCGCATCTGTATTAACAACAAATCCTAAGCTTATCATATTAGATGAACCGACAGCGGGACAAGATTATTATCATTATAAACAATTTATGTCGTTTATTAAAACTTTAGCTAAAAAGGGTATTTCATTTGTTTTTATCACTCACGATATGAATCTCGTACTAGAATATGCAGACCGTGCAGTAGTTCTACATGAAGGGAAAATTATTGCGGATAATACAGTGTCTAATGTATTTGGTGATCAAGAAACGTTTCAAAGAGCCAACTTAAGAGAGAGTTCTTTAACCAAGCTTGTTAAATTTAGTGGGATTGCATCTCCAGAAAAATTTATGGAGCTTTATTTAGACAGTAATAGGAGGGAGGAAGGTGCATAGTACATATTTTCATCGTATGGATGGGGTAGTGAAATTGTTTTTATTTATTTTTTGTATGACGCTTACTTTTTTGTTTTTTGATTTTCGGGTGTTGCTAATATTATTTATTATTGGGTGTATCGGACTCAGCGTTGCTAAAATTCCATTTCGTAAAATTTTAATTGTTTTTAGTGTCATATTTACATTTAGTTTATTAAACTCTGTCATGATTTTATTTATTACACCAACTCATGGATCTGAATTAACTGAATCATATACCGCGTTTTTACATGTTGGATATGCAACGATTACATATGAAACATTATTTTATGCAGCTACACTTTCATTAAAGTATTTTACGTTATTACCATTTACACTTCTTTTTATTTACACGACAGATCCAAGCGAATTTGTAAGTAGCTTAAGTAAACTTGGTATTCATTATAAGATTACATATGCAATAAATATTGCACTACGTTATATTCCTGACATCCAGTCTGAGTATAAAATTATTAAACACGCGCAAGAAGCAAGAGGAGTGGCTTTTGAAAAAGGAGAAGCAAGTTTATGGGTTCGTATGAAGAACCGTGTTTTAATTTTCTGGCCACTGATCATTCATTCTCTAGAAAGAATAGATACGGTTTCAAATGCAATGGATTTAAGAGGATTTGGAAAGAAGGATAAACGTACATGGTTTTATACAAGTAAGGCGAAACGTGAAGATTTCATCGCTTTATTTGCCGGTGTTTTCATATTCATTGTTGCTGTATATTTAAAATTAAACGTATTTCAAAACTTTTGGTATCCATTTTAGAGCACTCTTACATGAGTGCTTTTACTTATTTTTATGTAGACATGCTCAAAAAAGGGATATACACATAATGTATAATACGAACCAGTTAAAATGATCAACTACCTATTAGTTTTCAAACCAAAAGGAGGAGAAAATATGAGTTACGGTGGTTCTTGTGGTTTTGGTGGAGGTTTCGCTTTATTAGTTGTGTTATTCATTCTATTAATAATTGTAGGATGCAGCTGCTGGGGCGGAGGATACTAATTTTTAATTAGTCTTCACAAATGTAAACTAAAAAAACATTGAAGATACTTATGTATCGAAACAAATAAAAAAGGAGCGACTATGCTCCTTTTTTATTTGTTTTAATGCGTATTCTTACTATATTTCGGGAACGTAATCGTTAAAGTCGTTCCTTTACTAACGATACTTCTGATTTTTAAACTTCCATGCATCGTCTCAATAATCTTAACAGCAACCATTGTACCTAAACCAGTTCCTTTTGTTTTTGTACTAAAATACGGTTCACCGAATCGATGTATTTGCTCCTGTGACATTCCAACTCCGCTATCTTCAATTCGTATTTCAACTTTACTATTATTGATAGATGAGGAAATACTTAAGGTACCACCATTAGGCATTGCTTCAATACTGTTTTTTATTAAGTTTAAAAAACATTGTTGAAAGTGCTGTTTATTACCAACAATGGTTGCCTCAGAAAAATCCTGTGTAATATGTATCGTATTCATATTACACAATGGCAATATCATATTAATAACTCGATTTAACTCTTGTTTTACTGAAATTTGATCTAATTTTTCTGGAGCAGGTTTGGCAAACGTTAAGTAATCATCGATAATTTCTTGGGCACGATTTAACTCTTCAAGTATATGTTTAATATATTCGTCTCTTGATTCAGGAGTTAAATTTTGTGTTTTTAAAAGCTGTGTAAATCCTTTTACAACCGTTAAGGGATTCCTGACTTCGTGCGATATACTTGCAGCGAGTTGGCTAACAATCTCCATTTTTTCCATTTTAATTAATTTTGAGCGCATTAATACAGCATCTTTAATAACTTCATTTATATAAACAATAAATAACATTAAAGTAGTCGGTAATACCATGAAATAAATAATATACAAATTATTCACTTCAAAATCTGATAAGGTTAATACAATTAAAGTTGTAAATATTGCTAGGAAAAAGGTTAAAAACATGGAAAAAGCTACTTTAAGTTTTCTATTATATGTATTAAATTTTGAAGATGCGAGTGCTGTAACGATGAACATTATTCCGTAAACAACAACTGTCAGCATGTTAAAGCCATAAAATAAAAATCTCGTAATTAATAAAATTGTAAACAATATGATACCGACAGGGAATCCACCATAAAGCGTACCTATTATGACCGGAATTTGTCTTAAATCATGAATACAACTTTCATCCATATAGATAGGGTATCGCATACATAAAATAAGCGGGATACTAGAACAAAGGGTAATCAGTAGTATTTTATATTTCTTTAAATAGTGCCGGCTATCATATATGAAATAAAAAACAAATATACTACATAAAATGTATAGAAGATTATTTAATACGTTTTGATTAATATAAACAAAGTCCATAATATTTGCCTCGTTATTCTGAATTTCCTTTTCATATGTATTATACATGATAACATGTGTTAAGCTGCACGAAACTTGTTAATAAAATTCACTTGTTTTCGCGGTATTTCTAGAAATAATATTTTATTTAACTGCTAGATTTAAAGCTGCTTTTACTATCCAATGCAATAGGAGTATGGAATTATTTAAAATACCATTATCTAGTGCTGATTTATACTATTCTTGAATGTGCATAACATTTAATTTCTGAAGTGCAATCATTCCTATGTTAGTTATAACATGGTGGGGCATGTTGCTACTATAAGAAACGTAGATATTCTTTTCTATACGTTTCATTTTAATTTCTAACCACTGAACCAGATAGTCTTTTAAAGCAAGCTTAGACGGCTCCACAAAAGTCCCTTTATTTAACTCCGTAATTTTTTTCGCCTTCTTTTTTGTCTTATAACCAGTAAACCACTTTTATCTTCTTTTTACTGTCTCTGGATCAGGACCGATATCAATAATGATGCAATATTTATTTCCTCTTTTTCGAATATGTCCTTTCACTTAAAACACTCCTTCATTTGTTTTGAATCATGTTGTATAAGTCTAGTTGTAATTTTGCTGCTATGAAAATTACATAGTTGGACATATCAGCGATGGATATATTTTACCATATATAAACTGAATTGATTATTTAATATATTAGTTGTTTTTTTACAAAAGTTAATTTTATAAAATGATTTTGTATATTTGAAGCAATATTTTTATTTAAAACACCTTATCTGGAATAGTACATCTTGTATATATCATATTTTGTACAATTAATATTTTCTTATTTTAGAAATGATTTTAATTTGGAGTGAGATATATGGAGAGGAAAAAGAAATGGGAAGGATTAAACTCTAAAAATCCATCTGCTGATTCACTGGATTCGAGTTTAATAGGACCGACATTGCCACCGATTTCTTCATTTACTCTACCAACGGGATTTGAATCTGCATTCAGAGCTTTCAAATCTACTGATCAGTCCGTTACTGCTAATACACTGTCTATAGTAACATTTGAAACTACACAATTCGATTTAAATGGTGAATATGATGGTGTATCAACATTTATACCGCAACAAGATGGAGTATATTTAATTATTACTACTATAATTTTTAGTCCTACTGATGATACTCTAAATTATGTGACGGAAGTATTTATAACAGTTAACAGTGCTTTAATAGCAGGAGATGATAGCTTTTTTGGTGGAAATACTGGGCTTTTAAATGCAGTAACAGTTTCTACCATTGTACAATTGAATGCAGGAGATATGGTGCAAGTCCAAGCCGGTAGTACCATAGATGGCGTTATTGCATCTCCGCTTCTTACAAATTTTCAAGCTGCGAGGTTTCCATTACCAGTTCCAAATACATTTTTCTTGTTAAATAATTTATCTGCAGATTGGAGTAAAAGGCCGTTTAGTAGAAAAACATAATTATGTTCATTTTAAAAATAGTGTGAAGAAAATGATGAATTTAAATTAATTTTGTCTATTAAGAATAAGAAAAGCCACTTAGATAAGTGGCTTTTCTTATTTTTAAATTATGGGATATACCTTAGAAGATATCACTCGAATGAATATTACTAAATTAGCAATAAGATACTCAGAGAGATTTAGTCGTGAAGCTAGTCAAATTCGTAATAAAAAAGAGCCATGAGTGGAAAGGTTCATAACTCTTTTTGTAAGGGTAATGATTTTATAGGTAATAATCATCATGAAACCCTAAAAATGTAAGTTGATTAATTTCTATAAAATTCGAATTTTATAGAAAAAGAGCGACTGACAACAGCTAACTGCTTAGCAGGTTCTTTAAGATAAAAAAGAAGAGAATATAGAGGTTCATTCTGATTGTTTGAAGGTAATGAAAGAAAGAATATCACATACTATCAATCTTAATAAAAACTATGTTTGTTTTTCATTTTATTCACAAATAGTTCCAGTTGCTATTCCTGTTGGAGCGAAACCTACTGGGACATTAGTGATAACAGTATTCGTGGCAATATCAATAACAGAAACAGTATTACTACCTTGATTTGTAACATAGGCACGAGTGCCATCAGGTATGATAGTTACCTGATCAGGGGATAAAGCAACAGGAATTGTATCAATCACAGTATTTGTCGCCACATTTATTACCGAAACATTATTGCTAACTTTATTTACAACGTAAATAAGATTTCCACCTGGTGTAATATCTATACCAACAGGTTCGGTACCTACGTTAATTGTATTAATTACGGAATTGGTAGCGGTGTTAATAACAGAAACAGTATTGCTGTTCTGATTCGTGACATACGCACGAGTGCCATCTAGTGTGAAAACGATTATTCTAGGGCGAATGCCAACAGGAATGGTAGCGGTAACTGTGTTAGTAGCAGTATTAATAACAGAAATTGTGTTACTTAATTCGTTTGCAACATATGCAAAGGCTCCGTTTGGAGAAACAGTTATTCCTTGCGGAGCGATACCAACAGGGATGGTAGTGATAACTGTATTAGTAGCAGCAGTAATAACTGAAACGTTATTACTTGCGTGGTTTCCAACATAAACAGTTGTGTTATTTGGAGAAACAGCTACGCCAATTGGATCAGCTCCAACGGGAATGGTAGCAATAACTGTATTAGTAGCAGTATCAATAACGGAAACGGTATCGGAAAAAATATTAGTAACATAAGCACGAGCCCCATTGGGTGAAACTGTTACTTCAAGAGGTGCATTATCTACAGTAATTGTAGCGACTACTGTATTTGTTGCGGTGTTAATCACTGATACTGTATCATCTGCAGGGTCATCGATTGCTCCTGCGTTAGTAACATATACAAGGAAATTACATCCAGGTCCAGGTGGTCCGGTTGGCCCGGTCGGCCCAGTTGGTCCAGGTGGACACTCACAGTCTCCAGTCGGCCCAGGTGGTCCAGGAATTCCCATTCCGGTTCCCGAACCAGTCGGCCCAGGTGGCCCTGGCGGTCCTTGAATGCCTTGCACACCTTGAGGTCCCTGAGGCCCTTCCGGCCCTTCCGGTCCCTGAATCCCTTCTACACCTTGAGGTCCTTCCGGTCCCTGAATCCCTTCTACACCTTGAGGTCCTTCCGGTCCTTGAGGTCCTTCAGGCCCTTGAATGCCTTGCACACCTTGAGGGCCTTCAAGTCCCTGAATGCCTTGCACACCTTGAGACCCCTGAGCTCCTCTAGGTCCAGGAATTCCTCTAGGTCCTGTTGCTCCAGTCGGCCCTGGCGTTCCGATGTTACTCAATAACGAACTATTCAAGATTCCTTGTAAAATTAGGTTGAATGTTTGCTGTAATAAGGGGTCTGATATATTTGAACAACTGATAAGTGAAGACAAGCTTTGGAATAGAAATTGGAGTAACGCTGAGATTTGAGTGAGAGATGCAGTAGGTAAGGAATTGATTAATTGATTTATAGTTCTTATGACTAAATTTCTATTTGGTGTACTTGGTTGTACTGCTATTAATAAATTATTTAATGCCTGTAATGCAGATTGGAGTATTTCTATAGTTGTTGAATTTGGTGTTGTGAAAAAAGAAAGAATAGCTTGATTTAATTGGCTTATTATTTGTAATAATTCTTGTTGTTGAGAAGTTGAGAGAAAAACAGGTGTACAGCAATTACTTTGATTACAAGGGGATATAGAAATAAAGCAGGGCTGCTGGAATTTATCACAAGGATTTGGTGAGTTTGATTTTTGATTATATCTCATAAGTAACCTCCTTTTTAAAAAATAAATGTTAGGTAAGTCTAGATAAATTATTTTAGCAACTATGTTTAAAATGTTTGTGGGTATATGTTTAATGTTTTTTTCTTCAAAGTATATGTAAACAAAATGGAGATGTTCTTAGGGGACGTATAATCAATGCTTAATTACTAATAAAGATTGTAATCATAGGAGGAGAAATGAAAGTTACAAAGTAAAATATACAAGCTATTAAATTTATCCCGCATTAACGGGTAGTAAGATCCCCACCTCAAAATTCAGCGGAAGCAAAGAAGTTAAGTGAGGGATCAACTGCCAATAAAAGCTCCATTGGTTCAACTAATAATAAGTGGGGATAAACACCCCACCAATTATTAAAGTTTCACTTTATAAAATCAATAAAAGCGTTATTTTAGAAAAAAAGGTGACTCAGCAATTCTGTCAGCCGAGTCACCCAGTACTATCGATCCAAATAATATTTTTTTATATGTAGTTATAGCGGTTTCTTAGCGGCTAACCCAAAATGGCGGTCGAAGAACAAAGAATTTTATTTTAGAAAGTATTAGATTTACTATGTTAATGCTATAACAGCAAGAGTTAAGCCCAATGTATTTAATGTATTAGAATATGGTCCTACATTAACAGTAAGAGTACTTGTTATACCTAAAGGTGTAGTGAAAATAGCGGGTGCTGATACAGAAGTGAATCCTGCAGTATATCCCAGAGAAGTACCAGAGCCAATGATTGGATTATTATTCAAATACATAGTGATACCTGCCGAATTACCTCCTGGTTGAATGATAACTTGCACTTCATAGATTGCCAAATAGGTTCTTCCACCTTCAAGTAAAACAGTTGTTGGTGGTGTGAATGAGATTGCCGTACCATTAGAATTTACCACGGTATCTAGTGGAATCGCAGAATTTACAGAGACTATTGATGGGGTAGTTTGAACAACATTTAAACTGTTAGCCGTGGGGGATGGACAAGTGCAAGGTTTGTGAATGTTAGAGTTATTATCATTTTGGTAATTCACAAATAATCAAGCTCCTTTGCGTAAGATAATTTTTATCCTATATAAAACGTAGCTTTTTTGTATCTAAGTTATTTTTAATAAATTTTTAAAAATAAATCGAATATTGTTGATCAGTCGACTCATAAAAGTATTCGATACTCTGGGATTTCAAAGTGCATCTGATAAATATATATGAATGTTTTTTAAGGACATTACTGTAAGTTAGGAAAACATAAATCTGGAAATAAAACTTGATATTCCGGGTTTAACCGAAGATCAGTAGTTGAGGTTGTAAAGTGTATATAATTTTTTTCTAATTTATCTAGTGTTGCCAGATGATGAGTACCTAAGCCACGCTGGATGCTATGTTTAGAAAGAGTAGGCCCAATTTGTAATTTTCGGTTTTTCATAGCTGTATTCCAGGGACTGTAAAAAAATTTTAAAATGAAAGCAGGATACATGTAAACGATAAATGGATGAGGTGACCAATGCCGCCCTGCCCAATAGTTACCATGCGGATAATGGTGGATTAATCTACCGCCATAGTATGGAGCAGGTGGATTAGGGGGGATTATTCTCCCATGATAACGCTGTTTGACAAGGGGAATTCCGTATCTCGGATTGGTATAACCGTGAGCAGGGTCATCCACCATCAGAATAGTCCTAATAGCATACATGTTTTGCCCTAAAGTGGCAAGAGATGAGAAAAAGGCTTCCTTATCAACACAGCAAAGAAATTCAGTGGTATTTAGCACCATTTTCCATCCCGTAATTTCTTTTTCTATGTTCATTACTTCTTGATCAACTAAAATGGCATCAAACTCTAATACCTTTGATTCACGGATTTCCCAATGAGGTGCAAATAATTTGCATAATTCAACCGAACGATCAGTAGACCCACGATTAATAAGAATGCCATGATCAAATAATTTTGTGTGGTGCATTAACCACCACGGAAGCAGATACTCTTCGTTATAAAAATGAGAAATTAAAGTTGTGTTAATAAAAATTCCTCCTTTCAAAATTTTGTGGAATATATCCTTATTTAGTAAGATATGTTACATGATCTAAAAAGAATGAAGAAAGATTTTTAACAAAATAGTTATTTTAATAAAAAACAGAAAAATGAGGGGAGTGAAAGGAAAAGAACCCTTTATATAAAGGGTTCTTCTGGTGATTTAATATATCAATTACATTCGTGGTAATATTCATCACATGAATCGTTATTATCTTTACAGCATATACAAAATGTTTTTTGAACAAATAAACTAACTACACTAGTAGAACCTTCCTGCTTTGTAAGAGTAAGACTTTGAAAATCTTCAACTTGAAATATTTTTGTTTGAACAGGTTGTAATGTAGTAGTAATTGGTACGCTAGATCTTCTTGTTAGAATAGTTACTTGAACAGGTGCACTCATACCGACAACGAATAACTGAATTAATGTTTTATTATGATTGTTTGTAAAATCCTCAAATACAGTTTGTGGAGCGGTGGTTTCAAGGAAAACAGATACAGGTATATTTCCATTTTCATTTTCTGCAGAACCAGCTATCGTATGAGTTTCAATAAAACAGTTGTTTTTTTGGTCGTTCGAATGCGATTGGTTTTTATAATATTTTTTACCATCTTTATAAAAGTAATCAGCCATATGAATTTAAAGCTCCCTTCTTTTAGATATCTATATAGTCTATTTAATAAAGCGAATTAGTGCTTGTACAACATAATAAAATCCGCTCTCGTAATTACCTGGAAATGTTATTTAAAAATTAAGGAGCGCCATTCAAGACGCTCGCGGATAAAAAATAATATTGAAAAAGAATACCACATTATATTTTATACATGTTCTTAATAAATGTGCAGTTTTTTAGCAAAATCCTTATTTGAAAACAAGAAGCCCTAGAGTTAGGGCTCTAGGGCTTCTTGTTTTGGTATTCTCACATGGTTTTTCAAAAAGAATAGAACATATTGAAGATAACATGTGAATGTTTCATAAATGTATCAAAAAAGTGAATAAAATTGCTATTACAGAAGAAGCAGAAATGAAGTTTCTAATACGTAAGTACGTGAAAGGTATTATTTCCAGTGGATAAAATGCGCATGGGACACCTTATCATTATTTTATCGAGGGAAAAGAATATGTTATGAACTTGGTTGAATGAAAAAATGAAAATAAACAAAAACGCTATTTTATTAAAAAGGAGAAAGCAGCTAGCTCAATGAACTAACTGCTTTGTCGTCCAACAATGACGATACCCACAATACTTTGTAACTTATGGTTACAACTATAGTATAAGCAGAAGCAAAAATGTTATGCAAGAAAGCAAAAAAATTTCTTTAAGCACAACAAAGCAGCTAGTTAATAAAACTAACTGTTCGTTGTACAAAAGAAATTTAGGCCCTACAAGTAAATGATATGTAACTTTAAGTTACAGCTATATTATAAGCAGAATTAAAAATATTATGTGAAAGTGAAAAAGAACTAAATAAAAACTTCATTTTGTATTAAGTTGGAATATAAAAGGGCACTTAGTAAAGTGCCCTCGTGACGAGATTCATTTTGTAATGACTATTTCAATTCATAAAGAAAGGAACTCAGGATAGTATATGTGCGCCAAGCTAATTCAGTACCTTGTACAAATAAAGAGCAGCTAGCAAAAGCTAACCGCTCTCCAGAAAAGAGTTAAGAAGGAAGTTCAGAACTCAAGTGCATTTATAGTATGGACAAAGCTTATGGAATTATTCAAGGAGGAATGGATATGGAAGTTATATATACAAAGTGGCATAACAATTACGACGAATTAACAATAGGCCAAAAATATAAAGCAAGTTTATATAAAAAAGATGGTTGCTTATAGAAATAGGATTGCAACGATCATTGTATCGAGAAGAAAGCTTTACTGTAGTTTCATAAAAAGAGCAGCTAGCAAAAGCTAACTGCTCGGTTCTCCAAAGGGGAACAAGGAGAAAAGATTACCGTGTCATCTATAGTACTGACGGAATATTGCGTTTTATTCAGGGTTGGTTCCAAAAAAACAACATACCACCAAAATATAAAATTATTAAAAGGATAATTACTATGAAAGCAATTAAAGAAACTTTCTTCCAGGATTTTTTCATTAGTAGACCTCCTTTATAGAAAATATTAACATCTATCGAAAATTTGAACAAAATAATCCTTTTGTTTAGGCGGTATAGAAAAATGCAGTTAGGAAGAAAAAATGATAAAATATTTGTTAATTAATGGATGTAGAAAGGAGAAATAATTAGGATGAATGAAGAGGAAAAGAAAGAACTGATCAAGAAATTGCAAAACTCGGATGTTTTAAGCGACTTTTTTGCTGATTTGAATGAATTGTATAAAAAAATATCTAGCGAGTCTATGAAGATTTTTCAAGATATTGATTGGACAGAAACAGAAAAAACTTGGAAAAATGCAGCAGAGTTGTTAGGGAAAAAGGGTTGGACACTTCCATTATTAATGGATGTAGAAGATAATATTAGACTATCTCAAGTAGAAGATTTAAGAGAACTTGATAAAGAAATCGTTGAATATCATTTAAATGAATTTCAAAATATGAAAAGAGAAATTCTGACACATGAGTTTGTGAAAGAATGGAAAGAATTGCTTGGGCAATGTTTTGATAACTATGAGAAAGGAAATTACTTAATTGTAATTCCTAATCTATTTATAGTTATTGAAAGTCTAGCTCATATGGTTATCACTCCAAAATTCCAAAAGTATATTACTAGTAATAAAAGAATATCATTAAAAGAGAAGTACAAGAAAGTAAAACCAGAAATTGAAAAAGATAGAACGAATATAATAATTTATATTTCTGTACACGAATTCTTAAAAAGTGTATTTAAAATGGGGAATTTTGATAAGAATAAAAATCGTTTCTCAATTATTAATCGAGACTGGGTTTTACATGGGCGCGATAATCCGAATAATTGGAATGAAGCAGATGTATTAAGATTGTTTAATGCTATACATACAATTACACAGTTGGATTTTTTGTTGGAAGAGCTAGAAGAACATGGTGATATGGAAGTTATTAAGTAAAAGTATCTTTATTTGAAAAAAAAGTCCGGCTAGAAAACTAGAGGACACCAATTCCTAAAACAGCAATTAAAGCTGTTTTAGGGATTGGTGTCCTTTTTATTTTGAAAAGGGAGATGGGGAAATGAAGGTGTTAAAGGATCAGCTACGTGAGTGGAAAAAGCAATTAAAACAAGCAAAGAGGAAAAATAAGAAAAAAAGAATAGAGAAATTTAGTGCTCGTGAAATTGAAGAGTTAATGGGAGTTCATGGACCACGTTATGAACGCAGACGTGGAGCTGTAAGGCAAAAATAATAACAATGGAGGAATTTAATATGAATAAACAATTATCATTTAAAATGCCAATCGTGGATGGAAAAAGAACAAAACAAGAAATTGAAAAAGTATTTAATGAGTATCGTACATACTTAGCAACAATGCCATGTGATATGTTGCCAAAAGTGACACCATCATATTTTATTGTTCCTCCATCAACTACAAATGAATTTAATAGTTCAACTGAAAATATTGCAATTGAAAGAATTGAGTATGAACAAGAAAGAAATAAATTTATGAGTTGGTTGTATGATGCTGTGAATCGCCTAAGAGATGATGAACGTGAGGTAATCGTGAAGTTTTATATGGAAGATGACATTGGATATGACCCAGATATCTGGATGGACTTAGGTATAGGTAAAACAAAGTATTACAAGTTAAAAGGTCGTGCGATATTGCGTTTAGCTTTCAATCTAAAGAAAGAGGTATTTCAAAAAAAATGTAGACAAAAAGAGGGGCAAAGTGTATGAACATTGTACAGCCGATTCGAGATAAAGAAATAATACAAGAAATAAAGGAATTCTATAAGAAGCAGAATGAGAGGAACTACATTCTGTTTCTTCTTGGTATTAATACAGGGTTCAGAATATCGGATATATTGCGTTTACGTGTTCGAGATGTTGAGGGATGGAATATTGTAATACGTGAAAAGAAAACAAAAAAGATTAAAGATGTGAAGATGCCTTCAGAATTAAAGAAAGCTATCAGGAATTATACAGAAGGAAAGCCGAAGAATGAATATCTAATTAAGAGTAGGAATGGAAAGAACAAACCTATTACTCGTGCTATGGCTTATTTAATATTAAATCAAGCTGCAGAGGAGTTTGGGTTAGAACGTATAGGGACTCATTCACTTAGAAAAACATATGGGTATCATCACTATAAGCAATTTAAAGATGTAGTTGCTTTACAAAAGATGTTAAATCATACAGATCAGAAAGAGACTTTAAGATATATAGGGATTGAACAAGATACATTAAATGATTATCAGAGGAAATTTAAGATTTAAGAATATATTTTAAATGTGATTTGTATTCTCAATATTTCGGTTATTTAGTTGCCAAAAACAACTGAAAAGGGTAAAATGGTTGCAAAGGGTAGAACCTTAAATTAAAAATGAGGTGTTGCTTATTATGGATATCGGTGTGCCAATCGATGTAAAGAAATTTATTGATAAAGAGATATCTAAAGGAGTTCGGAGACAAATTGTTCCGTTGATTCAGCAAGCCTATGAATTAGTGGATGCTTCCATAAAAGATATTTCTTTTTTACAATGGGCTTTAGGGAAAAAGCATATAGGATATCTTGACAATATAGCTGCTCAGTTTACTTTATATGAAGCAGCAAATAAGGGCATACTTAAGGACATTACAACTCAAATTGTACCTAATAAAAACAAATCAGCTTATCATGTCGAACTGCAAACAGAAAATGTAGTTATTACAATAAATAGAGTACAAAGTAAAGATAAGACGGCGAGAAAAGCGATGTACAGATCTCTATTACAAAGAGACAATCAGTATTATATTAATTTTGATAAACAAGAAATTATTGAGGAACCTGGTTATTTAGAGCTTACACACCATCAAATTAATAGAAGAGTTGCTTTTGTAAATTTAGGAGTTCCTGATGGAAGCGGAAAATGGTTTAGTTGTATTGATCTTACTAAAGAATTACATCTAGTTGGCACATCGGAAGAAGATAAACAGAAGAATGAAATTTCAAGAGAACAATTAGTTAGATTTAAAAATTTTGCCCAAGGAGTGCACGAAAATGGGGGTAAGAATTAACGTAAATAGATCCTTTTGTCCTGATAAGTTAAAAGAGGGCCGCGAATCAAGAGGATTAACAATAAGAGAACTATCAGAGAAAATTGGGTTGAGGACTCATCAAGCTCTCTCCAAATATGAAAATGGTAAATCAATACCGCCTGCTGAAGTTCTATTAAGCATCATGAATATATTAAATCTTCCATATGATTACTTCTTTGAAGATGGATATAGGCAAATAGAAAAAGAAATCGTGTATTTTAGAAGTAAAGCTAACGCAACAGCAAAGTTAAAAAGAATTCACGAAATCAAGATTTCATGGCTAATAAGTATATTTGATTATTTGGAGACAATATTAGAATTTCCAAAATCTGATCTTCCAGAAACGAATATAAACCATCAAGAACACTTTATGCCTACAGATTTTAATGATATTGAAAATATAGCATCAGAATTAAGAAGGCAATGGGATTTAAATGAGGGGCCGATTTCAGATATTACACATTTATTTGAAAAGCATGGAATAGTAGTAAGTCTGATAAAATCTGAGGACTTTGCAATAGATGCCTGCTCTAGGTGGATTGGAAATAAACTTTTTATACTTGTTGGTAATGAAAGGTCTACTCCTTCAAGAATAAAGTTTACATTAGCGCATGAATTAGGACATTATCTATTACACAAACATGTAAAAAAAGAAGACTTTAATAAAAAAGAAGTTTATAAGCGTATGGAGGATGAAGCTAACTATTTTGCATCTTCGTTTTTAATGCCTGCTAAATCCTTTTCAGAGGAACTTATTAGTCATACATTGGATTATTACTTACTTTTAAAAAAGAGATGGCAGATTTCTATACAAGCTATGATATATCGTTCAAGAGAGTTAAATATAATAAATGATTATCAAGCAAGTTATTTGTGGAAGCAAATAGCGAAAAAAGGTTGGAGAACTCAAGAGCCATATGATGATTTATTACAAAGTGAATCACCATTATTATTAAAAGAAGCAATTGATTTAATTATAGATAATCACGTTAAGACGAAGAAGCAAATTTGTGAGGAAGTTAGATTATGTCAATCAGATATAGAGGCTATAGTAAATTTACCTGTAGGATATCTAGATGAAAACAAAGGAAAAGGAACGGTTATTTCTTTTAAAAAAATTTAATCATGAAGATAAAGGAAGAGGATTGAATAAAAGGTTTATAATTTTATTCAATCCCCTTTTTATTGTGTAGATAATTTGGATTTATATAAACGTAATTAAAATTGAGTAAAGTTTGTATGTGCGCTTACTTTTTCGGAATTAGCTACAAAAGAAAAGTGTCAAATTCATTTTTATAAAATACGAAAAAGATTGATATCTCTAAGGTGAAACGGAATAGGTGAATTTAACACAATCCAGATTATAGCTAATTCATTTCCTAGGATTAAAGAACATATTTATTCAAAACTATGCGAAAAGAGGCTGAAAAACGATGTAAAAAAATGCATAAATAAA
>NZ_RPSJ01000022.1:0-45352 GCF_003946765.1 Bacillus sp. 2D03 | reverse complement strand
ACCGAATGTTTTACGCATAAGATGTGCTTGGTCTTCTGTTGGATACAAACGGAATTTATATGCTTTATTCTGCTTTGTCATATCATTTCACCTCACTTTTCACTTTGATTTTCAATATATGTTTTTATTACGTCTATTGGCGAACCACCAGTAGTTAGCAAGCAAAAGCTTCTTGACCAAAACATCTCTTTCCAAAGTTTCTTTTTCACTTGTGGAAAGTCTCTTTTAATAAGTCGAGAACTTGCACTTTTATAAGCATTGATGAATTTTGTCATTTCTGTATTAGGGTGTGCTTTGAACAAAATATGAACATGGTCTACATCATGATTCCATTCAACTAATGTGATGTTATAGTTTTCAGATAGTCGAACAAACATATCTTTTGCATAGTCTGACATATCATCATCAAACACATTTCTTCTGTATTTCACGACCAACACAAGGTGATAATACAACAAGAATACTGAATGGTTATTACTATCTAATTTCATTTATATACCAGCCTTTATAATTTATAAGACTGATTATATCAGAGGCAAAATAAAAAGGAAAACCTTTTGGCTACGCCAAACCGAAATTCATCTCCCACCTACCGTTGGGCTACGCCCTTCACACGCTTGAGGAAGGAGAATCCTTTCGGAAAATTCGTTAAAATTTAAAATAGAAAGAAGCTGAAAGTTTATGTATCAACAAAATTATGATGAATACTCATATGATTATACAAATAATCCTAGACAACAATCATTTGTAAATTTAGTAGGTCAGTTTCATATTCTTCCTCAGTCTGTTATTTTACCTAATGGTCAACAACTTCAAGCAGGAACGCGTGTTTTTATTTTTAGAGTAGCTTTTAATCAAATGGGGAACGAAGTGGTTACAATTGTATTCCCTAATGTAGTTGGTGGAAATGTTAGTCTTGGATTAGCGCCAGTTGCAGCTTCTCAACTTTCACCTGGTGGTGGGGTCATGTTCCCCCAAGTTGCCCCTATGCAACCTGGATTTGGTGGTAGATAAAAAAATTTAACAAATAATTTATTTCAGTATATAAAATTAATTAAGTATAGAAAAAACTACACTTAATATAGAAATGGGCCAGATTTTAAAAAAAAAGATCCTTTTTCAGTATCAATAACGAATTTCACGTCAACTAGCACCTCTTACGAGGCGCTAGTTGTTATTTTTGTTGTATATATATTAGAAGCATACGTTGGCCGCAAACTAAAAAGGAATAAGTTGATCAAAACGGCCATCTTATGCTTCTTGTTACAGTTTTAAACATAGAGTATACAAATTATTACACTTACTTTTCTTCACCGCTTGCTTGCATGGAATTAAACGCCCAATGTAATTTCAACGCATCTCCCCTGAAATACATTTTGGTCTTCACCGCTATCTACGAATGTGAACATTACATAAAATGTATCATCATCACCTGGAGTAAATCCATTTCCTTCTCGATCTACAATACCTTTCTTTACAAGGTCAGGAATACTTCCATTTTGCGTAGCTACCTTTAATTCAGATAATGTAGAATAGTACGTTTTTACTTTACTCGTTGTACTCTTTATACTTTTAATAATTATTGGATGCAGTTGCTTCTGCTAAAATACTAAGGGAAAAGACACTCTTATTTGGGTGTCTTTTCTTTATTTCTCAATATAAGAGCTATAAAAATATGCTATGATTTTAATAGAAATTCCCTTGTGTGCAATGAGATAGTAATACCCAACAAAAACCCACCTATTTCCGTAGGTGGGCCTTATCTTTATTACACAATCCAAATTATACTCTGATTTTTCCATCAACTTTATGTAATTATACATATCTACAAAAATTACACCAAATAAATATTATATATAGTAAAATAATAAACGTGGATACATTCTATAAAGCAGATTCTTTTGAAAGGCGTAACATACCAATCATTATGGAAGGTGTCGCGTCACTCTAATACTGATCTCAAATCTCTTGTACTTTGTAAACTAACAATCTGGTGTATATAGACGATTCTGTTTTATAGGGTGTGTTTACACGTATAACAAAGGGATAATACGGATAAGTTTATACTAAATGAACGTGGTTCAAGTCGGAGGAAGGCACCTTAGGGTGTCTTTTTTTGTACATAATAAAAGCCTCACCATCCTATGGAAACGGTAATTCCTTTAAAACAAATATTAATTGTAAATATATTAATTTTACATTACATTAAAAGTTAGAGAAAGCTCTTATACTAATACAGTGCTAAATAGTAGGTGAAAAAATGGAATTTAACGATTTGGGTATTACCATTAAAGAACTTAGAATAAAAAAAAACATATCACAATCCGAATTGTGTCATGGAATTTGTTCACAAAGTCAAATTAGCAAGATCGAAAAAGGTGTGATTTATCCATCTAGCATATTGTTATATCAATTATCAGAAAGACTTGGCATTGATCCGAATCATATATTTGCACTAACTCAAAACAAAAGATTAAAATATACAGAAAATGTAAAATACGTAATAAAAGATTGCTTAAAGCAAAAACAATATAAAGAACTTTATGAAATAGTAAAAAAAGAGAAAAACTTAAATAATTTTCAAACAAAAGAAGAGAAACAATTTCTAATATGGCATGAAGCAATCGCTATTTTTGAGGTAAATAGATCAACAAAAACTGCTTTAACTCTTTTAAATCATGCATTAAAACTAACTTTAACCAATTCTGATTTTTTATCAGAAAGAGAAATACATATTATGCAGACAATGGCTATATTTCATGGAGAAAACAAAGAATATGAAAAAAGTATTACGATATTAAAAAGATGTTTAACTAATTTTAATAAGTTAGATCTTCCTAGAGATAAAGAAATTAAATTAAAAATCATTTTCAATTTGGCAAAATGTTTAGACTTCACATATCAACATGAAGAGGCAATAAAATACATTGATAGGGGCATCAAATTAGCAATTAATCTAAATACTTTATACTTATTAGGTGAACTATTCTATTTAAAAGGTCAGTGTTTATTAAAGATTAAACAACACAATGTAGAAGATGTTGTTTATAACTGGAAAAAAGCATTATTTATATTTGAACTAACAGAAAAAGAATATTATATAAAAATGGTACAAGATGAACTTATTGAAATACAAAATAAAAAACACTCATAATTTCGTAAAAACTACTTAAAAAACCCACAGGAAAAGTTTCCGTAGGTTTTACATTTATAAACATCTTATTTTTTTTATAAACTTAATTTTTAAACATTATTACTTAATGTGAATTTTCGAATAAAAGTTTACTTAACGTATTTTTTATTTTGAAATTTGCATCCCTATTAATACTTTATACTTCTTTTCACTTGAACCATCTTAATTTTAAGATGGTTCAAGTGAGAGGATGGCACCTTAGGGTGTCTTTTCTTTATGGATAAAAAAGTATCATCATTCGTATACTATACGTCTCAAACATATAGTATGCAAATTACTACGCTTACTTTTCTTCACCGCTTGCTTGCATGGAATTAAACGTCCAATTTAATTTCAATGCATCTCCCTGGAATACATTTTGGTCTTCACCGCTATCTACGAATGTAAACATTACATAAAATGTATCATCATCACCAGGAGCAAGTCCATTTCCTTCTCGGTCTACCACACCTTTTTGTACAAGATCCGGAATACTTCCATTTTGCGTAGCTACCTTTAATTCAGATAATGTAGTAGACCAAATTGGAACCTCATTTTTATCCAAATTCCACAAGAAATCAACACGGATATGATCACCAAAATCAGCATTTCCATTATCCCCTTTCGCATCGATTACACTGTAATCTGTCAGGAGTTTCACATCTCCTATTGCTAAGGTTCCTTTGTTAACTAATTGAAAACCGCGCTCCATTTCATCGCCTGGTTTCAAATTGTCGACATTAATAACAACTTCAGGATTCACACTCAAATCTAAAGTACCCGCTGCAAACGTATTTTGTGATACTTCCTTATCACTAAAATATGCATATGTTCCCCCGCCAATTAAGGATAAGCCAAGCGCTGCAGTTATAACACCCATACCAAGTTTTTTCTTCATACTCATTTCACAAGTCCCCCTATTTTTAAAGGTCAAATTACAAAACTTATTTCCATCCCACAAACAATACTAATTAAGCAACCACCTTGTCACATAATGAAAGCGAACTCACTTTAAACTAGCTATTTCATGCACCCAAACAATTATTACTTTTAAAATGACCGGTAATGTTACCGTAAATCATTACCGGTCATTTGTTACCCAATCCCATTTCATTTACTATTCATTGTCTGATTACTTTATTTACTCTAGAAGTTTTCCTACTTATTTTTTTGGTTCTAAACCAATAGAGCGTAAAATTTTCTCTAACGTCACTGGCCCTACATTTTCTTTCGGTTTCTGATTTTCTTTAGCATCTGGACCCTTTTTCAAGAAGTTTTTCTCAATAAAACGAATATCAGTTTCGTTTACAACACCATCTTGATTCACGTCACCATCTTTAACAGACACTTTTCCTTTTTCATATGACAGAGCTGCTATTCTAGCATCTTGAATATCTACCATTTTATCGCCGTTTACATCACCTGCAAGGTTATCATCCATGTCAGCTCTAAAGTTTTGTCCCACTAATTCTCCGTCTTGCATTTTCCCTATTTTTGATGTTAATTTACTATTTAAATGACCTGGCATTTCTACGAAAATATCATATTCTTTATCGCTTACTGGGACACTATGAATTTCAAATTGCCCGTTATCACCAATCGTTCCTGTATATTTCTTTCCATCCTTGCCAACTGCGTACACTTTTGCTCCTAGTTTTGTATAGTCTTTCTTACCTAAATACCCCTCTTCATTCAAGAAAGCTTCCGGACCAATATATCCTGTAACCGTTGAATGTTTCGAAACAATAGCAAAAGATTTATCTTTAAACGCAGGAATCTCAATGCCTTCTGATGCACCAGCTTTTGTATAAGAGAACTTATCTACTCCAAATGCAGTTAAATCATTAAAGTATTCATCGTTCGTCATCTCGAATGTAACATCTAAAAATGGTGTATCACCATCTAATCCTTTAAATTCTTTTCCTTCCAATGACGCGCCAACTTTCACCTTGTTTTCCCAAGCTCCTTCTTCATTTACCTTTGGATCTTCTAATTTAAGATTCAGTCCATGTTGTTTTACATATTCCGTAAGTGCTGGATTTGGTTTCACATCTGTAAATTTAAATAGCTGCTTGTAATAAGGAATTTCAAATGTACCTGACATAAGCTGTTTTACATTATTGAGATTCAAAGTTAACGTAATTTTTTCTCCTAATTTGATTTTCTCTTTGTCATAACTTGGAACAGCGTATTCTGTCCCTTCCTTTACAAAGACGTAATCTTTATATCCAGTTGCCATATTCCCTGCAGTTGCAAGATCATATCCAAATAATTTTAGATTTAACGGCTCGTTTATTTCCTCTGGAAGTACTCCAAATTTAAAATCACCATTTGCTTGAATTGTATTCAGCCAACCTGATGGAAAGGCTGAGTTTTGATAATATACAATTTGATTCGCTTTTTGATCATACTGCAAGCCTTTTGCCTTTAATGCATCTACTGTAGAATCATAAATATTACCATGCACCCATAAAGCCCGCTGGCCGTCTTCTTCTTTAAACATAGAATCATTGACTTCGTGTATACCAGGTTGTACATCCTTAAATTTCATTTCAGGTATTATATTATCAATGATAATGCTATCGCCTTTTGTATAAGATTTTCCTTGTTTATCATATCCAACAAAGTTCAATTCGTAATCTCCATCAGGCAACATAACAGGTTTATCCGCAATTGGATGAGCTGGATCTCCTGTAAATGGAAGTACATACCCTCCCATACCAGAAAACATCATATATTCAACATTCGGTGTTAGACTACTTGCATTAAGTGTACCAACGACTCCTAATGCCTTCCCAGTCTTTCGGTCCTTCACAACTGCATCAATGGTTTCAAGAGGACTATTCAATTTAAATGTCAACGGCGAACTTGGTCTTTCCATAAACGGATGGAATTTAGAAGCATCTGTTGCCATTGCATCCCTCAGTAAATCTACAGACGCAATCCCTTTTTCTGTGAATTTAACTGCAAATGGTACTTGATATACTTCTTTTTCATTGTTTTTATTTGTAATATGAATATATCCCTCATATCTACCAAATTCAGCGTTTCCTGGAATGATAATTTCAGGGCTAATTTCCTCTGATGTACCAGGAGCTACTTTAATAGACTCTGGTACGTTTAGCTTCACACCATTCTTCGCTGCATCTTGCACACCTACACTTGTAGGTGAAAACTCTACTTCTAATTTAAACTCTTTCCCATCTGTTTTACTGCTGTTCTTAATTAAGACTTTTCGACTATCTTTAATAGGCCCAGTTTCTAGTTGATTTTTATATCCAAATGCAATAGAACCTGTTTTTTCTTCAATTTCTACTTCTTCATCATCTACAACGTTTGATGTTTTATCGATAACCTCGATAGATGTATCTGCATGAACTGCACGATATGCATCAATTCGTCCTGAGCCCACCTCAAATACAGAACGCTCCTCTTTTAAGTCAACTGCGGTATTCATAAGTGCTTCTTTTACTTCAAACGGACTATAGTTTGGATGTTCTTGTAAAATGAGTGCCGCTACCCCTGCAGTATGAGGAGTTGCCATAGAAGTACCTGACATACGTCCATACGCAACCGGATAATTTTCTCCATCCTTTGGATCATTAATATATTCAGGAACAGTTGAGAAAATAGACACACCTGGTGCTACAATATCTGGCTTAATATCATCTGTTTTAGTTGCAGGACCACGGGAGCTGAAATCAGCTAAGCGATCTCCCTCTGTTTTTATATTACTTAGTTCCCCAAATACTAACGACACATCTCCTTGTACAGCTTTTGCTTGTAATTTCTCACCATCTACTTTTGTTAAGCGGAACGATGGAATAGATGAAGTATTTTCCCCAAGGTAACTTGTAATTTCACCATCTACATTGTTATATACGATTACCGCCTTTGCGCCTGCTTCCTTAGCATTTCTAATTTTTTCATCAAATGTAATCTCACCGCGTTGGATAAGAGCTAACTTCCCTTTTACATCTTTCCCTGTAAAATCACCTGATTTCCCAAGCCCTGCATATACAACTGATACGGATTGACCTTTCAAATCTTCAATCTTATCAGTAAAGCTTTTTCCAAGTAGCATCATCTTATCCACATGTAAATCACCTGCATCTGCAGAAAACGTTGGGATTGTCATTGCAGCGTCACTGGCTCCCACTGTAATTGGAAGTGCCGCTGCACTAGGTGATCCAATGGTACCTTCTTCCGGACCACTATTACCAGCTGCTACTACTGTAACAACACCAGCTAACATCGCATTATTCACTGCGACAGAAGTAGGATATAAAGGATCATTAATAGACGCTCCTAGTGATAAATTGATAACATCCATATCGTCTTTCACTGCTTTATCAATCGCAGCAAGAATACCGCTTGTTTGTCCACTTCCATATGGACCTAATACGCGATAGGAATATAAATCTACATCTGGAGCAACACCCTTCACTGCATAATCCACACTATTCTGTTTATCTGCAGCAATTGTCCCAGCTACATGCGTACCATGGGATGTATAATATGCACTCCCCTCATAAATCTCAGGATATCCTCCAGAATTTTGCCAATCCTTATACGTTGTCTCCATTGGATCAGCATCATTATTAACAAAGTCCCATCCTTTTATTGAGTTCGGATCTATTTTGCTTGGATCCTCACCTTGCTTTGCACGATATCCTTTATATACATCTTTCAAATCCGGGTGGTTGTAATCAATACCGGTGTCTAGTACACCTACCTTAATTCCTTTACCTGTTATTTTTTCATCATGCAGCTTGTCCACACCAATTTGCGGTACACTATCTGCCATTTTTGGTTCAACTGCAGTCTTAGCTGTTTCTTTCGGCAAATCTATTTTAACCTCATGATCTTCCCATACACGCTTAACGATACCGGTACGAACTAAGTCTTCAATCATGTTCCCAGGTAACGAAATCGCTACACCATTAAAAGCATTCTTATATTCTCTTGTTATTTTTGCAGATTTTAAATTTGTCGCTTTCTCTTTATTCTTTTGAAGCTGTTCAAGCTCTGCTTTAAACCCTTTATGTGATGCTTCTACCTTTTGTTCCGCATTTGAAAGAGCTACCTTTTTCCCTTTAGCCGCTTGTTTTAATACCTCGATTTTGCTAGGCGCTTGCTTAAACTCTATAATTACATTCACATTATTAGGACTTGCTGTATTGATACCTGGCGAAATAACAAAACCTGGTTTTGTATCTAACGTTTTTAAGGCATTACGTTGTTCCTTTGTAAGACCTTTCAAGATAGCATTTGCATCATCAATTCCAGTTAAAGTAGATGTATTTACCTCTTCAGCTAAGACGTTATATGGAATTCCTTGAGACAATAGCATTCCAGCTGTTAACGTTCCAATAAGAATCTTTCCAAATTTCCCTCGTTTCATATTGCATCTCCCCATTATTAATATTATTTTTTGAAACAAATTGATTCTTAACTTCCCATGTAGCATTGGAAACTCTATTAATCTTAATCTTGTGTATCATGAAAGATTTCCAACACTACTACCATCCCCATACCTCATGTAACTAATCACTTACTTTTCTCTTTCTATAAGAGCCCCCCATCATTTATTTCCAACAAAGGATTTTCACAAAATGAATTATTAACAAGGTTAAAATGTAATTCTATTTTGATTATTTCACATTTTGATTATTCTGAAAATTGAACAAAAGGAGTATCTTTTCTCTAAGGATTCTATGCCTACATAGTACAAAAGAACTATCTTGTCCTTTATTCCTTGTGATACAGAATAAAGCAACATGATAGTTCTTTGAAAAATCTCTTATTTAATCCAACGGAACCAATTGATTTCGAACTGCATAAATCACTGCTTGCGATCGACTTTTCACATTTAGTTTTTTAAAAATTTTATTGATGTGAATTTTAACGGTTTTATCACTAATATATAGAACTTCAGCAATTTCTTTATTACTAAGTCCTTTTACTAGTTCAAAGAGAATTTCCTTTTCACGTTCCGTCAGTTCATTTTCATTTGATTCTACTTTCATTTTTTGCTGATGATATGTAATTAATTTTTTAGTCATACGTGGATGAATAACGGAATCGCCTCGATATAACATTCGAATTGCTGCCACTACCTGCTCCGATGATGAATCCTTTAATAAATAACCATCAGCACCGGCCTGGAGTGCATCCATTAAATACTCATCATGCTCATACATTGTAAACACAAGTACTCGGCAATTCGGATATTTTTTTTTCACTAACTCTGTAGCTTCAATCCCATTTTTCCCTGGAAGGTTAATATCCATCAAAATACAATCTGGTCCGCATTCTTCTACTTTTCCCAATACTCCATCCCCAGAGCTAGCTTCTCCAACCACTTTCATATCAGATTCATCCTCTAGTATGCTCCGAATTGCATCCCGTAAAAAAGCATGATCATCTACTACTAATATTTTAATCATTTTACGCACCCCTTGTTTGTGAATCTGGAATTAACAGTGTAATTTCTGTCCCTTTCCCTACGGAACTATCAATCTGTAAAGTAGCCCCTAATTGTTCAGCTTGCTCATTCATATGTAATATACCATAATGTGGCTCATTCTTTGTTTTCACCATAGACTCAAACAGTGAAAAACCAACTCCATTATCCTTAACTCTTAAAAGCACGTGCTCACTTTGATAACTGAGTAAAACATCAGCCTTTTTTGCTTGTGCATGTTTTACAATGTTTTGCAAACTCTCTTGCAATGTGTCAAAAATAACTCTTTCTTTGGAAAAGCTCAGCGCACGTGCATGACCTCTTTCATGATATGTAATATCTAGTTCATATTCTTGTTTTAAAGATTTTATTTTACTTGCTATCGCCTGCTTAAGGCCTAATTGTTGTGTCGGATATGGTTTTAAAGCATAAATAGAATAGCGAACTTCTCCTAGGCTTCCTCTTAAATCTTTTATGCTTTTCTCCACTACTTGCTGCATATCTATTGGTTTATCACGGTATTTTTTCTGCGCGGATTCTAGTTGGAATATCACCCCGGCTAATGTTTGCGCAATACCATCGTGAATTTCTCGGGCGATTCTATTTCTTTCTTCTAGAATCATTCTTTTTTCTTGTTCAGAAATCAATATCCTTGTTTTAACTACATTAGCTAATTGGTTAGAAAATGTAGCCAACGACTGTACATCTTCTGGGAAGAAACCCGCATTTCTACTCTTCCCTGCAACAAACATCCCGACTAGTTCATCATTTACAATAAGAGGAAAATATACAAGTGAGCGTATGACACTATCAAATATTTCATCTCCAGGAGCCGTACCAATTTTCCAATCATTAAATACAATATTCTTAGAAAGTTCCTCAAACGCTCGAAAATTTTCTAAATGATCAGAAATATCAGATTGGACTTTTCCATCTTTTAACAGAATATTCCAGTTCCCATCATCTTTTGTCCATATTACATATGCTTGTATACCAAAAAAACCTTTAAGTGCTTGTTTAATATGCTTCAAGTTTCCTCCGGTTAATCCTCGACTAATTTCGGTCGTAATAAGAAATAGCTCATATAATCGTTCCTTCTCCATCCTTATCCGTACAGAAAAAGAACTAATAATGGAAGTTGCTACAAGTGGAAAAAAGAAAAACAGTACTGTAATCTCGTTTACTTCCACACTATATGTACTAATTAATACGTGCATTAGTGCCGCATAAGAGAAACCAAAAGTTTCGCAAAGAAATACCGTTACAGTTTTTTTATACCACTGATAGATTGAATATGGCTGCGGAAGGAGTATCATTAACAAGTCGTAAAAGCGATTGTTGAAAAAACAAAAAATCACGCAAAATAATAACAAAGATATTAAATTCTCATACAGAACTGACATACCTATCTTATTAACTATTAAGGACATACATTTGTCTGAAAACCATTCGGCCAAGAACAAACTAAGTGCATGCTGAGTACTATTAAATAGCATTCTTTGTATCGGTGAACGACGATGCAGGTGAATAATTAGCGTGACGAGTACAATAGCAACAATAGTTATATGGATTCCAAACTGCCAACTCATAGCGTAAATTATCGGAAAGGTAAGCGAGCTAGTTCCTCTCCAAAATCTTACAGGAAAATACTCAGCAATCCCCATAAATAGTAACAACACTATTAGTATTGTTGGATGAGAAGGGATTTTAATTTCAAGTAAAGATATAGTTATAGTAACCAAACCAAGAAAAGAAATAAAATAAAGATAAGAACTAGCAATCTTTTCTCTCATAAAGATAGAATTTACATCTTTCAAAACAACCCCTTCTTTCCTTATAAAAACTTCATTTTCTCTATTATCCAACAAAAAACCGGCACTGGCAAAATGGAAGGACATCCACTAGCCAATCACCGGCTGTGTACTGCACCTATAAAGGCAAGACACAATACTAGTATATAACAGGTTGTAAAGTTTACCCATTAGTCAAATGGTGTAATTGTACATACTTTTAGACTTAGTTCTACTAGTACAAAAGATGTATACAGAATTTTAATTTTGATTTACTAAAACAATTCTAAAAAATAGAAAGGCAACCTTAAAGGGTTAGCGTTATTGCAAATCAAGATAATAAAACCGCATCTCCAATTATTAGATAACTATCTAATCCATTGGAAATGCGGTTTACTTAGGTCATTAATGTTTCAACTATTCTCTTTATTTGAAAATTACATCTACCATACTAATTTAATATTATATTCCTGAAGCCAACTATTAACTTGAAGTAAATAATCTATTATACCTCTTGCATCATTACCTGAAATTACTTCGTCGTTTCCTTCTGCAATAGCACGAACTCTTTCTACATTAATTAATGGCAAAATAGGTGATTCAGGATTGTTCAACACATGTAACATCCAATCACTAATACCTTGTAGATAAGAGGCATCCTTAGTGCTTGGATATGCACTTTTTTTGCGATAACGTACATCTTCTGGAAGTACATTTTCAAAAGCTCTACGTAAAATACCTTTTTCAATATTGTCTATGCTTTTCATTTCGAATGGGACATTCCATAGGTATTCTACAAGTCGGTAATCGCAAAATGGAACTCGTACTTCAAAGCCATTCATCATGCTTGTGCGATCTTTTCGTTCTAGCATAAATGGCAAGAAACGTGTAATAAACATGTAAGACATTTGACGTTGCTTCATTTGCAGATCACTTTCACCTTCTAAAAAGGGAACCTCAGCAACTGCATCTTCAAATTTTTGTTTTTGATATTTTTCAGGACTAATCTTCGCTTTAAAATCCTCTGATAGAATTTCTGTACTATACCATAAATTAACACTCCAAGGGAATATCTCTGCATCTAGAAACTTCTCTTGATGGAACCATGGATATCCTGAGAATACTTCATCTGCGGATTCGCCTGAAAGTGCAACTGTTGCGTCTTTCTTCATTTCCTTAAATAACAAATAAAGAGACGTTTCTAGTTCTCCAACTCCAGGTAGATCACGCGCTCGCATTGGAGTTAATAAATACTCTATTAAACTATCTGATCCTAACTCTATAGAATGATGCTTTGTTCCTACATATTCAGCCACACGTTTCACCCAAGGTTCATCACGATCAAAACGAAGGAAGTCTTGCTCAAAGTCTTTTTCATCATTGATGAAATTCAGGGAATATGTATGAAGACGTTCCCCTTTATTCCCAAATTCTTTTCCTGCTAAACCTGTTAAACCACTGGAATCTAAACCTCCGGAAAGCATAGATACCACTGGTTTATCAGCAATTAACTGACGTTTTACCGTATCTTGTAAAATGGAACGGATTGTCTCAACTGTTGTATCAATATCATCTACATGTTCTTTACTTTCAAGTTTCCAATACTGTGTCGTAGTCGAGCCATTAGGGGTAAACGTCATGTAATGCCCAGCACGCACTTCATGTATATCCTTGAAAATAGCATGACCAGGAGTACGTGTTGGTCCAAGACAAAATATTTCAGAAAGTCCTTCTTTATCTACCTCTGCATCTACAAGCGGATGCGAAAGTAAAACTTTTAACTCTGAACCAAAGAGAATTGCGCTTCCCCTTTGAGCGAAAAATAAAGGCTTCACACCTAGATGATCACGACCAAGCATCAATTTCCCAAATCTTTCATCCCAAATACCAAAAGCAAAAATCCCATTTAAGTGTTGAACACAATCTTCTTGCCACTCTAAGTAAGCATGTAATAATACCTCTGTATCTGACTTGGTCTGAAATTCATGACCTTTCTCCTCAAGTTCTTTACGTAATTCTTGATAGTTATAAATTTCTCCATTGAACGTAAGGCCAATCGTATCATTTCCATCTTTATACAGCATAGGTTGAAGGCCACCTTCAGGATCAATGACGATGAGACGTCGATGACCTAATGCCGCTCGTTTTGAAAACCAATGCCCCTCTGCATCAGGCCCTCGGTGAATGATAGCATCTGTCATTTTTTTTAACGTTTCTTGTTCATGAGACAGGTCTTTAGACCAGTCTATCCACCCTGCAATTCCACACATAGTGTCTACCTTCTCTCAAATAGTATAGAAACCGACTAAAATCAAATATCAGTCGGTTTTCCGTAAAAAAATCCGACTAAAATCATCTTTTAGTCATGTTTATATAATAAAATGAATTGAATAAAAAATCAAATAATTCAATCAAGAAAGAAGTCACTGTCCCCTTTCATTTGAATTCTCATCGTCCGATTATAAAAATTATTACCTCAAACTTTCACCTTTATCCCTAGGTTATAAAGGTGCATTCTATTATAGTTATATACTAGAAATAAAAATGGTGTATGTTATTCTATAAGAAACAAATAGAGGAATTTCTATTAGGAGTTACAAAATTACAAATGAACTGATACAGTATGTAAAGACCGAAAACTTCGCTAAATATATCAAGGATAGGGTGTAGACAATGATCAAATTAGACAAAGAGAATAAAAAGATGAAAATCATTCAATCTGCCACAATACTGTTCTCTACGCGTGGTGTCCGTAACACGACGGTTGATGAAATTGCAAAGACAGCTAAAGTTGGTAAAGGTACTATTTATTATTACTATACAGATAAAACTGAAATATTATGCGACTGCTATATGCGTCATATTCAGCTCAAACGCTCACAATTATTTAATTTATATAAAGAAGAAAAAGATGTTTTACTTCGAATACAAAAAATTCTTCATTATATCAGCCTAGAATATCATCAAGATCCGTTTGTTTCTACACTCTTTCAAGAATATAAAGAGTACCATTCACCTGAAATTACAACTTGTTTTAAACAATCTGAAGAAGAAGCAATTAACATGATAAGTGATTTACTCGAAAAAGGTTATCAGCAAGGAGCTTTGCATAAGGTACCATTACCGCTTACAGCTTTTATGTTAGTACGAATGATTTTTAACTACGAACAGGATTATATAAAAAATGATAAAAGTGATACAGAATTTCTGCAGTTGCTAAAACATATGCTTCTTAAAAACTAGTTTTAACCACATACAAAAAATAAGTGCGGTGCAATTATATGAAGAAGAACGTGAATAATGGCGGTTTGTTATGAGTTCTTTCCACTCTAGACAAACATGCGAAATATCCAACGCTTATGTAGGAATGAATGAAAAAATAGTCCAGTAAAAAGAGCGTGTTTTCATCTATCTAAACACGCTCTTATAAATATTTAACCCCCATATAAATTGCTTATTCCATTCTAATTTTCTTTTAACTCATACATATCTTTTTATATTCGCTTATCATGCCAGAAGTTTATTGGAAAATGATTATTCTCGTCATAAGCTTCAAATTCATACCCTTTTTCTTTTAACCCTTTTATAATTACTGGAACTGCCGCGACAGATTGTGGATGAATATCGTGCATTAAAACAATTTCTTTTGAAGACGTTGCACCTGCTAAGACATTTTGAACAATTTTTGCGGCCGCTACATCCACAGGTAATTTATTGTATTTCCAATCTAAAGAATCAATTGTCCAATCCCATACTTTTAAATCATGTCCGACCATTTCATTTCGAAGTGATTCATTTAAACCAGGCATTGATCCATATGGTGGACGTGTTAATTTCGGTGTGTTTCCAATAACGTTTCTAATTAAAGATTGATCTTCTTTCATTTCCTTAACATATTCCTGATTGCTGTATAGCTTTTTAAAATCATGTGTCATACTATGCATGCCCACATAATGGTTTTCTACATGCTCTCGTTTCACTAAATCTGGGAACCTTTTCACATTATCGCCAATTAAAAAGAATGTTGCTTTCACATCATTTTTCTTTAGTACATCTAATAGATTAGCTGTATATTTTCCTGGTCCATCATCAAAAGTTAAATATGCAACTTTTCTTTCTTTACCATCAAAACGATTAGGTATCGATTTTTTAAATTCATTTTTAGGTAGACTGCTCACTTGTTGAACACTGTTTCCCTCTTCCGCATTTACCAGCTTAGGATTTGTAATAGATTGAAACATGTAATACCCTATTGCTACTAATGTAATAGCCAACAATACACTTATAATTCTTTTTTTCTTAAGCTTAATTTTCATATTATAATCTTCTTTCTATCAAATCATTCCACTTTAAGTCGTTTAGTTTTATTATTCTATTAGCTTATTAAGTTTTTTAACTTAACCAATCTCAATTTTGGACTAATCATTTTAATAATCTATATAGGTGAAAATTAGTGCCCTGCACTAGCGTTCATGGCATTTCCTATAATAGTTAAAACTACCGGAAATAATACTGGTCCTAAGGTAAGGAAAATGTTTAAAAGTATAATAAAATTATATAGTGGGCTATAATTTTTACTATTACTGTTTTCCAATACTAGGATGAATAAAGTTATTACAGTAATTAAATGTAGTAATAAAATTATCAACCAATAATACATCATTATAGTAAGATTCCACTTTCCTAATAGTTGGTATGTTACCCCTATGATTATCCCTAATATAGTAACATTAAAGGAAATAAACAAAGTTCTTTTTAGTATTTTAGGAAATGTTTTGTGATCCACAGTTTTATTATATAAACCGATTAAAATGCCCAAAGATAAATATGCCAGTAATAGCCCTACCCAATTCCAGATCCAATCTTGATCCCCCATTAAATTAAACAAAAGCGAAAGGATCCCTCCTACTGCAAAAATCGAGGAGATCATAATACTATTTAAAGCTGATTTCATACTATTTTCACTTCCTTAAAAATTTTACAATACAGCATTGAAGTCTACTCTTAAGTTGTCCTTTACTTATTAAAATCCTTTTCATTAAAAATCTTGTATGGAAATCCCATCACATAATCCGGTCATCATACCTATTAGCATATACGGAGAATGGGTAGGCCCAGCAAAAATTACATATACATGATCCCATAATTTTCAAACTAAACGAAACTCCACCAAATCCTACTCCACATGGTAGATATACAAATAGAGGATGCGATCCATCAACTTTTATTTGTATATCAATTATTCAGACGAGTAGCAACTACTGCATTACCTTAAAAAACATACTTTGATTTTTCATCGTTAATAAAATA
Organism: Bacillus sp. 2D03; assembly: GCF_003946765.1. Lineage (NCBI taxonomy): Bacteria > Bacillati > Bacillota > Bacilli > Caryophanales > Bacillaceae > Bacillus > Bacillus sp. 2D03. The sequence goes on along the minus strand of NZ_RPSJ01000022.1, from coordinate 28,614 downwards.
GCACATTTGATTCTTATTAACTTATGTTCCTCATTCTTCTACTGCTTTACTATAACCAGCTGTATATTCAAAAATAGTAGCCCCTTTGTTTCTAAGTAAATCTTTTTCCCACTTTTTCGCAGCTGCTGCCATATGTACATATGATATTTTAAAATTAATCATAATTTATTATAATTAAGTATATATTAACAATATATTAAGTATAAGTAAATAAAATTAATAATAATTTAATTTTATTTACTTATTTAAAGGGGATTACATATATGAACGATATTAATGTTGGTCACAAAATTATGGCATTTAGAAAAGGTGCCGGATTAACCAGTAAGCGTTTAGCAGAGTTAGCTGATATAACACCTTCCATGTTAAGTCAGATTGAAAAAGGAATCACAAATCCATCATTACAAACACTAAAATTAATTTCTGTAGCATTAAATATTCCATTGTTTAATTTTTTCTTAGAGGATACCAATACAGAAGAATTAGTTGTAAGAGCTAATCAAAGGAAAAAAATAACTTTTCCTGAAAGCGGCAATGTTTCGTATGAGCTATTATCTCCTAATTTAGATGGAGCACTAGAATTGGCTTTAATGAATCTGTTACCTCAAACTGCTTCATCTATTGAACCTGTGGCACATAAAGGGGAAGAAATAGCTTTTATTATGGAAGGGCAAGTAAAACTATATCTAAATGATGAGGTTTTACTTCTCAATACAGGTGATAGCGTTAAAATCCCACCTTATGCAAAGCATAAGTGGGAAAACACTTCTTTAAACAAAGTCACTGTTATATTTGGAGTAACTCCACCATCTTTTTAATTTCAAATACTAGCGAAGAAAAGTTAGAGAAAATAATTCTCTAACTTTTCTTGTATACATAACTTTATTTTAAGAAAGTAAAAAACTTGTCTCTCAATTATATGAGATTAAAACTAGTGAAATAGATCTTTTTAATTACATACTTAATTTATTTTTTAATGTCCAATATTTTTCTCCATTAGCTTCAAAAGAGAATTCTACCCATCCATTCGGATCTTCACGATAAATAAAGATGGTTGTTCCAGGAGTTACTGTACCAACTTCATTCTCCTCGACAGCTACATCTGGTCTACTTTTAATTTTCAAATTAAATGGATAAGGTACCTGATAGTAAGTAGCTGATGATACAACATTTGAGCTTGAACCGTCTGCATACATTTTATATGGAATTTCATTAGATAACGCGTCGACATCTAATGTTTCAGGATTCTTTGGTAATTTTTTTGCATATGTATAGTCTTCTACATGAAACGGTTTAATACGTTCCATAATACCCGCAATTTTCTTAGCCCAGCCTTTATCTGATGCATATTTCACATTCATGCCAGTTAATGTTGGGCCGTTATAATACATACCACTTTCTTCTAAATATCTTTCTCGTACATAATTAGCGTTATAAGCAATGCTATCGCCGTAGCTTGGTAAATATTTCGCATATTTAAACGGATCTCCATCATATGCACGTAGACCGAATAGATTATGTTTTTGATATGCAATTTCTGATTTTCCGTATCCAGATTCTAAAATCGCATGCGCTGCTAAATAATGAGCACTCACGCCATATTGATTTTGCGCATTGATAAAATCTTGCCCATGTCCAACTAAAGGACTATCCGAATGATATTTCGCAATAAAGCTATCAATCTCTTGAGCTGTAATTTTCGAAGCCACTGTTAAATTTAAATCTTCATATGAGGTAGCAGTAATAATCTCTTTTTCATCGTTTAAATTTTGTTGTAACATATCTGTTTTTGCAGTAAGTTGAGCAGCTTCAGCACGTGTTATAAATCTATTTGGTTGCCAACCGTTCTCGGTACCATTAGAGATTTTTAAATCTATTAAAATATTGGCATATTTTTCGCCCCAATGCCCTTTTAAATCTTCAAATCTAACCTGATCATTATGATTTGTTGTGCTTTGTAGTTTATATGCATTTACTAGCATCGTAGCCATAGCAGCGCGAGTTACTTTTCCGGATGGATTGAAGATTCCATTACCTTCACCTTTAACAATCCCAGCTTTTTCAGCAGCAGCAATATAAGGAGTAGCCCAGTGGTTTTGTGAATCTGTAAAAGCTGGTTTTGCATTAGGATCAATTTGTATACCTAAAACTTTTGTCATAATTTTTGTAGCCGAAGCTCTGTCTAATGAGTCATTTGAACCAAAAGTTCCATCTGGATAACCATTTAATACCTGTTTATCAACTAAATAATTAACGGATTTATCAGCCCATGTAGGAACATCAGGGAATTTATGAGTATCTGCTAAAATATTAGAAGAATAGGATAATATAGCTCCTGCAAGGATACCTGTTGCAATTAATTTGTGCTTCATTAAAATAAACACCTCTACCATTGTATTTATCAAATTGAGATTTTCTATTTTTATATTTACATGTTTGTCATAATAATGAAATCGTATTAACACGCATTCAATTTGATGTAACGAGTATAGTTACTTATATATACAAGTGTCAATGAATGTCTTTTACAAAAATGTAGAATATTTACATATATTTGAATTTCCCTGATCTTATAATCGACTTATGCATATGGTAGATTTAATAGTTAAATTTCTTTTCAATAGTGTAAGTTTCTTGAATTTAATGCTTTATTTTTTACTCTATTAGAAATAGGGGCATTTTATTAGATTATTTAGGCACCCTCTTCCGAATCCCACACTTCAATAAATTCAAAACCTTTTAATTCACTTTGTTCAATAAGAGCCTTCAACTCGTCTGAAATAAAGACAACTGTCGGATGAATTTTTCCATTTATGTAAACTTTAAAAATCATTTCATTTTGAACTATATTAAAATTAAATGCGAACTTTTCACAACCTACTATAAGGCCTGTAATTAGTTTTTTAAAGATTGCTTTATCTCCATCAATTGCATCTAGTACATTCAACACGTGGACCAAGTAATATACCTCACTAGTTGAATTGCGTAAGAGTGGTAAAAATTCTACATTATCCCCTATTAAAGGTTCAAGTACTTGCTTGGCTTTTTCACTAATCATTGGTGTACCAGTTCCTCCCCAAAATTTAGGGAAATCACTATGATTATCTCCTTCAATACACTCTATATATATTTTTCCCCATGAATTTGTTAAATAAGTTATCGAATTTATTTTTCCATCAATATATTTTTTGTGGTCTTCTTCAAAATTTAATAACTGGAAAGACTCATAGTTATCTAATACACTCTTTAATCCCCATATTTTCATGCTTATTCTCCTTAACTATTCTTTTATCTTCTAAAGTAAAATAGAATATTACGTAACAAAAAATCGGTTACTACTAGTTACTTTGTGATTCTAAAATATATCTTGAATATGAATTACCATCACTTTCTATACTTATTCCTAATAAAAAGCTTATACAAGTACATAAGCTTTTTATTTTTTACTCTATTAGATATGGATTCACATTACTAATCTAATTAAATTAGATTTCTTTACGCACCCTCTTCTGAATCCCACACTTCAGTAAATTGAAAACCTTTTAATTCACTCTCTAAAATTGCATTTTTGAATTGATCTGATACTAAAAGATAGTTAGGATGTACCTTCCCATTTACATTCAATTTAAAAATCGGTTCGTGCTGGACAACATAAGGAATAAATACAAATTTTTTACATCCTATTATTAAACCTGAACTTAACTTATCATAGATTGTTTTATTAGTATCAAGTGCTTCCAACACCCTTAAAACATGCATAGCATAGTATTTTTTGTTTGTTTGTTTGTTTGTTTGTTTGTTTGTTTGTTTGTTTATGAATTAATGGTAAAAATTCAATATTATCTCCTACTATAGGCTCTAAAACATTCTTGGCTTTTTCACTAATTATTTGTACACCAGACTTTCCCCAAAAAATAGGAGAATCGCTTGATTTCCCTTCATCTGTTACCTCAATAAACTTAGGCGTCCATGAATCTGACAAACTCACCATAGAATTAAAACTAGTTTTAAAATATTTTTTATCCTCTTCATAGTTCAATAATTGAAAGGTTTCATAATCATCAGTCGAGCTTTTTAATTGCCAAATCTTCATATATATTCTCCTTTATTATTACCATTTATTTAGTTGTTTCTTGGGTTCATTTAATCGTAAATTACCTTCTGATAAATCTCTTCCTATTCCATGTAACACTGTTTTGTTTCAAATTCCTTATTTAATTCTTGTAAAAAAATAAAAAACAAACTAACCTTTAAAATGTTAGTTCGTTTTTTATAAATTATTAAATTAATATCAGGCATTTAAAAATGAATTTCAAATTATGTTTAACATTAATTATTTTTATCCATTGGTATTGTATTTAGTGCTAAACCAATAGATCCTAATTTTTCAATTTTTTTTTTTGCTTTACCATATGGAGCCCCTTTTACTAATGTAAAAGGAAGATTTTTCGATCCTTTTAATAGTTCCCCTGTTGAAATATCAAGTGCGAGTACACTTTTTATCTTTACTAAATCTTTTAATCCTCCATTAGGAATTTCTATTAACACTATATTACACGTATCAGGGATTTCTTCTTTTATTTTCTGTATTTTTTGATTCAAACAACCCGTATTTACCCACTCAATAAAATCTAATGTAACTACAGTGGCATGATTTGGATTCATATCACCAGAATCAACAGCCCTTACTTCTCGTACATCTGCACCTTGCGACATTAAAAAAACATTGCCACTACCATCATCACCAATAGCAACATAACCATTTGCATATTCTGCTACTTCCCAAGTCTCATTTCGTTCTATAATATCATCAGTACCATAAATTATTAATCCTCCACCTATAGAAAAACCATTTGTATACTTCAATAAATCTTTATGTACATTTGATAATTTAACTTTCATTACATCTTCTATTTCTTGAATTTCAATATCATTAGCTGGCTTATTTTTTATTAGACCAGAAACATTAGATAAATTTATCATTTTTTCACAAAACCTCCCAAACTATCAAAATATTTATAAGCATCTACCAATACTTTTCTTGCAGTTTTCTGATCAACTCCTGCCTCAATCATTTCTCTATACCTTACATTAAATTCATAATTTATATCAGTATCCTATCCTTCAAGCCTTCTTCGCTTTCTTTGCATAGCAGAAATTTTCGCATGAGGTAAACCAGAACTTGATGGTAAAAGTATTGTTTGTGCTTTCTTTTCGTTATAATCAAATCCATCATTAATATTATGTGATTTTATTAAATTTCTTTACAAAAGTTCTTCTGAATCCCATATTTCAATAAATTTAAAACCCTTTAAATCACTTTGTTCAATAAGAATCTTCAACTCATCTAAAATAAAAACAGCCGTGGGATGAATTTTTCCATTTATATAAACCTTAAAAATCATCTCATTTTGAACAGTATTACTATCAAATGCGAATTTTTCGCATCCTATTATTAAACCTGTAATCAGTTTTTTTAAAATTGCTTTATCACTATCAATTGCATCAAGTACATTCAACACGTGGATCAAGTAATATACCTCACTAGTTGAATTGCGTAAGAGTGGTAAAAATTCAACATTATCACCTATTAAAGGTTTAAGTACTTGCTTGGCTTTTTCACTAATCATTGGAGCACCAGTTCCTCCCCAAAATTTAGGGAAATCACTATGAATATCTCCTTCAATACACTATATATATTTCCCCATGAATTTGCTAAATGAGTTACTGAATTTATTTTTCCATCAATATATTTTTTGTGATCTTCTTCAAAATTTAATAACTGGAAAGACTCATAGTTATCTAATACACTCTTTAATCCCCATATTTTCATGCTTATTCCCCTTAACTATTCTTTTATCTTCTAAAGTAAAATAGAATATTACGTAACAAAAAATTGTTTACTACTAGTTACTTTGTGATTCTAAAATATATCTTGAATATGAATTACCATCATTTTCTATACTTATTCATAATAAAAAGCTTATACAAGTGCATAAGCTTTTTTTTACTCTATTAGATATGGGTTCACATTACTAATCTAATTAAATTAGATTTCTTTACGCACCCTCTTCTGAATCCCATACCTCAACAAATTCGAAACCTTTTAAATTGTTTTCTAAAACTTTATTTCTAAATTCATCAGATACTAAGACAGTAGAAGAATGTAATCTTTGATTTAAGAATGTTTTAAATATTATCTGCCCCTCAACTTTATTGGCTAAAAATGCGTATTTTTCGAACCCTATTATTAACCCTGTACTTAGTTTTTCCAAAACTGCTTTATTGTAGTTAATTGCATCAACTGTATTTAGAACGTTTATTAGGTAATAAACTTCACTTGTAACATCATGAATTAATGGAAGGAACTCAACATTATTACAGATTAGAGGCTCTAATATTTCTTTTGCTTTTCTGCTAATCATTGGTGTACCAAGTTCTCCCCAGAACATAGGACAGTCACTTTTTTTATCACCTTCTACACATTCAATAAAAATTTCCCCCCACGAATCAGACAGTTTTATTGCCAAATCAATTTTCCCATCAAAATATTTTTTACGGTCTTCTTTTAAATTTAGTAGCTGAAAAGATTGATAGTTATCAAATAAGCTTTTTAATTGCCAAATTTTCATACCTTTTTACTCCTTCAGAATTTAATTATTAAGTATCTATGATTGGTTAAATTAATTTAGTTTTAAACTACCATCCAATAACCTCTCTCTTATACTATGCAAGGCAGCAACTGCATCTTCTTGATTACCCCCAAAGCGTTTCACTTCACTTAATACTCTGTATACTTCCCTTATATACTCTGGACTATGATTACCTATATGTAGCGCTTCAGTAGTCACATAATCGTTCACTTTATAGGGTAAAAATACTCCATTAGCCGCTGAATCATGGTGTATTTCAAACTCTTCTAATAGCTCTTGCACTTGTTTCGCCCTTTTATCCTTCCAAGGTGCAATATGATGTGTTGCATTAGGATATGGCGGTGTTTCAACTCCTGCATCTTTAAGTTCTGCACGCAGTTTTTGAGATGCTGAATAGGAATCGGGATATTCATTTTTCATCTCAACTCTATCAAAAACTTTATCTGCATAGTCCTGAATTACTTCTTGTACATCTTTAACTTTACTTCTTCCACCAGTTTTTGAAAACATAAATGTTTCACGAGCTTTGCGTAAAACTTCAAATGTTTTTATTTGATTGCTTCCAAATCCACTTGCACCTGCAAATGCCAACCGATCCGTCAGTGGCAATTTATTTGCGAAAGAAGACATTCCTGTAGAGAATTTTGCACCTTTTGCTAATGTAGTAACTTTACTTATCCCCTTATCACCAATAAGTCCAAGTCCAATTTGTGTAAAAGCATAACTTCCCCACTTAGCACGACTTTCAGCGTCTCCATTTATTACATCATTAATAAACGAATCTGATAATGTGTTCCACATAGCAGGTAAGGTTTCATTTAAATGAGTAAAAGCGTACCCCATGTTCTCCCATGTTTCCCATTTACCAAGTGCCACAACACCATCTATTGTATCTTCAACTGCTTGACCCGTACCTGCTAAAATACCATCTATAATTTGTTCAGAAGTAGATTTTTCAGGAGGTTTCTTGCACACCGCTCCCTCTTCTATTGATCCTTCCTTTAAAAGATTATCAACTTGACGGTTTCTTTCATCAGCAATTTCTTGGATCGAAACGGTCCAATCCATATTTAATCCTTGTGTACTAAACGTACCACTTACAGGACTAAAGCCTTTTCCACTTTGGACTTCAGCAAGGCCGGCAGTAAGACTAGCCACAAGTTGAAGAGCTGTGTTGTAGTTATTACTGGATGTATAGTTAAATTCATATAGATGCTCTAATTTTTCTTGCAGTTTTTTTCTCATCTCCACTAAAACAATAACCATGGCATCTATTCCAGGCAACACTGTAGCAATACTAATCGCTTCTATACTTGCGACCATTCGATTAATTTCTTGAATTTGCTCTCTTATTTCTTGTTCAATGACATCTGTGGAAGCAACTTGTGATTGAAAATCGCTTGGAAACGCATCATTTTGATGAATTAATTCCTCACATAAATAAATGATCCCTTGTGCTAAAGGACGAAAAGTTTGGACAAAAAATATTTTTGCACTACTATATGTTTGCCCTTGTAAAACTGTATCAGTTGCAAAGGTATCAATTGATTGGATTGCTTGCTCCATAGCTTGGATCGTAGCGACACATACAGCATTCATGCTTTGGGTCTGATTTTGTACTTCCCCTAAATACATATTTAAACTCACGCTTTGTCCTCCCTTTTTAATCGCTGTTGCCGATAGGTAAGGTCGGTTTCTAAATCAATAAGATTGCGTCTTTCTTTAAGTAATGTTTCTTTTTGATTTTCCAATTCCAATGTTAATTTCCGCTCAATATGTTGCGACTCTTGAAGCTTATTCATAAAAAAATGAGAAACATCTTTATCACCATGCCATGTTTCTAAAATCCTATTAAATAAACGACTATTTTGATTTCTCAATTCGTGAAAGTCCATTTCTGCTTGTCTCTGGATTTGAATCTCTTTTTGATTTCGATCCTGTTTTTCAAATACTATCCGTAATTCATGATTAAATTCATTTATTTGTTTTTCCACATCTTGACTCATCTTATTCCCCCTACCCTTCTCCCTTTACCGTAGGTTGCCATATTAGCGAAATGTCTTTTGTAGTTCGTTATCCATTCTTTCAAAATCCTTAGCTACTAAATGAATATTATCAATTGCTTGTTGAAAGGCCTCACAAAATTGTCTAGTTAAATCTAGCATTTGTTGATTCACTTCTTGCGCCTGAGCATTAACAGATAATGTAGTACGGCTCGCCTTTGTTATAGAACGATTTGTCGCACCTTGAATTGTATCCGATGCATTTTTCATTTGTGTAGCAATTTGTGTAGCTGTTTGAAAATTACTTTGAAAGTTTCCCATCATTTAAACCCCTTCTAGTTCCAAAATCATCAAGAAAATTATACCATGTAAGAATATTTCAATGTATCAAATATTTCTAGTAAGGAATTGATAGCTCTTAATGATAAGAATGAAGCTTTTCTTACCGAATTTTAATTAAGGATCTCTTCAACAGATGTAGTTGAAATAGAACTATTAGAACAAATACTGAAGTTACGAAGCAAGTTATGCCAGTAGCAGGTATGGGTGCAATGGGGAACAAATATTTTTATGGAGTTTGGTTTAGGATGGATTGGAGATAAAGGAGCAGGTCAAATTGGAAAAGTAACTTCCCTTGGAGGCTCTGTAAAGTTAACGAAATTTTCAGGTGATACACCTTATATTTCAAGCCACTTACCATTAAAAGATCGATTTGCTTTTGCTGGTGGAGATGGTTTGCGATCTAGATTTGACACACCAGACTTTAAACAAGCTGAAGAAAAACTCTCTACCTATCAATTTGCTAGTAGTGGAAGAATTAATAGTAGCAGAACTAATGGTGGCAATGTTCCGTATAGTTTTGATTCATCACTTATGGAGCACCTTTTTCACGGGGAACTAAAACAAAAATGGTGGGGACTAAAAGCTGTTGGATATCACCATGAAAGTATGATGGGTGGAGGAGAAATAGTTAGAATTACCCATGCACCAAATTCTGCGGGAGTATATAGAGCAAAAATAAAAGTAGACGGTGAAACAAAAAATGCGCTTTCTTCATTTTTCCCTAAGGATTGGGATAGAGTACAGGTATTTGATTCTATCAAAGAAGCATACGATAATAAGATTCAAGTCGATACAGTTAGATATGTAGGACAAACATCCCACGGATTTAAAGTAGAAATGATTATACAAAATAATGAGATAATAACAGCATATCCTGTTTATACTGGGAGGTAAAAAATGAAATATACATACGAATTTTATCGTGATGGACTTGGCGGATTAAGAATACGTTTGCCAAAAGAAATTTCTATAATTTCTCATTTCTTGGAAGATATTTTAGATGATGAAGCAGATGAGTATATACAAATTTTAGATAATGTAGTAGACCAAAAAGTTCCGCAATATGAAATAGAAGGGAACGTAGCAGCAGTCTACATTGAACCTAATTACACCAGTGCTATTAACTTATTTATGAGTGCTCCAAATAACCAATGTAAAATTGAGACCTCTGAATTTAGAAAACTACTTGTGTTGTGGCAAGATACAGTGGTAGCAGAAGGGAAAGATATAGAAGTATAAAAGAAAACTACCTTCTGTGATATTTAGATCATAGATGCTAAACTCAATAAAATCAAGGGTAGAAATATATTAAATATATTCCTACCTTTTTATTATGTGGCGAGACTCCACATCCATTAACTTAAAAATTTTTTAACACCCTACAATAGAAAACCAATAAAAAATACCAAGACTCCCCTCCTCTCCAGGGCAGTCTTGGTATTTTTTACGTTCACATACAAATTATTATTTGTATTGTTGCATGTGTTCTTTGTTAAATCCTATACGTCTACCTTACCATTGATAAGCAATGACTAATATCTCTCCTTTAATCGTACTGATTATCTATACCATGTTTTAAAGGAACTATCTTGACTAAAATGATAAAACAAGAAATTGAAATAAGCACCTTTTTTATTTTGTAAACTGTAAAGCTTCCATTTTATATGAACCAGAGTTAAGTTTAAAGGAACTAAATCGTGCGTTTTCTCTTTATTCAACCATTTAACTTACTAACACTTTTCATAAGATATTTACACACTGCATTTAGGTAAAGAAATACAGAAATGTGTTTTTTTCTTTGTACTATCTAAATTTATGCTCCCTCCATGTTTTTCTACTATATGCTTAGCAATAGTTAATCCAAGACCTGATCCCCCATTATTTTCTCGAGAATCATCTACTCGAACAAATGCATCAAAAATACTTTGTTTCATATCCTCAGGTATTCCAATTCCATTATCTATAATGTTTATATACACTTTGCTTTCATCCTCAATTAACGATACAAACACGGTCGTACCTGCCGTATTATACTGTAGAGCATTAGATATTATATTAGAGATAGCACGGTATAGTAACCTGTTGTTAATTGGAGCAATCACTTCTTTAGAGGGTATTTGATATTGAAGGATTAAGCGCTTCGCTTGGAATAAATCATAATATTCTACAAGCAATTCACGAATAAACTCAGATACATCAGTTGGATGTACTTCAAAAGGGTAATCAGAATGCTCTAATTTAGACAGTTCAAAAATATCTTCAGTTAATACCGCAATGATTCGAATCTTATTATATATTACATTCAAAGTTCTTTCTCTTTCACCTTTTTCTGTAATGATCCCTAGTTGTAATGCTTCAACATAACCTTGAACGGTTGTAATTGGTGTCCTTAAATCATGAGACAAATCTACAAGCATCTTCTGCTTGGTTTCTTCCAACCTCTTCTTCTCTTTCTCTATTTTATCGAGTTTTTCCGACATAACATTAAACAAATGCTGTATTTGCATTAACTCAAAATATGTTTCATAGTTTAACCTTTTATCATATTTCCCACTAGCAATTTCCTCAAATCCAGTTGCTAGTTTATCCAATGGTCTGGTTATTTTTCTAGCAATTTGCCTACTAAATATATATACATTCATAGAGAAAAATACAAAAAATAAAACGATTGTAGAAAGTAATATCTTATAAAAAACATATACGTATTCCTCATTTTTATCAGAAAACGTATATTCATACTTTATTGCTTTTTTAGGAACCTTAACAAGGCAATATAATGTTTCACCTTTTTTCGTTACAAATGTTGCTACAGATGAATAATAAGGAAACTTATCATTATCAAAAAATAAAGTAGCAAATTCTCTTTGTGAATATGATAAAAGCTTATCCTTCTTTTCCCCTTTGGTATAGATAACTTGTAAATTTTCATTAAGAATTTCTATCCAACCACCAAATGTTTCTATTGATTCTGAATTAATAGTTTCAAAGTTTTCACGCACTACTTCACTTGCTTTTAAATTATTTAGCTTTCCTAGTTGCTTCTCTGTTTGGTACATCAAAAATATAAATAAAATTATCACAGTGAAACCTATTGCTAGTGCAAATATAACGTAATTTTTAATTAAGATATATAAAACTTTATTTTTCATAAAGTTCTTCCTTCCTAGCAAATCTATACCCAAGCCCCCGGATCGTTTTTATATAAACTGGATTCTTAGGAGAATCCTCTAATTTCTCTCGTAGTCTACTAATATGAACCATAATCGTATTATCATCTGCACAGTAATAATCAGACCATACACTTTCAAAAATTTGTTTTTTAGTAAATATTCTCCCTGGTTCCTCCATAAAAAGTGTTAAGATTTTATATTCCGTAGCACTGAGAGTAATGGTTTCGCTTGATTTATAGAGTGTACAAGAATGATGATCTAATACTAAATCACCCATATGAATTTGCTTCTCCTTACCTTTTACAGCCTTATCATTAAATTCATAGGACCTTCTAAGGTGAGCTTGAACTCTAGCTATAATTTCTAAAGCACTAAATGGCTTTGTAATGAAGTCATCTGCTCCAATCCCTAAACCTATAATTTTATCTACTTCTTGAGATTTAGCTGACAATATAAGTATTGGGAATTGTAACGTCTCACGAATCTTTTTAATTAATTGATAACCATCCATTTTAGGCATCATAATATCAACAATAGCTAAATCAATATGATTTTCTTCTAGACACTTTAAGGCTACTTCCCCATTTGAAGCCTCTACAACAAAAAAATTTTCCATTTCTAAAAAAAGCTTTAAAAGATCAATAATATCTTTGTCATCATCAACAATTAATATATTTTTTTTCATACTCTCCCTCGCATCGGTCAGAATTTTCAAAAATCTATTTAAGGTTATTGTAAGGTAAATGAAAGTGACATGAAAGACTAACCGTTTAATATACAGATATGAATTAAAGAAGGAGGCATTATCACATGAAAAAACTTGTTGGAATTGCGTTAGCAGCTACCATTGGAATTGGAGGTTTAGGAACTTTTACTACTACTAAGACTCACGCTGCAGTAAACAATCAAGAATCAACAAAATCGGTTTATCAAGTATCTGACGTGCAAGGTGAATTTATGCATATTAAAGTGGGGAAACCTTGGTCAATGACGCCAAGCGGAAAACAATACAAATATGTCTTATTTAGTGAAAACAAAATTTATGTAAACCCTAAAACTGGTGTAGTAACAGCATATGAAGAAGGAGCAGCTGAAGGCAGAGTACTCGATAAAAATGGAAATGTTGTTGCTATTTGGTATATCACGGCTTTTAAATAATGAAGGATTAATTTTACAAGGTCGAAAAGAGCATCTTTAAGTTTATTATGAGAGTAGTAAAAGAATTTCAATACTTGTAATTACCCTAAAATAAAAAAGCTTATCTTTTAACACGGAATGATAAGCTTTTTTATTATTTTTTCATTTTTTGTTTTCGGAAGTATTTCTTTAAGTTGATAGTAATGCGGTGCTATTCCATCACTATCTACAACTTTATAGTATCCCAAAACGGAAACAACGGGTTGCATTTATATAATTAGGTTTTGGAGAATTGATCATTTTGTTTAGAGATACTTTACGATTTTAACTTGAATGACATATAGTGTTATTTTTAGCATTCTAAATAATCGGGTTCAATGTATTTTTCTGTTTCAGGAGAGCTTTTAATTTCTATAGGATATTTCTTAAAAGCTACAACAGTAATCCTATCTTCTTGAACTAAACTTCTGGATTCATTTATAGAAGAGAAACCTGTTCGCGTTAAAAAATTGTATAAAGAGGATTTTGTCATCCAAAAACTAGTAACGTTGTCTAATGATGCCCATTTTGATTTTAAACGTTCTTCTATTGATGAATTAGCAGAGTGTTCTAGCATTGTGTGTCCCTTATATTCATAATTCTTATAAAGTACTGATACATTAGGAGTAGAAGTGATATGAGTATCAATTATTACAAACCTTTTGCATACTTCATACACTTTTTCTAAAAAGGGGAATACATCTGAGCAGTCTAAATGATATAAAATACCAGAGCATAAAACAATATCAAAATGACCATATTTTTCAGCACTTAAATTTCTTACATCATCTTGATAAAAAGTTAAGTTTTCCAACCTTAATAAATCTTTAGCGAATATAGCTTTTTGTATGTTTGATTCTCTTCCTTCTATCCCTACAACAGTTGCTCCTTGCATTGCAAACTCAATAGCGTAATGCCCCTCTAAACAAGCTAAATCTAAGATTCGGAGATTTTTAAAATCACATTGTGTGATATCATGAATCATTGTCACAATTTTTTTTAACGCAGGATTTGGTTGTCGAATATCTCTTGTATATAGAGTATCCGTTAATTTAATATCATAAGCGGTCCATTCACCATATTTACGAATAATGTTTTCTTTTTCGAGAACAAAATCTTTCATGATACAATTCGCCACCTTTAACATAATATTATGTGTAATGTATACCTTAATAAGATCAATATATGTGTGTATAACTTGTATTTAGACGAAGGTAAACATTTTAATATGTTTTAATCCAAACAAGAGAAGATGATTCATGTGAAACAATTTACTAAATTCCTCTGACATTTTTAGTTATGTTCCTAGCCAATTTAGCGAACTATTATTTTATCCTAGTTATGTAATAATAAAAGCCTTCCTAATTATAGGAAGGCAACACTCTAAAATGAAAACATATATTTGATACTAATTAAATTACCTCAAACTGATAATATACACTTTTTCCATTTTCCCTAGTTACTTTAACTTCAGCAAACCCTTTACCAATGACATCCATCCTAACCATTCCATCGTCTTGTAATGTAACTTTTACAACTTTTTCTCCACCTTTTATTGTATGCTTTGCTGCAACTCCCTCCTCAACCCTAGATTGACCAACACGCCAACAGTCACTGCACTTTTTTTGGCTCTTAGATGTCATTTCATTTTTTACATGTACACTGTTAGTAGATGCATCAGCAATACCATTTGTACTCAAAAAAATTAAGGAAGTTACTAAACCTATTCCCAGTTTCTTTAACATTATTTCATCCCTCCTGTGTTAAGTTACACTTTTATCTTAAACTGAGATTCTTTCAGGTAACTTTCATTTACCTTACAATAACCTTAAATACCTTTCTTTAGATATCGAATTCTTTGGAAGAAAGAATTCACATAGTTTATATTGATTTTTTAAACATGGCCATGTTCAGGTAAAGGTTGAGCATGTTTTCCATGTGGATTGGCCCTACATTATTAGCTATATGTACCTTTCAGTTCATTTTCTGTTATTAGTTCATGTGTTAAATAGATCAAATACATAATGACTGGGAGAATTAGATAACTAGCAGTTTTACCTTTATCAGCAATTAGATGCCTTGCTTCGACTAGAATCACTTTTATTATTAACAGAATCTCACTAGCTCAAATGTAATAATTTATGAGTATAAGAATATTTTCTGAGCTTAAATATAATATAAAATTAGTAGGGAGCTTATTTCATGAAAAATGTTAACTATTAAAGAATTAGAAGTGATTATATGAATAAATTATTACTATCGTGCTTATTAGCTGCATTCTGTCTAAATATCGCAGGATGTTCTAATGATATGACTATACTAAAGGATAGTTCTAAACCTTCAACACCTACGAAGGCTAAATGCATTAATAAAGCGTGGTACAAAAAACATATGTCATGTAGTAGGTTATGATAAAGGTCATAAGGCGAAAATTTTATATAGTAATCATAATATAAATACGTTGTAATTAATTGTTCTATATCTACCTAAAAAGAATTTCAATGATGGTGGTCTTGTTTATATTGGTGAGATTGTACTAGGATAATAAAATAGATTTAACTGTATGGCGTCGGATGGTTGGTTGCTGTCCTTTCTCTTTTTAATGTAGAGGGAAAGGAGGTGACTCCTATGATGGAATATTTACTGTCTTTGCTACAGGATTTGTTGAAAGTATTTTTGACAATTCTTGTTACCGATTATGGAAACAAACTGGTGAGTAATATTAGCAAAAAACGTAAAAGAACCTCCCTACGCCGTCGGAAGCAAAAGGGAAGTTCTAGAAAAAGAAAATAACTTTATTTAGTAACTACCCGCCTTACGACAACAGTTACCAGAAGAGATGTATCGAGCATCTCTTCTTTTATTATATACCCAAGATATTACTGTAATACTACTGTAGTAATAATTATAACAAATGAACATAAAAAATCAATGAGTAATGGACAAAAGAAAAGGCACCCTAAGGTGCCTTCTTCCGACTTGAGCAATCCTATAGTAATGCGATGCCGATTAATAAAATAATTTATATAAATAATTGGCTATATCTTTATGTACCTTAACTGATATAATGTATAAGGAAATTATTGGTTAATGAATAGCATACATATATTAGGGAGGTACATAAGTCATGGAGTTAATAGTTTCTTCATTTGTATTAGTGGTAGTATTCTTTATTCTTTCGATAGTTTTAAGTGGTAAAGGTCAGCGAATAGCAAAAGAAGTTTTAAAAGAGCTTATTAATGGTCCTGAGGGGAAAATGTTGGTAGGTTTTTTTGGAACTTTAGCAGTTATAGGAGTAATTTTTGTCATTTGGCTTTTATTGAACTAAGCATTCCGGTTACTCAGGCTGATACAAGGTGCAAGAAAATTACTGGATAATTAAAGGTACATATATATTAGGAGGTACATAAGTAATGATAGATATAATATTCTCATTTTTCTTAGTGGTTACTTATTTCATTATTTATCTTTTTTCAAGTGGAGAAAAGAAACAACAAGCAAAAGAAAATCTAAAAGAAGTTATTACAGGTGCGGATGGTAAACTCCTATTAGTTACTGTTATGGGAATTCTAATCATGGTAATCTGGTTATATTTTTATGGTTTAGGTTTATGAATATAAACTAAAATCATATCCAAGTATACGAGATAATGGTTCACCTGGGAAGTATGCGTATTATGGTGGAGAATAGGACACTGGTGGTTTTTTTGGAGAAGCTAAATGTGTTATGAAACTGATGAATCGGATAATAGGTAGTATATAAAGGTCTTATCTTTTTATAGGAAGATAAGGCTTTTTTATGCATAAAGAAAAGACACCCAAAGGTGCCTTTCTCCGACTTATGAATCAAATTTATATTTTGTTCACTTTATTCAGTATGGTGATGATGCCTTTGTATAGCAATAGAACCAAATCACGCTAATACTTAACGTAAGTTTTGATTCCGTTGCTACACAGACCACTATATCCTCTCTAATGACTGTAGTTGCATTGTCAAATACTAAAAGTATAACATCCATTTATATTGTTTTAGGGATTTTATTTCCTCGTATTCCCTCATTTTCTTTTAAAATATCGCTTTCTTCATGCCAGCCTTGTCCATGAACTCAACAGCTTTGATCTTCCCTGCCTTCCATTCCTTGCTTGTTATCCTCTTTCATGTACCAAGCATTAGAATTGAAACCTTTGAGATTACTGTTTCCTTAACCGCAAAGAAAACGCTAAACTTCATATATACTTTTGAGGATGTTCTGTAATACTAATTGGTTTTTATGATAATTATTCATAAGTGGATAATTCACTACGGACCTCGTCTATTGTATCTCTAGCACTTCTTAACGATTTTAAACATTTGCCTAATTTCGCTAAGTCTGTTTGGCTCGCAGCATCTCCATAATTGTCTATAACAAATTGCAAGTTATCCATCGCCTTTAAAATAGATGAATGTAGACCCTTTAATTCTGTTGGGGGTTCTACATATCGTACACTTGAGATGAGATAAGACATTTTATAGAAAACATCGCCTACATCTGAAACCCATGATTTGTTTATAGTACCCTTAATTTCTGCATCAGCCTCTAAAATGCTAAATCGGTTAGCCACATCAGATAGGTCCTTTAAATAATCATTCATAACCCATGCATAATGCTGCTTGTCTAAATGTTTATAATCACTTGTTTCGGCTCTTTGCTTTACTTCTTTTTGATTTCCTATATTTTTTTCATCTGCGGTTAATTCCTCAACTGCTGCTGTAATGGCTTTTATACCTTTTTTGCTACCAACAAGAGCGTCGATAGTTAAAATACTACAGATAAAAATCACAAACATGGCAATCCACTTAGCCCATTTCGGCATAAAAAAACTCCTTACTTGATATATTTCTCCTAAATTATAATACAGGATTAACGCCCATTATAAACCACTATGTCTCTTTACCTAATACCTTACGTTCTGTTTTCCCAAAATCGACATCTTTAAGTAAATCTATATCATGCCGAAAACCCATTTCCAAAAACATATCATTAAATTTAAATATAACACTATAATGTTTTTATATCAATAATATTTTCCCCAAACCAAAAATCATTCATAGCCTCCCATTAAACCTAATTTATATATGATAAATAAAAAAGAGGATCGCCCCATAGTAGAGCAGATCCTCTCTTTCACTTCACATACACATAGGCTTCGTTTGCTGTTATATAATATGTTTTACCTTTACTATTGTGCACTCTATATTGTGGTGAATTATTTACAATTACCTTTGCATCAATAATAAATCCTAAACCCATATTTACAATACCAGCAACATCTCTATCCTGCCAAGATGGAGAACCATAGAAACGTAAATTATTTACTTTTGAAATAACTCTTTTACCAATTACTGTAGCATATTCATTACCTTGGTAACGAATATATGAAGAATCATAATAAATCCATTGGTTGTCACCAAGATATAACCAGTTTCCTAATTTACCCCATACTTTATAAGCCTCACCTTTTTGTAGCTTACGAATAACACTATTTTCTGTTGATGGTCCAGAGCGGAGATTTACATTGTATCCTTCAATATATGCAATACCATTCGACTCTACTGTACCAGATATTTCATTTGGTTTTTGTAATTTGGTATCCACTGTAATCGTGCTCCCACTATAAACCTTTAACACGTCTGCTCGGAACTTAGCCTCAGATACGCCATGACTACGAAGATAATCTATTGGATCTTCATGGTCTGTCCCACCTAATTTATACGTAATATCCCTATGTGTCCATAATCCTTTAGAGGGATGAATATTTCGTTCTCGCAAGATTTCCCCAATTAATTCTATATATTTTTCATATGAACGTTTAAATTTCAATGGATCACTTGTCTCACACAATTCCACATGAACAAATCTAGCATTTGCTGCTGGACCTGCCCCCCATGCCTGATGTTTTGTAGATGCAATTTGAATCTTCTCATCCCAATCCACTGCGTAGTGAACAAACGCTGAACGCCATGTACGAGACTCATACTTTTGAATATTAATTGCTGGCGCCTCTGGGGTAGCTGTAGAATGTGCTACAACACCTTCATAAGCTCCAACACCATAACGGTATGGTTGTTTTGGTAAATCAGGAATAAATAGAATTCTATCAGCAAATACATTTGTTTCAATTGATAATACTAAAATAATAGCAACAACTATGGATAAAATATGCTTGTATTTCTTTTTCATTTTCTATCGGCATCCCTTTTTATAATTTTTGTATGGTCAAATAATCCACTAGCTGACAATCCGATAATCATTCCTTGAAATAGATTCATTTTAATATCTTGAGACAAAAATAAAACACCTAGCGTAATGCCAAGTGTTAAATTAAATAACGGAATATATTTTGTTTGCAGTCCAGTTGTTTTTGCAATTTGTGAAATCCCTACAACAACCCCAATCATTGCTGTAATTTCAATCATTACATACCTCCTCCTTTCAAAAAGAAGGTAAGAGCAGCTCCAATTAGTCCACCAATAATAAGGCGTAGGATCCAAGTTGTATTAGCACTGATTTTGTCTAATTGCTTATTAATATTAATAATGTCCTTTTCATTACCTGTCGTCCGCATTTCTAAACTTCTAATCTCTAATCGTATTTCCTTAATATCTTGCCTTATTTCCTGAACATCACCCTTCACCTCTTGTAAACTATCCATTTTACCACCTCTTTCCTACTTCTTATTTAATTCAACATAAACAAATTACGCACTAAACTACTCCTTTTATTCTTGAATCGATACATAAAAACAACTTAGTATAGAACACTACTGACATTTTCTATTTCCAATCATACTCCAATCCAAAAATTAAATAGCCACTCATACGAGTGACTCTAATTCTTTAACCTTATCTCACATCAAAATGTTCTTCTTTTACCCATGCATTATTTCCAATCGCCAAATAACCATCTTTTCGTGCCAAAATTCTATATGGAACAGACCCGTCTACAAAGCCTGTATAATTTCCGTTAGGACCATCATACGTGTTAATACCGCCACCTGGTGGATATTTTGAATAAGCACTGAACCATTGCACATCGAAATGTTCCAGAGCAGCCCATGCCTCGTTTCCGAGACAAATCATAGGATTTTCATACCACGCTGCATCTATAATAAGATACGATGTTTTATCATAAATCACCCTCGTAAAATATCCTCCTTGCGGTTGGCTATATAGATTAATCCCTCCATTATTCGGATATTTATTTACAGCAATTCCCAGACCTACTGGCTGTATTGGTTTATTATTATTGTTGTTAAATGCTTTATTTACCTTCTCAATGAATTGATCCAATCTTCCCTCGTCAAGCATACGGTGTGGACAATGTTTCCCACTCCACGATTTATGTGTACGTACATTACTAATTGGAATGTTGAATTGTTTCATTAACTGAGCTATAACAATTGCTGCATTATCTTCCGCCTTATAATATCTATCCCCACCGCTTAAAGAATAGCAAATTTCCACTCCGATGGATTTACGATTACCATTTCCGTTACCATCACCAGCATGCCAAGCATTACGATCAAACGGAATACCTTGTACTGCTTCTTTGTCATCTACTGCAACATGGAACGAAACTGCATTATTATTTCCAATCATATAAGAAATTTCATTTTCAGCTGATGCATCATTGTACGTATTATGTACTGTGATGAATTCTGGCTTCATTGCATTGGGACATTTTATAGCATATTTACTTGAATCCACTAATTTTTTTCTAATCTCCATTACTGAACATCTCCTTTTTATTCTCTCGTTTTTATTACTTAAAATTCTCACTGCATTATTTAGTACATCTAGTAACCTAATCTCCATACGGCCAGCATTTTCTCTAATAAATTCCTTGTCTTCACCTGCTAAAAAAGAAAAAGAGCAACTGTTTATCAGTTGCTCTTCCTTTAATTCCTCTCTACACTCCTACACCATCGTTTTAAACGAATTCATAGAAAAGTATCACACTGCTTCTTCCATTTAATTTGATATTTATAGATTTCAAAATACTATCTCACATTAAAGTGTTCTTCTTTTACCCATGCATTATTTCCAATATCAATATAACCATTTAGTCGTCCAAAAACTCTATATGGAACAGATCCATCTACAAAACCTGTATAATTTCCGTTAGGACCATCATATGTGTTAATACCACCGCCTGGGGGATATTTTGAATAAGCACTAAACCATTGCACATCAAAATGTTCCAGAGCAGCCCATGCCTCGTTTCCTAGACAAATCATAGGATTTTCATACCACGCTGCATCTATAATAAGGTACGGTGTTTTATCATAAATTACCCTCGTAAAATATCCTCCTTGCGGTTGGCTATATAGATTAATCCCTCCATTATTCGGATATTTATTTACAGCAATCCCCAGACCTACTGGTTGAATTGGTTTATCAGTATTGTTACCACCACCATCTTTACCCAAGTGATCTAACGGATTCACAGCATTACTTTTACTCGCATTCCAACGTCCTTTATGCAATTCAAAATGTAAGTGTTGGCCACTAGAATCCCCCGTGTTTCCCATAACTCCAATAGTTTGTCCTTGTGAAACATAATCACCTTCGTTTACTGTTCGAGAACCACTACGCATATGAGCGTATACAGTTTCCCATGTAACTCCATCAATTGTATGCACAATCATAATACATTCACCATAACTAGATGAAAAATAAGAACGACTAACTTGACCGCTAGCCGCTGCATAAATAGGGTGATAACCTGCTTCAGCAAGGTCTATCCCATGGTGATCTGGTCTGCTGCCTCTAAAACCACTTGTTACTCTCGTTGTATCTGTAGGATAAATAAATTTTGTCATATTAGTCTCCCTTTCTATTTTTACACCATTTAAAAAAGGTACTTAAATGAGCACCTTCGTTCACTGTCTATATTTATTATTTTTTGGATATATTTTAGTTGTTCAAATTTTAAGATGAACAGAACGAAAAGCTATCCTTCATTATTTAACATTAAAATGTTCTTCTTTTACCCATGTATTATTTCCAATATCTATATAACCATTTAATCGTCCAAAAACTCTATATGGAACAGATCCATCTACAAAACCTGTATAATTTCCGTTAGGACCATCATATGTGTTAATACCACCGCCTGGTGGATATTTTGAATAAGCACTAAACCATTGCACATCGAAATGTTCCAGTGCAGCCCATGCCTCGTTTCCTAGACAAATCATAGGATTTTCATACCACGCTGCATCTATAATAAGGTAAGGTGTTTTATCATAAATTACCCTCGTAAAATATCCTCCTTGTGGTTGGCTATATAGATTAATCCCCCCGTTATTCGGATATTTATTTACAGCAATACCCAAGCCCACCGGTTGTATTGGTTTATTGTTATTACCAGCTTCATCAAAATCTACATATTGCTTAACAATTTCAGAGTAGAAGAAATTCCCTCCATTTTTATATCGGTAGCCACCATTGTATGCAATGGCAATAGGCTGACTATACTTGACCATAGCACCAGTTGTATTACCAAGTGATGGCGCAACAACCGTTTTAGAATACTGATCTGCCACCGGTAATGAATGTTGTTTATTGTTAGAAGCTAACCAGCGAAGGTAAGCTCGTCCAAAATTATATGATTGAACAATGGCACTTAAATCTGTAATGCCATTTTTCTTTGCATCATCAAAAGCTCCTTTTAGATGCTTTACTCCATAATAAATTGAATCTTTAGGATTTTTAATTGTATTCATCGCCCAACCTTGTGATTCACTGGACTGCATAATATCAGGTGTTGTTTCAGAGTTTCCTCCACTCTCCACCATAATAATCCCAAGTACATAGGGAACTAATTCAGACACACCTTGTGCTGAACATTCACTTTCTACCATTGATTGCCAACGTAACACTTGTTGTGGCAGATTCTTTGTTTTAACTGAAGCAGCTAATATACTCATTACTAAATCTCTCCTTATTTTCCTATTATTTTTTCTATAAAACTCTTAATCTACTAAGTACCTCTAACACTTAAATGAAAAATTTTTTTAAAATTACTTCATGTTGCTCACCTTCTTTCACAACAAAAAGAGCAACCATAAAAATAGTTGCCCTTTCGTCGAAATCTTATATTACTACTATAAATCACTTTTTCAATACTTTCTGTACACTGCATGTATCCTACAAAAAGGTAACATTAAAACCCATCTACAAACTTGACAATCTTTTTTATTTCAGCATGTTTTCGACGAATATAGCCTGTACTATAATGTAATTCAAACGCTATTTGTTCTAAAGTCATTCCATCAACATACTTCATTTTGAGAATTTGATGATCTAATCCTGTAAACTTATTAATTAAAATCTTTAAATCAAATACTTCATTGATCTTATGTCCTAATTCATATTCAATCACTTCAATCCGATCTTCTACTTTAGCCCCTTCTGATTCAGCAGTTATTCGTACATTTTGCAAGTCCCCACTAGTCCAGCGCTTTAACTCTGCTTTTGATTTGTCTAAGTTATATTCTAAATATGCAATTTCTTCTTCTAGTTTCTGATAATCTTTGAGCCAGTCAAACATATAATAATCCCCCTACTTTTCTTTATTTAAATCCTGCTTTTATTTTTATCACGAAAGATAAGCTAACCTTTATTATCAATTTAATAAAATTTATAAATATTAATTATGATTTATATTTTTTTAATAAAGTTTTTAATCTCTCACGCTCTTCTTCAATAGTTAACTCATTATTTTTTATAGGCTGCTCTTCTGGAATATCTTCTTTTTCATGTAACCATTCTGGTACCATTTCATTTCGATTGGTATTCCCTGACCCAAATTGTTTTTTATTCTTACCAAGATCAAACTGTGCATCTAGCATAGCTACATCCTTGAGTGTTTTTACCTTTTTGGCTTCCCAATTTTTAAGAATCCCACGTACATATCTCCACTTTGGTACATTTTCATCAATTGATCTATTTACTGCTTCCCCAATTAGTTCACTACCTAATGATTCACAAAATGCACCAAGCTCTATAATTGCTATTTCACTTAATGAAATTCTATTCTTCATCAAAAATTGATGACTTATTTTAAAATCTTCATTTGTTAATTTTTTTGAGAGTAAACTTTGTTTATTATCATGAATATGATTTATATTTTGTATATCAGTATTTAGTTCTTTCGTACTTTGTATATTAGTATTTAGTAGCTTGTGATTATCCACCGGTAGGTTACCAGCAACAGGTTTTCCAGCAGGTGGGTTTTCCACTGGTGGATAATCATCCCCTGGGATTTCGTAAATAATTGTCTCCCATCTAACAATTTTGTTTTTTTCATCTCTAACAGGAAATCTTTTAATATATCCGTACTCTTTTAATTCCTGCATTCCAGCTCTTAAGCTATTAATACCGTCTTTTGCATGTTGCGATAATTCTTCTCTATAAAACACCCAATCATCTGGAAGTGTAAGTATGTAAGCTAATATTCCTTTCGCCTTCCAAGAAAGCCTCTTATCCTTTAGACCGGTATTATTAATAACGGAATAATTATTATCTTTTTTTACTCGAAAAATCCCCATATTATCTACCTCTCATATTTTCAAACCTTTTTTACTTACTTATTGCAACCTTTAACTTCCTCATGAAAAAATCTACTTTCCAGACTTATTAAACCAAAGCGAGACCAAAAAGAACTTAAAGTTCGATTTATTACTAAAAAAAATATCATCTACACTCTTATCAAAAAACTGTGCAACCTTCCTAGCTTTCTCCATTGATGGCGTTCTTTCTTTTTGATCAATCATTCGAATATAGCGTTCAGTTACTCCGCAATAGCTAGCCATTTCTTTATATAAGTTTTTTTTCGGATCGTACATTTTATTTCCCATTATCACACCTCCATAAGAACAATTAGTTCTAAATAAAGATTAAAGAACTAATTGTTCTTTGTCAATGCATAAAAGAACTTTTTGTGCTAAAATGAATTCGAAGAGAACAATTAGTTCAATTAGAGAGGTGAACGATGTGATAGGACTTAGAATAAAATCCTTACGAAAAAAAGAGAATTTAACTCAAAAACAACTGGCAGAAAAAATCGGCGTATCCCAAAGAATGATAGGTTACTACGAATCAGAAGAGAGGTTCCCTCCACATGATGTTTTAACTAAATTAGCTGATTGCTTTTCAGTTTCAGCTGACTATTTACTTGGTCGATCTGTTACAGGCGAACCAAACGAACAAGTAACGCCAAAAGATGAGAAAGATATAGCAAAAAGAATGGAAGAAATAAAGAAAGATCTACAAGGGGAAGATGGTTTAATGTTCTCTGGTGAACCTATGAGTCAAGAAGCGGTAGAGTCATTATTAGATGCGATGGAGTACATTGTAAAACAAACAAAAGTAATCAATAAAAAATACGTGCCTAAGAAATATCGTAATCCAGACGATAACTGATGCAAGCTTAGGAGGGAAAACATTGAAATTCGTCATTAGAGATCTAGTCCAACAACTTTGCACCAAATACAACACGAAAAACCCCTATGAGCTTGCAGATTACTTAAAAATACATGTACTAACATGGGATTTACATGAAGAAATAAATGGTTTTTATAAATATGAAAAAAGAAATCGTTTTATTGTTATTAATACTAATTTATCTCCATCTATGCAGAGAACTGTTTGTGCCCATGAATTAGGACACGCGGTTCTACATACTCATGCAAATACACCTTTTCTGCGTAAGAATACATTCTTTTCCGTTGATAAATTAGAGATAGAAGCAAATACGTTTGCTGCGCTTTTGTTAATTGACCAAAAGACCATTCAGCGTGGTGATACAAAAGCATGTATAGCATACAAAAATAATATTCCTGTTGAACTTTTGGAATTTTACAAGCCTTGCTAAAGGAATTAAGATGTTTTAATTGTTGGTTCAAACGCTGACGAGAAAAAGAGAGTGCTCCATCTTTAAAGCAAAAGAAATGAAATAGTATCTATTGTTTAAAAAATCTATACAGTTAAAGCATATAAAAAAAATGCACCTCTAATTGTTAATTATGTGTCTAACAATTGGGGTGCACTTCAATAACAGTAGGTCTTTTTCAAAAAATCAATAAGCCCTAATATTGTCTATCCTTCACTGTACGAAAATCAATACACTACTTAAATATTACTTTCCTTGTA
The DNA here is from genome assembly GCF_003946765.1 of Bacillus sp. 2D03. Classification (NCBI taxonomy): domain Bacteria; kingdom Bacillati; phylum Bacillota; class Bacilli; order Caryophanales; family Bacillaceae; genus Bacillus; species Bacillus sp. 2D03. Next base: position 2,073 of record NZ_RPSJ01000022.1, on the reverse strand, counting down.
CAGAAATTCCTAATACATAGTAATCTGGATGTAGAGTAACTACAGACTCCCCAGGTTTTACCCACTGTAGAGGACTTACATTTAATTCTACGCTATGATTATCTTTTTCAAAACGATTGATATAATCCTTATCATTTTTTACAAAACTATCAATTTCTTTTTTTAATTCTGGATTTGGATTTACTAATCTATCAATCTCTTTATCAAGAGTGAAATTCGGATTTATCATATGCATCCAGTTTTTCGCTAGCTCAACAGTTGATTTGTCAACGACAAACATGAAATAGAAGTTATCTTCATCCTTCCCAACAAACGAAAATGAACCATGAGAGTCAATCATTCTTGGTAAATTAGGAGTATATAGATCAATTTCTGATGCTACATATCTATATCTGAAATTCGCATTATACTTCTTATTTACTTCAGTAACAAGATTTTGACCTTGTTTAGAAATAGATCGCTCTCTTACAGATGAAATTTCAATTGAATATCTATCAAAGAAAAAATCATCTGTCACTAACGCATTGGGAATACCTATTGGCGTTACCCCTGGTTTTGTCTCTGGCTTTGGCTCTGGTTTTGTTTCTTTTTCAACTGCATTAATAGAGTTATATAAGAACTGACTATACGCTTCACGTGTTACAAACATTTTTGGAGAATACATATTACCTCCAGTACCAATTGTAACCCCATTTTCCTCTAATGCACTAATTGCACCGTAAGACCAAGAATTTTTATCAACATCTGCAAATTTTGTTGTTTTCGTTGCCTTAAATTTAAAAGCATTTGTAAGTGCTTGTGCCATTTGTTCACGAGTTAAAATATCATCTGGACCATACTTTCCATCACCAAATCCATTTACAAATCCTGCTTTAGCAAGTGCTAAGATTTCTTTTTCAAACAAATGTCCTTTAATATCAGTAAACGGATTTTTGAAGCTAGCATCTGCATCTGCTGGTTTTAGGTACATATAAATCATTCGAGCAACTTGCCCACGAGTTACATTGTCACCAAAGCCAAAGATATTATTTCCGTACCCTTGCACTACTTTACGATTTGTTAAATCATAAATTGCTTTTGTAGACCAGTGATTTGCTGGAACATCTTTAAATGTTGTATCTGCCTGTACATTTGATAAAGATGTTAAAGTTGTTGCTGCAAGTACTACACCTGTTAAAATCATTTTTTTCATTTTCATGCTATTTCCCCTTCTTCTCCTAATTATTTTTACGAATCAAAATATACTTTATTTTCCAACGTAATCATAATAACACATATACATTATATTTATATATATTTATTTATTGTTTTTAATGATAAAAATACTAATCCCTACAGAACACTATAGACTAAAAAAACTCTTCTTGCCTATAGAAGAGTTTTTACTACATTTTTACTGTTAAATAGCATTTTCCTTTATTTTAACGAACTTCCCGAAAGAATTCTCCTTCCTCAAGCGTGTGAAGGGCGTAGCCCAACGATAGGTGGGAGATGAATTTCGGTTTGGCGTAGCCAAAAGGTTTTCCTTTTTATTTTGCCTCTGATATAATCAGTCTTATAAATTATAAGGGCTGGTATATAAATGAAATTAGATAGTAATAACCATTCAGTATTCTTGTTATATTATCACCTTGTGTTGGTCGTGAAATACAGAAGAAATGTGTTTGATGATGATATGTCAGACTATGCAAAAGAGATGTTTGTTCGACTATCTGAAAACTATAACATCACGTTAGTTGAATGGAATCATGATGTAGACCACGTTCATATTTTGTTCAAGGCACACCCTAATACAGAAATGACAAAATTCATCAATGCTTATAAAAGTGCAAGTTCTCGACTTATTAAAAGAGACTTTCCACAAGTGAAAAAGAAACTTTGGAAAGAGATGTTTTGGTCAAGAAGTTTTTGCTTGCTAACTATTGGTGGTTCGCCAATAGACGTAGTAAAAACATATATTGAAAATCAAAGTGAAAAGTGAGGTGAAATGATATGACAAAGCAGAATAAAGCATATAAATTCCGTTTGTATCCAACAAAAGACCAAGCACATCTTATGCATAAAACCTTCGGT
>NZ_RPSJ01000021.1:0-46116 GCF_003946765.1 Bacillus sp. 2D03 | reverse complement strand
ACTTATATTCATTACTACAATCACAAAAGAATTAAAACAAAACTAAAAGGATTGTCCCCTGTGCAATACAGAGTTCAATCCTTAGTAGCTGCTTAATATATTTGTCTAATTTTTTGGGTTCAGTTCATTACTGGCAGTCCTTTTTTGGTAGTTTTAGAAATTAAATTATAACATATTAATATACAAATTATAAATATACTTTTACAAAAGATACTATAAGTTTTTTATAATTCTTGATTTCTCAATTTCCATTGCATACTGAATTTTCCTGTAAGTATTAATAACTACCATTAAAATTATCAATCCACTAGATTATTAGAAAAAACTGGTTATCTACATAATTGTTTGGTAAAATATAGATATAATTTAAGAGGGTAAAGTTAATATAGATCAACTAAGTAATGCTAAGAAAATGTTTTATTGCATAAAAAAAGGCTCCATTGCTGGAGCACTCAAAATAAACAAACGAATTAAAACAAGAAACAGACAATTTAACTATATAGATAAAACATAAATAAATCTATATATATGTAAAAATGCATATAAAAACTCTATTTATTGATGCTATAATAGATTTACTCGATGATTGTTATATTTTTTTATGGTTTTTAAGCAATAAATACCTTCTTAACACCAAGTGTACAAGAAAAGAAGACATCTTAAGTGATGTCTTCTTTTCTTATATAATAACAACACAATAAAATTAAGATGGTTCAAGTGGGAGGAAGGCACCTTTGGGTATCTTTTCTTTGTCAAATTTGCCTAATAGGTGCAGCACCACATTGCTATCAAGTTAAAAATTTTTTCACCCAAAACAAAAAAACGAGCTGAATTCACATAAATAACTATGGAAGAAAACAAAAACTTGGGATTAAAGAACTTGTGATGTATGACTATATTGGCTGTTTTTATCCAGAAGGATACATGAATCCTGATTATACATTTGTATTTAATCATGAGGATATTGAAGGAATTATATTTGTAGGTTTTATAGATGAGGAAGAAGAGGCATTTGTAGGATTGCTTAATTGAATAGGATCTAGAAACAGGTAATCTTCAAATTTTGATAAAACTAGCAATCTCCACGCCGAAATTGGTTAAATTATAAGGGGGAAAAGCTGGTCACGAAAATGATGAAGAGATTACTATTTTCAAATCAGTTGGTTTGGCTGTAGTAGATATTATCGTTGCGAATTATTTGTATGAGAAAGTAGTGGAGCGCGGGACGGGATTGAGTTTTGAGGGACTGCCTTTTGGTGGTCTTTTTTGCATAAAATCTTGTAAAGTAAGAAAAAGTTGAATATTAATATTCTAATATTCAATAGAAAGATAAAATGTTTTAAAGTTCAAAATAATACGTTATAATATATTTAGTAAAATTAACCAATTTATATTTTGCTCATTATGTATTAAAGGGGAAATGAAAATGGCTGGACAAATTCGTATGTCACCAGAGGAGCTTAAATCAAAAGCAGCTCAATATGGACAAGGTGCAAATCAAATTGAGGACATTTTAAGTCAACTACAAAATTTACAAAATGAATTAAGAGGAGAATGGGAAGGTCGTGCTTTCGAAGGTTTTGATCAACAGTTCAATCAATTAAAGCCGAAAGTACAAAACTTCGCACAGCTATTACAAGAAATTAATATGCAGCTTAATAAAACTGCAGAAGCTGTTGCTTCTCATGATGAAGAATTATCACGTAATTTCGGTTTGAAATAAAAATTGTCATACTCTATATAACAGGCATTTCAAATGAGCCATACAGCTTATAGTGTATGGCTCATTTGATTGCATGCCCAACTTAGCTGGACACATGTTTAAAAAGAGTGATATTAATAGGGAATTTTCATATATTTATTGGGATTTCTTTGGCATCTTCTGAAAATTAGAGAAAGGATTTGAGTGATGGGACAATTTCAAAGTAATTTTCAAACGGCACAACAAATTGCTACGCAGATGAGAACAGCTTCGAATATAATCCAAAGTGCAACAAATCGTTCTATAACAAAGGCGACGCATACAACACTATCTGTTAATTCCAAAGCACAAGAAGCGAATCAACAAATGTTAGATTTTACGAAACAATTTTCCACTGCCTTTCAACAAGCGGTCGATAATATTCATTCAGTAGCCCAAGAGTTTGAGAGAATGGATAACGAACTTCACAACACTTTTCGCTAATGTGACAACCTACGTAAAGGTAAAATAGTAGGAGGAATATAATGAGTCAAGATATTGAAAAACAAATCAATCAAGTAAATCAAAAGTTAAGAAGTGTATTTGAAGAACAAGACCGAAATCAATCCGCGATTCACATTCAGGAGCAAGCGGAAGCAGATTTTTATGAATGGAGAGGTCGAAACCATCGTTTGTTTGATCGAATTTTAGGAACTTGGCATGGTGATAGAGAAATGTCTCAGTTTTTTATGAATACATATCAAGAGGCACAACATATTGAACGAAAAGTCACATTTGAATTAGAAAACCAAAAAGAAACGTTGCTTAAAGAAAGACGAAACCTTAGTGATTTAGAAAACGACCTTTCCTATCAACAACAACAATTAGCGAGGGAGGTCAATGCATGAGCTTAAATATGTATTTAGGAGAAGTACAAGGCCAAACTCAAAGTATGAATGCTGTATGTAACGCTACTATTCAAGGTATGGAACAAGTCATTCAGTCAATTGATGCCTTTGCAATTGATACTGTTCTACAAGGACAAACTTATAGCAGTGCAAAATCATTTTTTGTACAAACCTTTCGTCCTTTAGCGCAAGGAATCATTTATCTGTGTGAAGAGTTAATTCGCCAGAACGATGCTTTTCCAAGTCAATTTCAATCACAAGTCGCTTCCACAGATGTAATTGAACAAGAAATATTAGAACAAATTCGAGAAATTGACCGAATGAAAGCAAGTATGGAAGCCATCAGTCAAGCTATGCCAATCCCAGGTATGGACGCTATGGCGAATCTTTTTACTGTGATGAGGAAAAAACTGCAAGAAAAGCTGGATCATTTGTATCAATTCAATCAGACCTCTAGTAATAATTATAGTACAGCCCTTCAATTAGCAGCTAGTATTGCTGCAGGTCTTGCGGAAGTTCAAAGTGGGAAAGGGTTTAGTCCTGCAAGTGGTACATTTAGTACGCAAGGGTTGAATATGGAATGGACAACTTCAATTCAAGGGATTACAGAAGAGAGGGCACGACAAGCTACCAATTCAATTGAAGAAGGTGAAATGTGTGGTAAGCTACCTGAAAAATCTACTGGTGAAAAAATTTGGGACGGTATTGTAGATGGTACGGGACAAGCAGTTAGCGATACAATAGACGGAATAAAAGCTTTAGGAGATTGGGAAACGTGGGAAAACATGGGGAACGCTGCTTTGCACCCTATTGATACCCTCAGTACGATGTATAATGTATTGTCAGATTCATTTATTAATGATGTAATAAATGGAGATGCTGAAAGTCGTGCTAAATGGGGAAGTTATGCTTTAACACAAGTTGGATTAGGACTTATTGGTGATAAAGGATTAAGTAAAGTATCGAAGGTAGCAACTACTGCAAATCTAACAAAAGGTATGTCCAGAGTAACTAATTCTGCTACATATAGAAATGCAATAAACGTATTAAATAATTTTAATTTAAACATTGGAAACCGTTTTGCTTATGCTGGTATTGGGGGAAGTTCTTTAAAATCTAGCTTTATTGATACTTATCAAACAGCTAAGGATAAGCTATCACCTTATCAATATACTAAAAGGACTACGGATGGTGACATTTTTGTTGGTAAATTATATGGAGAAGATGTAATTCTTAAAGATGTTAAAGTTGATGAAATTACTTACTCTAAGAGAACTCGAGAAGAAGCTGAACAACTTCGAAAGGAATTTGATAGGAGTGTGAGAAAAGATTTTCTTAAATCCTTAGTTAATGACCCTGCTAAGCTTGCTGAACTTAAGAATGCTGGTATATTAGATGGGGATATAGAATTGATGAAAAGAGGAAAGCCTCCAATAGGGTGGCAAGTACATCATAATCTTCCATTAGATGATGGAGGGACAAATGCATTTGAAAATTTAACTTTAATACAAAATCACCCATATCATAAAGCTATAACTAATACACAACGTACATTAACTAAAGGCTTACAACCTGGAGATAGTGTAGACATAAGCTGGCCTATACCAAAATACAATATCTACCCTAAAGGGGAATAAATTTAGAAAGAGGTTTTTATATGTGGAAAAATATGATTTTGGAAATTGGAGATATATTGAAAAGTGTTAATTATAAGCTGAATACACCCGCAACGGATACTGAAGTTCAAAGATTAAGAGAACATGTAAAAGAGAAATTTAATGTTGATTTACCGAGGGAATACGAAGAGTTTCTTAAAACTGTAAATGGTTTAGACTTTGATGGACTGGTACTTTACGGAGTTGATTCTTCTTTACTAGAAACAAAAAAAGATGAACATATTTGCGGCTTTATAGACACGAATGAGATTTGGTATGAAAATGAATTTCAAAAAGAGTATCTTTTCTTTGGCGATTCAAATATTGCGTGGTTTTGTAAGAGCTTATCAGACGGTACTTATTTAGAACTTGATAAACCATCAGGTACGGTAATGAACACATATAATAATTTTAATACAATGCTTGAGGAAGCGTTAAAAATAACCCTTCTTTAATAGGGGGTATTAAAAATTATGTTTAATTTTTTAAAAGAATATGTTGTAGCAGACAGAAGTGTCCGTTCTAAACAAAAACCTATTTTCTATCCTATATATCAAGATGAGATAGATGAGGCAGAAAGCTTATTACAAATGGAACTTCCAAAAGAACTGAAACGCTTTTATCAAGAAATAGGTTGTGGTTTTTTAAAGTCTGATACAAGAACGTTTTTCAACAGATTTATGGACCCGATTTCAGTTGCAGATTTCCGTTTAAGGCAAGATATTTATGAATATAATCCAAACCTAGATGATGATGATTCATTAGTGTTTTTTGAAGTAACAGAACTTAACTTTTTAACAATTAAATTTAAAGAGGAAAATGAATTAGGTCAATGTCCCACTTACTCTGAAGATGAGAAAATAGCGGATTCTTTAGAAGAATTTTTAATTAAAATGGATGAAAATCCTGACTATTATATTTAACCTTTTTAAGACTTGCTTTAAGGTGTAGCATTTGAAAAATATCTAATCATGAGTAAAAAAGCTTATGTATAACCTGCATAAGCTTTTTTAATGTCCATAATAGGTAAAAAGTATCAAAAACATTCACCATTAAATTACTAGAAAGTTTAAAGCGAAGAAAAAAGAAATCGATAATACCTTTAAAACGACTTCTAAATTAGAAAATCATATTAAAAACATAGATCCCTCTGTTCCAAGAAGGAGAGGTATTGATGGAGCACACAACAGTGAAGAGTTCTTTAAAAACAATATTAAAAATAGTCAGTGAATCACCTTCAAAAATTCTAGGTGTAAAAACAGTAGAATACAATATGCCTAAGTTAAATATGGATGGCACCCCTACAGGAGAGTATGGAAATAAAGTATTCACAAACAACATTTATGATCCTAAAATTATAAGTGATAAGGAATTTATTAACCGTGGAATTGAAGCAGCTAATGACGCTAAATTAAAAACCAGTGATGGAGTTCTTTCGAGAGAAGGGGCAGGTGTTGACGGTAAAGAAATAACTTGGAGAGGATACCATAAAGGTGGAGAAATCTCTTCTTTTTTTCCAGAATAAATTAAAGATATACGAGGAGAGATATGTATGCAAAGAGAATTTAGATTAAAAGATGAGGATTTACTAGATTTAACCCATTTTCCTATACAAGCAGTGTTTAATATGGTAGATGATGAAAGATTTTTAAAGGTAATCAATTCAGTTTGTGAAGGAGTAGGATTTGGAGAGGAATATGGCGCATGTACTTTTCCAGGAGATTTGGATGAGTATGATATTGCCAATGGAGATTCATTTGAAGGGGTAGAATTTGTATTATACAGTGGTGATGAGGTAATAATTAATTATCAAACACTTTATCATTATTTTAAAAAAATGTGCGAGGGTTATTCAAAAAAGTATCCAAACACAATTAAGAGATTAGAAGACAGTCTTAACAAATTTATTGAATTATACAATATTAATAGGTAGAGGCTATTTATAACTTATCCAAAATCATTATAAAAGGTAGAATGTTTCATGATTAGAATTGATTATATGCTAATATTCAATAGAAGATTAGAAGTTTGAAAATTCACAATAAAATCTTATGATGCGTTCGGTAAAATCAACCAATATATATTTTGCTCATTATGTATTAAAGGGGAAATGAAAAAAACTTGGTTAACAGTAGCGGGGTGGTTTAATTAACATGAAAAAAAATACAGATTTTAATAAAAAAGCTTTTGAATATTATATGGCTCTTTATGCTGTAAATGATATAAGATCGACTATAATTACTCTTGTGATTGGGTGCAATAGGTTTGAAAGGTAGCGTTGGAAAAGAAACTGGTATAACAGTTTCTGTTTTAGAGGGGTTTACTATGGGAAGTAGTTTTAAATTTGAAAAACCTGAGGAGAAAAAATGATATGAAAACTCCATCGTATAAACCATTATATATTTTAGTTTATGTCGTAATATCTGTATCTATTATAGGATTAATGATTACTCCATCCAACAATTGGTGGGAAAAATTGTTAGGAACTATCGTTCTCATTCTTTTGGGAGCAGGTTTAATATGTTTTTTAAAATTCGGAAGGTGGGCGCAAGAGAAATTTTATGATAAATTTACAAAAAAACGGGATTAATATAAGACTGGAGTAATTAAGATATGCGTACAATAAATAGAATTCTGACTTTTACTGTATGTATTATGTTTATATTGTTAATTGGGGTTTCTTCTACTATACGGTTAGAAGATAAACTTTTACTTATAGGTCTGTCACTAATTTGCAATGTTATTGCATACTTTACAGTAGAGTATATCTATAAACGTATAGACAATAAGAAAAAGAATTGGATTTATAATTCGCAAAATTCATTTAATATTTAGAAGGCAAAAGTATCAATGAAACTATTACCAAATGGTTGGTTTTACAGTAGCCCAAGCCGGAATAGAACTAGAGAATATTAAAGGATTTGGAATAGGAGCTGAGGCTAAAGTAGCTCTTGCTACTGTAGATTTAGGTGCTCATGTGGAAAATGGAAATTTACATATAGGAGCTGAAGCTACTCTAGTAAAATATGAGAGTGTTATAAAAATTCCTATTCCATTTATGGATAAAAAGTTACAAACTGGGGGATCAGCATCGCTTGGAACACTCGGGGGGTCTTTTGAAGCTGGAAAAAGTGGATTCAAATTCCATGCACCATTTGGTCCTGATGTAGGTTTATAGGGATTTGGTTTAGAAGTTAATGTTAAGGAATAAAGGAGATAAGTAGCATGAATAAAAAAGTGAAACAATTTAAATATTTTATGATTATATTAGCTTGTATTGCAATTTTTGGTACAATTTTACCTAATGCATTGGATCCAAATGAAACATTAGCAGGTAACATTTCGGTTGCAGTTTTTGGTACAATTGGTACTTGTTTGTTGTTTTCTATCACTTATTTCCTTATAAAAAAGGCTATTTTAAGAAGGGGAAACTAAGATGGTACAAAATTTAGAGTTAGAACTACTTCCAATAGGTTCGGTTGTGAAATTTAAAACATGGGAGCAACCTTTGGTGATATATGGTAGAAAACAGGAAGATCCAAAAACTAAGGAAACTTGGGATTATGTGGCATGTTATTATCCTATTGGAAATGTTTCAACTGAATATAATATATTTTTTAACCATGAATACATATCAGAAGTTATTTTTACTGGTTACATAAATGAGGATGAAATTAAGTTGCGTGAAGATTTGAAATAATAATTTGGAATTTATAACTATAATAAAATATATATATCTTAATGGATATAATTTTTTATTATAGTTATTTTTATAAGTTTAATGGTGAAAATTTTATTGGGAATAGAAGGGGTAATGATAGTGGGAATTTTTAAAAATACAATTTTATTTGTTTTGTGTTTAGTAATTCTTAGTGGTTGTTTTACAAGAGAGGGAACTATTGTTGGTGGTAAAGTTCATGGTTCTTCAGATAGTGTATCAGGTAGTATCTCTGGAGATTATAGAAAATTTACTGGATCTGCAACTCAAGATAGGAAAGTTAAAAAAGGTGAGAATTGGATTTTTTCTTTTGATGATAAAACTAAACAAGGAACTATAATTGCTTATGTTGTGGATTCAAATGATAATACAATACTAGAGTTTAATAGTGGCGAAGGCGAAAAAAATATTAAAGTGCCTAAGGATGATACATATAAGGTTAAAATTAAAACGGAAGAACATGGTGGGGAATTTCGAATATCATGGAAAAAAGAAAAATAGTTTTTGGATTGAAAAAAGCATCTAAAGATAGATGCTTTTTTTAGTCTTTAATTAAATAGTTTTGAATCTGTATTCTGGTGAAATATATAGTAATCATGTTTTTTAAGTAGAGAATCAGCTCCAATTTAATTCAAAGAATTATTAAGTAATGTTTTTAAATCTGATTGTATATCAAATTTTTCTTTATGTTGATCATATATGATTAGATATAGAAATTATCTAGTATATTATCTTTTTCTTCCTTATTGATACCAATATATTTCAGTGTAATTTATAGAGTGCTATAATTGAGTATTTCTTGTAACATAGCGACATCTTTTGTTTATAGAACCAATAGCCGAAGCTTTTGCGCATGGTGCGAGTCCCAATAGATTCGATAACAGCAAAATCTTTGGCTTTTTGAAATTTTTGATAAGCCTAGATTTTATTAATGGGTTGATCTTCTTTTCGAGAAGGGAATAATATTTCACAGAAGGTGTAAAATGGGATGTTGATTTAGATGGTGATGGTGAAGATAATAGTATTAAGGATAGGGTGAAAACGGGTTCGAAAAAAGCTTGGTTAACAGTAGCGGGGGTGGTTTAATTAACATGAAAAAAAATACAGATTTTAATAAAAAAGTTTTTGAATATTATATGGCTCTTTATGCTGTAAATGATATAAGATCGACTATAATTACTCTTGTGATTGGGATAGCAGATATATTTGTGCTTTTACCTGCTTTTGCGAATCCTGTTCAACCGATATATATGTACATAATAGTTCCACCAGTTGCTTTTTTAAATGTATGGGCAATATGGATTGTTATAAATCCTAGGAAGCGACAATTACAATACACTCTATTTCGTGGGGTATTTGGCATCGTATGTTCAGTAGGATTATTAGTTATAACCCAAAAGTTTGCATATGGAATGTTAGGATTACAAACACCTATCTATTTTATTTTTTCGGTTGGTTTGTATATTTTTGCTTTGCATTATTATTATAAAAATCATATTAAAAAACTTCAGGAATCAATCAAAAAATCAAAATCATCGAAAAAAAACTCTAGTTTTGGAGTAGTGGCTTTTGTAGGATTGGGTCAACTCATTGCTAATATCAGTCTTGGTTTTGCAACACAAAAGATGGTAGCAATTGTATTAATGTGTGTATACTCCATGCTTTCGTTTATGTTGTTTCATTTCATTATGGAACTCCATAGGTACTATTATTTAAGGAAGCATATAGAAGATGGGGGTAGAACACATGAAACCTTTTAAAGAGGTTTATTGAATTTTAAGTATTGTGATTTATGGAAGGAAACAAAAACTTATGGTTAAAGAACCTGTGATGTATGACTATATTGGCTGTTTTTATCCAGAAGGAGGAAAGCTGATATGCAAGCATTTAAAGTTGGGAAATTAGTCACATTCGTTGCAATTATAATACTTCTTGTAGTTGCTATTTTATCTCCTTACAACTTATTTAAAAAGATTTATTTTATTATTGGTGTTCTTATTATTGGCGCAATTTCACTTGGTACAAATAAATTCTTTGAACTGATACACAGTAAATTTAATAAGAAATGATATTACTTATGTCATAAAGAAATTCCCCTCTAAATCCTTAATGATTTAGAGGGGAATTTCTACAATATGATTTTACTGGATTACGTGGAACTAAATTAGTCCATCACCATATTGGTGGTGGTCAAGCTGTTGGTGTTCCGCTGCCACTACATCCTGGTTTTGGAGGGATTCATAACGCAGAAAAATCGATTGGAGCATGGGGGAAAAGATGCAGGATATGTAGAAATGCTTCAGAAATTTATTGAACATCATACATTAGGCGGTAAATAAAAAAATGAAAAATGAAATGAAAAATTGTTTTGATAAAATAATTAGAGAGTGGCAAGATTGTAATAATTCATTGCCAAAATCTTTATGGATAGAAGAAGCAGAGGCTTTTATCTATGAAGGAGAACCAGATATAGAGGGATACGTATTCTGGAAACCGTTAGAAAAAAATATAATTCATGATTTTTCTAATATAGAAAAAGATTTGGGGATACAATTATATAATTCAATTAAAGAATATTATAATTCTTATTGGTTTTTAGACTTAGGAGGTAATTATTTAGGTTATGATTTTGAATTAAATTCTGTTATACCAGGAATTGAACTGCATGATTTTTATGTATCTTTACAAGGGTACCAAGGCGCACATGATAATCAACTGAATAATATTCCTATTGGTATGGAATTCAATGGTCTCTTGGTAGTTGTAGATAATGAAAATGGACAAGTGAAATTAGAAGATTATGAAAGCGGAAGCTTCGAAGTTATTTGTGATAGTTTAGCAGAATTAATTTTAAATCTTTCATAATGTATATTAAAAAATAAAAAGTAAAAGTTGGCATTTATGAGTCCGCTTTTATTTTTTTAAATATATAGTTTGGATTTGTTTTTAAAAATTAGATAAGGAATGTATAAAGGACATCTGAAACGTTGATAGTATTGCAAACATATGAAGCGGAAATTACTAAAATTAAGATACCTAATTATATACCTGTATTAGGTGATTATGATATAAGTTCCAAAGGTGAGATTGTAATAGGTGGGTATGGTTATAGATTCCGCAGGAGTTTCATTTAAGTTTGAGAAGGAAGCGAGATAATAGAATGCGAAAATTTTCAAAAATAGTTATATGTGTTGGTGCGTTAATAATGATTATACTAGGCATGATTGTACATGATACATGGAAGGATAGGATTTATTTTTCTTTAGCTGTACTTTTTGTTACCGTACTTTCTTTACTATGGAATATAGTTGCTCATAATATTATGGATAAATTTAGGGGGAGAGAATGAATAGTTATGAAACTTTTACTGATTGGAACAGTAACGGGGTGGTCTAATTAACATGAAAAAAAGTATAGATTTTAATAAGAAAGCTTTTGCACATTATATGGCTCTTTATCCTGTAAATGAAATAAGAGTCCACGTAATTGTTCTTGTCCTTTTGGGGGCAGACGTGTTTGTTCTTTTGCCTGCGTTTGCGAATCCTTTTCGATTACTCTATGTATATATAGTAACTCCTCCAGTTGTTTTTTTAAATTTGTGGGCGATATGGATTGCTATCAATCCTCGGAAACGACAGTTACAATACACTCTATTTCGAGGAGTATATGGCGCCATATGTTCAGTCGGATTATTAGTTATAACTCAAAAATATGCTTATGAAGTGTTACAATTACAAACTCCCATCTATTTTATTCTTTCATTTGGTTTGTATAGTTTCGCTTTGTATCATTTTTATAAAAATCATATTGAAAAACTTCAGGAACCAAGAAAAAAATCAAAATCATCGAAAGGAACTGGTGGTGTAAAAGTAGCAGCTATTGCAGCTGGATCGGGGCAGTTAATTGCTAATATAATTCTTAGCATTGCAACACAACAGATGGGGGCAATTGTATTTATGTCTGCATGCACAGTGTTTTCGTTTGCTTTGTTTTATATGATTATAGAACTCCATAAGTATTATTATTTACGTAAGCATATAGACGATGGAGGGAAAATACGTATAGGCTTTTAAAGAGGATTTGTTGCATTTCAAGTGTATAATTGCATTCTTCTTATGGAAGCCATTTACGAGGCTTATAGCAATAAAAGATGTATAAGTGGAAGATTATATTGTGGTAAAACATCTGAAGGAATGGAAATTAGGTTTGTTCTTATTGATGATAAGATTATAGCTGTTTATCCCGTGTATTAAAGAATGTGAGGTACTCAAAAATGAAAGTAACTAATCAGCCCATAGTTAAAAATGTAAGAAAATATAGAGGTAATTGCTAAGAAGCACTCCCCCTAAGTTTCAGATGAAATTAAATAATCGACTATTTATGCTTTAATATTTATATGTACATAATTGGGATAATTAGGGATTTGCATTTAATATGTTTTAAGAAAGGGGAATGTTTTTTATATGGAAACTCCAGAAAATCAATTTAAACGTGCGCTTAATCCTTGGTTCTCCATTTGGACAAAACCACGTGATACAATGAAAGAAATTTTTATATCCAAACCAAAGAATGTGTTTTTACTCATTTTACTAGGCTCATTCGTACAGACTTTAGATCGAGCATCTTCTAAAAATATGGGGGATTCAATAAGTAGTCCAGTTTCAATAATCTCAATGGTTATATTCGGTACCTTCGTTGCTTTCTTAATTTATTATTTTTTGCTACCAGCGTTATTTAATTGGGTGGCAAAAAAACTTGGTGGACAAGGTACCTTTGAGAAAACACGTTACTCAGTTGCCTATTCTTATATCCCTTACGTTTACTCTCTTATATTAGTTTGGGTGCCTTCATTTTTCTTGTTTGGGATAGAAAACTTTACGAGTGAGACACCGAAAATGGAGAGTAGCATAACTTTAACGATTTTGTTTCTTATTTTTGCCATAATTGATATAGTTATTGGAATTTGGACAATCATTATTTCCTTAAAATGTTTAGGAGAAGCACACCAATTTTCAGCATGGAAAGCATTATTAACAATAATAATATCCTTTATGATTATCATTCTTCCTTTAGTAATAATAGTATTTCTTATAGTAGGGGTTACAACTTTTTAATCATTTATTTGCCTCTTATTTATCCAAATGTTTTCTACGCGCTGTTAGTAATTGTTACAGGGTGAACAACCACATGATTCGGATGTTCCACTTGGCGAAGCGTATGACCTTTATGATCAAATTGATCGCCCGTTACGGCCTGTTTTTCTTATTATCAGTGTTAACAGGAATTTGTGAAGGCAAACTTGAAAATCAAAATATTAAACCATTAAAATCTTAGGGTAGCTAAGTAGATTGTCCTTGTTTGTCCCTTATTTTCCAATTGGAGGCTAATTATTACCAATTGGTTCTGTAGCTCTTATAGAAGAAATTAATCAACCTCTTATGATTTATGGAAGAAAGCAACAACAAGCTGATAATAAATTATGCGATTATGTTTCTTGTCCATATCCTCATGGTAATTTATCAAAAGAATATAATGTGTTTTTTAATCATAATCAAATAATTCATTTATTATTTAAGGGTTTCGAAACAGAGGATGAATTAGAATTAAGAAGTAAATTATCTGAGTTTTAGTGAAAATGGAGAAAATATAATATGGTTTTAGGAATTTCATATTCTGATATTTTTCGTATCATAATTATTGTTTTGGTTCTTTTCATTTTTTGGAGATTGAATACTTGGTATAATAAAAAATATAATGTTCCTAAGGTTTTTCAATGGTTTCCTAGAAGATGGGGAAAAAGAAAAGTTTCAGAGCATTTGTCTCAACTAGATAAAAAGTTAGAAGCTGAAGGTAAAGGTATCTGGGTTACAATCTATGCTATTGATTTGTACATTGTAACTATTCCTTGTACAGTAAAAAAATATAAATCTTAATACATATATGTTTATAAAAAAGACCTTTTATTTTAAAATAAAAGGTCTTTTTTATGATGATTGAAATAGTAATTTTAAGTGAATTAAATTTGAAATGTATCAAGAATATTATCTTTTTCTTCTTTATTAATTCCAATATATTTCAGGGGGATGTGTGGTGTGCTATGGTTAAGAATTTCTTGTAACATAGCAACATCTTTTATTTGTTTATAGAACCAATAGCCGAAGGTTTTTCGCATGGTGTGAGTACCAATGGATTCTACATTGGCAAAATCTCCGGCTTTTTGCAATTGTCGATAATACGTGTTTTTTCGTCATACAAAACCCCCTACATATAAGTAGAGGTTTTTAAATTATATCTTAATGAATTATGCCTTCTTAGATAAAGTAAATCGAGTTCAGATAAACGAAGATTATAGAATACATCATTTTAACTAGACTTATTATTAGCTAGTTTATCTCCACCACCAAGCTCCGCCTCAATCTGCGAAGTCTTCGATGACTCAGCCATACGCCAATACGTAATAAAGCTAATCGCGATACATCCAGCTACGTAGAAGTAGAATAGTGATTCCATTCCGATACTCTTTAGCCATAATGCGATGAACTCAGCTGTTCCGCCAAATATCGCAACTGTTAGTGCATATGGTAAACCTACGCCAAGTGCGCGAATTTCAGTTGGGAAGAGTTCTGCTTTTACAATTGCGTTAATCGAAGTGTAACCAGTAACGATAATGAGACCGACCATCATGAGTAAAAATGCTACGATTGGTTCTGTCGTTTTTTCCATGAAGAAGAAGATCGGTGCTGTTAGTAATGTTCCAAGAATACCGAATGCCATTAATAATGGGCGGCGTCCGATTTTATCGGATAGTAGTCCTGCAATTGGTTGAAGTACGACGAAAATAAGTAGTGCGACAAAGTTAATCCAGCTTACAACTTCTTTCGGAAGACCGACTGTGTTTACCATGAACTTTTGTAAATATGTTGTGTACGTATAAAATGCGACAGTGCCTCCTAGTGTTAGGCCGACTACTGTTAATACTGCTTTCGGGTGCTTCATAAGCGCGCGAACGGTTCCTGCGCTTTCGCGTTTTTGTGATTTTATGTTTGCGAATTGCTCCGATTCATCCATCGTGCGGCGAAGCCATAATACAGCTACTGCGCCCATCGCTCCAATAATAAATGGAATGCGCCAGCCCCAAGATTTCATATCTGGTTCGCTTAGTAATTGCTGAAGAACAATTTGAACGCCTAACGCAACCATTTGCCCAGCAACGAGCGTGACATATTGGAAACTTGAATAAAAGCCACGGCGACCACTACTAGCCATTTCAGATAAATACGTTGCGGAAGTTCCGTACTCTCCGCCGAGTGATAATCCTTGTAGTAAACGGGCAAGAACTAAAATAATGGGTGCCATAATACCGATGCTTTCGTAACTAGGGGTACAGGCGATAATTAAAGAACCACCGGCCATAACCGTAATCGAAAGTGTTAATGCTGCCCGGCGTCCGTGCCGATCGGCATAGCGTCCCATTAATAAACTTCCGATAGGACGCATTAAAAACCCAACTGCGAAAATAGCCGCTGTGTTTAGTAACTGACTCGTTGGATCGCCTTTAGGAAAGAACTCTGCTGAAAAATAAACGGCGAAAGCAGAGTAAACGTACCAGTCGTACCATTCAATTAAATTACCGACGGAACCTTTAAAGATATTGCCGGCGACTCGGTTTGATTTTACTTGAGCCATACTAATTCCTCCTCTTGCTTATAAATAAAATGATAATTATGAAAGCGTGTTCATCATAGTTGGATTGTACTGTCTGCGAAATAAAATCTCAATGTTATGACAATTTTATTCTTTTTGTACTTTATGTACACGGAGAATTTTAATAGTTGCTTCATTTTCAGTTTTGTCATAATAATAGAAAAGGAGATTGATAGTTTTGAATATTTCATCAAAGGATATGGGGTATGAAAAAATCACGCAAAGTGTCATTACAAACGAAAATAGTAAGCTTAATTATTGCGTTAATTTTATTTGTTGTTCTCCTATTAGCGGGAATATTTGTTTACATTCAGTCCGTTGATACGAAGCGCCAAGTGGAGCAGCTAGCACTGCAAACGGCTAAATCTCTTTCTTTTATGCCAGCTGTCAACTACCCCCACTGAGATGAGGCGTTTCAGTGGGGGCTTGAGTTCAAACACTAGGTCTTTTCGTCTATCTCTAGACAGTTTGACGCTCTAGCACTCATGCCTCCTTATGGTAACACCCCAAGTATGTTTTTGGTTGGTACTGGCAACGAACGATTGCTTTCCCACTTGCACCACCCTTTCGAAAAAGAGCAGTTCTTCCTTGCAGAAGAAGCCACCACTCAGATGAATCCGGCGTGTGCTACAAGCCCCGACAAGTCGAGTACACATGGATGGTTGACACACCCACTAAGCTATGCGCGAAGCAACAGCCTTACGTTTTTGCACTTTTAATAGAATCGGCGTTTTCACTTTCAGATTGTCATCCCATTCTACAATTCTTGATTTTTGCAATGTATTCAACGCGCCATTAATATCAGCGTGGATACATGTTCCTGCTTTACTTTGGTACAGACCACGAGTGATTCGTTTTCCGCTAAAAAGATAATGAGTCTTATCGCCATTAGACCAAACTGGAACCGGATCTTTATCCAGAAAACTAGCTTTTGAAGTATAGCTTTCTTCTTGTTTTACAAATCGGATGCCTTCTTTTATACATTTATTCTCAATTGCTACAATCAGTTTATGAAAGGGGATTTGCACAAACTTTTGATTATTCTTTTTTCCCATATCAGATTTTTGTTTCCAACCAGCGTTATACCCTACGACAATCGTATCTATGCCAAATGCTTTCACTTTTTTGAACAACAGGCCTACAGTTTGTGAAATGTAACCATGTATTTGTCGTTCTCGTTTATGCCAAAGTGCAGCCATTTGATTCGTTACAACTCGTTTCGAAAGTCCATTCTCCATATTTTTCTGTTGTAGATTACGTATCACTTTGTTGAAGTATTGGTTAATGGATTTTAGTTTTTTTCCATCAATTAAGAAGGTATCACCTGTAGTTGTTACGCAACTTACTAATCTGTCTACACCTAAATCGCAACTCAAAGCGTTACTCGTAGTCGTGGGTTGTTTCTTCATTTGAGAGACGTGCATTTCATATGTATAATGCACCTCAAAGAACCGACCTTTTTGCTTCGGTACAATCTCAATGTAGGAGATTTTTTTATTTCTTAAGTTTTTCGGCATACGTATTTTAATGGAACCGAATTTTTTTCTGAATGCAACATTCATTGGAATGATCCAATACCCGTTCTCATCCACTTTTGGCACTTGATAGATTTCAATGATTCGTTTGTCAGTGGAACGAGAATAATTCGGAAACTTCGGACGACCTGTGAACTTATCAGGATGTTTCTTCCACTGTTCCAACGCTTTAAAAAAGCTCTTCATTTCTGTAAATAAGGCTCTACGAATCGCTTGAACAGAGTTTGATTGAACGCCCGAGTAGTTCATATCAGCCTGCATGGCATTGTCCACTTCTTTTACAGTAGCCATTTTATTATCGTTCAAATAACTTTGTTTTATCGTGTACAACCCAACATTTCGCAGTGCTTTTGAACTATGCGCCATGCGCTGAAGTAAACGAAATTCTTTTGCAGTAAGGCAAGCTCGTCCGATATTCTGTTTCTGCGTGAACCGTTGCATGGTTTCTCTTTTCTTTTGTTTCCGTAATACTTTCACTGCCTTCTTTCTAGCCATTGTTTTCACCACCTTTCTTAGAAAGTTCATTAAGCGTATTCATTACTTTTGGCTTAAGTAGCTGAATGATAATCATTATCTAATTTCGTTGCCTTACAATCTATTCCCTTCTTATCTACATAATATCGTAGGACAAAAAGAAACAAACATTCGCCCTCAAAAATTGTTATGAACGAAACAAAAGCGTTCAGCCTACCTGCTGACGGCAATTCATCTCCACCTGAATTGTTAGGTTTCACCCGTAACACAAATCAGATGGAGTCTTCTTGCCGGAAGAGATAAAAGATGCTTTTCAAAATAACGAACATAAAAGCACGATCCAATCTATTGCGGAACAAGTTCGTGAGCAAGCTGGTGCAGATTATGTAATTATAGAAGATCGTTATGGGGTTATGTATTCCCATTCTAATTCTGAGTTGATTGGAACAAAGAGTAACAACCCGTATAACTATGAGGCACTCACTTTTGGAGGGTACTATACGCTTGAAGGAAATGGTGTAAGTGGTCCAGCCTTAATGGCAAAGGCACCTATTATTGTTCATAACGAAGACTACGATCAAGTAGTAGGCGTTGTAACAGTAGAGTTTTCAATAAAAGGTATCGAATCTAACATATTAAGCAGAACGAAAGAAATTATCCTCTTTTCCTTAGGTGTATTACTAGCTGGAATCATTGGTGGCATTCTTTTAGCACGTAGTATTCGTAAAGATACACTCGGTTTAGAGCCGAATGAAATCGCAGCGCTATACCGGGAACGAAGTGCAATACTACTATCTATAAAAGAAGGAATTATCGCTATTGATCAAAACGGTTTGATTACGATGATGAACACGTCTGCAGAAGAGATGCTACATGTAAATGATGATTATATGCAGCAACACATTTCAAAAGTTTTACCGGAATTTAATATGGAGAGAGCGTTAGAAAGCGATCAAGAAATCGCGTTTCAAGATAAAGTGTTTATTTTAAACAGGACACCGATACTTGAAAATAACAGTACGGTAGGAATTGTATGTAGTTTTAGAGATAAAACAGAACTGCAAAACCTTGTGAACACAATATCTGAGGTAAGAAAGTATTCTGAGGACTTACGCGCTCAAACACATGAATTTACAAATAAGCTTTTCGTCTTATCAGGATTACTTCAGTTAGGGCATTACAAAGAAGCGATTGAATTTATCCAACAAGAATCTAATATTCATCAAAGCCAAAACCATATTTTATTCCATCAAATTCACGATGCGAAAGTACAAGCTATTTTATTAGGGAAACTCGGAAAAGCGTCTGAGAAGAAAATTGATTTTCATATTGAAGGGGATAGTGCACTTCATCCGTTACCAGACCATATAAAAGTGTCCCACCTCATTACGATCCTTGGAAACATAATCGATAATGCGTTTGATGCGGTGAGTGAACGAGAGGAAAAGAGTGTTTCCTTCTTCGTTACGGATATTGGGCACGATATTGTATTTGAAGTAATAGATAGCGGGATAGGAATACCAGCAGAAAAAATCACGACCATTTTTCAAAAAGGGTTTTCAACGAAAGGAAATGATCGTGGTTACGGACTACCAAACGTGAAAGAAATGGTAGATGTACTAGAAGGAACGATTGAAATTCAAAACGAGAAAAATGGGGGAGCTATTTTTACAATTTACCTTCCAAAAAACATTGAGAGAAAGTACATGACAAACAGGGGGATGGACATATGTTGAAGGTTGCAATTGCAGAAGATGATTTCCGCGTCGCGCAAATTCAGGAAGAGTTTTTATCAAAAATAAAGGACGTAAAAGTGATTGGAAAAGCATTAAATGCAAAAGAAACGATGGAACTACTACAAAAGGAAGAAATCGATTTACTTCTATTAGATAACTATTTACCAGATGGAATTGGTACAGACTTATTGCCGAAAATCCATGCTGACTTTCCAAACGTTGACGTCATTATGGTAACAGCAGCGAATGAAAACCATATGTTAGAAAAAGCAATTCGAAACGGCGTAAGTAACTACCTTATAAAACCGGTCACGTTAGAAAAATTTGTTCGCACAATTGAAGACTATAAAAGAAAGAAGCAACTATTACATAGTAACAATGAAGTAAATCAAGCGCTAATCGATAACTTTTTCGGTACTTCACAAACACAAGAAATGAAAAACTTACCGACAGGTGTTGATCCGCTAACACTGCAAAAAGTGAAAGGAATTATAAAAGGATTTGAAGAGGGCATTACAATAGAAGAAATGGGAGAGCAAATGGGTGCCTCCAGAACAACCGCAAGAAGATATTTAGAATACTTAGTAGTGACAAACGAATGCACAGTAGAGTACACATACGGCATTATCGGACGACCAGAACGAAAATATCGCATAGGACGAGGACTATGAAGAAGCGATTATTACTATGTATATGGATCATGACAGGAGTAATAGCTGGTTGTTCCTCGGAAAAATCCCATACGAATACAGTGAACATCGACAAAGTTGAAATCGTTGCGCCAAACGTTCAAGGAGCAGGATGGGACTTAACGGCACGAGCGATGCAAAAAACACTAACAGAAGAAAAGATCTTCACAAAACCAATCAAAGTCACAAACAAAGTAGGCGGCAGCGGTGACGTCGGATGGAAATATACGAAACAAAAAGGCGGTCACGTAATCGCGATTAACTCAAGCTTACTCATAACGAACAACCTACTAGGCCACAGTAAACTAACATATAAAGACTTCACGCCGCTCGCAACCCTCGCATCGGACTGGGAAGTCGTTGTCGTATCAAAAGACTCAAACATAGAAAACGCAAACGAATTGATGGAACAACTAAAACAAAACAAGAAAAACTTCAAAATCGGCGTTGCACCAGGCCTAGGAAACGACGATCACCTATCATTTGTACAAGTAAGCAAAGCATTCGGCATAAACCCTGCCGAACTACAATTCTTCGTCTACGAAAACAAAGAAAAAATCATAAACGCCCTAACGAATAAACAAATTAACGCCGCAACCATGACCCTATCCGAAGCCGAAAAACAATACAAAGCCGGCAAAATAAAAATATTAGCCGTATCCGCACCAAAACGCCTAGACCGACTACCAGAAATCCCAACCTGGAAAGAACAAGGCATCAACGTCATCTTCCAACACTGGAAAGGAATTATGGGCCCGAAAGATATGACAGAGGAAGAGGTTGCTTATTGGGATGGTGTGATTAAGAGGATGGTGGAGAGTGATAGTTGGAAGGGGATTTTGAGGGAGCGGGGTTGGAATTCTTATTATAAGGATAGTGGGGAGAGTAGGATGTTGTTGGAGCAATGTGATTTTAGGTATGAGGAAATGTTGAAAAAAGAGGCGTAAGAGGGAAGTATTCAATCAGGCTTTATTTTTGTAGTTACTTCTATATAATATAAAAGAGATGAGAGTGTTAGGCTAATTGCATTAAAAGGGCTAGATAGGGATAGATAAAATCTAGCTTACTGATTAAAAATATATTAGTCGTTTAAAGATATAAAAGGCATTTTTCAGTCTATAAAGTGTGGAAACATAAAGTATAGAGTTTCTGTGAGATTTAAGGAGGATATAATGAAGAAAAATATTTATGTTGTTGGAGCAGTAATTGTTCAAGATGAGAAAATTTTATGTGCACAAAGAGGACCATCTAAATCGCTACCTCTTATGTGGGAATTTCCAGGTGGGAAAATAGAAGAGGGAGAAACACCTCAAGAGGCGTTAAAGCGTGAAATTGATGAAGAAATGCATTGTAGCGTGCAGATTGGTGAGCAAATTGATTATACAGCCTATGAGTATGATTTTGGTATTGTTCATTTGAAAACTTTCTATTGTAAACTTGTTGAAGGAAGTCCAGTTCTAACTGAGCACGTAGCAATTAAATGGTTATATCCGAATGAACTAGCAGCTTTAGAATGGGCACCTGCGGATATCCCAACTATTGAGAAATTATCAAAAGAATCGATTGTAAAGTAATTTGATTAAAAACTATTCGTTTTATGCGGATAGTTTTTTTATTGTAATAAATTTGCACTTTAAATCAGTGAGTAATACAATTAGTATAAAAATTTGTCATAAATGGTGATCATATGGAGAATTTCATTCAAAAGTTAGAAGGGTCTTTATATAAAGGATTTATTAATCAAAAACATAATCATCCTGGAATATATAAGCCTAAATTATTAGTAAACAATACGAAGAAAAATGAAAATGTTTTAAGCTCATTGTTGGAAGAGCTTGAAAATAGTACAGCCTTTATTTTCTCAGTAGCTTTTATTACGGAAAGTGGGCTGGCGACTTTAAAATCGCATTTCCTTGATCTTAAACAAAAAGGAGTTAAAGGACGTATATTAACATCTACATTCTTAAATTTTAATACACCAAAAGTGTTTAGAGAATTAATGAAACTTGAAAATGTAGAAGTAAGATTAACAAACTTATCTGGTTTTCATTCAAAGGGATACATATTTGATAATCAAACACATTGTTCATTAATAGTTGGTAGTTCAAATCTGACTGCACATGCTTTGAAGGTAAACTATGAATGGAACGTCAAGTTAACATCGCATGAAGATGGAGAGATTGTTCAACATTTTAAAAATCAATTTGAAGAAGTCTGGGAGCATTCTCAAGTATTAACTGAAGAGTTGATTGCAAATTACGAAACAATATATGAACAAGTTGCAGAAACTAAGTTGCTAGATCGAGTTATAGAATTACCGGGTCAATATCATAATGCAATTGAAGAAGCGTTGAAAATTACGCCAAATAAAATGCAACAAGCTGCATTAAAAGAAATACAAGCTATTCGAGAAGCTGGAGAAGAAAAAGGCTTAGTTATTTCCACAACAGGAACGGGTAAGACATATCTTTCAGCATTTGATGTCAGAAATTTTGCGCCTAAACGGATGTTATTTATTGTTCATCGAGAGCAAATATTAAATAAAGCGAAATCAGATTTTCAAAAAGTTCTTGGTGGAGCCGATGAGGATTTTGGGATTTTATCAGGATCAAATAAGCAAGTACATGCTAAATATTTATTTGCGACGATCCAAACTATTTCAAAAGAGGACACTTTACACCAATTTGAACCTGAGCTATTCGATTATATTTTAATAGATGAAGTTCATAAAGCTGGTGCTAGTTCTTATCATAGGGTTATTGATTATTTTAAACCGAAATTTTTAATGGGAATGACTGCTACGCCTGAACGTACAGACAATTTTAATATTTATGAGCTATTTGATTACAATATTGCTTATGAAATTCGATTGCAAGAAGCACTTGAAGAAGATATGCTTTGTCCTTTTCATTATTTTGGAGTAACTGATTTTGAATATAATGGTGAAAAGATAGATGACACTACTGCTTTATCTAAACTTGTTACGGAAGAGCGAGTGGATCATGTAGTTGAAAAAGTAAAATACTATGGTTATTCTGGTGAGAAAGTAACAGGATTAATGTTTTGCAGCCGAAAAGATGAGGCAGAAAAATTATCATATGCCTTAAATAATAGAGGTTTTCGCACATTTGCATTAACCGGCGATCATTCCCAAGAGGAAAGAGAACTGCGGGTGAATCAATTAGAAAATGGCATACTGGATTATATTTTAACAGTAGATATTTTTAATGAAGGAATTGATATTCCAAGTGTTAATCAAGTTGTCATGTTAAGACAAACTCAATCAAGTATTATCTTTATACAGCAACTGGGGCGTGGACTTCGAAAACACGATTCGAAAGATTTTGTTACGATTATTGATTTTATTGGAAACTATAAAAATAACTATTTAATTCCGATTGCCCTTTCAGGAGATAGATCACAAAATAAAGATAATATACGTAGATATACAAATGACACGAGTTATATTAAAGGTATTTCAACAGTTAACTTTGAAGAGATAGCGAAAAAGCAGATCTTTAGAGCGATTAATAATAGCAATTTAACAGCTATGAAAGTATTGAAGGAAGCTTTTGCTGAGTTGAAAAATAGAATAGGAAGAACTCCATATCTATATGACTTTATAGTAAACCACTCTATTGATCCAGTTGTACTTGCAGAAGGATATGCGAACTATCATCAGTTCTTATTGAAAATGAAAGAAGATGTCCCTGCATTAACAGAGTACGAAAATAAAGTTTTAACGATGTTTTCATTGGAAGTATTGAATGGAAAACGTAAAAACGAAATCGTTTTGTTAGACTTATTATTAAAGCAAGAAAAAGTTGATAAGGATGAGTATATAAAACAACTTGAAGAATCTAATTGCTTAACAGATGATGCTACGATTACTTCTGTGCAGCGGGTTTTTGAGTTATCGTTTTTCACACAGAATAACCAGAAAAAATATGGTGAAAAGCCAATTCTCGCGTTACAAGAAGATAATAAGTACATGTTTAATGATCTAATCCGAGAAAGTTTAGAACAGAATGAATACTTCAAGTACATGGTAATGGACATCATTAAAAGTGCGAAAGAAAAGAACAAAAACTATGAGTGTGATAGTAACCTTACTATATATAAAAAATACTCAAGAAAAGATGCATGTAAACTTTTAAATTGGCACATTGATGAGACTTCAACTATGTATGGCTATAAAACCAAATACGGTACTTGCCCAATATTTGTCACATATCATAAAAACGATGAGGTAGAATCGAGTGTGAATTATGGTGATGAATTCCTTAATCAAGATGTTCTTAAATGGTATACAAGAAGTAATAGAACATTAAAATCAAAGGAAGTTCAAACAATTATTGATGCTAAACAAAATAATATTGATGTCCATATTTTTGTGAAAAAAGATGATGACGAGGGAAGCGACTTTTACTATTTAGGAAAAGCGAAACCTGATAAAGCAAGTGTAGAACAAACTGAAATGCAAGATAAAAATGGAAAAGAATTGCCGGTCGTTACGATGAATATGATTATGGAGAAATCAATTGATAATAAGATCTATGATTATATAAAGGAAGGTAATGTTTTGTAGGTATATTAATTTTTTAATATCTTTATGTTTCTAAAATTATTAAGCGAATATAGATGGGGCTGTATCAAAATGACATCGGAGTATGCTTTTAATATGGTCTTTTTTATTGGAATTTAATATGTTTTTTATTAGATTTGTGGATTCATTTAATTGGATTAAGCAGAATGTGGAGAGGGGTCTTTCTAATCGAAGTAACCGATAACTAGCCCCTCCTAAGCCCCTTACAAGCCCCTACCAAGTAATAAATCACTAAGAAAAAACATAACAAAACAAAAACACCAACAAACACCGTAGTAGGAGTCGAAAAAAATTTTGAAATAACACGCCAAAAACCCGGCCCTCCTTCCTATATATAGTACAAAGAGGGAATTTTCATTTTTGAATTAGGACGGGAGGAATTGGGATGGCGGTGTATCGTACTGTGCAGGTGAATTTTTGGCAGGATGATTTTGTTTTGGATTTGACGCCGGAGGAGCGGTATTTTTATGTGTATTTGTTAACTTGTTCGAAGACGACGCAGTGTGGGATTTTTCCTTTTCCGAAGCGGTTAGCTGAGATGGAGACGGGTTATAATCGGGAGACTGTTGATAAGCTTGTGCAGCGCTTCATTGATTATGGGAAGATTCTTTATGATGCGGAGACGCGGGAGTTATTCGTTTTAAATTGGCTTCGTTATAATCCGGTGACGAATACGAATGTGGAGAAGTGTGTGCTTCGTGAGCTGAAGGGTGTGAAGAATAAGGAGTTTGTACATATGTTTCTTCAGAAGTGCGTAGAGGAGGAGC
Source organism: Bacillus sp. 2D03 (assembly GCF_003946765.1). Taxonomy (NCBI): domain Bacteria; kingdom Bacillati; phylum Bacillota; class Bacilli; order Caryophanales; family Bacillaceae; genus Bacillus; species Bacillus sp. 2D03. Next base: position 20,643 of record NZ_RPSJ01000021.1, on the reverse strand, counting down.
TGAATGTTCCGATGCTTTTAGCGCATTTCGGTATGCCGAGTGATTTGGCTGTGGATGATGTTGAGCCAGTTTGTGAGGAGACAGAGGCGGAAGAAGAGGTTATAGAGGAAGAGACGGGAAGTCGCGTGTTTTCTTTTTATGAGCAACATTTCGGTAGTTTGTCTCCTCATACTGTAGAGGAACTGAGTGCGTGGATGGAAGATTTGTCAGAGGAGCTTGTGCTGAAGGCTCTTCAAATTGCGTTTGAGAATAATAAGCGGACGGTTGCTTATGTGAAGGGGATTTTGAGAGGGTGGCACGGGAAAGGATTTACGAAAGTATGTGAGGTTGAGGCGGATACGGTGAGTTTTAGAAAGAAGGAGTCGTCTGTTAGTACGGGGGAGACGGAGGAGTTTTTGGCGAGGTGTGAGGAGTGGGAGAAGAATGCGCCGTCTGAGGAAGAGTTGCAGCGCTTTTTAGCGGAGCGCGGGTGGCGTCCATGAGTATTCAAAATGTGGAGGCAGAAAAGACGGTATTAGGTTCTCTATTACTGGATGGAGAGCTTATTAAGGAGTGCCGTTTGACGGAGCAGTATTTTTCGCTGTCGGTGCATAAGTCTATATTTCAGTTAATGCGGAAAATGGAAGAAGAGGGGCAACCGATTGATCTTGTGACGTTCATTTCTAGGGTAGATCCGAAGTTTTTAGAGGGGATCGGGGGAATGGAGTATTTTATAGGGTTAATGGATGGTGTGCCTACAACTGCCAACTTCTCTTATTATGAGGGGCTTGTTCGAGGTGCCTGGAAAATGTATCAGGCGGGTGTTCTCGGGCACAAGATGGGAGAGCGTCTTATTGCGGAGAAGAATGAGAGAATTATTGGTGAGACGATTACGGCACTTTGTGAATTAGAGGAAAAGGACTGTGTATGTGAGTTTGATTTGAAGGATGCGCTAGTTGATTTATATGAGGAGCTTCATCAAGATGTGAAAGAGATTACTGGTATTGAGACTGGTTATACATCGTTAAATAAAATGACGTGCGGATTGCAGGAAGGTGACTTTGTCGTCCTTGGTGCGCGTCCTTCTATGGGGAAGACTGCGTTTGCGCTAAATGTTGGATTGCATGCGGCGAAGTCTGGAGTGGCGGTTGGATTGTTTTCGTTAGAGATGAGTAGTAAGCAATTGTTAAAAAGGATGGCTTCTTGCATAGGTGAAGTGTCAGGAGGTAGGCTGAAAAATCCGAAGCATCGTTTTGCGATGGAAGATTGGGAGAAGGTAAGTAAAGCGTTTGCGGAGATTGGTGAGTTGCCATTTGAGATTTACGACAATGCAGGCGTTACAGTGCAAGATATTTGGATGCAAACTCGTAAGTTAAAGAGGAAGCACGGTGATAAAAAGATTTTAATTATTGTAGATTACTTGCAGCTTATTACGGGCGATCCGAAGCATAAGGGCAATCGATTTCAAGAAATTAGTGAGATTTCTCGTAAGCTTAAGTTATTAGCACGTGAATTAAATGTTTGTGTAGTAGCGTTATCACAGTTATCTCGTTCTGTAGAGTCACGACAAGATAAGCGTCCGCTATTATCTGATTTAAGAGAGACCGGACAAATTGAGCAAGATGCGGATGTCATTATGCTTATGTATCGCGAGGATTATTACGATAAGGAAACGATGCAGAAAGAGATGACGGAGATTCATGTGGCAAAGCATCGGAATGGACCTGTGGGGAGTTTTAAGCTGAGATTTTTGAAAGAGTTTGGGCGGTTTGTAGAGGGGAAATAGTGAAAAGGCTGGAGCATCACTTTGCAAATAAAATAAAGCATAAGTGTTCTATTTCAGTCACTTATGCTTTATTTTTTGATTCTTTCAATATGCTTCTTATTTCCCCATAAAGAAAGACTTTCTCTCTGCAGTAATCCATTGCTGCAAGTCGTCTTGGCTACGTCGGACAAGTCGATTTACTAAAACATCATGCCATACATAATCTTCTAGTAAGTATATATGAACGGGATCATCTGTATAAAAAGCAATATTACGCTCTTCAATTGATGGTCCGTAAATCATCTCTTTAGAATCTATGGATAAAATAAACCAATGTTCTGTAGACAGAGTTTCTGTATAAGGTGTGATACGATGAGCTTCTAGATTTTTAATTGGATTTTCAACATGCAGGGTAATACCTTGTATTGTAACTTTATCAGCTACTTCAGATAGATCTTCTTTTAACGCTTCATACATCTCATCCCACATTGAAATGACAATACGTCGTTCTGCTTTTTTTATTAATGCCTGACAATAGCTAATGATTGCTTGATTGTCTTTTAAAGTAATTACTCGATTATCCGTTTTTTCCTCGGAAGTTTCTAGTTTTTTTAATGAATCACTTATTCCTTCATAAGTAGACTGCCATTCTGATTGAGCTTTCTGTAAAAAGATTTCAACAGGTAGAGGTGAATAGCGAGTGGTGTCATTTATTTCTTCCTTCATGACAATTCCTTTTTCTACAAGGTTACCTAAAATCTCATAAATTCGCGCTCTTGGGACCCCTGAATCCTTACTCACTTGGTAGGCTGTAGCAGGCCCCTGTTTCACAAGAGATACATAAGATTTAGCTTCATATTCATTAAAACCAATTTTTTTAAGCTGTTGTACTATGTAGTCCACTTTTTCGTCCTCCGATGTTTGCTGTTATATTTCAACGTTACAATAACTCTTTACATTTAGCAAATTGGTAGTTACTATTACAATAGTGACTAAAGGGGAGGCTACTAGTATGGATTTGTATTTAGACCCATCTATATTAATTATTTTGATTGTTTTTGGATTTGTAGCTGCATTTATTGATTCAGTTGTAGGCGGTGGTGGACTCATTGCTTTACCAGCTTTATTATTTACAGGACTGAATCCAGCAAGTGCAGTAGCTACGAATAAACTAGCATCGACAATGGGAAGTGCAACTAGTAATATTGTGTTTTACCGTTCTGGTAATCTTGATTTGAAATCGGCGTTTAAATTAGTTCCGCTCACTTTCATAGGTTCCATAATAGGGGCATGGACTGTTCATTTAATGAATCCAGAAGTACTGAAGCCATTGATGTTAATTATGCTTGGTGCGGTCGCTATTTATACGATATTCAAAAAGGATTGGGGTAGTATTTCTACTCATAAGAAATTGTCTGGTCGACACGTCATTATTTTTACTTTCATTGTTTTTGCTATTGGTTTTTATGATGGATTTCTAGGTCCTGGAACAGGTTCATTTTTAATGTTTTCTCTTTTATTTATTGGGTATGATTTTTTAAAAGCAGCAGGTAATGCGAAGCTTCTTAATTTAGGAAGTAATGTTGGTGCATTGTTGATGTTTATGTATGTAGGGCAAGTAAACTATGTGTATGGCTTCATAATGGGGATTGCTCAAATTGCTGGAGGAGTCGTTGGCTCCAAATTTGCTATAAAAAAAGGAAGTGGGTATGTTCGTGCCCTTTTCATTACAGTGACTTGTTTGTTGTTAGCGAAAAATCTGTATGACTATGTGCAGTAAGTAATGTAGAAAAGGTTAACCATGCAAGCTACATAAATATAATAATTCCTTGTAACATGTTTTAGATGCTAACTTATTCGAAGGCAGCATCTAAAACAATTAAGGTAAGAGGGTGAAAATAATACAAACGAATATTTTCGGGGTATGTTTATGTACTTTAGCAAAATAACTATTCCATATTCTTCTTATAATTAAGCCTCAACAACCCCTTAAAATCCACCTCCGCAATCAACACACTCACTAATATAAGTGTCGCACCCAAGTATCCTTTCCCGGTAAGTGTTTCCCCTGTAAAAACGAAAGCAAAACCAGCTGAAAAGACAGGTTCTAATGAAAAAATAAGCCCGGTATGTGTAGGCGTCGTATATTGCTGGGCGATTACTTGCACGATGAATGCGACTGCGGTGCAAAATATGCTTAAGGCTAAGATGATGAGCCATGAGTTGGTTGTGCTAGGCAGTTTTGGTGTTTCGATAATGAATGAAAAAATAAGACTAAATAGGCCGACGAAGCCGAGTTGTATGACTCCAAGTGCAATGGAGTTCACATGTTTCGTTACGCTGCCAGTAATGATGACGTGAATCGCATAAAATAAGGCTGACAGTATGCAAAATATATCGCCATTACCGATCTTGAATTCGCTCGTTAATGTTAATAAGCCGATTCCTATTATCGTTAAAAAGATTCCTACTATCACTTTCTTTTCCGGAATGTGTTTTAAAAATATAGCTGATAAGATCGGAATGAAAATGACTGTGAGACATAGTAAGAAACCAGCGTTAGAAACACTCGTGTACTTTGTACCGAAAGTCGCGAAAATGTAAACGATAAATAAGACAGAAGCGAGTATAAATGCATATTTTACAGTTTTAAAATCGATTTTGAATAAATGTTTGTAAAATATTAAACCTGATAAAAGAAAGGCAATAATAAATCGTAATGCGATTAAGTTGTATTCTTCTATGCCTTCAAGTCCAACCTTCGTAAGTAAGATGGATGCACCCCAAAAGAATGTAACTAGTAGTAGCCCTAAATCCGCTTTTAATTGTAGTTTCATTTCTATTCCCTCGTTATGTATAAATTTTAGAATCCCATACCCCTATCCCCATTTTACATTTTAATATTAATTCTGAATATTTTTAATTTAAATTTATCGACGTTTTACTGCATAAGAAAGAGGCTGTTTATAAAACAGCCTCTATGTATCTGAAAATCTTAACCTTGACTAAAGATTATGTAGTATTTCTAAACCTTTTCTTGTTAGAGTAATCCCTGCTCTACCTCTTTTTATTTCCACATACCCTTTCATTTTTAGGAAGTTCAATCGGTGTCTCACTTGTGCTTCAGATAAGTTTATTTCGACTTCTTGGCTCTTTTCAGAAATAATTCTTCTTCCGATTGCTTTTCCTTTTTCTTCATAATTCATGATGAGGGTAAGGATGAAAAGTGATTCTTGATCAAGAGCGTTTGAACTTGAAGAAAAGGGTGTTATACTCTCGGCTTGGTCGCTATTTGTTTTCTTATGTGGAGGCTTTTGAAAATAATGTTGATTAGGCAAATCATTTTTTGTTATTTGGTTTCCGGTACGGACAGCAAGCATGTAATCTATCGTATTTTTAAGTTCTCTTACATTTCCGTACCATGGATATCCTTGAAGTTCTTCAATTAGTTCTTGTTCGATTTTGACTTTAGGGTCCGATAGTGAGACAAAATGTTTAGCTAATAATTCAATGTCATTTCGGCGCGCTCTTAATTCGGGAAGGTGTATAAAGAGTACTTTAAGCCGATGGTATAAGTCTTCTCTAAACATATTTTCTTGAATCATTTTCAGTAGATCCTTATTGGTTGCTGCAATAATCCTTACGTCTATCGGGATAATTTGGCTTCCACCAACACGCATAATCTCTTTTTCCTGCAATACTCGAAGGAGTCGTGCTTGGAGTTTCAGGCTAATATCTCCAATCTCATCTAAAAAAATAGTGCCACCATTTGCTTGTTCAAATAGTCCCATTTTCCCGCCCTTTTTTGCTCCGGTAAATGCTCCGTCTTCATAACCAAATAATTCACTCTCGACTAAATCATCCGATAAAGCACTAAAGTTAACGGCAAGAAAAGGGCCACTATTTCGCTGGGAAGCATTATGAATAGCACTTGCAAACAACTCTTTCCCAGTCCCACTTTCACCCTCAATTAATACAGTTAAATCAGTCTTAGCTAACCTTTTGGCAATTTGTTTCGTGTCTTGGATCGTAGAGCTAATCCCAACGATATTATGAAAGTTGTATTTTGCTACATAACCTTTTTTGACAAATTCTTTTCTTAATTTACGTTCAAACCCGATAGTCTTAAGGGCATTTCTAAAAGTAACAATAATCGATTGATCATTTATATGTAGACGTTCCACTATTACATCCAAGCCGTTTACAACAAATATTCCGCTTTCTTGTTGTTTATTTGAAAGGATGAAGTTTACTAAATCAATATTATCAATAATGGCATCAATCGGATGACCAATAGCGTTTTTACTTTTTATTTTCAGCATGTTTTCCAGAAATTCATTAAAGACAACAATTCTTCCCTCATAATCAATAGCTAGTATGCCATCACCAACACCATCAATTACTTGATGCAGTTGTTGATGAGCTTTAGCTAAATTTTTTGTTAAATCTACTATTTTTCGATAGTATCTTTCAGAAACGTGGTTACCTGATTCCTCCATTAAATGAAATCGATCTAGAATGGACATGATTGTAGTAATATCTATTAATCTATGGCCAATATTAATTACTTTTTCTACAAAGTCAGGGATAATTTCAAGTTCGCCAGGTGTGATTGCGAGCTTGATCATTTGTATATTCGTTTTTCCAGGATAGTATGGAAAATATTCAATGTGGTTCAGCCCTAATTGACGCATCGTTTCAATTGATTCGTATACTGTTTCATGATTATCATTCACATATAGGGCTTGTGTTCCTTCTGGTAAAAATAAAAGCTGGTCCACGTTTTCATAATTTAATGTTCGTTTTGCTATTATTACTTCGCAGTTTTCCCCAATAAAGTCTTTCACCGTTTCTATCGTAAATGTATTCGGTAATACAATTAATGTAGAATGAAATACTTTTGGAATACTTTCTTCTACAGAAAAACTTTCGATATCTATGAGATCACCTACCATCTCTGTTAGTTGTTGATGTAGGGCTTTTCGTGTTTCTTTTAAAACGGTGATCAATACAATGTGGTTAGTTTCAAATTTGTTCATAGAGCACCTCTTTAGTTGAATGGAATTGGTCTAAAGTTGGTTATTAATTGGTTATTATGAAACCAATTAATAACCAATTATAATACATTTCAACACAGTAAACATCGATAAAGTGACAAAATATTTAAATATGTGTAAATAATCGTTTAAATTTTAATGTTGGCACGATATTTGCTTATATCAATGGTGTGTAAAGAAATAGGGAAATGAGTAGAGTCATAATTTACATATTTAATTCTTTACCACTTGCTAGAAAAGGGAGGTTAAGAGTATACAATTTCAACAGAGAAAGACAACGAAACCATTTAAATTATGAGGTGAGAGAAAATGAAACCACTAATTGGTGTTACTGGGTATTATGTTGATCATAGTGAAATAGGGAAGGAGGGCTTGCGAGGGCTACCAGGTCAAGATATGGCTCTCTTTTCTTATGACTACATCCGCTCCCTTCAAAGGGCAGGTGCAACGGTTGTTCTACTTCCAATTGAGGAAGTGGATCAAATTGAGTCCACACTTAATCAATTAGATGGATTGTTATTGGCTGGTGGCGCGGACATCAATCCAATTTATTACGGTGATACTCCAAAATCATATATAGGCACTGTAGAGGAAGAACGAGATAATTTTGAATTAAATCTGGCAAAGCAGGCTTTAGAAAAAGATATTCCTATTCTAGGAATTTGCCGAGGATTACAGGTGTTAAATGTTGCAGCTGGTGGATCTCTTTATCAAGACTTAGAGCACGAGATGGGGCCAGAATATTTCCATGTTCGAGAACAGTTCCGTAAATGGCAAGGCTCTCATTCTGTAGATCTTCTGGAAGAGGGAAAAATTTATGAGGCTATTGGCCAAAAATCTTTAATGGTTAATTCTTTTCACCATCAAGCAGTGAAAACATTAGGGAAAGATTTTGAGGTGAGTGCATGGTCCTTTGATGGTGTAATAGAGGCTATTGAATCGAAGGCTCATCGTTATGTAGCAGCGGTTCAATGGCATCCAGAAATGATGTCGGAAAGGGATGTCTTGCAGCAACGTTTATTTAACCAATTTGTAAATGAAATTAGTAAAAAGGTAGTTAAATCCTAGCGTGTTATAAATAAAAGAATTGGTGGATGGCTTGGTACGTCATGGTAGTGGGGAAACCAGACTGCTGGCTGCCCGTAAAAGTAATAATCATTGGGGGAAGAACACCCCCAATGATTAAAGTTCCACTCTATTGCAAAGGGGATTGGTATATGAGTCAAGTATCAGAAAAGGCGGTTTCATTCGAGCCAGAAGAAAAAAAGGAAAAAAAAGAATGGAAAATAAACGTATTTGCAATGTTACTTGTCTTGTTAGTCATTGCGGCTGTTATTACACATATATTGCCGGCCGGAAAATATGAGCAGATTGAAAAAAATGGGTATACAACAGTAGATCCAAATTCATTTAAATGGATTGAATCAACGCCACTTGGATTTTTTGATACGGTAAAATCTATTCCTACAGGGATGGTAGAAGCTGCTAATATTATCTTTTTCATTCTTATTATTGGAGGATTTTTTGGTGTATTAAAGGCATCGGGCACAGTTGAGGCTCTTGTTTCAACGATAGCAAAAAAACTTGCTAACCGTGAAAAGTTAATGATTCCTATTATCATGCTGTTCTTTGCACTTGGCGGGTCATTAATGGGAATGGCTGAGGAAGCTTTAGTGTATGTACCTCTATTTATTCCGCTAGCTCTTGCGGTTGGATTTGATACGATAACAGGAACTGTGATGGTACTAGTAGGAGCGTCCGTCGGATTTACAACGGCAATTATGAATCCGTTTACAGTTGGGCTTGCGCAAGGAATAGCGGGTCTTCCGATGTATTCGGGGATGGGATTCCGCCTCATTTTATTTGTAGTCATATATGTAATTGCGGTTACATTCGTCTATCGTCATGCTATGAAAGTAAAGAGGGATCCTGCAAGTGGAATTTACGGAAAATTCGATACAAATAAGCAAGACAGCTTACTAACAGCGAAAGTAGAGTTAACAAAAAGACATAAATGGATATTAACGGCCTTTTTAATCAATTATATTATTCTTGTATTTGGTGTTATTAAGTACGAGTGGTATATAAAAGAAATAGCAGCCTTATTTATTATTTTAACTATAATCATCGCAATCCTCGGCAAGATATCTCTTGATGATACTGTAGAATCTTTTACACAAGGATCGGCATCTTTAATCGGTGGCGCTTTAATCATTGGTATATCACGCGCTATTTTAGTTGTATTGAATCAAGGGCATATTATAGATCCACTACTGTATCAAGTGTCGGAAGAAATGAAACATGTTTCTCCTTTTTTAAGTGTTGTTGGAATGTACAACTTCCAAGTAGCGATTCATTTTATTTTAGCATCAGGTAGTGGTCATGCGATGTTGACAATGCCTATCATGGCGCCACTTGCAGATTTATTGGACATTACACGCCAAACAGCCGTCTTATCCTTTTCATTCGCGGATGGTATTGGAAATATTATTTTTCCAACAGGTGGTACGCTAATGGCTGGATTAGCAATTGCAGGAATTTCATGGACAAGGTGGGCAAGGTGGATTCTTCCTTTAATTCTAATTGAATACTCAATCGGTTTACTAGCAGTTATAATTGCTCATCTTATTGGTTATGGTCCGTCTTAATAAAAGGTGGATATGCTTTCAGTTATAGAAAGTTCGGATTTGAAGAAGATCGCTAAATAATGGTGATAGAAAAGCCCGGTTTAGAAGGGCTTTTTTTCTATGTAAAATTTCATTTGTTTGGTTTACATAATATCTTTACAATCATTTGATGAAATATATGTAACTGCATATTGTGAGGGTGGGTGGTTATCCCTTCTTTCCATTTGGAAGGAAAGGGGATGATAATATGGAGTTTTTGTTTGTCCTTGTAAAAGAATTTGTAAAAGCGACTGTACGTGAAGTTTCAGCGTGTTTTTTGCGGAAGCAACTTCTGGGTAAGGACAACAAAAAAACCACTCCGCGCCGTAGGAAGCAAAAGGGTGGGTTTCGTAAAAAATAGTAACGTGTAATAACCACCACCCTATACGGTAGCAGTTAAGGAAGAGATGTTAGCGCATCTCTTCTTTTTATTATATGCCAATTTATTCGCTGTCACACTTATATAGTATTCTACCGAAAATATATCATACTCCTATTTTGTGGTCAATTTGATCCCGCTTTAACGGGCAGTAAGACCCCCATCTCAAAATTCAGTGGAAGCAAAGAAGTTAGGTGGGGGTCGGGCTGTCCGTAAAAGTCCGATTGGTGAGGGCTGATAATCAGCGGGGGATGAACAAACCCCCCACTGATTAAAGTTTCACTTTATTGCATGATTGAAAAGGTATAGTCTTATTCCTCTTCAAACTGAAAAATATCCCTGTTAATAAGTTGGTGGAGATACTTATCCATTTCAGCCGCAGAAACGCTTCTTTCATTTTTAAACCACCATGCGCTTAATGAGGTGATTGCCCCTGAATAAAACTCAATGATTAAATCGTTTGGCATCGTATGATTTTTGCGCAGTTGATGTAACGCTTCTATTTCTTGTTTTCTCGTTTCGTGACTTAAATACTGTGTCCGGTTAATAAATTGTTCATCAGACATTTGCGTTTCTAATATTTTACCGATTTCTTCATGGTGTAGAAATTGTTCCATTACTTGAAATGGTTTACTTAATCGATCTGAAACGGGTATTCCCGCAATCATCTTGCTGTATCGTTTAAATCCAAATGCTAATAAAGCATCTTTATCTTCGAAGTGTTTATAAAAGGTTGTTCGGTGTACCATCGCACGGTCACATATTTGGTTAATCGTGATCGTACTATATTTCTGTTTTGATTGCGTCATTAATTCAAATAAGGAATCCCACAGTAATTTATGTGTACGTCTAATGCGTAAATCAAGTTGTTTTTCATTATCGTTCATCTACAATTCTCCTTTTTTGTAGATTAAATATACAGTGGCTGAAAATTGATTCTCCCTTTTTAATCTACATATGTATATTATATTACATGTGTTTAGGTATATTTAAAGTTTTTTTAGTAAGAAACAGGAGGAGAATTTGTAAATGAATATGACAACTAAGAGCCCTGCAAGTGGCAAAGTTGATACTTCTAATTTGAAACATACCCCCATTTTAATTGCATTACTTCTAGGGGCAATGGTTGCATTATTAAACGAAACGTTACTTGGTAATGCGTTAACCGTATTAATGAAAGAATTTGGCGTAACAGCTTCAACGATTCAATGGCTTTCTACAGCTTACATGTTAGTAGTTGGGGTTTTAGTCCCGATTACAGCGTTACTTCAACAATGGCTCACAACGAGGCAAATGTTTTTAATCGCTATGGTAACGTTTTTAGCTGGTACATTAATTGCGGGATTTGCGCCGACATTTTCCGTTTTATTAGTCGGCCGTATCGTCCAAGCGGTAGCGACAGGGTTAATTTCACCGTTATTAATGAATACGATTTTAATTATTTGTCCGCCTGAAAAACGTGGTGCAACAATGGGATTAATCGCACTTGTAATGATGGCAGCTCCAGCAATTGGCCCTACATTATCTGGAGTAATCGTAGACTCACTAAATTGGCGCTGGTTATTCTATATTGTTATTCCGATCGTGATCATTTCCATTATGATTGGGATGAGGTACATTCAAAATGTTTCAGAGTTAACAAGGCCAAAAGTAGATTACCCATCTATCCTTTTATCGACACTCGGATTTGGCGGGCTTGTGTATAGCTTTAGTGCATCAGGTGATTTAGGATGGTCCGATGCAAAAGTGTATGGCACTTTAATTGTTGGGCTTATCTCATTATGTATTTTTGTCGTTCGACAATTGAAAATTGAGAATCCAATTTTAGAATTACGAGCATTTAAAGTTCCGATGTTTACATTATCAGTTGGATTAATTGTCATTGTGATGATGTCGTTATTTTCAACGATGACTTTATTACCGATGTTCCTGCAAACCGTTTTACTCGTTACAGCTTTTAAATCAGGAATTATCATGCTTCCGGGAAGTGTTATTAGCGCCATAATGGGACCAATCGCAGGTAAACTATTTGATAAATTTAGTCCGAAAGTTATTATCGTTCCCGGCATTGTCTTAGTAGGAATTGCAATGTTCTTATTTAAAGGCATTACTCCTGATACATCAATGGTACAAATTATTGTCATGCATAGCGTATTAATGGTTGGACTCATGTTTGTCATGACAGCACAAACATACGGTTTAAATCAATTAACACCAGATTTATATCCGCACGGAACAGCACTGTTTAGTACACTGCAACAAGTAGCTGGCGCAATTGGTACGGCTATCTTTATTTCGAAAATGTCTTCAGGAACAGCTAGCTATATGGAAAGCTCCGCAAATCCAATGGACCGAGTAGAGAAGTTAAATGGTTTAACGTCTGGATTCCAAGGTGCATTTGCACTAGGGTTAGTCTTTATCATTGTTGCTTTTATCGTATCGTTGTTTTTAAAAGAAGAGAAAGAGGGAGTAAAGGCAGCGAGGGTTTTACAGAACGAGAATTAAGATTTAAATAAAAAAGACATCTTTAAGAGGTAAAGATGTCTTTTTATATTTCTTTCGTAACACTTGTTTTTGATGTCTTAATACATAAGAATTGGTATGTAAAATATTTGTATTTTTTGAATATGAATAATTATTGAGAATAACGATGCAAAGCTGTGCTAATAACTAAAAGTCCAATAATGAGAGAAAGTGTTCTTATAATAAGTTCTGCCACTAATAGTTCACCAAATGATTTAGTGACATCGTATATAGATCCTGTTATGAGAATAGGTGCAATCATAATTATAATTCCAATTATTATTTGAAGAAGTAGATTGATGTTTTTATTCAAGACAATCACCTCCAAAAAAATAGGGAATGGGAATATGATTTTTTTTGTATTATAAAATGATTATATCGTATTACATTAGACGATGAGAATATTTTTAAATAGTAGAAATTAGAGACTCTTCAATAAAAAGGAATTAAATATGGTATTCTTTAGTTAAGATATGTAAACGAAGACGGGGGAAATGAAGATGGATAAGAAGCTAAAGTATTGGCTAGCATCTATTATAGGGGGAGTAGTACTTGCAACTGGTATGACTTATGGAATATTACAGTTTGCTGAAGTCCCGCTTAAGGGGGAGGACCATGTTTTTGCAGAGGTTAATAAAGAAGACATACTATCGAATGAAGCAGAAGTGAAAGGTTCAAATGCACAACTTCACATTACAGTAACTTCTACTGAAGAAGAAGTTATTTCAGCTATGCATAGCATGACTCATCAAAAAGTAAAAGCGTGTGAAGGAAAGGGAGCAACCCCTATGTCCAAAAAGAATGCAGAGAAAGTAAGAAATATTCTAAACGGAAACAATTTCAAGAACAAAGAAGAGCTATTAGCAATTACTGAAAGATGGGCAAATAGAGATTTTAGTAAAATTGTAGAAGAACATAACTATTTTATTAAACTTCAAGGTGGCAAGATAGGTGAAGCTACAGTGATGGATAAGGTAGACGAGCAAGTATTCTGTCTCAATACTTTCGGTGATGATGTAACGGCCGCATTAATTAAATCAGGAGATCTTCAAGCGCTGTAAGGTGTTTTTTCTCTGATATAAAGAAAGCCTCAAGTATTCATATACTTGAGGCTTTTCCAATGGAAAGATAGGAATGGTCCGAATTCTTTACATTAAGAACAAAGTGGAATTACTCCTAAACCAATTAATAAAGCTGCAGCAACTGCTGGAATTGGTACAGGAATTTGAATACCTTCTACAAATAAGAAATATTGACCACTTACTATTTTAAAACAAACTAATTGCATGGCTATTCCTCCCTTCTTTTAGGGTTAATACATTATATTAATTTATCTATCTATTGATATAGTTAAATTATTTATTTTTAAAAATATAGTTAATATGTGAATAGTTTTCGAAAGGACCTGCTCAATCAATGCGGAAAAACATAAGATGAAACGAATCCATTAAAATACATGAGTGAACCTTAGTTTTCCCCTCTTATCTAAAGGAGGAACTATTATGGGTTATGGTGGTAGTTGTGGCGGTTGTGGCTTTTCTGGAGGCTTTGCTTTATTAGTTGTGTTATTCATTTTATTAATCATCGTTGGAGCTTCTTGCTTCTGCTAAAAACTATTAGAAAAGACACTCATATAGAGTGTCTTTTCTTTCGTGCAAAATGATTCCTGACAATAGCCAACTGTATAAAGTATACGGTATACTTTTGCCTCATTAGACATATAAAAATGTTGGAGGGATGTTATGAAACTAGTAGGGAAGCACATTTATATTCGGCTTTATAAAACTGATGATGCCAACGAGTTAGCTAACTTACATATTAGAAATCGCGAATTTTTTCAACGAGTTTGTCCGTTGCTCCCAGAAGTTTTTTATACAGAAGAACATCAAAAAATACGTCTTGAACAAGCTCTAAAAAAGACAGCTGAAGGGCAAGTATACCCTTTTGGAATCTTTTTAAGAGAAAATGATAAACTGATTGGAGACATTTCATTAACTCAAATTGTTAGGGGAGACCTCCAAAGCTGTTATACGGGATTCACTTTAGATAAGGAGCATAATGCAAGGGGCTATACAACAGAGGCTCTTCAACTTGTTGTAGATTTTGCTTTTAGGGAATTAAAGCTACATAGAATTGAAGCAGGAGTGATGCTTGATAATATAGCATCTATTCGTGTATTAGAAAAAGTGGGGTTTAAAAAAGAAGGTATAGCGAAAGAAAATATAAGGATTAATGGCAAATGGACAGATCATCAAATATTAGCTATTATCAATAGTTTGGATGTGTAAGCTTATTTTGATTCCAATAACGATAATTATGTAAATACGAAACCCCTTCAGCAAGTAAACTGAAGAGGTTTTTTCTAGATACATTGAATCCCGATAAGTGATGTTATGGTAACTAAGTCTTTGTAAGTATTGTCACTATGGTATAATATGGTTAATTATGTTTGTAAAAAGGAGAAATGTTTAATGGGAGTTTTTACAGCATTGTTAGCAACTAGCTCAATTTTATTAGTAGCTTGGGTTGTAGGTGAAAGAGAAAAACAAAATCAATAATAATATTTTATATTTATGGATGAATTAATTATAAAATTAAGAGGGGTTTGGGTATGGGAGACGCATATGGGGGACTAAAATATTTTGGTTTTTTACTTGTATTAGTATTTAGTGCGGGATTTATTATACGTTGGATTTTTCGTGATGTAATTTCGTTAGATCAATTACTTGGTTTAGGTATAGGAATTATTACGTTAATAATGGCGTTTTTTATAAAGAAATACAGTAAAGAGCTAAATACTAATAGTTAATTTATGTTTTCTTTGGATGAGTATCTCGATAGTGAGGAGATACTCATCTTTTCTTATGAGGGATTCAACTTCTTTGTTTATAATACTTCGAATGTATACTTTTATTTTATATTTTGAGAGTATCAGAAGATTTGGTGTGAACTCAATGTTTAAGGTAATTTAAAAGTTTACTTTCAGGAATAACAAAAAAAGAGTCCTATATTAAGAAGACTTTTTTTCTATTTCCCTTATTTTTTTCCGCAACTGTTTGCCAAGTGAACATGCTCATTAAAAATGTTGTTGTTAATTTGTTTTTCATATTTCTTTAATTCTTCATTGATTTTACTGCCAGTTTTACTTTCAAAACTTTTCTCTAATTCTGCTGCTATATCTCTTAGACTTGTTTGTAATTCATGAAATGCCCCTATGTTTTTTTGAAGAGCATATGTATCTTCTTTTATAATATCTATTGATTTAAACCCTACTTCTGTTTTTAACATCATACGTTGCATTTCTCTTTCAATCTGTTTTTTAGCAGCTTGTAACTCCTCAACAACCTGATTCGCTAAATCTCCTGTAACACTTTCGATTTGCTTTTCTATCTTTTTAATTTCCCCCATAAAATCCATCATATAATTATCTCCTTATCTAAACTGAAAATTCCCCGCTAATTGATTATCTTTATCCCTAAGTGAATTTGCTGCATCACTAATTTCATCCCCAAATCTACTTAAACTTTTTTGTTCTTTTCTTAAAAGATGAATTAATTCTTCTGCTATGTGTACATCGTGAAAATAGTCATTTCCACCTTCTTTCGTTTTGGCAATTCGTGAGATGGCTTCATCTATTTCGTATGCTTCTAATAGATGATATTTCCCACCTGGTCCTGTTTCATATTTTAATTGACTTTTCAACTTTTGAACCGCTTCAGCTTCTCTTCTTTGAAACTCTTCTATATTTTTTGCTATATCTAATAATCGATTACTGAGCATTTGAATTTTTTGTGCTTGTCTTATAATATCTTCAGGTTCTAATTTTAATAGGGGGCTTCCATTTGAATGAAAGGATCCCTTAAATGTATCTCTGCCGTGTCCGTCCATAGTTAAACGTGTAAAAAAATCTTCTTTTGTATCATTCTGTCTCACTGTAAATTGCTTACCAATTAGAGGTGCACCGAATTGAGTATGGTTACCAATTGGGTCATTCTCATGTGTATAATCCGTAGCTTTGTTTTCCATTTCCCCTCTATCTACTCGTTTTTTCGCTTCAGGACTTAGCAAACGATAAGGGTTTGGTGCAGCCCATGTAGTTGCATAAAAATTCCGTTCCGAAGCAACATAATCAGCTTCTGCGCCTCCTTTACTATGCCCTGTAGCATGCACATAAGTTGGCTGATATGTTTCATTTACTTTATCTACCCATTCCAATCCGGTATTAAAAGATGTTGCAAAATCTGGTTTTACTGTTTGACTATTACTTGGAGTAATTACTTTAGAATGTGTTTTAATTCCAAACGTAATTTGATCGATATCTGTTTCGAAATCTGCTAATTGCTTAGGCTCTGTTCCACGAAATGCAAATACTATAGTTTCATAGTGAGTTTTATTCTCTTTATAATCATTTTTCGGTACCACTGCAATAGCTTGTAATCCATTTTTCACTTTTTGACAATCTGCATCTATTGATTCTATAACAACCCATTTTTTACCATTAACACCTTTTATTTCTACACCTTTGTGCAAAAATTTATCATCATACACTTTATCTGATAGTTCGAAGTAATCTTCATCTGTCGCAATTGAATTCTTTTTAAATTCACTCATATCTTTCAACTCATTTCATGGTATATTTTAACTATATTCAAATACAAGGGGATTTTTTATGAAGAAAAAATTAGTAATTATTTTATCCATTATTTGTATTATAGCAGGAGGATATTTTACAATGGAATACTTAAAACATAAAGAAAAAGAAGAATTTTTTTGGAAAACACAAGAAACAAGAGTAGAAAAGTATATTCATTATAATGTTAAAGATGTTAAATCGATTACATTTATAGAACATAAAATAAGTCCAATGGGAATTCCGTCTATAGAAGGATATATAAATGATGATAAAGATCTATGGTTTGATGCTAGTATCAGTACTACAGAAAACTTCGAAGATAAATTTTCACGTTCTGGAGAACTAGGAAAACTTATAAAAGACCCTGAAAAATCCGTATCCGAAATTGAAAAGGAAGAGAAAGAAAAGAAAAAAGAATAGTCTCTGCACTATTCTTGTCTATCCCATTTTAAAAAGAATGTAATGGTAAGTTTTTTATAAGGGGCATTTCTAATGAAGAAAGTAGTTATTTTAATTGTATCTGCTTTGTTACTCATAGCAGGAGGATTTTTTACTTTGGAATACTTAAAACATAAAGAAGAAGAGGAAAAGTTTTGGAAAGTACAAGAAGCACGAGTAGAAAAGTATATTCGTTATAATATTCAGGATGTAAAATCTATTACGTTTACAGAAAAGAGTGTAAGTCCTATGGGAGTCCCAAGATTAAAAGGTTATATAAATAATAATAAAGAATTAGATTTCATAGCTCGTATAAGTACAACTGAAAACTTTGAAGATAAGTTTACATGTTCTGGAGAACTATATGATAACTACATGAAAAAACCAGCAAAGTCCGTATCTGAAATTGAAAAAGAGGAGAAGGAAAAGAAACAAGATTAGTTTTTGCACTACTCTTATTTTCTGTATCCCATTTTAAGAAGAATACATTGGTAGACTTTTTATAAGGAGATTTCCAATGAAGAAAGTAATGATTTTGGTTGTATCTGCTATAGTGCTCATAGCAGGAGGATATTTTACTATGGAATACTTAAAACAAAAAGAAAAAGAAGAAAAGTTTTGGAAGGCACAAGAGGCACGAGTAGAAAAGTATATTCATTACAATATTCAAGATGTAAAATCGATTACATTTAAAGAACACAGTGTAAGTCCAATGGGTGTTCCCAGATTAAAAGGTTATATAAATAATAATGAAGAATTGGATTTTATAGCTTATATTAGTACTACAGAAAATTTCGAAGATGATTTCACACGTTCTGGAGAACTTGGAAAACTTATAAAAGACCCTGAAAAGTCGGTATCTGAAATTGAAAAAGAAGAGAAGGAAAAGAAACAAGAGTAGTCTTTGTGATTACTCTTGTTTTTTATTATAGAAAAATAAAATATTTGAAAGTTTTTAACAATGCATTATAATATATTTAGTAAAATTAACCAAATGCGCATTTTACTCATTATGTACTAAAGGGGAGATGAAAATGGCTGGACAAATTCGTATGTCACCAGAGGAGCTTAAATCGAAAGCGACTCGATATGGACAAAGTGCAAATCAAATTGAGGACATTTTACGTCAACTACAAAACTTACAAAATGAATTAAGAGGAGAATGGGAAGGCCGTGCATTTGAAGGTTTTGACCAACAGTTCAATGAATTAAAGCCAAAAGTACTAAACTTTGCACAGCTATTACAAGAAATTAATATGCAGCTTAATAAAACTGCAGAGGCTGTTGCTTCTCATGATGAAGAATTATCACGTAATTTCGGTTTGAAATAAGAAATGTTGTAATTTCTACATAAAATTCTTGGAAAATGATAGAAAGTAGACTAGTATTCAAAAGTTTACATTCGAAGATACATAATAAAAAACAGTAGTGAATTTTATACACTACTGTTTTTTTATTGTTTCTTGCAAGTGAATTATTTATATTCCTGTCTATATAATTTAAACGAATAAATAGCTCCAATAAAAAATACAAAAGCTTCAAATAATATAAAGATTTGACGGAAATTCTCAATATCTTTACCAACTAAAGAAATAAATATAGCATTCATTAGAATTTGAGTAGTAAACATACGAGAAGTAATTTTTAAATAAATAGCATTTGTTCTTTCATCTGGTTTACCAATTTTTTTGTAAATAATAATAAGTGCAATTACTGAACCCAAAAATAGAAGTGCTGTAAGTCCTACAACGATATTAAAATTAGCTGTACTTTCTAGCATCCATTTATTTAATAGATCAATCATTATTATCTTCCTTTCCTACATAAGAGAATATTTCGTTCTTCTTTTTCACTATAATAAAAAAAGAAAAAGGAAAACATCGAACTTTCTTACAAACATTCGTGTATTCTTACAGTTTTGTCATTTTGTAAATGTATTCATCGCCTTGCCTTTCACTATTTTCTTTGGAAAACATAGTGAATTACGAGAAAGAGCGCTACAAGATCAACTTCCAAGAAGTAGTGCACTAAAACTCTTAATTAATGCAATTAGTTTGTTTTAAAGTAGTAAGTGGACAATACTTCTTAGTTGTAGAAAGTATCGAGATCCCTGTGCCAATTCCAGCGTTTGCTGCAGCTCTATTAATTGGTTTAGGAATAATCCCGCTTTGTTCTTAATTTAAGGAATTACAAACAGTTCTACCTTTCAATTGATAAGCCCTCAAGTGTATGAATGCTTGGAGGTTTCTTATAAAAAAAAGACGCCATAAGGCGCCCCCACAATTGGGTAGATAAGACTTTAGTTTTCCAATCTAAAGAAGTTTTGTATCAGCACTTTGAGAGTATATCATAATATTCGGTTCATTTATTATGCATTTTTACATACCTATTAAAATACCTCTATTTTCCATTTGATAAAATGCAATCCCAATATTGTTAATAATTAGATAAATATTTCTACAAATTGAAAATATTTACAAAAGATACAAAAGTGATACATTTAAGGTGCAAGTTATAAAAAATATTTAAGGGGGATTTATTATGTTTAAGAAATTAGTAGTAGGAACATTAACAACTGGTATCGTATTAACTGGAGGGATTGGAGCAACATCAGCAAGTACAGAAGGTGTAGATCATACTAAAAATTCTGCACCAATTGTCCAACGTACCCAAATACTTAAAGATGATTTCAGTCTGATGAATGGTGAAAGAGAAGTACCGTTCGAGCATGTAAAAAAAGCAGATATGAGAGTTCATATGACAAACAATACTAAAGGTACACTTGATTGGTCTTTAAAAGACTCAAAAGGTAATGTTATTGGTTCTGGATCGTTAGCAGCAGGAAAGGGTTTTACAAATACGTACAATACTCTTCCAAAAGGTAAATATAAGCTTAAAGTTACTCACAGAAATGGTGGTTCTGGATCATTCTATGCAGCTGCTCGTACTTTAGACTAATATACATAGAATCATCTTAAGTATATTAAAGAAGAACAATCGGGGAGTTTGAGGATTAAGGAGTTTTGTTATAATATCATCGCGCTAATGCAAAATCAAAAAAGGCCTACCTAGGAAATGAAGTGCACCCCAATTGTTAGACACATAACTAACAATTGGAGGTGCATTTTTTATGGCTAAATTTTCTTCAAAAGATAAAATAAAAGCAGTAAAACGATATCTAGAAGGTACGGAAGGCGGAAAAA
>NZ_RPSJ01000020.1:0-46521 GCF_003946765.1 Bacillus sp. 2D03 | reverse complement strand
CTACAGCTTTAAATCCTGCAAAGTGAATAACTGCTTCAATTGAATTTTCTTCAAAAATTGCGTCAAGCGCTTCGCGATTTAAAACATCTTCTTTATAAAACTTAAATTGTTTTCCTGTTATTTCTTTCACTCGATTTATAGATTCTACCGAGCTATTCGAAAGATTATCCACTACTATAACTTCGTAACCGCTATTTAGTAATTCTACACATGTATGACTACCAATATATCCTGCTCCACCTGTTACAAGTATTGCCATAATTATAGTCCTCCATATTTCATTCATTATAAACTTCTCAAAGTATATCACATATTTCTTATCCTATGTTTAACATGCGAACACAGAAACTTACATTTTATCCCATAATAATTTTATAACATATACGATTCTAATCAGGTAATAAAAAAACGCCACATAATAAAAATTATGTGACGTTTTTTTATTAAATTACGTAACAATATACACTTAGAAAATGCGCAAGACTACCTAATAATACAAAAACATGAAAAATTTCATGATGCCCCATATATTTAAACTCTAACCATTTTGGCTTTGTTCCATAAATAAATCCACCAATTGTATAAAAAATGCCACCAAGTACTAAGAAAATAATGCCTCCTGTACTTAAATTCTCAGCTAACGGGGCAAAGAATAAAACAATTAACCAACCCATCGTAATATAAATTGCTGTCGATAACCACCTTGGACAATTAAACCAAAACATTTTAAATACAATGCCACAAATCGCAGTTGCATAGACTAAACAAAATAATAGCAAACCACTTGCTGAATTTAATGTAATTAAGCAAAAGGGTGCATATGTACCTGCAATTAATATAAAAATCATAGAATGATCTAGCTTCCTAAAGAAGTATATAACACGTTCATTGGCCACAACACTATGATATACAGCTGACGCCGTATAAAGGACCATCATTCCAATACCAAACAAAATAACAGCTGTAATTGCAGCAAATGATGGCATCTTGATAGAAACTTTCACAAGCATAGCTAATAACGCAATAAATGATAATATCGCTCCACCTAAGTGAGTAAATGCATTAACTGGTTCCCTTACATAAGTATTCATAATAACACCCCTCATATAATTACATGTAGTTTTGATAACTACATGTAATTATATACACATTTCTTTTTAAGGTCAACATTTACAATTCATTTGTTTCGTAATACCATATTTAAAGATATATTAAACATTAAGTTCCACTAAGTTATAAAAGTGAGGGATTCTACGTGGAAAATATAAATGAATTACTTAAGACATTACATTTAGAAAAAAACATTAAACTTGAGGATATTCCAAATGTTGACTTATATGTAGACCAAGTTGTCCAACTATTTGAGAATACTTATGCAGATACAACGAGAACTGATGATGAAAAAGTATTAACAAAAACGATGATTAATAATTACGCAAAAGGGAAACTATTCATCCCTATCAAAAATAAAAAGTATTCAAAAGAGCATATGATTTTAATTAGCCTAATTTATCAATTAAAGGGAGCTCTCTCCATTAACGACATAAAAAGTTCATTAGAAACTATAAATGACTCCTTATTAAATGATGATTCATTCGAATTAAATACGTTATACAAAAATTATCTTGCTCTTACTGAAAGCAATGTCGAAAGCTTTAAACAAGACGTAAATAACCGTGTTACAGAAGTAAATGAGATTTCTTCCTTAGAAGATACAAAGCTAGAAAAATTTCTACTACTAACATCCTTCGTCACTATGAGTAATATGTATAGACGTTTAGCGGAGCAACTAGTGGATGATTTAAAAGAATCATAAATAAAAAACTATCCACCTATTAAAGTGGATAGTTTTTTATTTACTTAATTGCTTCATGAACTTTTAGTTGTTTCCCTTTAATCGTTGTAGTCTTCATGACTTTCAAGACAAGTGGTCCTTTTCCATTTAATATTTCAACGTAAGAAACATTATCTTGTATCGTAATAATACCTATATCTTCTGCTGTAACACCTTTAATTTTAGCAATTGTACCGACGAAATCTACCGCCCTAATTTTCTTTTTCTTCCCGCCATTAAAGTACAGCTTCATAATGCCTTTGTTGATATCTGCATTTTTATCTTTCTTTATAATTGGTTTAGCATGTATCTTTTCTTCAAATGCAGCTTTCTCTTTCATAACTTCTTCTTTTGAAGGTCCAATTGCCTTTGGAATTTCAAATCCAATATACTCCTCAATCTCTTCTAAAAATCTATTTTCATATGGTGTTATAAATGTAATAGCTTTTCCACTATTTCCAGCTCGTCCCGTTCTTCCAGTACGATGTACATAGCTTTCTTTTTCAAGTGGAATATCATAATTAATAACATGTGTAATATTATCAATATCAATTCCTCTCGCAGCTACATCTGTTGCTACTAAATAACGGAATTTTCCTTTTCTAAAATCATCCATGACTTCAAAACGATCTTCTTGTACCATACCACCATGTATTTTGTCACAAGGATAGTTAGCTCGTTTTAATTGTCTATATACATGATCTACATTTTCTTGTGTACGACAGAAAATAATACAGCTATCAGGATTCTCAATCGTTGTTACATCTTTAAGTAGTGAAAGCTTCTCGTCTTCTATCACCTCAAAAAGAGTATGTTCAATTTTATCCGTCGTAATCCCAGCTGCTTTAATTTCAATATGAATTGGTGAATTCATATATGTACGAGACAATTTCTCAACATCTTCTGGAAGTGTTGCTGAAAATAACATCGTCATTCTTTTTGTAGGTAATTCATCAATAATTGCCTCTACTTGATCGATAAAGCCCATATTTAGCATCTCATCTGCTTCATCAATAACTAAATACTTCAAACACTCTAAAGAAAGGGTACCCTTCTCAATATGATCCAACACACGACCAGGAGTACCAACTACAATATGTGTCTTTTGCTTTAATTCTAATTTTTGACGTGCAAATGGAGATTTCCCATAAACTGCCGCAGCCTTAATCCTTTTGAATCGACCTATATTTGTAATATCTTCTTTTACCTGTACCGCAAGCTCTCTCGTTGGTGTTAAAACTAATGCTTGTGGTTTATTCTCTTCCCACTCCACCATTTCACAAAGTGGAATACCAAATGAAGCCGTTTTTCCACTTCCAGTCTGGGACTTCACAACAAGATCCTTCTTTTCTAATGCAACTGGAATAACCTCACCTTGTACTTCTGTTGGATGATTATATCCTAACCCAGTAAGTGCCCTTACGATTTCCGTACTTAGTTTATAATCAGAAAAACTTTTTTTACTCATATATTAACCTCATTTTATTTTGTATTATTTTCTTTTTTATCTTTTGTATACATTACTATCACCCTACTTATTATACTTGAAACCTCACATAAAAAGGTGGATCATGCCAGATTCATCTTTTTATATAGAAATAAACCTTATCATTTCATATAATGTTCAACTACTTGATAACATCTTTTGCTCGTATTGTTAGCATTAACCTTTTCATATTATCCTACATCCACTCCAAAAAAATAAAAAGAATACATACAACCTTGTATAATTATCTTAATTTTTCAACCTTTTTCATAAACGAACAATAAAAATAAAAAAACGTTTTAAATTCGTTTTTAACGTTGTTTTTCAGATATAAAATCTACTTTTTCAAAAAATGTTAAGAAATCCTTTGACTTCTTAATAAAAATAATGTAAATTATCCTATGGACGAACATTTTTGATTAATAAAAATAAAATATTCGTATTTTAGGGGTGTAAATGATGGAAAACGTATTCGACTATGAAGATATTCAATTAATTCCCGCGAAATGTATTGTAAATAGCCGCTCTGAATGTGATACAACTGTCACTTTAGGAAAACATAAATTTAAATTACCTGTCGTACCTGCAAATATGCAAACGATTATTGATGAAAGAATTGCAACTTATTTAGCTGAGAACAACTACTTTTATATCATGCATCGTTTCCAACCAGAGAAACGAATCTCATTCATTAGAGATATGCAATCACGTGGATTAATCGCTTCTATCAGCGTTGGTGTAAAAGAGGACGAATATGAATTCGTACAACAATTAGCTGCTGAGCAACTGACACCTGAATATATCACGATTGATATCGCACACGGTCATTCTAATGCTGTGATCAACATGATTCAACATATTAAAAAACATTTACCAGAGAGCTTCGTTATCGCTGGAAACGTTGGAACTCCAGAAGCGGTAAGAGAATTAGAAAATGCTGGTGCCGATGCAACAAAAGTTGGTATTGGACCTGGTAAAGTTTGTATTACTAAAATTAAAACAGGCTTCGGAACTGGTGGTTGGCAGCTAGCTGCACTTCGCTGGTGTGCAAAAGCTGCAAGTAAGCCAATTATCGCTGATGGTGGTATTCGTACACACGGCGACGTAGCTAAATCTATACGATTTGGGGCAACTATGGTCATGATCGGTTCTCTATTCGCTGGTCACGAAGAGTCTCCAGGGGAAACAATTGAAAGAGATGGCAAACTTTATAAAGAATACTTCGGTTCTGCTTCTGAATTCCAAAAGGGTGAGAAGAAAAACGTTGAAGGTAAGAAAATGTTCGTTGAGCATAAAGGTTCTTTAGAAGATACGTTAATCGAAATGGAACAAGATCTTCAATCTTCTATCTCTTACGCTGGTGGAACAAAATTAGATGCTATTCGTACTGTAGATTATGTTGTCGTGAAAAACTCGATTTTCAATGGTGACAAAGTATATTAATTCTTAAATTAACTTGAAGGACAAGCATTTTCATGCTTGTCCTTCTTTTTTGTATATAAAAATGTAAAATACTTTGATTTAACTGAATTTTCTATTGTTATATTTTTAGATAGTCTTAATAAGGAGGATATACGACTTGAAAAATGTAATGGAAAATCGCCTTAATCGCGTAGAGGTACCTGCTGAACTAACATGGGATTTATCCGATTTGTATAATTCTGATACCAAATAGCCTACTGCATTAAACGCATTGGAAAATGATATACAGAAACTTGATTCATTTAAAGGACATTTACATACTAGCTCCCACACTTTATTAAATTGCCTACTTTTAGAAGAAGAACTTTTAATGACGTTAACAAAACTGTACTCATATGCAAATTTAAAAGAATCTACTGATCGTACAAATCCAAGTATTCAAGCGAACTCTTCCAAAATTTCTGCTTTATGGACGAAAGTACATACTGCACTATCCTTTATTCATAATGAAATTCTCATATTCGGCGAAGGAACAATTGAAAAATATTTAACTGAAGAAACAAAACTTGAACCTTTCCGTAAATCGTTACTAGAAATACTACAAAAAAGGCAGCACACACTGCATCCACTGCAGTAGCTCAAATGATTAAAGAGGAAGGACAACATGCTATTGATCGCTGGTGGTACAATGAAACATGCCGGAGTAGATATGTCAAAACCAGATGCAATCCGTAAAGCTGTTTCTTACGTTGGTTCATTAATTGATAAATTAGAGCATTCTTATCAAGTATAAAAAATAAGCCCTCGCTTTATGAGGGCTTATTTCATATTTACTTCCCAAACCGTTTGCGATATCCACATTTCCTGCAAAGTTCTTCAACCGCAACTCTTTTCGAAAATCCATCGACAATGTTTGTTGCTCTTTCACCTTCGATAATGTTAGAAAATGAATCATTATTAATATTCCCAAGGTTAATAATCCCTTCACCATCTAAACAACAAGGAATAACTGTTCCATTCGCTAAAATACCCGCTTGATTACGAAGTCCATGACAGAATCCTTTCCCATCATCCTCTTCTTCATGTAATGCTGGCCACTGGAATTCATAGTCTTGATTAATAAAGACACGTTCTGCAATTTTTATACCTTTTCCTGGTGTAAGCTTCTCTTCAATTTGATAAGATAGATCAAATTCATTTTCAATTATAGATAATAACTCTCTATTTTTCTGGATTTCAGCATTCGTTTTATTATCCTGAGTTAAATTCCATAACCTTAACGATACAATTAAATCTGATTGACTTGTCGCTTCCCTAATGAAGGAAAGTATACTCCTTACATAGCCCTCTTTATCTTGCGAACCTGGATGTCCATCAAAACTATGCAGTGAAAAATTCATTTGTCTTAACGCAGGCTTATTTAACAGCCTATGTCTTCTCTTATTAATTAACGTTCCGTTCGTTGTAATATTAACTTTAAACCCTTTTTCATGACTTAAGTCTAATAGTTGATCTATTTTCGGGTGGAGCAACGGCTCACCCTTCACGTGCAAATAAATGTAGTCTGTGTGAGGTTTAATTTGGTCTAATCTTTTAGCAAAATCCTCTACAGAAATGAATTGCTTCTGCCTTTCCGTCGGCGGACAAAAGCTACACGCAAGATTACATACACTCGTAATCTCCAAGTAAAACTTCTTAAACTTCTTCACCTTTAATTCCTCACTTCTCTAACTACTTATACTTTTTCCTCTTCATATTACAGCATATTTTTATGGAAATAGAAACATACTTATTTTAGGAAATCTACATACCATCTAATAATATTTAAAAGACCATCGGTAATTTTTGTCCAATGGTCTTTTTATCCTTTTATATGCAAAGAATAAATTTATTTATGATACGGTTCATCGTAACTATTCTAAATAAGGTTATTTTTTATTATTTTCATAATTAAATTTAACAAAAAAGGTAGTGCCTTCCGATCCTGTTTGAATTTCTATTTTTGCATTATGGCGGGCAGCAATGGCATAACATACACCTAACCCTAATCCAGTTCCATTATCTTTGGTCGTGTAAAACGGCGTACCCAGTTTCTCTAATACTTCAGGCCTGATACCTTTTCCTTGATCCCGCACTGCAAGCACCACACAATTTTGACCTTCCTTGTAAGTGCTAATGGTTAGAACTTTCCCTGTATTCATCGCTTCTAAGCCATTACGATATAGATTCATTAATAATTGCCGTATTTCATTACGATTTAAAAGTAATTCTGGAATGTCATTTGTATCGACTTGAATATATTTATTTTGATTGTACGTATCAATCTTTATTAAAGGAATAATATCGCGGATAATTGAATTTAAATCTAACATCTGCAAATCCGATTTCCTTGTATTACCCATTGAGAGAAATTCAGTAATAATAGAATTGGCACGGTTAAGTTCTTCAATCATTAAATGAAAGTATTTATTATGTTTCTCATAGGTATTCTCTTCTTTTAATAACTGTAAAAATCCTAGTACTGTTGTCATTGGATTTCTAATTTCATGGCTGATACCTGCTGCCATTTGCCCTATTAAATCTATGTTGGATAATCTTTTCAATTCCTGTTCATATTTCTTTTTTTCCGTTATGTTTTTAAAAATACAACAAATACCATCATCATACGGGTATGCAATAACTTCGTGCCAATATTCATCTGCAGTAGAAAGAAATTCGAAATGAACTGTAGTTCGCTCTGACATCGCACGATGAAATTCCTTATACATAACTGTGTCGATTTCACTCGGGAAAACATCCCATATATTCTTTCCTAATACATCTTTTGCTGTTTTTCTTTGCGGAAAATATTGGTGCTTATTTACGTACGTAAATTCCCATTTATTATTTAAAATAAAAAATCCATCCGTAATACATTCAATCACACTTGTAACTTTTTCATTAGCAGCAGCTAGCTCTCTCGTTCGCTCTTCCACTATGCTTTCTAGTTGATCCATATATGACAAATTCGAAAACGTAGGGGCTGTGGCATCAACGATAGATTTTGCTAGTTGAAGTTGAGAATGATCATAATTGTGAGCTTTTCCTTCTTTGCCAACGACGATTACCCCTAATACTTCTCCAATTGAAACCAATGGAATCATCAATAGACCCTTACTATCTATATTTTTTGTTTGAATAACTTCTTGAATCTTGGCTTCATAGCTTTTCTCTGTCCAATCCGCTTCTGTCCAATGACAGCCCTTACTTAATTTCGTTGTTTTAATTGTTGTTTTATCTAGCGGATCTAGAAGATGGGCAGTCATATTTTTACTCTCTAAAATCTGTTCTAGGTAAAAAAAGCATTTATCAAAACTCTCCTGTATCGAGGAACACATTGATAAATCACGTGTAACATTTAGTAACAGCTGCTTCTCAGCAATAAGGTTTTCCTTTTGTTTTAAATTATTTGTGTTTTGAATTGCAACCGCAGCCATATTTACATAAGCTTCAACACTTTGAATTTCTGAATCTGTTAAGTTCATCGGAATTCCATAATCAAATAAAAAAACTAGACCAAATAACTCTTGCCCAAATGAGATAGGCAAGGCTAATAAGGACTTAATTTTGAATGCATTAACCGGTCTCGGATCTGGTCGATGATCCTTTGAGGTATCAGGAATATAGATGGTTTTTTTCGTTTCAATAACCTCTTTTGCCAGTAAGTCTATTTCAGGATCAATTACTTGAGTATCGAGCGTTACGCCATTTATAGTCTCTGGTTTTCCTGCAAACCCTCTAAATGTTCCATCTTCCTGGGGTAAATAAATTCCAACAGCATCGCACCTAACAATTTCCTCTGATATCGCCATTGTCACACGCTGCAATACGTCACGTAGTTCTAATTTCGTATTTATTATTTTTGTTATATTTGCGAGTCTAGAATATCTCGTCTGATCACTTACCATTCACATAGCCTCCAATTATAGGCATAATAAAATAAATATGATAATATCAGTGTTTTACATAGAATACATTACTTATGATACGGTTCTCCACGATTAATCCGAAACGCTCTATAGACTTGCTCAAGCAACACTAATCGCATTAATTGGTGTGGCAATGTCATCTTTGAAAAAGAAAGTGATTCATTTGAACGCTTCATCACTTCTGAGCTTAGTCCAAGTGATCCACCAATTACAAATGCGACTTTACTCTTTCCGTATGTAGCAAGGCGATCTAGACTTACCGCAAATTCTTCTGATGACTTTTGCTTTCCATCTATAGCTAATGCAATCACATGCGTGTCATCAGAAATTTTATCCAGTATACGTATACCTTCTTTTTCCTTTACAATTAACATTTCTGCTTCACTTAAATTTTCTGGCGCCTTTTCATCAGGCAATTCAATTACTTCTACTTTTGCGTATGCAGATAATCGTTTTAAGTATTCTGCTATACCTTGTTTCAAATATTTTTCTTTTAATTTCCCAATTGAAATAATCGAGATATTCACACGTATCCTCCACCTTACAAACATGTTATCCACAAAACTTATCCACATATCCACAAATACTACCCACATATTGTGTGAGAATCTGTGTTCGATACAACATATGTCGCCTCATTTTGACAAAATTCACATGTTTTTTTCTCTTTTCTCGAGTTATCCACATTGTTGATAACTGGTGCAACTTCACACTCATCCACAATAATATCTAACGCTAATTCAACATGTTCTAAACAACAAGGTAAATTCATTTTCTACACCTCACTTTTCTACAATAGAAAACAGGAGGTAGGCCCTCCTGTTTTTAATACTTTTGAATGCCTAATTTCACTGTTGTTGTTACTCTTTTTGTACCACGATAAAACGTAAGAGTCATTTTATCATTAATTTCCTTATCATATAAGGCCGTACGGAATCCAATAATATCGCGAATCGGTTTTCCATCTACTGCCACAATAACATCATGTTCTCTTAAACCAGCATCCGCACCTGGCGAAGGACTTTTCACATCCAAAATACAAACGCCCTCTGTTACAGTACCTGGTAAATGTAATGTTTTTGACCAATAATAGTTTGGGATTTCATTTAATGACCTAAGTTCAATCCCAACATACGGTCTTCTTACTTTTCCATACTTCTCAAGTTCATTCATAATCGGAACAGCTCTAGTCACCGGAATAGCAAGGCCGATTCCTTCTACTTCTTTTGCAGCAATTTTCATTGAATTAATACCAATTAATTGTCCTGCTGCATTTACAAGCGCACCACCACTATTCCCCGGATTAATCGCTGCATCTGTTTGTAACACTTCTACTTGCCAATCATAATGTCCATCTTGATCTAAATCTACAGGGACAATACGTTCATTAGCTGAAATAATACCTTGTGTAACTGTTCCAGAAAATTGCAGTCCAAGTGGGTTTCCAATCGCAATAACTGGTTCTCCTCTGCGAACAGTATTAGAATCGCCAATTTCAATTATTTTTTTCACATGCTTTGCATCTATTTCTAATACAGCTAAATCTGTGACTACATCGGTTCCTAATACTTTTCCAGGAACCTTCTTACCATCACTTAGACTTACTTCAATACGATTCGCTCCAGCTACAACATGATTATTCGTTACAATATAAGCTTGACCATCTGTCTTTTTATAAATTACTCCTGATCCTGTACCGGCCTCTGAATCTGCCTCTGAAAAATTATCTCGTTGAATGTTAATAACACCCACAACAGCTTCAGATGCACGATCAACAGCATCTACAAAGCTAATCTGTTTAATCCCTTGAGCTTCAGCCATATTACTTCCGCTTGCTTCAGCTTGCGGAAGCGTATCAGCAGAATTCGAAAATAAAGGCGCTCCAAACGCAAATAAAGAAGCTCCTACAATTGTTCCCGCTATACTCGAAAGAACTATACCTTTGTGCTTCTTTTTTCCTGCACGTTTCATACGATAACTTTCTTCATCAATAAAGGACATATTTGTTCACCTATCTTCCTGAAAACAACTATATTCACCTTTATTGTTTACTAAAATGAAGAATTATACGTATTGAATTTTTGTAGGCATTTTTGGATCTGTATCGTGAATTTCAAAGGATTCACCCACTCCAAATCCTTTTTCCTCTAGTACTTGTGATACTGACATACGCGCTAGTTCTTTCATGTTATTATCTAGGCTTAAATGGGCTAAATAAATATGCTTTGTCTCATCTGTAATTACATCTGCCATCGCTAATGCAGCATCCTCATTACAAACATGCCCAACGTCACTTAAAATACGTCGTTTAATGCTCCATGGATAACGTCCCATACGAAGCATTTCTACATCATGATTACTTTCAAATACAAAAGCATTAGCTCCCTTAATAACGCCCTTCATACGGTCACTTACGTATCCCGTATCTGTAATAAGCGCTAATTTCCTATTATTGTTATGGAAAGCATAAAACATCGGTTCTGCCGCATCATGAGAAACTCCAAATGACTCGACTTCAATATCACCAAATGTTTTCACATCACCAACTGAGAAAATAAACTTTTGTTCAGTTGGGATATTTCCTATTAAATGTTCCATTGCATTCCATGTTTTCTCATTCGCATAAACAGGTAAATCATATTTACGTGCCAATACACCTAATCCTTTAATATGATCACTATGCTCATGCGTTACAAGAATACCTGATACATCATTTATATTTAGTTCTGCTTGTTTAAATAAAGCCTCTGTTGCTTTACCACTTAAACCTGCGTCGACTAGTAATTTTTTTTCATCGGTTCCTACGTATAGCATATTTCCTGTACTTCCACTTGCAAGTACGCTAAAATGCAACCCCATTCTTTCTCACTCCAGTATGTTCATCAACCACTTGATTTTCCTTTTCTCCTAATTCCATAACTTGTCCTTCAATTGCATTCACAAAGAAGTCCTGCTTCTGCTCCGTTTTTAAATTCCACGTTGGAGCAAGTACTTGGTTATTAGAAGTAGATGCGGTAAGAGTGGCATAACCAATTTGCGCTTCTTTAACATGCGTATTTCCATGAATTTTATTTTTTAAATACAAATTTTCTAAAGCTGTTTGAGCCGTAATAATTTCTTGCTCTTTCGTTTTTTCACCTTCGCCCATTTCTTTTAAATCAGTTAGCATTGTCTGCGTATATGAAACAAGTTCATTTTTTTCATTTAATTCCACAACAATCATCGCCTGATTATTATAGAAAATAGGCTTATCTTTATATTTTTGGAAGAAATAAATTTTAGAGTCTTTCACCGCTCCAAATTCATACTTTTGTCCATCCAATACATAGTTCTTCAAAAATTCATTATACTTATCTTTTGATAATGATTTCGTATTTAAAAAAGGCTCTTTTAGCTTACTTTCTATCTTGTACATATTTTGTATATGCACCGTTTGATTTTTCAAAGACTGTATATCTTCTTCTTTAAAGGCTTTATTTTCCGCTCTAATAAATGACTCTTTTTTCGGTTCTTTAGGGATATTTCCCATCGTAATTTTATTTGCTTTTAATTCTTGATCTATCTTTGTTTCTGCAATAAGCTCCAATTGATTACTATCTTGCTTTTGAATGAATTGGAAAATGAGAAAGAGGTCCAAAACAAAAAAGGTCACAATAAATATGGTTTTAATCCGATCCCAATCCATTTAGTCCTCCCTCACTCCACTCATAGATTTTCTGTTTACCTATTTCATCTTCAACAAGCTTTACATACCAAATTGGTTGTAGTCGAACCACTTGCCCATCTAGTGATAACTTGTATCCAATGCCAATATCCTTAATTACTTGTTTCTTTATCTCTGGATTATTTTCTAGGGATGCTATTACAACATGCCCTGACGGAAGAGTAACCTTCTGTTCTATACCTTTAGTATTTAAAGACAGCAACGGTCTTTCATATTCCATTACTTCTTCTGATCCCCATACTTGTCTTAATTCCGCTAATCCATCTGCATTGAATACTGGATATCCATCTTCATTTAAGCGAAATACTGTCTCTCCTTTATTCATATAGTCCAAACGATATGAATCCAAACTCCCACTGTGACCACTTACAAATTCAAAGCTTTTTTGTAAAAGCATTAAATTATCTATCGTTTTCTCAGTTAAGACAGAAGAGTTTTTATACTTTAGCATGTGACGATCGTTTTCAATTTCCATGGATCTAATACCATCTGTAAATGTTTCTTTCGACATCTCGGTAATCGGACTTAAATAACGAGGATCACTAAACAGAGCATTCTTAAACGTATCAACTGCTAAATTAGATGAAATATAT
The DNA here is from genome assembly GCF_003946765.1 of Bacillus sp. 2D03. Classification (NCBI taxonomy): domain Bacteria; kingdom Bacillati; phylum Bacillota; class Bacilli; order Caryophanales; family Bacillaceae; genus Bacillus; species Bacillus sp. 2D03. The sequence goes on along the minus strand of NZ_RPSJ01000020.1, from coordinate 33,494 downwards.
GTTATATTGCTTAACTCTGTCGTTCCATCTGGTAAAAATAATTTTTTCATATCATTGAGTTGATAATCAAAATAAGGTTTTGCTGATACTATAAATTGATTTTGGGCATTTACAATATCTTTTAAATACAAGCCACTTAATTTTGCCTCGTATATTTTAAAGTTATCACCATCAGAAACAAAGTTAATTTTAATTTCTTGATCCTTACTTCTAGAAGGATCAAGGAGAATACGATTAAAATGTTTAGGCTTACCTGTACTTTTCTCTTTCATGTTAAACATGGATTTAACTGCATCAAATGGGATATCGGTAGGGAAAACAAGTTCAACTTTCCCTTCACCATGCACATATGAAAGGAAATCACCCTTAGTGATTGATATCTCTCTAAAATCATATAGTTCCCCTACTTCCAGAGGCTTATAGATTGATTCTATATCTGCCTCTCTTTTGCTCCCATAATGATTTTTATCTTTATGCACGATGATAGAAGTAGGACGGACAACATCGGAAATTTTAGTTTGGTTCATTCCTTCATTCCCCTGTACAAATTTCGCGTTTTGCATGGATGTAGAATCTGGCACATACGTCCATAAATTAAAAGTAAGAAATAGGCTAATTACAACTAGGTTAATTAAAACTATTGTTTTAAAGTTTTCCATACTCATTCCCAATCGTCCTCTTCATCTGCTGCCATTGGTAACGTGAAATAAATAGTTGTCCCTTTTCCTTCTTCACTCTTCGCCCAAATAGAGCCACCATGTGCCTCAATCATTTCTTTTGCAATTGCTAATCCAAGTCCCGTACCACCCATTTGTCTTGAACGAGCTTTATCTACGCGATAAAAACGTTCAAAGATTTTATCAACGTTTTCTTTTGGAATACCCATTCCTTGGTCACTTACACTAATTTCTAATAAATCACCGCGATCACGTAAACGATATGTTACTGTTCCACCTTCTGGTGAATACTTTAATGCGTTAGAAATAATGTTATACAGCACTTGAGTAATTTTGTCAGTATCCATATCAATAAATCTAGATTTCTTAGAGAAAGATCGTTTGAAACTTACATTTTGCTCTTTAGACATTTCAAAGCGATCAATAATATTATTAAAGAAATCAGTAAAGTCGACCCATTCTTTCATTAAACGATGCTCTGTACTATCCAGTTTAGATAGCTGTAACAACGCATTTACAAGTCTAATCATTCTTTCTGTTTCTTCTTGTGTAACCGTTAAAAATTGTGGTGCAATATTTGGATCCTGCCATGCTCCATCTGTAAGTGCCTCTAAATAACTGCGCATCGTCGTTAATGGCGTCCTTAATTCATGAGAGACATTTGCCACAAACTCACGGCGTTCCCGTTCTATACGTTCCTGCTCTGTTACATCATATAGTACAGCAATTAAGCCGTTTGCCTTCCCTGTTTCTTTTTGAATAACAGAGAAACTAGCACGTAAAATATATGGTTCGTTTCTCGTACTAAAATCTAATAAAACAGAATCTGGCTCTTCATATAAATGATCGAGCGTAAATTCTTCCTGTATCCCTAATACCTCTAAAACAGATTGATCGAGCGCTGTTTCACGAGAAACATTTAACATCTTTTCCGCAGGGTCATTTAGTAAAATAATATCCCCTTTTCGATCAGTAGCAATTACTCCATCTGTCATATGTGATAAAACAGATGATAATTTACGCCTTTCACTTTCTGTAGAAGAACGAGCTTGTTGTAATTTTTTCGATAAATTATTGAAGGATAATGCCAGTTGTCCAATTTCATCATGGCTATGCACTTTTACTTTTCTGGAATAATTTCCTTTTGCCATTTCGATTGCTTGTCTCCGCATATCTGAAATTGGTCTTGTAATTGTTTGAGCCAATAAAATCCCAAGTACGGCCGTTACTAATAAAGCAATTACTGTTCCCGTAGCAAAAATTTGATTTATATCCTTCATTTGTTTATATACATCTTCCATAGATGCCACAATGTAAATAACACCAAGCGCATCCTTACCGTTATCATCTAGAATCGGAGTAAGCATAACTTGAACACGATGACCTGTACTACCATCCTTCTCAATTTTCACTTCTGGCTTTTTTTGTACTAACACTCGCTGAACAGCTATATCAGTTGATGTTCGATTCACCTTATTCTGCTTTGATTCATCTGAAATAGCCAGTAACTTTCTGTGCGAATCAAATACACTTACCTCTTGTATAACTTTCTTCTGATCAGAGGCAAATTTTCGAATTGAAGTTTTAATCGTTTCATCTGTTGACTCTGTTTCTGCTTTTGTATAACTTTTTTTAAACTCTTGCTTCAAATTATATGATAATAAGTTTGTTTGCTGCGTTAAAGAATCCCTAAAACCTTGTACTAAGCTCTTCTCTAATTCCCTTACGAAATATACTCCAATAACTTGCATCGCTATTAATATTAATAGCATATATATAAGCACAAATTTTAAATGAATAGATTGAAAAAAACCAACTTTCTTCATATACTATTCCTGCTCTGGGTCACGCAAGTAATACCCTACTCCACGTCTAGTTACAATTAAAGTAGGATGGCTTGGATTATCTTCAATTTTTTCACGCAAACGACGTACTGTAACGTCTACTGTGCGCACATCTCCAAAATAGTCATAACCCCAAACTGTTTGTAATAAATGTTCGCGTGTCATAACTTGTCCTAAATGTTTCGCTAAATAATGTAGCAACTCAAATTCACGATGTGTAAGCTCGATATTTTCCTCGCGCTTCGTTACACTATATGCATTTGGATTAATCACAATTGGTCCAATAACCATTTCTGTATTTTCTTCTTTTTCCGCAGCACCACCTTGTTGATGGCGGCGTAAATTCGCCTTCACACGAGCAAGTAATTCCCTTGTACTAAATGGCTTCGTTACATAATCATCTGCCCCAAGCTCAAGCCCTAATACTTTATCAATCTCAGAGTCCTTTGCTGTAAGCATAATAATCGGCATTTCTGAGCTTTTACGTATTTCACGGCAAACCTCTAAGCCGTCTTTACCTGGTAGCATAATATCTAATAAAACCATATCTGGTTGCTCTTCATTAGCCTTTTCAATTGCTTCATCACCATCATGCGCCATTACTATTTCAAAACCTTCTTTTTCTAAGTTAAACTTCAAAATATCTGCAATCGGCTTTTCATCATCAACTACTAAAATTTTCTTTCCCATCATCGTCTATTTCCTCCTTATAAAAATATGGTCAATAATCCCTAAACATATTGATGTTTACATAGTATGTCCTATATGACCGCATCCTTTGTTTAAGTATTTTCTCCTCTATTCTCATAGACTCATGTATGATCCACTTTTACACGGCATCCTATACGATCTATAGAAAAACCTCTAGCTTCAACTGCTAGAGGCTCCTCGTTCTATTTTAAAATAACTACTCAGTTTTGTAAAATTACATAAATAAAAAGGATATTAAGTGGGCCCACTTAATATCCTGAGAGTGGCTCGGGACGGAATCGAACCGCCGACACGAGGATTTTCAGTCCTCTGCTCTACCGACTGAGCTACCGAGCCAAAACTATATATAAAACCACTAATGGTGGTATAAACAAAAGTGGCGGTCCCGACCGGGGTCGAACCGGCGATCTCCTGCGTGACAGGCAGGCATGTTAACCACTACACCACGGGACCAAAAATAAGCAAAAAAAAACATGACCCGTACGGGATTCGAACCCGTGTTACCGCCGTGAAAGGGCGGTGTCTTAACCACTTGACCAACGGGCCACGAAAAATAAAATGGTGAGCCATGAAGGACTCGAACCTTCGACCCTCTGATTAAAAGTCAGATGCTCTACCAACTGAGCTAATGGCTCATACTCACCAACGTCATATTTTCGTGACGACAAGATGTATCATAACATGTATTCTGTATTTATTGCAATACTTTTTTCGTTTTTTTATAAAAGAATAAGAAAAAACTCATGCGGACATGAGTTTTTTCTAAACACTATTAATTAAGCTTCGTATACGTTACGAACAATATTTGTTTGGTTACGATCTGGTCCAACTGAGAACATAGATATTTGAATTCCTGTTAACTCAGAAACACGTTCTACGTATTTTCGTGCATTTTCAGGAAGTTCATCTAATGATTTTACACCAGTAATATCTTCTTCCCAACCTGGAAGCTCTTCATATACAGGCTCACATTTTGCTAAAATGTTTAAGTTAGCTGGAACTTCATCAATAACTTCACCATTGTATTTGTAAGCAACACAAATTTTAAGAGTTGGAATACCTGTTAAAACGTCGATAGAATTTAATGATAGATCCGTTAAACCACTAACACGACGTGCATGTCTTACAACAACGCTATCGAACCAACCTACGCGGCGTGGACGACCAGTTGTCGTTCCATACTCGCGACCAACTTCACGAATTTGATGACCAATTTCATCATGAAGCTCAGTAGGGAATGGACCATCACCAACGCGGCTTGTATATGCTTTACATACACCTACAACGCGAGTAACTTTCGCAGGACCAACTCCAGTTCCAACTGTTACACCACCAGCAATTGGGTTAGAAGATGTAACGAACGGGTACGTACCGTGGTCAATATCAAGCATAACGCCTTGCGCACCTTCAAATAATACACGGTGATTATTATCTAATGCATCATTTAATACAACAGATGTATCACATACATATTGCGCGATTTGTTGCCCGTACTCGAAGTACTCTTCGAAAATTTCTTCTACAGTGAAACCTTCTGTATCGTACATTTTTTCAAATAAACGATTTTTTTCTACTAAATTGCGCTCAAGCTTCTCTTTAAATGCTTCACGGTCTAAAAGATCAGCCATACGAATACCAATACGAGCAGCTTTATCCATATATGCAGGACCGATACCTTTTTTCGTTGTACCGATTTTGTTATCACCTTTACTTGCTTCTTCTAACTCATCTTGCTTTAAGTGGTAAGGTAAAATAACATGTGCACGGTTACTTACACGTAAATTATCAGTACTTACACCACGATCGTGTAAGTATTTTAACTCTTCAAGTAATGCTTTTGGATCTACTACTAATCCGTTTCCGATTACACAAATTTTCTCTTTATAGAAAATACCAGATGGAATTAAGTGTAATTTATATTTAACTCCGCCGAAAACAATTGTATGTCCCGCGTTATTTCCACCTTGATATCTTGCAACTACTTCCGCATGCTCAGAAAGAAAATCAGTGATTTTACCTTTTCCTTCGTCGCCCCATTGTGTTCCTACAACTACTACTGAAGACATTATTAAAGCACCTCCGCAATTTTCAAACGATCTATTCAAACAATATAATTGTACCAAAACCGAAAAAGAAGTCAACCGAAAAGCGAACATTTTTTCACAAAAAAACTTTTTCGTTCGTAAGAATTATATATTTAACTTATGAAAGCCTTATCTTTCTTATAAAAAAAAAGAAACACATCTTATTATAAGAAATGTGTTTCTTTTTTATACTGCCTTTATGCCGGCGGAGCATGTCCATCCTCAAAACGACGTTCTAAGTTAACGAACTTATTGAACTCTTTGACGAATGCAAGTTCCACTGAACCTACTGGACCGTTACGCTGTTTTGCAATAATAATTTCAATTGTATTTTTATTTTCCGTTTCTCGATCATAGTAGTCTTCACGATATAGGAAAGCTACAATATCAGCATCCTGCTCAATACTTCCAGATTCACGAATATCAGACATCATCGGGCGTTTATCTTGACGAGATTCTACACCACGAGATAACTGTGATAAAGCAATAACAGGCACTTGCAATTCACGGGCAATCCCTTTTAAGGTACGAGAAATCTCAGATACTTCCTGCTGACGGTTTTCTCCTGATTTCCCACTTCCTTGAATAAGCTGCAAATAGTCGATCAAAATCATACCAAGACCTTGTTCTTGCTTTAATCTACGACATTTTGCTCGAATCTCATTTACTTTAATACCTGGCGTATCATCAATATATATACCAGCATTTGAGAGACTCCCCATTGCCATTGTTAATTTTGCCCAATCATCGGAAGTTAATGAACCAGTACGAAGTCTTTGTGCATCAATATTCCCTTCTGCACAAAGCATACGCATAACAAGCTGATCAGCACCCATCTCTAAACTAAAAATCGCTACATTTTCATCCGTTTTCGTCGCTACGTTTTGTGCGATATTTAATGAAAATGCCGTTTTCCCTACTGATGGACGTGCTGCCACGATAATTAAATCATTTCGTTGGAAACCTGCTGTCATCTTATCTAATTCAGTAAACCCAGTTGGTATCCCAGTAACTTCACCCTTTTGATTATGCAAAAGTTCAATTTTGTCATAAGCATCTACAAGAACATCTTTAATGTTTTGGAATGCTTTTGCATTCGTTTGATGGGATACTTCTAATATTTTTTTCTCAGCCTCATTTAAAAGACCATCCACATCATCTTCTCTCTCATATCCATCCGATACAATATGAGTCGCCGTGCGAATTAAACGACGTAAAAGCGCCTTTTCAGCGATGATGCGTGCGTAATATTCTACGTTAGCTGCAGTTGGCACAACCTCTGCTAACTCCGCTAAGTAAGAAACCCCACCAACTTCTTCTAATAATCCTTGATCAGCCATTGCTGATGTCATCATTATTAAGTCGATCGGCTCTCCCTTATCAGATAGCCCAAGCATGACTTCAAAAATCTTTTGATGTTTCGTTCGATAGAACGAATCAGGTACCAATAACTCTGATGCTGAAGTTAACGCATCTTGATCAATCAATACGGCCCCTAAAACCGCCTGCTCAGCCTCTATATTATGCGGAGGGGTACGATCAGCAAGTACATCACTCATACGCAATCCTCCTTGCTTAATTTATTTTTATTGTTCACTAACATGAACTTTTACTGTTGCTGTTACTTGTGGATGCAATTTCACAGTAACGTTTGTATAACCTAACGCGCGGATTGCATCGTCCATTTCAAATTTACGTTTATCAAGCTTAATCTTGTGTGATTTTTGCATTGCATCCACGATTTGTTTGCTTGTGATAGAACCAAATAAACGGCCACCTTCTCCAGATTTCGCCTTTAATTCTACAGTTAATTTCTCTAAAGTCTCTTTTAACTCTTTTGCATTTTCAAGCTCTGCTGCTGCATCTTTTTCTTCTTTACGCTTTTGAGCTTCTAAAGTTTTCATACTGCTATTTGTTGCTTCAGCAGCTAATCCTTGTTTTAGTAAGAAGTTATTTGCATAGCCATCCGGTACGTTTTTTACTTCTCCTTTTTTACCTTTACCTTTTACGTCTTTTAGAAAAATTACTTTCATGATTGTGTGCCTCCCTGTAAATAGTCATCAATAACAAATCGAAGCTTCTCCTCAGCTTCATCTACTGTAACATTTTTCATCTGTGTGGCTGCATTCGTCAAATGCCCGCCACCGCCTAAGTTTTCCATAATTAGCTGCACATTCACTTCACCTAAAGACCTGCTGCTAATTCCAATGAGATTCTCGCCACGTTTCGCAACAACAAATGATGCAATAATCCCTGTCATCGTTAATAACGTGTCTGCCGATTGCGCAATAAGCACTTGATCGTAGTAATCATCACTATCAACTTTAGCAATCGCAATTCCATTTTTATAAATGTACGCATTTTTTATAGCTTTTGCAACCCGTAAATACTGATCCATATCTTCCTTTAAAAGTTCTTGTACAAGTACAGTATCTGCACCATGTGAGCGTAAATAAGAAGCAGCATCAAATGTACGAGCCCCTGTCCGGAATGTGAAACTTTTCGTGTCGACAATAATACCCGCTAACAATGCCGTCGCTTCTAACATTGTCATCTTTAAATTTTTAGGTTGATACTCAAGTAATTCTGTAACCAATTCTGCTGTTGAAGAAGCATATGGTTCCATATAAACTAGCAATGGGTCTTCAATAAAATCTTCTCCACGGCGATGATGATCAATAACTACTACATTTTCAATTTTATGTAACAGTTTTTGCTCCATCACCATCGAAGGTTTATGCGTATCGACAACAACAAGTAACGAATCATCATTTGCAAATTCCATCGCTTGCTCTGGAGTAATAAAACGAGACCATAACTCCTCATTTTGTTTCACTTTGTCCATCAAACGCTTAATTCCTTTATCGGAATCATTTTCATCTAACACAATATATCCTTTACGCTCATTTAATTGAGCCACTTTTAAAATACCAATCGCAGCACCAATTGCGTCCATATCGGGAGCCCTATGCCCCATAATAATGACATTACTACTTTCTAATACTAAATCCTTTAACGCATGCGAAATGACCCTAGCGCGTACACGGGTACGTTTTTCAACCGGATTTGTCTTACCTCCATAGAACTTAACTTTACCTGTCGCTTGTTTAATAGCTACTTGGTCTCCCCCACGCCCAAGCGCAAGATCTAAACCAGATTGAGCCATTGCTCCAAGCTCTGATAAAGGTAAATCACCTGATCCGACACCCACACTTAATGTAAGTGGTATATTCCTTTTAGATGTTTCTTCACGCACCTGATCTAAAATGCTAAATTTCCCTTTCTCCATCTGCGTCAAAATACTTTCATTTAGCACAACGAAGAATCTTTCTGAAGATGCACGTTTTAAATACGCACCATACTTAAGTGCCCATTCATTTAGTCGCGATGTCACAAGACTTGTTATATTCGTACGTAATTGATCATCTAATCCTTGTGTAACTTCATCATAATTATCCAAATAGATGACAGCTAAAACAGTCCTTTGATCCTCGTACATCTTTTCGATTTCTGTTTGTTCCGTTACATCAAAGAAATAAATTAACTTTTCTTCTTTCCTTACAAAAACGCGAAACTTTCGATTATTTAAAGAGACTATATCGTCAGAAGTTTCTCCTTTAATGAAAAGAAGTAATGTTTCTGATACATCGTAAAGGTGCCATCCAGCTAATGCATGCTGTCCCAGACATGAAGATAAATAAGGATTTGCCCAATCAATCCCATAATCCTTATTGTATAACAAAATACCAATCGGCATTTGGTTAAATGCTTCATTACTTACTTTCTTTACTCTTGTAATCATATCTGTCGTATGCTTTTCGAAATTCCTTTGAAAATTAAGTTCAAATCGTATAACGATAAAGAATACGATACAAAAAATGACAAAAGCAGCTATCCCCATAATTAAATGAAAATAACAGAGAATTGAAATGAGCACAAATACAAAAAATGCCAATACATAAACAGGATATAAAAACCACTGTTTCTTATCAAATTCAGGCATGTATACAACTCCTATAAAGTAAAACTAACTCACCTTCCAGTTAGTTAAACAGATTAAAATAGTATAAGGAATATTATTTTATCCCCCTATTTTAGAACGCAATGAAATCCCTAAGTCAATTATACCTAAGATTGTCACAAGAGGAAACAGCATCGGAATAAACATGCATGCAATAAAACTAATAATAGGAACCCCTTTAGTAAAACCTTTTCTATACGCTAAAAAGGCGATAAATGTCAGACCTTGCAGTACAAGCAATAGTGCAAATATGACATTTAGGTTAGAAAATACCATATGTAAATATGATGTTGGTTCTACTTTTATAAAAGTTGCTAACAAAATAAATATAACGTAATACCAAATGATACTCTTTGGTAATTGTATATCTTTAAATTTAGGCCAAGATATAACGTCATGTTTTAACTTTTTCAAAACACTACCTGATATTATCACTGTAATCCAAGAAAAACATACTGAAACTAGCACAAGTATACTCGGAAGTAACGATTGTAATATATCATTCATTTGTGCAAGTAACTCTTTTTGTTCCTTACTAATCGGCATACCTGTAGCACTTACTATCTTTTCGCTTTTCGCCATACTTTCACTAAATATACTTTGCATTTGCTTCATTATATCTATGTTGAAAAACTTTATACTCGCAACATAAATAAGTACAAAACCAATTAAGTACGCAAGCGTCCCAGCTATTAAGATTTCCACTGGCTTTTTTCTTGTTTTATACATATATCCTAAAACAATCCCTATCAATCCAAACATAATTGTCTTCACTAAATTCATCGGTTGACTCACAATAATAGTAACAAAAAGTGCCGCTACAAAAACCACGAGCACATTAGATAGTTTATGTCTTATCATTAATAGTATAAATGGTAACGGCAACGCAAAAGTTACAACTGTACCCAAAATCGGAACATACATAGATATAAACAATAACATTACATATATAGCCAACAACGCGGCACCTTCAGTAATAAATCTTGCTTGTTTCACATTTTAACCTCTCTTTCAAAAAAGAAAAGCATAGCAAAATGCACAGTAGAGTCCGACTCTACTGTGCATTTCATACGCTATTATTCACCAACATATGGTAAAAGTGCCATTTGACGAGCACGTTTAATTGCAACTGTAAGTTTGCGTTGGTATTTCGCGCTTGTTCCTGTTACACGACGAGGTAAAATTTTACCACGCTCAGAAACGAAACGTTTTAATAAATCAACATCTTTATAGTCAATGCGAGTGATGCCGTTAGCTGTGAAGAAACACACCTTACGACGTTTCGCACGTCCACCTTTGCGTCCTGCCATGTCTATTTCCCTCCATTCTTTGTTAAAACTAACAAATTTACTGTATTAGAACGGTAAATCGTCGTCGGAAATGTCGATCGGTTGACCTACATTTGAAAATGGATCGTCATTCTTCGTAAACCCAGAGTTACCTTGATTACCTGAATTACTAGATTGACCAAATGGGTTAGAGCCTTGGTTACCGAAACCAGCTCCTGATGGTTGCTGATTAAATGAACCACGTTGCTCCCCACCGCCATTACGCGGCTCTAAAAATTGCACGCTTTCCGCAAGAACTTCTGTTACGTATACACGTTTACCATCTTGTCCCTCGTAATTACGAGTTTGAAGACGTCCATCTACGCCTGCTAAGCTACCTTTTTTCAAATAATTTGCTACGTTTTCTGCTTGTTTACGCCATATTACACAATTAATAAAGTCAGCTTCACGCTCACCTTGTTGATTGGCAAATGCGCGATTCACAGCTAACGTAAAAGTAGCTACTGCAACACCATTGGGCGTGTAACGTAAGTCAGGGTCCTTAGTTAAACGACCAACGAGGATAACACGATTCATCAATCGAACCACTCTCCCTTATATATCAATTATTTTTCTTCTTCTTTAACAACGATATGACGAAGGATGTCTTCGTTGATCTTAGCTAAACGGTCGAATTCGTTAATCGCTTCTGCGTTAGATTTCACGTTTAAGATCATGTAGAAACCTTCACGTAAGTCGTTGATTTCGTAAGCTAAACGACGCTTACCCCACTCTTTCGTGTTAATGATTTCTGCACCATTGTTTGTTAAAACACCTGCAAAACGTTCAACTAAAGCTTTTTGAGCTTCTTCTTCAACGCCAGGACGAATGATGTACATAATTTCGTACTTTCTCATTACACTTTCACCTCCTTTTGGTCTAAACGGCCCGTAATGGGCAAGGAGCAATTAATTTATAGTAATTACTCACGAGTTTAGATTATATCATAGTAAGTTATATGAATCAACTCACCAATACATAAAAAACTTGGCAAACATATAATATATTTGCCAAGCTCATATCTTTATTTTTCCTAGGAAATATTAAATTAAACGTTAAAACGGAAGTGCATAACATCTCCGTCTTTTACGATATATTCTTTTCCTTCTAAACGTACTTTTCCAGCTTCTTTTGCAGCTGTCATAGAACCGTTTGTCATTAAGTCATCGTAAGAAACTGTTTCTGCACGAATAAATCCACGCTCAAAGTCTGTATGAATAACACCAGCACATTGTGGTGCCTTCATTCCTTGTTTAAATGTCCAAGCACGTACTTCTTGAACGCCAGCTGTAAAGTAAGTAGCAAGTCCTAATAGGTCATATGCTGCACGAATTAATTGATCTAAACCAGACTCTTCAATTCCTAATTCTTCAAGGAATACTTTTTTCTCTTCTTCGTCTAATTCAGCGATTTCTGATTCGATTTTTGCACATACAACGATTACTTGAGAATTTTCATTTGCTGCAAATTCTTTTACCATTTGTACGTATTTATTTTCCGAAGGATCGATAACATCGTCTTCACTTACATTCGCTACGTATAACATTTCTTTTGTTGTAAGTAAATGAAGGCCTTTAACAATCTTCATCTGCTCTTCTGTAAATTCAACAGTACGAGCTGGTTTTCCCTCTTCAAAAGCTTCTTTTAAACGAACTAAAATTTCATGCTCATATACCGCTTCTTTATCTTTTTGTCTTGCTAATTTCGCGACACGCTCGATACGCTTATCAACAGACTCTAAGTCCGCTAAAATTAGCTCTAAATTGATTGTTTCAATATCATCAATTGGATCTACTTTCCCTGAAACGTGCGTAATATTTTCGTCTTCAAAACAACGAACAACTTGGCAAATTGCATCTACTTGACGAATGTGAGATAAGAATTTATTTCCTAAACCTTCACCTTTACTAGCACCTTTTACGATACCTGCAATATCAGTAAACTCGAATACAGTCGGAACAGTCTTTTTCGGTTCTACTAGTTCCGTTAATTTATTTAAACGCTCATCTGGTACTTCTACAATCCCTACGTTTGGATCAATTGTACAGAATGGATAGTTCGCAGATTCTGCTCCTGCTTGTGTAATTGCATTAAATAAAGTGGACTTCCCTACGTTAGGTAATCCAACAATCCCAGCCGTTAATCCCATATTTTTCACTCCTATGTCTCAATCTTTCATCATTATAGATAGTAACGAAAAAAATGACAAGTTTCCGCCAAACGAAAAAAAGTAACAGTTACCTACTGTAACTGTTACTCTCCCTCTATTCTTCGTGCTTCACAAGTATTTTTTTCACCTTACGATCAAACTCTCTTCGAGGAATCATTACTGAATGGTCACACCCCTCGCACTTAATGCGGATATCCATTCCCATACGAATAATTTTCCAACGATTCTCGCCACATGGATGGGCTTTCTTCATTTCCACAACATCATACAAGTTATATTCCTTTTGCTCCACTCTCCAAACTCCTCTCCATACTAAATTGCTTTTCCACTAACTAATTCTTCACGATTATATAAAACCATACGCGGATATGGAATTTCAATTCCATGTAAATCAAGACGATTTTTAATCTCTTTACGAAGTGCCCTTGCAATAACTGCATGTTGCATCGGTTCTACTTCAGCAATAACACGTAATATAACTTCTGATGCAGCTAATGTTTGCACACCTAATAATTGAGGCGTTGTTACCATTTTTTCGTACTTTGAAGGTAATTCTACTAATAAATCTTCAATAACCTGCTCTGCTTTCGCAATATCAGCCTCATATGAAATAGATACATCAACAAACGCTACACTATTACTAACTGAGTAGTTAGTAACTTGAATAATACTTCCATTTGGTAAAGTATGAATTTCACCTGTCCAACTCTTTACTTTCGTTGTACGAAGTCCAATTTCTAAAACGACTCCTTCAAATTGACCGATTTTAACATAATCGCCAACTGAAAACTGATCTTCTAACAAAATAAATAAACCTGTAATAACGTCTTTCACTAAACTTTGAGCACCAAATCCGACTGCTAAACCAATTACCCCAGCACCCGCTAATAAACCTGATGCATTAATATCAAACACACCTAAAATCGCAATTAGCATAATGAACATAACAACGTACGCTACAATATTTTCAAGTAATTTCGCTACTGTAACTGTACGACGTTCTGAAATTTGAATTGGAGAACGACTTCCCATACGAAACGCATTTCGTACAACCGCTCTTGCAATTCGCACAACAACCGCACCAATTATTAAAATAATGCATATTTTTAATGTCGCAACTCCAATATGAGCCCAACGATCAGCATCTAATAAATACTGTTTCATAGAATTAAACCACTTCGCTAATAAATCCATGTACCTCTACCTCTCTAGCTAAAATTTCTTTTTAGTTACCCTTATTATTGTATCAGAAGTCCCCTAATTGCTGAAAAAATTTTATGATTTTAATCCTATTTTATCCCCGATATCCAGGTATAAAATGGAACGAATATATATATACTAGTACTATTATTTCCGTTTTCATTCACATTTTGCAAAAATTACGCAATTATAACTTTCCATTTTCCTCACCATATAACATATATTGAAAATTTATTAAAAGGATGGGTGCTTCATGAATATTGGAAGTTTTCGCTTACCATTTTTTGAGAAAGAAACTCAAAACGTTATGCACCAAGATCTAGAAGCCTCTGAGATAATCAGTAATTTCTTACTTACCCATATTCCTATTAAAACTAATATACCAATCATTCTCGTTTGTATCGGAACAGATCGCTCTACAGGTGATGCACTCGGCCCGTTAGTTGGTACAAAACTTGAACAAATAGACATCCAAAACCTCCAAGTATTCGGTACACTAGATGAGCCAGTACATGCGCTAAATTTAGAAGAGAAAATTCATAATATACAGAAAGAAAATCCTACTGCATTTATAATTGCTGTTGATGCATGTTTAGGAAAGTCCCAAAATATCGGATCAATCACTACTGGAAAGGGGCCTAGTAAACCTGGAGCTGCTATGAATAAGAAATTACCTGCAGTTGGTGATTTGCACATACACGGTATCGTCAATCTAAATGGGTTTATGGAGTTTTTCGTTCTTCAAAATACAAGATTAAGTTTAGTCATGAAAATGGCTGATGTAATCGCACAAAGTATAAAAGAGACGGATCAAAAATTATCCGCATTAAAAAAAGCAAACCATCTATAAATAATAAGATGGTTTGCTTTTTAATTTTTCTGTGCTAATAGTTCTAAAATACGATTTAAATCTTCTTTATTAAAAAATTCAATTTCAATTTTACCTTTTTCTTTTTTCGTCTCTTTAATTTTCACATCTGTGCCAAACTTTTCTCTTAAGAACGTTTCACGTTCTACGAAAAATATATTTCGCTCTTTTTTCACTTTTTTTGTTTCACGTGAAACGTGTTGATTAATCTCTTGGACAATTTTCTCTAATTGACGAACATTTAATCCTTCTTTTTCAATGCGTTTCAATAAGGACTTCAATTGTTCTTCATCTTTTATCGTAAGTAAAGTTCTCCCATGAGCCATTGAAAGTTGACCATTTGCAATCATATCTTGTACGAAAGAAGGTAGGCTTAATAACCTAGTATAATTTGCAATGTAAGGTCTGCTTTTACCAAGACGTTTCGCTAATTGTTCTTGCGTTACATTTAGCTCATTCATTAACATCTGGTATGCCATTGCCTCTTCCATAGGATTTAAATCTTCTCGTTGTAAGTTTTCTAACAAAGCAAATTCCATCATTTGCTGTTCAGTTAATTGTCTGACAACGGCAGGTACTTTTTCTAAACCAGCCTCTTTTGCAGCACGAAATCGTCTTTCACCTGCAACAATTTCATATCCTTTAATACTCTTCCTAGCAATTAATGGTTGTAAAATACCGTGTTCCTTAATCGAAATTGCTAATTCCTGAATCGCCTCTTTATTAAAGTGTTTACGCGGTTGATATGGATTCGGCCTTAATTCAGTTACAAGAATCTCCTGAATTGTTTCCTCTTCTTTCACATCTAAATCAGGAAAAAACACATTAATTCCTCTTCCTAATCCTTTAGCCACCTGCAATCACTTCCTCTGCTAAATCTATATATACTTCTGCTCCTCTTGATTTAGCGTCATACTGCATAATAGGTTTCCCATGACTTGGAGCCTCGCTCAAGCGTACATTACGCGGAATAATCGAGCGATATACTTTATCCCTAAAATACTTTTTCACTTCATCTATAACTTGGATTCCTAAATTTGTACGGGCATCCAACATTGTTAACAATACACCTTGAATTGCTAAATTTTTATTTAAATGTTTTTGTACAAGTCGAACTGTATTTAATAGCTGACTTAACCCTTCTAGTGCGTAATATTCACACTGTACAGGAATAATAACAGAATCTGCTGCTGTTAATGCATTAATCGTTAATAACCCTAAAGATGGGGGACAGTCGATAATAATATAGTCATATTCATCACGAACTGGCTGTAATGCTCTTTGCAAACGTACTTCCCGGGAAATAGTCGGTACCAATTCAATTTCAGCACCAGCTAATTGAATTGTAGCGGGTAGAACATCTAAGTTTTCAGTTGCGGTTTTCTGTATAACCCCTTGAACATCTGCATCTTCCACAAGAACGTTGTAAATACATTGATCTAATTCAGATTTTTCAATTCCCACACCAGTCGTTGCATTTCCTTGAGCATCAATATCTACAAGAAGGACTTTTTTACCTACTTGTGCCAATCCAGCCCCTAAATTAACAGATGTTGTTGTTTTTCCAACACCGCCTTTTTGATTAGCAATAGCAATGATTTTTCCCATGATGTCACCTACTTTCAACCTTTCTATCTTATTCTAGTAACAATTACGTTTATTGTAACATGAAATAAAACTTTTTCTTTTACGTCCTTTATTAAACTTCAAAATTTATTTCTAAACTCCTTCTTCATTTAACAAGAAAATATAGTAAAAGAGACCTCTCCAATAGGATAAGGTCTCTAGCACGTCATTATTATTTTTTCTTTGGAATTTTAATTGTAATTTGATAGTACTCATCAAATTCTTCTTCCTCAGAATTAACATTCAAACCACTTTCAGTAACCATTTGTAAAGATTGTCTAATTGTATTCATAGCAATCCTCGTATCTCGACTTACTGCTTTTTGCTTTGCCTTACGCTTCGGTTTCGCTTCCTCTAGTAGCTTCGCAATTCGTTCTTCTGTTTGCTTTACATTTAGTTGTTTCTCCACAATTTCCTGTAAAACCTTCAGTTGTAATTCCTCATTTTTTAAAGGAATGAGAGCGCGGGCGTGACGTTCTGTAATGCTTTTTTCTAATAATGCACTTTTTATTTCTTCAGGCAACTTTAACAATCGCAACTTATTTGCGATTGTAGATTGTCCTTTTCCAAGTCGTTGTGCCAATGCTTCTTGTGTTAAATTATGTAACTCAATCAGCTTTTGATATGCCACAGCTTCCTCGATTGCCGTTAGTTCCTCACGTTGCAAGTTTTCAATTAAAGCTACAGAAGCTGTCTCTGTATCATTTAAGTTCTTTATAATTGCAGGAACCTTTTCCCAACCTAACTTTGTTGCTGCGCGAAAACGTCTTTCTCCAGCAATAATCTCGTACTTATCATCCTCATATTGCCTTACAACAATCGGCTGAATAAGTCCATGTGTACGAATTGTTAATGCTAGCTCATCAATACGCGCATCATCAAAAACTGTTCTTGGTTGATAACGGTTAGGGGTAATATTTACTATCGGAATTTCTTGTATTTCTTCATATACCTTTTTATCTATCTCTTCATGGCTTTCGTCTTGTAATTCGAATTCGCTCTCTTTATCTCCAAAGCCAAATAAACGAGAAAACGTATTTTTCATACATATTCCACCACCTTTTAGGCCTATTGACTATTCTCCATAAAATGTTTCCTATGAAACATTTACGTTTTCATTTATATAATTTAATCTTACGTCTAATAAGATTTATTTTTCAATAGGTAATTTATTGGGTGTTCCCGGTTTGCGTGGATATTTCTTTGGTGTCTTGCGCTTTTTCTCGATTAATAAAATATTACGTTCACTCTCTTCAAACGGTAATTGGAACGTAGACATCTCTTTTAACTCTCCGCCTAGCACCTCTAAAGCATACTTACCATTTTCAATTTCTTCGTTTGCTGCTGCACCTTTCATTGCAATGAATGTTCCTCCAACTTTTACAAGCGGTAAACATAGCTCACTTAATACAGAAAGACGCGCAACTGCACGTGCCATTACAATATCGTATGATTCACGTACACCTTCTTTTTTCCCAAATGTTTCAGCACGATCATGACAAAATGCAACATCACTTAATTCTAACTTTTGTGCTAAGTGATTTAAGAAATTAATACGTTTTTGCAACGAATCTACAATTGTTATTTTTAAATGCGGGAAACAAATTTTTAAAGGAATACTTGGGAATCCAGCACCTGCACCAACATCGCAAATTGAGAATGGTTTTGAAAAATCATAATAAAAAGCAGCTGTAATGGAATCAAAAAAGTGTTTTAAATATACTTCTTCTTTTTCTGTAATAGCCGTTAAGTTCATTTTTTCATTCCACTCTACTAATGTTTCAAAGTAGATTTTGAACTGCTCTAACTGTCTAGAAGAGAGGGTGATTCCCTTCTCTTCTAGCATAGATTGAAATTGTTCTATGTTCATCTAGCAATATCTCCTTACTATTTATTGGTTCGATACGCGTGCAATTTTTCCTTGTTCTATATACACAAGTAAAATGGAAATATCCGCTGGATTTACGCCAGAAATACGTGAAGCCTGCCCCATTGAAAGTGGACGAACATCTTTCAATTTCTGTCTAGCTTCTGAAGCAATGCTAGAAATCGCATCATAATCAATATCTACAGGGATTTTTTTATTCTCCATTTTCTTCATACGCTCTACTTGCTGTAAAGATTTTTCAATATATCCTTCATACTTAATCTGAATTTCAACTTGTTCTTTAACTTCATCACTTAATTCTACTTCACTTGGTACTAAAAGATGAATATGCTCATATGTCATCTCTGGACGACGTAATAAGTCACTTGCACGTATTCCATCTTTCAATTCACTTCCGCCAATATTGCGAATTAATTCTTGAACTTCAGGACGTGGTTTAATAATAATGCTGCTTAAACGTTCCTTTTCCTGTTCAATTTGTAATTTTTTATTTGTAAATCGCTCATAGCGCTCTTCTTTAATTAATCCAATTTTACGACCAACTTCAGTTAAACGAAGATCAGCATTATCGTGGCGTAATAATAGACGGTATTCTGCACGAGACGTTAATAAACGATATGGTTCATTTGTACCTTTCGTTACAAGATCATCAATTAAGACACCAATATAAGCATCCTCGCGACCTAAAACAACTTCTTCTTTACCTAAAGAGCGGCATGCTGCATTAATTCCAGCCATAAGCCCTTGTCCGGCCGCCTCTTCGTAACCAGAAGTTCCATTAATTTGTCCTGCTGTATATAAATTTTTAATCTTTTTCGTTTCAAGTGTTGGCCATAGTTGTGTTGGCACAATTGCATCATATTCAATTGCATAACCTGTACGCATCATTTCAACATTTTCTAGGCCTGGAATTGTTCTAAGCATGTCACGTTGTACATCTTCTGGTAAGCTTGTGGATAAACCTTGTACATATACTTCTTGTGTATTACGCCCTTCTGGCTCTAAGAAAATTTGATGACGCGGTTTATCATTAAATCTTACTACTTTGTCTTCAATAGAAGGACAGTATCTAGGACCTGTTCCTTTAATCATACCAGAATACATAGCTGAACGATGTAAATTTTCATCTATTAAACGGTGTGTTTCTGTACTTGTATATGTCAACCAACATGGAATTTGATCCATAATAAATTTCGTTGTTTCAAAAGAGAACGCACGTGGCTTATCATCACCTGGTTGAATTTCTGTTTTACTGTAGTCAATTGTATTACTGTTTACACGAGGAGGTGTCCCTGTTTTAAATCTTACAAGATCAAATCCAAGCTCCTCTAAATGCTCAGATAATGTAATAGACGGTTGCTGGTTATTTGGACCGCTTGAATATTTTAAGTCGCCCATGATAATCTCGCCACGTAAAAATGTTCCAGTTGTAATTACAACTGTTTTTGCTGTATATTCTGCACCAGCTTGTGTAACTACCCCTTTACATACACCTTCTTCAACAATTAAACGCTCTACCATTCCTTGGAACAACGTTAAGTTTGGTGTTTCTTCAATTGTTTTCTTTAATTCATGTTGGTAAGAGAATTTATCAGCTTGCGCTCGAAGTGCACGTACGGCTGGTCCCTTACCTGTATTTAGCATACGCATTTGAATATGAGTTTTATCAATATTACGTCCCATTTCTCCGCCTAATGCATCAATTTCACGAACAACAATCCCTTTTGCTGGTCCACCAACAGAAGGGTTACATGGCATGAATGCTACCATATCCAAGTTAATTGTTAACATTAATGTTTTTGAGCCCATTCGTGCTGCCGCAAGACCAGCTTCACATCCTGCATGACCTGCACCGATTACTATGACATCGTATGAACCGGCATTGTATCCCATTGTTTATTCCTCCTAATAATCTCTATCTTTCTACAACTTCACTATATTATTTTCCTAAACAAAATTGAGAGAACAACTGGTCAATTAAGCTTTCATGCACTGTGTCCCCAGTAATTTCACCAAGTATTTCCCACGTTCTTGTTAAATCAATTTGTACCATATCAATTGGTACACCATTTTCAATCGCCTCAACTGCATCACCGATTGTTTTTCCTGCTTGTGTTAATAATCCAATATGTCTCGCATTAGAAACATATGTCATATCTGCAGAATCGATTGTTCCTTCAAAGAATAAATCAGCTATTGCCTTTTCGAGTTCATCTATTCCTTGTTCTTCAATTAAGGATGTTGTAATAACACGATTTCCCGCGGCTAACTCTGTAACACGTTCCATATCAATCGCTTGCGGTAAATCAGTCTTATTCACAATAACAATAAAGTCTTTTCCTTGTACCGCACGGAATAGATCTTCATCCTCATTTGTTAAAGCCTCGCTATAGTTGACAACAACTAATACTAAATCCGCTTGGCTCATCATTTCTTTTGAACGTTCCACACCAATTCGTTCAACAACATCTTCTGTCTCCCGAATACCGGCTGTATCTATAAGTTTAAGAGGTACACCACGCACGTTAACGTACTCTTCAATAACATCACGAGTTGTTCCTGCAATATCAGTTACAATTGCCTTTTTCTCCTGAACAAGACTATTTAATAACGATGATTTCCCAACGTTAGGTCTACCGATAATTGCTGTAGCAATACCCTCACGTAAAATTTTCCCTTGTTTTGATGTTTCTAATATTTTTTCGATTTCCGAACGAACATGCGTCGCTTTCTCAATTAAAATATTATGTGTCATCTCTTCTACATCATCGTATTCTGGATAATCTATATTTACCTCAACATGAGCTAATGTTTCTAATATTTCTTGACGCAAAAGACCAATTAATTTAGATAATCGCCCTTCCATTTGATTAATTGCTACATTCATCGCACGATCTGTTTTTGCTCGAATCAAATCCATAACAGCTTCTGCTTGTGATAAATCGATACGTCCATTTAAAAAAGCACGTTTTGTAAATTCGCCCGGTTCTGCCAATCGTACTCCTTGTGCTAGAATAAGTTGCAATACTTTATTTACTGAAACAAGTCCACCGTGACAGTTAATTTCCACTATATTTTCACGTGTAAAAGTCCTTGGTGCGCGCATAATAGACACCATAACTTCTTCAATAACTTGATTTGTATCTAAATCAACAATATGACCATAATGAATAGTGTGAGAAGGAACCTCTGTTAAATCCTTCCCCTTAAAAATACGATTAACTTTCTCAACCGCATCATCCCCACTTACTCGAACAATGGCAATTGCACCCTCTCCAAGCGCTGTGGAAATCGCAGCAATTGTATCAAATTCCATGTCCTTTCACCTCACTTGCTTATTTATCTCTATTTCAACATGATTATTTCTTTCACTAAATTATTAGGATACCATAACGAACCTATCTACAAAAGAAGAATAACTCATTTTATTATATCCCCATGTAAAAAACACTAAACTTATTCACAGTGGATAAGTTTAGTGTTTTTTAGTTATCCACATCTATTTTTCGCTCAAAAAAACCGGCACTCATTTGAGCAACCGGTCATTTAGGAGATATTACAACATGCCGATGTGGTTCATTTCCTTCAGAAGTTGTATTGATACCTTGATGATTTGATAATGCCTGATGAATAATTTTTCGTTCAAAAGATGGCATCGGTTCTAAAATAACTCTTTTTTTCGTATTAAATACTTGTTTCGCTAATCGATAAGAAAGTGATTCTAACGTACTTTTTCTTTTACTACGATAATTTTCAGCATCTAGTGTAATACCGATATACTGCTTCGTGTTACGATTCGCGACAATTTTTGTTAAATACTGTAAAGAGTTCAATGTATTACCTCTTTTCCCAATTAAAACACCTACATTATCACCAGAAATTGTAAATTCAATTTCGCGTCCTTTTACAATTTTACTAATCTCAACTTCCACACCCATATCGTGAATAACATTTCTTAAATATTCTTCACATTCTTGAATTGGATCTTTCTTCAATACAACTTCTACTACTGCAGGACGATTCCCAAATAAACCTAAGAATCCTCTTTTACCCTCATCGACAATATTTATATCTACTCGATCTTTTGATGTATTTAATTGCCTTAAAGCATCCTCTACTGCCAGCTCGACTGTTTGTCCTTTAGCAGTAATTACACTCACTTGCTTGAGCCTCCAGCTTTGCTAGCCTTAATTTCTGGCCCTTTGATAAAGTACATTTGAGCAATACCAAAGATATTACCAACAACCCAGTAAAGTGATAATGCGGCTGGGAAGTTAATTGCAAAGATTAAAATCATAATCGGCATAAGCCAAAGCATCATTGCCATTTGCGGATTTTGACCAGCTGTTCCTGCCATTGCAAGCTTTTGCTGAATAAATGTCGTAATTGCTGCAACGACCGGTAAGATATAGAACGGGTCTGCATGTCCTAAATCGAACCATAAGAAACTATGTTGTTTAATTTCAGCTGTTCTCATAATTGCATGATAAAAAGCGAACAGAATTGGCATTTGAATAAAGATTGGTAAACAACCAGCTAATGGATTTACACCATTTTTTTGATATAACTGCATCATTTCTTGCTGCAGTTTTTGCTGTGTCGCTTGATCTTTAGAGCTATATTTCTCTTTTAACTTCACCATTTCCGGTTGTAACGCTTGCATCGCTTTCGTACTCTTCGTTTGTTTAATCATTAGTGGTAATAACGCAAAACGAATGATAAGAGTTGTAATAACAATTGCTAAACCATAATTACTGTTAAATAAGTCGGCAAAATACGTGATTAACTGAGAAAGCGGATATACGAAATATTCATTCCAAATCCCAGTACTTTTCGATGTAATCGGCTGACCCGTTTCACTACAACCGGTGGCAATCGCCATTAATGCAACGACCATGGCTAGTAAACCTAATTTCTTTTTCAAAGCCTACTCCTCCTTGTATCGGTATGTATATAGTGTAATTCATTTCCTTACGCTACTTTTTTATTCTTTTCATACCAGAGCGTTTAAAGACATGAATTAAGCTTTTCTTTACTTCTTCATATGTCATCTCTGCACAAGGCTTCCTTGCTATTATAACAAAATCTTTTCCAGAAGCTATCTCATCTTTTAACTCTGTAATAGCCTGACGGACCATGCGCTTAATTCGATTACGAACTACTGCATTTCCTATTTTCTTGCTAACAGAAAGGCCGATGCGAAAGTTTGGCTGTTCTTCTTTATCTAATTGGTATACAACAAACTGACGATTCGCATTTGATTTTCCTTTTTGAAAAACCGCCTGGAATTCATCATTCTTCTTTATACGATGTTTTTTCTTCATATCAATTGACACTCCTGTATTTCATCAGCGGAAATTCACTATTATTAGAAAAAAAGACCACTGAACGATCAGTGGTCTACGCAGATAATACTTTTCTTCCTTTACGACGACGAGCTGCTAGCACTTTACGTCCGTTCGCTGTGCTCATACGGCTGCGGAAACCATGTACTTTGCTGCGCTTACGTTTATTTGGTTGGTAAGTTCTTTTCATTATATGACACCTCCCTGAGGAATATCTGTTAAAGACAGTCCTATAAATTATAGTTAATCAACTAGGAAAATGTCAATGGTTCTAGAAATTTTCATCAAATATTCATTTTGAACCTATTCACATACTTTTTCACAGCATCTATATTTCCTTGTGGATAAATGTTTTTTTACGTTTTTTATATCCACAAACTTTTTTCACACTTTTACACAGTATATCGTGTTGTGGACAAGTTTATTCCACAAGGTATTGATTTTGTGGATAACTTTCTTAAATTCATTGCTATAGCCACTTTTTTTTGATATTATAGTTGTGTTTTCACTTTGAATAAGTTTTCCACACCTTTATCTTATCCACAATTTGTGTATAACATGTGGACAGTTTTAATCACATGTGGGTAAATAGTTGTCCACATTTGCTTTTTTTGTCGAAAACCCTATCTCATATACAAACGACGTTTTTAGGTTTTAAAATACGTTTCGTATAAATATACATTTTATATTTATTGGGTTGTACATTTGTTGCGCAACCTTATTCTTTTACCATCTTAGTAAAGGAGGGACACCTTTGGAAAATATCTCTGATTTATGGAATAGTGCCTTAAAAGAATTAGAAAAAAAGGTAAGCAAGCCTAGTTATGAGACATGGTTAAAATCAACAACGGCTCATAACTTGAAGAAAGACGTATTAACGATTACAGCTCCAAATGAATTTGCTCGTGACTGGCTAGAATCTCATTACTCAGAACTAATTTCAGAAACACTATACGATTTAACAGGGGCAAAATTAGCAATTCGCTTTATTATTCCCCAAAGTCAAGCTGAAGAGGACATTGATCTTCCTCCAGTTAAGCGGAATCCTGCACAAGATGATTCAGCTCATTTACCACAGAGCATGTTAAATCCAAAATATACATTTGATACATTTGTTATCGGTTCTGGTAACCGTTTTGCCCATGCAGCTTCATTAGCTGTAGCCGAGGCGCCAGCTAAAGCGTATAATCCACTCTTTATTTACGGGGGAGTTGGGCTTGGAAAGACGCATTTAATGCACGCGATTGGTCATTATGTAATTGAACATAATCCAAATGCAAAAGTTGTATATTTATCATCAGAAAAATTCACGAATGAATTTATTAACTCTATTCGTGATAATAAAGCTGTTGATTTTCGTAATAAATATCGCAACGTAGATGTTTTATTGATAGATGATATTCAATTTCTTGCTGGAAAAGAACAAACTCAAGAAGAGTTTTTCCATACATTTAATGCATTACACGAAGAAAGTAAACAAATTGTAATTTCTAGTGATCGACCACCAAAAGAAATTCCGACTTTAGAAGATCGTCTTCGTTCCCGCTTTGAATGGGGACTTATTACAGATATTACGCCACCAGATTTAGAGACACGAATTGCGATTTTACGCAAAAAAGCAAAAGCTGAAGGGCTTGATATACCAAATGAAGTTATGCTTTATATCGCAAATCAAATTGATTCAAATATTCGTGAATTAGAAGGTGCACTTATCCGAGTTGTAGCTTATTCATCTTTAATTAATAAAGATATTAATGCTGATTTAGCAGCTGAAGCACTTAAAGATATTATTCCAAATTCTAAGCCGAAAATTATCTCTATTTATGATATTCAAAAAGCTGTCGGGGATGTTTATCAAGTGAAATTAGAAGATTTTAAAGCGAAAAAACGTACAAAATCAGTTGCGTTTCCTCGCCAAATTGCAATGTATTTATCGCGCGAGCTTACAGATTCCTCTTTACCAAAAATAGGTGAAGAATTTGGTGGACGTGATCATACAACAGTTATCCATGCCCATGAAAAAATCTCTAAACTACTAAAAACCGATACGCAATTACAAAAGCAAGTTGAAGAAATTAATGGTATTTTAAAGTAGTAGCTGAATAGTGTGAATAACTTACCTTGTTTTACGCACAGTCTATCCACATGTAGATAGACTGTTTTTACATCCTTTATAGAGGTTATCCACATATCCACAAGCCCTATTACTATTACTACTATTTTTTTATCTTTATTAATTAAATAAAATCTTATACTTACCGGAGGTTTTTCTTTATGCGTTTTACAATACAAAAAGACTATCTTGTAAGAGGTGTACAAGATGTAATGAAGGCAGTTTCTTCTCGTACAACAATCCCCATTCTTACGGGAATTAAAGTTGTAGCTACTGAAGAAGGGGTTACATTAACAGGAAGCGATGCTGATATTTCTATTGAATCGTTTATTCCAGTCGAAGAAGATGGAAAAGAAATCGTAGAAATAGCTCAATCAGGAAGCATTGTTTTACAAGCAAAATATTTTAGTGAGATTGTAAAAAAACTACCTAAAGACACTGTCGAAATTTCTGTGGAAAATCATTTTATGACAAAAATAAAATCTGGAAAATCAGAGTTTAACTTAAATGGTTTAGATTCTGCAGAATATCCGTTACTGCCACAGATTGAAGAACATCATGTATTTAAAATACCAACAGATTTACTTAAACATATGATCAGACAAACTGTATTTGCAGTTTCTACTTCTGAAACAAGACCGATCTTGACAGGTGTAAACTGGAAGGTATATAACAGCGAGTTAACTTGTATTGCAACAGATAGTCATAGACTGGCACTTAGAAAAGCAAAAATTGAAGGACATAATATTGCAGATGAGTTCCAAGCTAATGTTGTTATTCCAGGTAAGAGCTTAAATGAATTAAGTAAAATTTTAGATGAGTCTGAAGAAATGGTAGATATCGTTATTACGGAGTATCAAGTATTATTCCGTACAAAACATTTATTATTCTTCTCAAGATTGTTAGAAGGAAATTATCCTGATACGACACGTTTAATTCCGGCAGAGAGTAAAACGGATATTTTTGTGAATACAAAAGAATTCCTACAAGCAATTGATCGTGCTTCACTATTAGCAAGAGATGGCCGCAATAACGTTGTTAAATTATCAACTTTAGAGCAAGAAATGCTAGAGATTTCTTCGAATTCACCAGAAATCGGAAAAGTTGTCGAAGAAGTACAATGCGAAAAAGTAGATGGAGAAGAGTTAAAAATATCTTTTAGTGCAAAATATATGATGGATGCATTAAAAGCTTTGGATAGTACAGAGATTAAAGTTAGCTTTACTGGGGCGATGAGACCGTTCTTAATTCGTACAGTAAATGATGATTCAATTATTCAATTAATTTTACCGGTTCGTACTTACTAGGTAAGGAATAAGGGTTGCTAGTTTAAAGATGCTAGTGGCCCTTATTTGATTTTTGGGTATTACTTTCCTAATGCTAGTTTATTTAGTACAATGAAAGAATGAACACTTTCAGAAAGTGAGCGATTTTATGAAACGTATTAAAATTTCAACAGAGTATATTACACTAGGACAATTTTTAAAGTTAGCTGATGTAATTGATACAGGTGGCGCTGTAAAATGGTTTTTACAAGAATATGAAGTGTACGTGAACAACGAACTTGAAAATAGAAGAGGTCGCAAACTATATGCGAATGATGTTATTGAAATTCCAGGAAGCGGAACTTTCCAAGTTCAGGCATAAAGGGGGAGCCCTTTGTTTATTTCAGAAATACAATTAAAAAACTATCGCAATTATGAAAAATTAGAGCTTTCCTTTGAAGATAAGGTAAATGTAATTATCGGCGAAAATGCACAAGGGAAAACTAACTTGATGGAAGCTATTTATGTTTTAGCGATGGCGAAATCTCATAGAACCTCTAATGATCGCGAACTTATCCGCTGGGATGAAGATTTTGGTCAAATAAAAGGGAAATTACAAAAAAGAAACAGTTCTTTGTCCTTGGAATTAAATATTTCGAAAAAAGGTAAAAAGGCAAAATTAAATCAACTTGAACAACAAAAGTTAAGTCAATATATTGGCGTGATGAATGTTGTCATGTTTGCCCCAGAAGATTTAAATCTTGTAAAAGGAAGCCCTCAAGTAAGAAGACGCTTTTTAGATATGGAATTAGGACAAATAGCTCCTGTATATTTGTATGAATTAAGTCAATATCAAAAGGTGCTCACGCAACGAAATCATTTGTTGAAAAAAATGCAAGGGAATAGTAAGAATGAGGAAACGATGTTGGATGTATTTACACTTCAACTAATTGAGCATGGTGCGAAGATACTGCAAAAACGTTTTGAATTTTTGCATTTGCTACAGGAATGGGCAGCTCCAATTCATCGAGGTATAAGCCGTGGATTAGAAGAGTTAGAAATTGTCTATAAACCAAGTGTAGATGTATCAGAATCAATGGATTTGTCGAAAATAAAAGAAGTATACTATGAAAGTTTTCAATCTGTGAAACAACGTGAAATTTTCCGTGGTACGACTTTAATTGGTCCTCATCGTGATGATTTACAATTCTTCGTTAATAGTAAAAATGTTCAAGTCTTTGGTTCGCAAGGACAACAACGAACGACCGCACTATCCCTAAAATTAGCTGAAATTGAATTGATTTATTCAGAGGTTAAAGAATATCCAATCCTTTTGTTGGATGATGTTTTATCAGAATTAGATGATTATCGTCAATCACATCTTTTAAATACAATTCAAGGAAAAGTGCAAACATTTGTTACAACGACGAGTGTCGACGGAATTGAACACGAAACATTAAAAGAAGCGAAAACAATTCATGTAACGAACGGCACTGTAGATTGTGAAATAGATAGGGAATAACCCCTGTTTAAATGGAAAAGTAGGTGATCTTTGTGTCAATGGAACAAAAGCAAATGCAAGAAAATGCATATGATGAAAGTCAGATACAGGTGCTTGAAGGACTAGAGGCAGTTCGGAAACGCCCTGGTATGTATATTGGATCTACAAGTGGAAAAGGGCTTCACCATCTTGTGTGGGAAATCGTAGATAATAGTATTGATGAAGCACTTGCAGGTTATTGTGATGAAATTAATGTTAGTATCGAAGAAGATAATAGTATTCGTGTAACGGATAATGGGCGTGGTATTCCGGTTGGTATACAAGAAAAAATGGGACGTCCAGCTGTAGAAGTTATTATGACTGTTCTCCACGCCGGTGGTAAATTTGGCGGTGGCGGTTATAAAGTTTCTGGTGGTTTACATGGTGTTGGGGCATCGGTTGTAAATGCTCTATCAACAGAATTAGAAGTATTTGTACATCGTGAAGGTAAAATCCATTACCAAAAATACGAAAGAGGTATTCCGGTTGCGGATTTAAAAGTCATTGGTGACACAGATCAAACAGGAACAATAACTCGATTTAAACCAGATCCGGAAATTTTCCAAGAAACAACAGTATACGATTTTGATACGTTAGCAACTCGTATGCGTGAATTAGCGTTTTTAAATCGTAATATTAAATTAACAATTGAAGATAAACGTGAACATAAGCAAAAGAAAGAATTCCATTACGAAGGTGGAATTAAATCATACGTTGAGCATTTAAATCGCTCAAAACAACCGATTCATGAAGAGCCTGTGTACGTAGAAGGTTCAAAAGATGGTATTCAGGTTGAGGTTTCTCTTCAATATAACGAGGGATACACAAATAATATTTACTCATTTACGAATAACATCCATACGTATGAAGGTGGTACACATGAGGTAGGTTTTAAAACAGCTTTAACTCGTGTAATCAACGACTATGGTCGTAAAAATAGCATTTTAAAAGATGCGGACAGTAATTTAACCGGTGAGGATGTTCGTGAAGGTTTAACAGCAATTGTATCAATCAAGCATCCAAATCCACAATTTGAAGGACAAACGAAGACAAAACTTGGGAATAGTGAAGCGAGAACAATTACAGAGTCTGTATTCTCAGAGGCGTTTGAAAAGTTCTTACTAGAAAATCCTAATGTAGCGCGAAAAATTGTAGAAAAAGGTACGATGGCTGCACGTGCACGTGTAGCTGCGAAAAAAGCGCGTGAATTGACACGTCGAAAGAGTGCGTTAGAAGTTTCGAGTTTACCTGGTAAATTAGCTGATTGCTCTTCGAAAGATCCAGCAATTAGTGAAATTTACATCGTAGAGGGTGACTCTGCGGGTGGATCTGCAAAACAAGGACGCGATCGTCATTTCCAAGCAATTTTACCGCTGAAGGGTAAAATTATTAATGTGGAAAAGGCACGCTTAGATAAGATTTTATCAAATGATGAAGTTCGTACAATTATTACGGCGATCGGTACAAATATTGGTGGAGACTTCGATATTGAAAAAGCACGCTATCATAAAGTTATTATTATGACCGATGCCGATGTTGATGGTGCACATATTCGTACCCTATTATTAACGTTCTTCTATCGTTATATGCGTCAAATAATTGAGTGTGGTTATATCTATATTGCACAGCCGCCGTTGTTTAAAATACAACAAGGTAAAAAAATTCAATATGCTTACAACGATAAGGAACTTGAAAAAATCTTAGCAGAATTACCGGCCCAACCTAAGCCAGGGATTCAACGTTATAAAGGTCTAGGGGAAATGAATCCAACTCAGCTATGGGAGACGACAATGGACCCAGAAGTACGTTCATTACTTCAAGTTTCCCTTCAAGATGCAATTGAAGCAGACGAAACATTTGAAATTTTAATGGGAGATAAAGTAGAGCCACGTCGTAACTTTATCCAAGAGAATGCAAAATACGTGAAGAACCTTGATATTTAAATGAGTAATGACAGGAATCTAAGTATTCCTGTCTTCTACATATAAATCAATGTATGTGTAACGGAAATGTAAGAGGAGGTGCTCGTTGATGTCAGACAATCAACAACAAGCACGAATTCGAGAAATTAATATTAGTCATGAAATGCGTACCTCATTTTTAGATTACGCAATGAGTGTTATCGTATCTCGTGCATTACCAGATGTTCGTGATGGATTAAAACCTGTGCATCGTAGGGTTTTATATGCGATGAATGATTTAGGAATTACAGCTGATAAAGCGTATAAGAAATCAGCACGTATTGTCGGTGAAGTAATCGGTAAGTATCACCCTCATGGTGATTCAGCCGTTTATGAAACAATGGTACGTATGGCGCAAGATTTTAGTCAACGTTATATGCTTGTAGATGGGCATGGTAACTTCGGTTCTGTAGATGGAGATTCAGCAGCGGCAATGCGTTATACAGAGGCAAGAATGTCTAAGATTTCTATGGAATTAATACGTGATATTTCAAAAAATACAATTGATTATCAAGATAACTATGATGGTTCCGAAAGAGAACCGATAGTACTACCAGCGCGTTTCCCTAATTTATTAGTAAACGGTACAACAGGTATTGCTGTTGGTATGGCAACAAATATACCGCCGCATCAGCTTGGCGAAGTAATTGATGGTGTGCTGGCATTAAGTCATAATCCTGATATTACTATCGCGGAATTAATGGAATATATTCCCGGTCCAGACTTTCCGACGGCAGGTTTAATTTTAGGAAGAAGTGGAATTCGAAGAGCTTATGAAACAGGTCGCGGTTCCATTATGCTTCGTGCTAAGGTTGAAATTGAAGAGAAGTCAAACGGTAAACAATCTATTATCGTAACTGAACTACCTTATCAAGTTAATAAGGCACGATTAATTGAAAAAATCGCAGAATTAGTTCGCGATAAGAAAATTGAAGGTATTACAGATTTACGTGATGAATCAGATCGTAATGGTATGCGTATTGTCATGGAAGTACGTCGTGATGCTAATGCAAACGTACTATTAAACAATCTATATAAACATACAGCGCTTCAAACAAGTTTCGGTATTAATATGTTGTCTCTTGTAAATGGGGAGCCACAAGTACTAAATTTAAAACAAAATCTATATCATTATTTAGAGCATCAGAAGGTAGTAATTCGTAGACGTACTGCTTATGAATTAGAAAAAGCAGAAGCACGTGCTCATATTTTAGAAGGATTACGAATTGCTTTAGATCATCTTGATGAAGTTATTACGTTAATTCGTAGTTCAAAAACGGCAGATATTGCCAAGCAAGGCTTAATGGAACGTTTTGGTTTAAGTGAGAAACAAGCGCAAGCGATTTTAGATATGCGTCTGCAACGTTTAACTGGATTAGAACGTGAAAAAATTGAGCAAGAATATCAAGACTTAATGAAGTTAATTGCTGAATTAAAAGCGATTTTAGCAGATGAAGAAAAAGTTCTTGAGATTATTCGTGAAGAATTAACAGAAGTAAAAGAGCGTTTCAATGATAAGAGACGAACAGAAATTACAATTGGCGGTATGGAATTTATTGAAGATGAAGATTTAATTCCTGAACAAAACATTGCGATTACGTTAACTCATAACGGTTATATTAAGAGGTTACCAGCTTCTACGTACAAAACACAGAACCGTGGGGGACGTGGTGTGCAAGGAATGGGTACAAATGATGATGACTTTGTTGAACATTTATTAACAACGTCTACTCATGATCATATTTTATTCTTTACAAACAAGGGTAAAGTATACCGTACGAAAGGATATGAAATTCCAGAGTATAGTCGTACTGCAAAAGGACTACCAATTATTAACCTATTAGGGGTAGATAAGGGTGAGTGGATTAACGCTATTATTCCAATTCGTGAATTTGGTGACGATCAGTTCTTATTCTTTACGACAAAACAAGGGGTTTCTAAGAGAACGCCACTTTCATCATTTGCAAATATACGTACAAATGGTTTAATTGCAATTTCTCTTCGTGAAGAGGATGAGGTAATATCTGTACGTTTAACATCGGGTGATAAGGATATTATTGTCGGGACAAGTAACGGTATGCTAATTCGTTTCAATGAACAAGATGTTCGTTCTATGGGACGTAATGCTGCAGGTGTTAAAGCTATTACGTTGGGCGATGAAGACCAAGTTGTAGGTATGGAAATTGTCGAAGAGGATGTAAATGTTCTAATTGTAACGAAAAATGGTTACGGAAAGCGTACACCGATTGATGAATACCGTCTGCAAAGTCGCGGTGGTAAAGGTCTGAAAACTTGTAACATTACAGATAAGAACGGTAAATTAGTAGCTGTTAAATCTGTTACAGGTGAAGAAGATATTATGTTAATTACAGCGGCAGGCGTTATTATTCGTATGCCAGTTGATCAAATCTCTCAAATGGGACGTAATACACAAGGTGTTCGTCTAATTCGATTAGAGGAAGACCAAGAGGTAGCGACGGTAGCAAAAGCACAAAAAGATGAAGAGGAAGAAACGAGTGAAGAGGTTTCTTCAGAAGAATAAGAGAGGGGATTTTCCCTCTCTTTATTTTTTTATAATAATACTTGCATAGGGAAGAGAAAGCCTATATAATAGGCAGAGTCAGCAAATGAGAGATACAACCTATCGAAAAAACTTGTTGACGAAAATAATATACTATGATATATTATAAAAGTCGCTGAAACGCGATATTGAACTTTGAAAACTAAACGAAACAAACAACGTGAAACGTCAATTTTTATTTTAGATGCTAGACAAACTAACTTTATTGGAGAGTTTGATCCTGGCTCAGGATGAACGCTGGCGGCGTGCCTAATACATGCAAGTCGAGCGAA